>NZ_CP091975.1:1887491-2516655 GCF_029016285.1 Vibrio sp. DW001 | reverse complement strand
TAGAAGATGAAAAATAGGAGAAATTGAAGGGACATATATGATCACTCCAATCAAGTTAAGATTGAAGATTTGTTTATTACAAAGCCGTGATCGTTAGTCCGCTACATAACATTCACCTAATTTGACAGTATTGGCACTAGCTAAAAAATACGGTCTTTTGACATATATCCGGCGTCTCTAATTCGCTTTGTTGCGAAGCGCCCTAATGAGATTCAAGAGCCCTATTTGCCTGTCACATACAACAATGCTTTTACTATCAAGCAGTTGTCCTCTACGAGGCTCCAAACAGGGCGAATGCCGTTTTTTCATTAACTGTGTTACTTCCGTTTCCTGTTGTTTTTTTTAAAATATTTTCCTTGTTATCAAGCACAAGCCTTAGATGCTTGAAATTCCACCTTCGTTGCCAATACTGCCCAGATAAGACGGGCAAGCTTGTTCGCTAAATCGACCGTACATTTACAAGGATGCATGCGCTCTTTTAATGCGTTCATCCAGAAGCTAAGGCGGTCATCTTTACCAGAGCCCCAGTTCAATACCGCACGAACGCCATGAATAAGTCATTTCCTAAGCGTTCGGTTACCTCGTTTACTGATTTTATCCAGCCGATTTGTATCACCACTGGCATATTGCCGAGGTGTTAACCCTATCCACGCGGCAAACTGGCGGCCATTCTTAAACCCGTGGATATCGTTAATGTAGGCAAGCAAAACCGAAGCGACAACCGAACCAACATCAGGAACATTCAGCATTGCTTGGTCGTCGCTTCGATGAGAGAGAAGCGGTTGTCGCTCGGAATCGATATCGTCTATTTGTTTGCTGCATAAACGGATATTGAGAGCAATTCTGGTGATGAAGCCACGAGAAACCGAAGTGAGTTCATTGCTCTCATCTTCTAGAATAAGAGGCAAATGACGCTTAATATGTGTAACACCTTTCGGCAATATTTCACCATACTCGGCCAGTAATCCTTTGAGTTGGTTCATCCAGGCGCTACGTTGCTGTCATTTTTATTGCCGATAACAAAAGGTTTTACAGTAAATGCGGGAATGCACTTAACGGTATGGCCGAGTTTCTGAATACGACGACCTCATGGATTAGAAGAGTAGCAAGCTTTTATTACGACAAGAGTGGGGTCAAACTGTCGCAGTTCATGCAGTAAATTGGAACGTTTTACTTTTTTGTTGAATAAGACTTTTCTTTCGTTACTGAGCGCGCAGATTTGAAAGACGTTCTTTGCTAAATCGATACTAATGACACTACATTTCATAATGGTCATTCCGTTAGATTGTCGCTATAACACTTCAATCTTGGCACATTGTGATGTCGGTGGAGTGACTATTTCAACATACACCTCTGCACTGAAAGGATGCACTGAAGGGACAACTTTTCAGAATGTTGATCAAATGCTTAGGTTTCGTAAGTGGGTTTGTTTATTGTTTTTATATATTAAATACAGCGCTATGCCACACCATTTAATTCGCGACCTGCTTTATCCCTTAATTTTGAAGTGGTTGTGACGATCCAATCACCCACGTTATAGCCATAGGCTTCAGCGATGACGATACATTTTATCTGAGTAAGGAAGTAGACTTGCCTATCGGTCGTGTTGAGAGATTCAAAGTTTGCTTGTCCTTTTGCTATAACGATATCCGACGCATTAAAGTGCGCGAGAAATGATGGTGAACATTGATGCAATAGCGTTCCTGGTGCGTCAGTACCATTATCGATGACATTAGCGAGCTTATCTATTCCTGCTTCAACGGCATCATCTGCAATGGCATCGTTAATAACCGGAGACGCTTTTACGGCGTAGGTGACATCAAGGTGTGACGGCAATTGCTCTATCAGAAAACGGTCAAACACGGTTTCACCAACATTATCAGCTAGAATCAGAACACGCTTGGCCTTATGCAAATCCAGCCTCAATTGCTCAACAGTATCCGAATCGATAGGGTGGTTTAATGCCTTGTCGAAAGACGAATTTATCTTGTGCTCATCCCAGACAGACATCAAAGCAAAATCGAGTATATTGCCTGCAATAGCAAAACGCACTGCGACCTCAAAAGGATTGTCGCTCTGCTCAAGATGTTTTATTACATCTGGAACGAGTGTTAGGGCAACTCGAGTAGAATCCTTTTTAATTTGCAGATAAGGATCATCGCTGCCTACCTCTTGACGTAAAATTCGATGAATAAGTTGTCCCATTTCCGGAGGAGACAGGTCAAGGTTGAAGTCAGCCAAACTGCGCGCGATACGTTTAAGTGCTTGACCAATGAGCTGTTCGTCTTGGCTTATTTGACGGCCGGCTTCTAAAGCTTGACGCATAAAGCACGGGATACAATCTAGGCTACTTCTCATTTTTTTCTCCAGTGTGACTTTTCCAACTCTTCTCTCTTACGGGTATAGACATCATTGACAACCGCTTCGTCATCGTTCATCCCGATAATAAAATTGAAACGTATTAGATAGTAGTCCTATTTACAGAATAAATAAATAGCAACAAATCTTGAAAAATAAAGTTTTCGATGATAATGGATTGAAATTTTAAAATAAAATCAAGCCATAAGTAATTGATAAATATTAGTTACTGTCATATGATAATAACAAATTATCGATTATTAATAATTTTTAATGTTTAATATATCAATATAAAAATAATTGTTTTTATTATAAATTTAATTGTATATGATTGTTTAATAAGCTATTTTTGGTTTTTTATTATTTTTCGTTCGTTACTTTTTGTGATTTAAATTAAGGCCATTTTTTAACATTTAATTTTTTAGCAGTGAAAGTTTATAACTATTTATAGGCGGTAGGGTTAATGATTTATTTTTCTGATGCTGAATTGGATGCATTTCTACTTGAAGATGTGTATCGAGGAGATATAACCACGCGCTCATTAGGTATAGGTAATGTACCAAGCAAAATTGTATTTAACCGAAAAACCTCCGGAAGGGTGGCTGGCGTGTACGTTGCTCAAGCACTCTTAGTTAAGTTAGGTCTCGATGTGACGCTTTTTGTTGACGATGGTAACGATGTAAAAGCGGGTACAACGCTCATCGAAGCAAAGGGAAGCGGCGAGCGTATTCAACAGGCATGGAAGGTCGTTCAGGTGATTCTTGAATGGTGCTGTGGTGTGGCACAGTATACGGCAGAAATGGTGGCGAGTGTAAAATCTATAAACCAGAATGCAATAGTGGCGTGTACCAGAAAATCAATTCCAGGTACGCGTAAATTAGCCACAGTGGCCGTACTTGCTGGGGGCGGACGCATCCATCGAGCCGGGTTAAGTGAGTCAGTGCTTGTCTTTACTAACCACAGAAATTTGTTGGAAAACCCAGAGGACTGGATGTTTCAGGTTTCAAGCATTAGACGAAACAATCCCGAGAGTAAAGTGACTGTTGAAGCGGACCATCTAGAGATGGTGAGAGAACAAGTTCTCGCAAAACCAGATATCATTCAATTGGACAAATTCTCTACCCATGACGTACTGGCTGCGCAAAAAATAGTTGAGGAATCAGGTCATATGATTCAACTTTCAATCGCGGGTGGAATAAATAAGTCGAACGTTGCCGAGTTTGCTAAGACTGGCGTGGCACTATTCATTACCTCTGCACCTTATTATGCTGGGCCGGATGATATTAAGGTGTTTATTACGCCTTTACGACATGCATCATGATGACGAGACCAATCTCGTCAACCATTGCTTCCAGTCGGCAAGGTGACCATAGAACTGTGTATGAGAGATCCGTTTAGTTTCTGACTCCGTTTCCAACACAAAGGTTGGGAAGCCAGTAATCTGCCATTGGCTCATTTGTTGGCGACTTTCAGCAATGATAGTGTTGATGCCTAGCTTGGTTGCCGACATCGCGTGTTGCCAATCGGAGGTTTCTGCACCGAGCACGGTGGCAAGCTCACCAAGAACAGCGAGTTCACTAACATCCAAACCGCGTTGATAATGGGCAGTTTGAATCGCTTTTAGCATTTCAGAACCTTTGTTCGAAAGTTGCTCCATAGCGACAATCGCTTGAGCCGTAAGGAAAGAGTCTAAGATTATCGATTCGTCGCCGTTGACTCTTTTTTTGTAAGCCTCACCGAAGTGCTGCCCGGTAATAGATTCGATTCTCTCATCGTGGCTAAGCACCATCTGTCGAAATGATGCCTCCATATCTCGCCGCTCGATCATTCCGCCGGGGTGCATTTCTAGCTCAATTCCTTGGGTGGCTTTAATGGCTTCCATTAATGAGGTAGCACCAAAGCACCAACCACACATCGGGTCAAAAAAATAGTGAATCTTTACCATTTCATTTCTCCCATGTGAACCTTTGCGCCAATAAGCAATGAAACAGGCACTTGTTCTTCAGGGTAAACCTTCAACATGTTATCAATCAATGCTTGGCTGCTCTTACTATTGTTCTTGGCTTTCTTGAACGCCTCTATGTAATCTTGGGTGTATTGAATGCTGCTGGCGTCTAATGGCGTGCCTGCTTTCATGTGGCCTGGAACCACAACCTCTGGATTTAAAGCTGTCATTTCATCAAGTTGCTTTGACCACGCGGCAAGCTGTTCTTGGGTTTGTGTGTCTGCCATCCATACGTGTAGGTTACCGAACACGGCCACGTTTCCGACTATCGCCTTCTGGGATGGGATCCAAAGATAAGGGCGGGTTGCTAGCACTCCTTCCGTACCTTTTATCTCAATGCTATGCCCGTCAATGGTGAAAGATGACAGTGAATAGGCATCAGGCAGAATAGGGTTTGATGGGGCATTCACACCCATTTTCGGTGCCCATATTTTCATTTTGTTCGCCATCTTTTTTTTAATGACCTGCCGTACCTCAGGCGTTGCGATGACCTTTACTTCAGGAAAGAACGCCTTCAATAACTCAGTACCAAAGTAATAGTCAGGATCCGCTTGGCTAACGAAGATGGTGGTTAGCTCTTTACCTGAATCCAAAACGTTCGCGACGATTCTTAGTGCATCGGCTTTGGTAAAGCCTGCGTCAATCACTACCGCTTCTGAATCGCCATATATCAACGTTGAATTTACACTAAAGCTGTTTGGGTCTGCGTTGTACACTTTTAGTGTGAGAAGGCTGTTGTTTTCTGCTTGAGCTGACATCGCAACCAGAAGTGAAGCGGCAAGTAATGTAATTCTTTTCATATTGATTTCCATGTGGTTAGTATCTGAAGACAGGAGAGAGTCTAGGTAATTGTGTTGTTCAGATATATAGATGATAATGTGCAACATTGTTTCTTAAATCGAGCAAGTGTATGGACAAGGTGACCGCGGCAAAGGTATTTATCGATGTTGCTTATACAGGCAGTTTTACGGTAAGTTCAGAGCGCTTAGATATGTCACGACCCATGGTGACGCGTTATGTAGAGGCGATGGAAGCATGGTTCGATGCTCGTTTGTTGCATCGCTCTACGCGTAAAGTATCCCTGACTACTATTGGCGCGCAGTATCTCAATGACATTGAACAATGGGTCGATGACGCAGATAAAATGGTCAATTTGGTTAAGTCCAACGAAGAATTACAAGGTTCAATTCGTATTGCGACGAGTATGTCATTTGGTCACTCTCGATTGATACCCGCGTTAACAGACTTCATGGTGTTGCACCCTAAAGTGACCATTGATGTTGACTTGCAAGATTTGGCTACAGATATGATAAAAAATCGAATCGATTTAGCGATTCGCATTACCTCTTCTCCAGATCCATCTTTGATAGGGAAGCGCATTGCCAAATGCCGTTCGGTATTGGTCGCTAGTCCAGAATACTTGGCAAGGAGTGCCAACATTCATTCACCCGAAGATCTAAAAAGCCACCAATGCTTGGGCTACAAAAACTTTGAACGCCATGTATGGCATCTGAATCAAGGTGATGAACTACAGTCTGTAGAGGTTAACTGCCGATTAACCGCTAATGAAGCTACCGCTTTAATGCAAGCGGCCGAAGAGGGGGCTGGGGTCGCATTGCAGCCCACTTACTTAGTGAATCCGTTGATAAAGCGAGAGGCATTACTACAAGTATTACCGAATTGGACGCCGCAAGAGATGGATATTTTTGTCCTGTATCCGTCCCGCAAACATCTTTCACCAACGGTACGGGCACTGATTGACTTCTTAAGTGACTATTTTCAATGTCATAAATGGGAGTAAACATTGGTGATGGGCTTGCCGTATTACTCAAGACCTAAAATGGGGTGATGTTTATTGATATAAATCATTATTAGTACGAGTTGTTGAATTCGATGACGGTAACATTGAGGTCTTTCACATCAATTGAATAGAAATTATCTTTCTAACGTGGGTAGCTCCTATTATGAGTGTTGCTATCTTGCTCTTTACATATTGTCCACACTATTATTACAAGTGTTACAATTACGTAACATGGTATGCGTGAACTATGACTATGAGAAAATGTATGAACAATGATCAACCCGCGTTGATTTTGCTCGGAGCAAAAGAATGAGAAACGCCTTCACTACGTTAATGTCTTTCTTTGCTTTACTATTCGTTCTGTCCAATGTGCTTTTTTCATATTCCGCACATGCGCTTTTTGTGAGTCCTGCAAAAGATCCCATTCCACTTATACAAGAAGCCTTGCCTCAGTTTACTTCCATCTCGGAAAAAGAAGGCGAGTTGCTACTGCGTACCATCAAGAATGGTGACGAGGTGCTCGGTTATGCATTCGAAACCAATGATATCGCTCGGATTCCGGCTTATTCAGGTGAGCCTGTCAATATGCTGGTTATCATCGACCCTAAAGGTCAATATCTTGCCTCTAAAGTACTCGAGCATCATGAACCGATCATTCTGGCGGGCATACCCGAGAAAAAATTGTGGGATTTTAGCGACCAATATGTGGGGTTGTCAGTAAAGGATCGTATTAAGGTCGGGGGTAAACCAAACCAAAATTATATCCCTATTGATGGGTTGTCTGGTGCAACAGTGACGGTAATGGTAATGAACGTCGCAATCACTAAGGCAGCAACAAAAGCCGCAGAATCGTTAGGGATCATTAAAGCATCGAAAGGCATTATCCAGCCTAAATCAACGATCAAGCAGGATGTATACAGCCAAAAGAATTGGTTGGAACTCACGGGTGACGGCTCGATAAGAAAGCTATTTTTGGATAATAAGTCGGTGCAACAGGCCTTTGAGGGCACATTAGGTGCAGACGTTGATACGGTTCCGGACAGCAAAAAAGATGAGATGTTCGCCGAACTCTATTATGCAATAGCTGACATTCCGACTATTGGCAAAAACTTGTTCGGAGAATCCGAATACCAGTGGTTAACGAAAGACTTAAAAGAAGGCGAGCACCTTATCGCCGTATTCGGAAATGGATATTCTTACAAAGGTTCTGGTTATGTTAGAGGCGGGATCTTTGACCGAATTCAGATTCAGCAAAATGACGACGAGATATCCTTTCGCGATTTAGATCATACCCGTATTACCGATCTGTACAGCGAAGGTTCCCCTCGCTTTAGAGAGATGTCGGTCTTTAGGGTTCAAGCCCATTTTGAATTTGATCCTGGTGCAAGTTGGCAGGTGGCGCTGTTAGTTCGTAGACAGACGGGGCCCATTGACAGTGTATTCACCAGTTTTAAAGGCAGTTACGATACGTTAGAGCAGTACGTAGATACGCCACCGGCGATCATACCACCACCTGAATTGACCTTGACACAACAAGTGTGGCAAGAGAAACAGGTGACCGTTGTGTTGCTTTCCATCTTGATAGTGGTGCTTATTCTTATCCTGTTTTTTCAAGATATACTGGTTCGCCATCCCACATTTATGCATCGCTTACGTCACGGTTTTCTCGCCATTACCGTGGTGTTTATTGGTTGGCAGTGGGGCGGTCAGTTATCGGTAGTGAATGTCTTTACCTTTCTTCACGCTTTCTTAAAAGATTTTTCTTGGGATCTTTTCTTACTTGACCCAGTGATTTTCATCTTGTGGTCGGCCGCTGCGGTCACCATCTTGCTGTGGGGAAGAGCTGTATATTGCGGTTGGTTGTGTCCCTTTGGTGCATTGCAAGAGCTGATCAATCAGTTTGCTCGGTACGTTAAAATTCCTCAAGTTGAACTTCCGTGGGCCGTGCATGAGCGGTTATGGGCGATAAAGTACCTGATTTTGCTTGGTTTATTTGCTTTGTCTCTGGATTCTATCGCGCTGGCGGAACAGTTCGCAGAGATAGAACCCTTTAAAACCACCTTTTTGCTGAAATTTGATAGAGAGTGGCCGTTTGTGTTGTGGGCCGTGCTTATTCTATTCGTTAATTTGTTTAATCGTAAAACCTTCTGCCGTTACTTGTGTCCACTTGGTGCGGCGTTGTCAGTGTCAAACAGTGTACGTTTATTCGACTGGCTAAAACGCCGTCCTGATTGTGGAACACCATGCCATATCTGTGCTAAAGAGTGTGAAATTCAGGCCATTCAGCCTGATGGTGTGATCAATATGCGTGAATGTCACTACTGTTTGGACTGTCAAATTACTTATTCGAACGATCAAAAATGTCCGCCATTGAAAAAAATGGCTTACAAAAAAAGGAAACGTAGTCCCTCTGAGATATTAGTAAAAGAGATATAACAATAATAGAAATCACATCAGCAAACTGTCGTTGTGGTTCGTGATATTTAAGCGTTAATACCTTACATGAAAAGAATGGAGACTTACCATGAGTGAAGATAAAATCGATCAGGTTAATGATAATGCCCCCGTTGATGGCTCCCCTGTTGATACTGAACGCCGTAAATTTTTTGGTAAAAGTGCCGCGATTGGACTAGGCGTCGCGGCTGCCCCTATGACGGCGGCTATGTTTGCTTCAATGGCGAAGGCACAGGCTGCCGATATAAAGAATAGTGCGGTGGTGCACCCTGGTGATTTAGACGAGTATTACGGTTTCTGGAGTGGTGGCCACTCAGGGGAAGTACGTATACTCGGTATCCCTTCAATGAGAGAACTGATGCGAATTCCTGTGTTCAACACAGATAGCGCAACAGGCTGGGGATTAACGAATGAAAGTCGACGTATCAAGGGCGACAGTGCTAACGTTCTGGTCGGTGATTCTCATCACCCACATATGAGCATGACGGATGGGCGTTACAACGGAAAATATGTCTTTATTAATGACAAAGCCAACTCCCGTGTTGCACGTATTCGTTGTAATGTAATGAAGTGCGATAAAATGCTTACCGTACCTAACGTGCAAGCCATTCACGGGCTGCGCGTACAGAAAGCGCCTTATACAAAGTATGTTATTTGTAATAGTGAATTTGAGATTCCAATGAATAATGATGGCAAAGCCACATTGGAAGACACTAGCACTTATCGATCTCTGTTTAATGTCATTGATGCAGAAGAAATGGTTGTTGCATTTCAGGTTATGGTAGATGGTAACTTGGATAATACTGACGCCGACTTTGACGGTAAGTATTTTGCTTCTACCTGCTACAACACCGAAATGGGTATGAACCTAAATGACATGATTTCAGCAGAGCGCGATCATGTTGTGGTGTTTAGTTTAGAACGCTGTGAAGCTGCATTGAAAGCGGGCGAGTTTAAAACGTACAACGGTAACGATGTGCCTGTTCTTGATGGCCGTAAAGGGTCAAAATTAACGCGCTATATACCGGTTCCAAAATCGCCTCATGGGTTGAATACCTCATCAGACGGTAAGTATTTTGTTGCGAATGGTAAACTATCGCCAACGGTTTCGATTATCGCAATTGCTAAATTGGACGACCTATTTAGCGATAAGATAAAACCGAGAGATACTATTGTTGCGGAACCAGAACTTGGTTTGGGGCCACTTCATACGGCATTTGATAATCGAGGAAACGCCTATACAACGTTATTCCTTGATAGTCAGATAGCAAAATGGAACGTAGAAGATGCCATCAAAGCGCATAATGGCGAAAAGATAAATTACGTTCGTCAGAAACTCGATGTGCATTATCAGCCCGGTCATAACCATACATCCATGGGTGAGACCAGAGATGCAGATGGTAAATGGCTCGTATCGCTTTGTAAATTCTCGAAAGATAGATTTTTACCCGTCGGTCCCTTGCATCCAGAGAATGATCAGTTAATCGATATTTCTGGCGATGAAATGAAGCTGGTTCATGATGGCCCAACCTATGCTGAACCGCATGACTGCATCATTGTACACCGTAGTAAGGTGAAACCCGACAAACTGTGGACCAGAGAAGACCCCATGTTCGCAGAGACATTGGAGATCGCGAAGAAAGATGGCGTGAATGTACTTGGTGAAAGCAAGGTGATTCGTGATGGCAATAAGGTTCGTGTTTACATGATTTCGGTTGCTCCGATATTCGGATTGAACGAGTTTAAAGTGAAACTTGGCGACGAAGTGACGGTCATCATAACCAACCTAGACATGGTTGAAGACGTTAGTCATGGCTTCTGTATGACCAATCACGGTGTTCAAATGGAGATCAGTCCACAGGCCACCGCGTCTATAACTTTTATAGCCGATAAGCCCGGCGTTCATTGGTATTACTGTAACTGGTTCTGTCATGCACTTCATATGGAGATGCGTGGACGCATGCTCGTTGAAGCGTAATACGTTTCTCAGTTATTGAGTAACGAACTGATGTTGGGCTCTTTCATTGTATTTGAGAGAGCCCGAACAGTGACCTATTTTTAGTCTGTGTAGGATTTGTCGATTGAAAAAGAGAACGTGCTTCATTGCGATATGGCTTAGTTTATTTAGTGGCAGTCTTTGGGCGAACCTCATCACCGTAAACCATTCCGATAATTTACAGAAAAAACTCGATTCAACACAAGATGGGGACACGGTACTCATTCAGCCTGGTATCTATTCTGGCCGCTTCAATGTGACCAAAGGCATTACAATAAAAGGGCAGGAAGGGGCGATCATAGATGCAAATGGGCTGGGTAATGCACTCACGTTGCATACATCAAATATCAAAATAGACAACCTTACTATCATCAATTGGGGTCGCGACCTAACGGAACAAAATGCCGCCATCTATCTTGATACCAAGCAAGAAAACATCACGATTAGTAACAACCGATTAAAAGGCGATGGATTTGGGATTTGGTTGCAAAAATCCAGCCGTATACTGATAGAAAATAACAAAATTGAAGGCAACCCTGAGTTGCGTTCTGCAGACCGCGGAAATGGTGTTCAACTTTCGGGTGTAAAACTTGCCAAAGTTATTGGTAACGAGGTGAGCGGTACACGGGATGGTCTATACATCATCGCCAGTCAAGACAGTGAGCTTCGAGATAATGTCATGCATGATTTACGCTACGGCATACATTATATGTACTCCTATAGTAATCGAGTCATTTCAAATACGGCTTACAACACTCGAGCCGGATACGCCTTAATGAGCTCAAAACATCTGATTGTGCAAGGTAACCGCAGCCGTAATAGTGAAGATTACGGTATGTTAGTGAACTTCATTACTTATTCCGATATCAGTTTCAACGAGATTAACAATGTCTGGACTCGACCGGAAAATAAAGTGATGGGGCGAGAAGGCAAAGGACTATTCATATATAACTCAGCCTATAACACCATTAGCTACAATCGAATCGAGACGGCTGAAATTGGTATCCATCTAACCGCGGGCTCTGAGAATGGCAAGATCTTCGGTAATAGCTTTATAAATAACCCGGTGCAAGTGAAGTACGCCTCCAATCGTCAGCAAGAGTGGAGCCAAAATGGTGTGGGAAATTTTTGGAGCAATTATCTTGGCTGGGATCTAGACAATAATATGATAGGGGATACACCGTTCGAACCTAATGATGGTATAGACAAAATGGTTTGGAAATACCCAGAGGCGAAGGTATTGTTGGATAGCCCTTCTGTGCTCATGCTTCGGTGGATTCAAAAACAGTTCCCAGTATTAAAACCAGCGGGTGTCCGAGATTCATATCCGTTGATGTCCCCGATGAACATCAGCGAGCAAGCAAAACAGCATAGCGAAATCAAGAAACCGACGGATGGAATAGGAAATAACTCATGAGCTATCCAGTTGTAACGCTAGAGAGCGTCAGCAAACATTACAAACACCTTCGGGCATTGGATGGCATTAACTTAACGCTAAATAGCGGTGAGATATTGGGTCTGTTTGGCCATAATGGTGCCGGTAAAACCACCATGATGAAATTGATTTTAGGTGTTATCGCGGCCAGTGACGGGCTGATAAAAGTATGTGGCGTCGACCCCAAAAGCAAACAGGCTTGGAATAGCAGAAAAGAGATAGGTTATCTACCAGAAAATGTCAGTTTCTATGAACAGTTGACCGGGTATGAGGTCCTGACCTATTTCTCACGTTTGAAATCAGTGCCAAAGGGGCAGGTTAGTCCGCTTCTGGAAAAAGTAGGATTATCAAACGCGATGCATCGGCAGGTAAAAACCTATTCAAAAGGGATGAGACAACGTCTAGGTTTAGCGCAGGCATTTTTGGGTAAGCCAACACTATTATTATTGGATGAACCGACGGTTGGGCTTGACCCTATTGCCACTCAAGAATTTTATTTGAGTGTTGACCAACTTAGAAATGAGGGCGCAAGTATTATTTTGTGCTCGCATGTATTGCCAGGTGTTGAGCAGCATATCGATCGCGCCATGATACTGTCCAACGGCAAGTCGATCGCGATAGGGACGTTAGATGAGTTAAGGCAACAAGCAAATTTACCCGTTGTTATAAAAACTCAAGGCATCAATGGTGCGTTAAGACAGAATGAAAATCTACGCCAATTTATTGTGCACGCGACGCAATTACATATACCGCAAGAACTCAAAGTAAATGTGCTAAAACAATTATTAGATTACGACTCGCTCGATGATATACAGGTTGAGAATGCGAACCTAGAACAGATATACCAATATTATCTACGAATGGCGACGGCGGTCGGCGAAGACAGTCAGAATAATAAGGGAGCAATATGAATCCAGTTTTTGCTGTTGCATTAAAAGAATTTCAGGATAGTTTGCGAAATCGATGGTTTGTATCAATCACATTCATCTTTTCATTGCTTTCAATCGGTTTGAGCTATTATGGAAGTGTGGCATCTGGTCATATCGGTTCGCCATCGCTGTCTACGACAATTGCGAGCCTTTCAAGCCTATCCGTTTTTATCATACCTTTGATCGCTTTATTGCTATGTTACGACAGTTTTGTTGGTGAACATGAGTCAGGAACATTGCTGTTGTTAATGACCTATCCAATAAGCCATGGACAGCTGTTATTAGGGAAGTTTTTAGGGCAGGGCAGTATTATCACTCTCGCCACCATTTTGGGCTTCGGTAGTGCCGCTGTATTACTAAGCATCACGACCGATATGCAAGACGTCGGTCGCTCATTCAGTCTCTTTATTATTACGTCCAGTTTATTGGGGCTTTGTTTTGTTGCGCTAGCTTATATCATCAGCGTATCGGTTTCTGAGAAGTCTAAAGCCGCAGGTATTGCATTGATCATATGGTTGTTTTTTGTTCTTGTTTTCGATCTGGTATTGCTGGGACTGTTGGTGGGTTCTAGTGAAGCGATAACTCAACACGGCTTGGTTCAGTTGATGATGTTTAATCCTGCCGACTTGTTTCGATTAATCAATTTGTCTTCACTGAACAGCAGCGATGTCAATGGCGTGCTTGCGGTGGCTATCAATAGCAGTTTCTCTACCAGCACGCTACTCGGCGCAATGGTGGCATGGGTGGTTATTCCTTTGGGTATTACATTAATTATTTTTAGACAAAAAAACTTATAAGAGGCATGAAATGATGAAAGAAAAAACGACAAAATGGACTCTATTACTTGCCCTGTGTATTGGGCTAATTGGCTGCGGTGAGACCTCTCAAGAAAAAATGTTAAAACAAGCCGTTGCGATAGAAAGCAGTGATGAGTGTCATCTTT
Organism: Vibrio sp. DW001; assembly: GCF_029016285.1. NCBI lineage: Bacteria > Pseudomonadati > Pseudomonadota > Gammaproteobacteria > Vibrionales > Vibrionaceae > Vibrio > Vibrio sp. DW001. The sequence continues at coordinate 2,502,734 of NZ_CP091975.1, read as the reverse complement.
GTGGCATGATCATCTCTAACTTCCCAGGGCCTAAAGGCGAGGCGTATCAAACGGGTCGTGAAGAGGTAATGAAATTCTGCTCAACGCGAGATCTCTTTGCGTACTTGTTACAGCCTGAGAATGAAAGACAGGTTCAACAAGTCTTTGTGCATGATATGAGCAAGACACCATGGCAACAACCAAACGATGAGCACTTTATTGATGCCAAAACAGCGTGGTTTGTTATAGGGTCGAGTCAAAAGGGTGCGATGGGTAAAACGCTTGGCAGTTTTAGCAAACAAGAAGATGCTAAAGCGTTTAGTACAGAATTTGGTGGTGAGCTTTATCAGTTTAAAGACATTACGATTGATATTATTTAGAACGTTGTAGTTGAAATTAGGCCGATAAAAAATGCTAGTCAGTTACCTGACTAGCATTTTTAATATGAACAATTCGCTTTCCGTTAATCTAGATTAACTGGCCATCATAGGTACAAGAACAACCGTTCCTATAATCACAGTGATTAGACCTGCAAACACAGGTACCGACGTTCTTTTTACGACTTCGAATGGGCTGATCTTACCCATACCTGATGTTGCGACAATAACGCCAGAAACAGGTGAAATAGTACGACCTAAATTCGATGCTTGAAGCATTGGAATAATTAGGAAGGCTGGGTTTAGACCCAGTTTATCGGCTAATGCTGGTGCTAGTTCAACGAACGCGTAAAACGGCGCATTACCAGAACCAGTTGCGACTGCAGCAGCAACGGTCAAAACAGTTAATAGAAGCATCAGAGCAATACCGCCTGCGCCTGCTTGGTCAGCTAGGTGAAGAAGGTTATCAATAGCACCGATAGACATTAGACCTTGAGCAAAAACACCCGCCGCAACCAATAGCATGACGACACCTTTGAAAGCATCCGCCATACCTTCATAGCAAGAATCCATATCTTCTAACGTTTCTCTACCTTTAAAGCCTTTGGTTATGTAATCGACCATAGCACCGATGAATATCGATAAAACAACAATGGTATAAATGTCTAGGCTCAAACCTTCAATCGTTCTGCCGTTAAACAAAAATACACCGAAAATAGGAAGGAACGGAAGCGCCGCGTAATACGCTGGTGCTTTAACTTCCATAGTAGAGATGTCTACTTTTTCCATTGGTGTGTTTTCTTTTTTGTCTAAATACTTGTTCCAAAAATAGGCAGCAGCAGACATGACAACAATGGCACAAAGTGAAACTGGCAGTACGGTTTGAACAGCAAAGACATCCAATGCCATGCCGGCTTTTTCAGCAGCAACCACAACATCACCAGATGTCGGAGATAGAATGATGGCAGCAGGAGAAGCACAAACGGCGACAGCCGCTGGACGGGAGATACCCATTGCCGTCATCATCGGGAATAATGTTGCCATTAAGAGCACACCAAGACCCGTTGCTGAACTTACAGCAAGAGACATAAGGCAGGCAACAATATAAGCAGCAACTAAAAGAATGTAAGGTGACTTAATGACAGCTAAAGGTTTTGAAAATTGTTTTACTACTACATTATTTGCACCAATATGGGTCATATAAGCCGCAAAACCACAAAGCAACATGATTTGCATGCCTAAACCACCACCACGATGTTTTAGCATAAACTTGATGAATTCTAGTGAATCTGTGAAATAATTACCTGTTGAAGCGATTTTGGCCGGTAAAACCGTATGGCCAAGTATACCTGTTAAGATAAGGAGCAACAAACCCGCTGTAAGCAGTATCCCTGCTGGTCTGTAACCTTTTACAATGAAGTAACCCACTCCGATTGTTATTACCAATCCAATGATTAGTTCTAGCATTTCTACCTCTGCAATAAATTAAGAAAAAGTCTTTTCGAGGCGAAATTAAAGCACTTACGCATTAAATTCCGTGATCTATATTAAGTATTTTTGCATCTTTCTGCTCAATTTCACCTTACGCGATGGCGCCCACATTTTCAGCTGCTTTTTTTAAAATAACTGGAAGATAATAACGTAACTCTTTCACGAAAAAAATGAAATGTAAACACAATATTGCAACTATTAAGCAACATTTTAACCCTATAAACATGAGGGGTAATTTTCCTATTTTATTCGTTTGAAAGGAGCATGGGATGGATATATCGTATTATATCCATCCCATGAGTGTCTTTTATCAAGGAAGAGGCGAGTACTGACGGATGTATTAAGTTTTTTGCTTATGACAATTCAATACGCAGTGTTTTTGCGGCAGAAACTAGGTTTGCAAGCGCGGCTTCAGTTTCAGGCCAGTTACGCGTTTTCAAGCCACAATCAGGGTTTATCCATAAACGTTCAACTGGGATTTTTTCTGCGGCTTTCTTCATCAAATTCACAATCCATTCTTCAGAGGGAATGTTTGGTGAGTGTATATCGTAGACGCCGGGACCAATTGCATTTGGATAATTAAACGCTTCAAATGCTTTCAGAAGTTCCATATTAGAACGAGAGGTTTCGATTGTAATGACATCGGCATCTAATGCGGCGACGGAATCAATAATTTCATTGAATTCGCTATAACACATGTGAGTGTGAATTTGAGTCTCTGGATTAGCACCTGCAGCCGAGATCTTAAACGCGTCTACCGCCCATTCCAGATACTCAGCATGGCGACTCTTTTTAAGCGGTAGGCCTTCACGAATGGCAGGTTCATCTATTTGTATAATGTTAATACCTGCATCTTGTAAATCTGACACCTCGTCTCGTAGCGCGAGTGCCAACTGATTTGCGACCTCTTTGCGTGAGATGTCCTCTCGTGGAAATGTCCAACATAGAATGGTCACTGGGCCTGTTAACATCCCTTTCACTTTCTTGGTCGTTAATGATTGAGCATAAGTGGACCACTCAACGGATATTGGTTTTTCTCGTTCAATATCTGCGATCACTATCGCCGGTTTCACACAGCGTGAGCCATAACTTTGTACCCAACCAAACTTCGTTGTTTGGAAACCTGATAAGTTCTCAGCAAAGTACTCTACCATGTCATTACGTTCTGCTTCTCCATGAACCAATACATCTAGACCTAGCGCTTCTTGACGTTCTATCGCATCGGCAATGTGCCCTTTCAAGGTTAGTGCATAATCCGATGTTGATACTTGACCGGTACGAAAGGCGTTACGTTGGACGCGAATTTCACTTGTTTGTGGGAAAGACCCAATCGTCGTTGTTGGAAGTAATGGTAAACCTAAAACGTCAGATTGACGTGCAGAGCGTTCGGAATATGGTGCACTTCGTTCTGCGAGCTCTTTGGTAATAGAACTGAGACGGTTTTTAACCTGTGGCTTATTTACTTGCAATGAACTTTTACGTGAGACAATAGGTTGACTGTAAGTTTCACAATGTAAAATGGCCTTTTGGTCCCCATCAAGAGCGGCACCCAACACACTGACTTCGGTTACTTTCTGTTTTGCGAACGCAAACCAACTTTTCACTTCTTCATTAATCTGGTCTTCTAATCCCAGATCCACTGGGCTATGTAAAAGTGAGCAGGAGCTTGCTATCCATAATTTATCACCGAGCTTTTCTTTTACGGGCTGGAGTTTAGTTAACTGAGAAGCGAGATCGGTACGCCATACATTGCGACCATTGATGACACCCGCAGAAAGAACCCAATCATGCGGCAATTTTCTTAATACTTCATCGAGCTGCTCTGGTGCGGCTGACAGATCAATGTGGAGGCCATTAACAGGAAGTTTAACGATCTGGTCAAGTGTGTCTGTTACCGTATCAAAATAGGTTGTTAATAGGATTTTAAGGTCGCTTTGTAGTGCTTGATAGGCGACTTCAAAGGAATTAGACCACGGTTCGTCTAGTTCAAGAGAAAGAATTGGTTCGTCTATTTGCACCCATTCAATACCTAGCTTAGAAAGCGTTGTCAAAATAGTTTGATAAGCGGTTAATAAACGAGGTAACAATGACAAACGGTCAAAACCTTCGTCTACTTCTTTACCAAGATAAAGGTAGGATATGGGTCCGAGGAGTACCGGTTTTACTTTATGATTTGCTTTTATCGCTTCCTCTATTTCATCAAACAGTTGTGGCCAACTTACCTGAAAAACGTCATCTTTGCTGAATTCAGGGACAATGTAATGGTAATTAGTATTGAACCATTTTGTCATGTCTGATGCTGCTTTATCTTTTTTTGTATCAGAATTTCCACTACAGCATATAGATTGCGTTTTCGATTGGCCGCGGGCAATACGAAACAGGGTATCAAGGTCAGGGTTAGCTTCTTTGTGTCGCTTGGGTTCGTGTCCAAGAAGAAGTGTGGTGGTGAGTACATGATCGTACCATGCAAAATCACCTGCGGCAGCAAAGCTTAAATTCGCGTCAGCTTGGACTGCCCAGTTTTGACGCCTTAATTTACGGCCTACCGCTTTTAGATCGGATTGATTACTTTCACCTCGCCAATATTTTTCTAGAGCAACTTTTAATTCTCTTTGTTCTCCAATACGTGGGTAACCTAAGATATGAGTTGTCGTTGTCATGTGTCTATTCCTTATGTGTTGAGTTTATGTTTTAGAATGTCCATTCTTACTTTTTTATTGTGTTTACATCCATTAGGGATGTCTGGACGTCCAAAATATTACTCTAAACGGAATCATGAACAATCTCTAAGTATTCATCTTGATTATTAGTATTTTGCATGATTAGTGACTTCGGTTGATTGTTGCGGCTATAGGTTGTTGTTTTGTTGGATTTAAATGCCTGTTTTATAAGTAATCATTAGTAATGTAATCAGTGTTTTTGATGATTATTATGCTAGGTTGGATAAGACATAGAGCGAGGTGAAAATCGCTTGTTTAGCTACACAGAGAGACGGCAAATCGAAGAAAAATCAGGAACATTTACATAGCAACTTGCGTTAGAATTAGTCTGTTGGGGTAACAATTTTAGAAAGTACGACTCGAATGAAGTACACTAGACCCTCACAATCAAATGGAAATTTTTCTAAATGAGGACCAATGGATACCAAAAAAGATAAATACAGTATTAATAATACCGACTACACGGTCGGACAAGATAATATTCAAAAGTGGGGTTTTGATGTACATAATCCTGTTTTTGGGATCAGCGCTTCCTTAATCGGCCTCTTTTTAATTGCGATCTTGCTGGTTGAACCGGAAACATCAAAGTCCATATTGGACGGGTTAAAGTGGCAAATAATTGGTGCTTTTGATGGCCTATTTATGTGGTCAGCCAATATTTTTGTCGTTTTTTGCTTGGCAATGATTGTTTCGCCATATGGTAAAATCCGTATAGGGGGAGATGAAGCCAAAACCGATTATACGATGATGTCATGGATAGCAATGCTATTTGCGGCAGGTATGGGTATCGGTCTAATGTTCTGGGGAGTTGCAGAACCAGTTGCGTACTTTACCGGATGGTACGAAACGCCACTCAATGTTGCTGCTAACACACCAGAAGCGGCCAAGCTTGCACTTGGTGCAACCATGTTCCACTGGGGACTTCACCCGTGGGCAATTTATGGTGTTGTCTCTCTTTCTCTTGCATTCTTTGCGTACAATAAAGGCTTGCCGCTCTCTATGCGTTCGGTCTTTTATCCGATTCTAGGCGACCGTACTTGGGGTTGGCCGGGACATATCGTTGACATTTTAGCCGTACTTGCCACTTTATTTGGTCTTGCTACATCACTTGGACTTGGCGCTCAACAAGCAGCCAGTGGATTTCACCATGTATTCGGTATTGATAATGACTTAACGTTGCAAGTTATTATTATCTTCGTTGTGACTTTATTAGCGGTTGTTTCAGTGGTTCGTGGTATTGATGGTGGCGTAAAAATCATCAGTAATATCAACATGCTTTTGGCGCTAGCGTTATTGGTGTTTGTTGCCATGTTGACTGCTGCAGTGTCTATGGGGACCATACCGACTACCGTCATGGGGTATATTGAAAACATTATTCCGTTAAGTAATCCAGTTGGTCGTGAAGATCAAGCTTGGATGCATGGTTGGACTGTTTTCTATTGGGCATGGTGGATCTCATGGTCACCTTTTGTCGGCATGTTCATTGCTCGCATCTCACGTGGCCGTACTATTCGTGAATTCGTGACGGCAGTATTGATTGTTCCAACGGTAGTTACGACGCTTTGGATGTCGGTATTTGGTGGTGTGGCAATCAATCAGGTTGTTAATAACATCGGTACGTTAGGTGAAAAAGGATTAACAGAAGTACCGCTTGCCATGTTCCAAATGTTTGATGCACTGCCAATGTTGGGCAGTACTCTGTCTATTTTGGCCGTTGTGTTAGTGTTGGTCTTCTTTGTGACGTCATCCGATTCCGGTTCATTGGTTATTGATAGCATCACATCAGGTGGCAAAGTGGATGCACCCGTTCCTCAACGCGTATTCTGGGCATTGGTTGAAGGTGCTATTGCTGCGGCTCTTGTTTGGGTGGGTGGTACTGAAGCTATTCAAGCCTTGCAAGCCGGCGCTATTTCGACCGCCTTACCATTCACCATTATTTTGTTGGTGATGTGTGTAAGTTTGCTTATGGGCTTACGGACCGAGAAACGTCCTTATTAATTCTCTGAATTGATAGATAAAAAAAACCGAGTGATTAATTGGCACTCGGTTTTTTTATCACTAAAATGTCATAACCAAAGTTTATTGATGGGCGTTTCGGGGCTAAAATGGTAATGAATTTGCGCTTGCAATAACTCGGCAGTCGCAATGGCATCGGTTAAGGCATCGTGCGGAGGGTAGGTGGGTAGGTTATAACGTGTTCGGCTATTGGCAAGTCGAATCGAAATTGGACGAGTGTTTTTAAACCAATCTATGATCTTTTTTGGTTGAGTTTTTTGAATGTCTGCTTCAATTTGCATGGTATCAATAACTGGAAAAACAATACCTTCATTAATCAAACCGCGAAGCGCTGCGTCAAAAAAGTCACGTTCTATTCTGCGATAATGTACCACCACAACCTTTCCAGCTAGCTCATCCAATAACTGTTCCAAAATACGCAACAAATCAGGTGCACCTTTTAAATCGGAATGGGTAATACCATGAATTATTATCGAATCTTCTTGGAGTTTGTCTTCTGGTGTGACAAACCAGTGTTTCGCTGATCTACAAGCAATTCGTTGTAAGGTAAAAGGAACTAAACCAATACTTATGATGCTATTTTGATTGGCATCTAAACCCGTAGTTTCGAAATCTAAGGCAACGAATTCTATGTCCTTAAGTTGCGTGTCACCTTGGTAAGTGCTGGTATTATAAAAATTGGTTAGCCGGCTATCTTTACTCTCTGACGACTTTATATGTAAAAAAGCCTTCCAGTTTAAGATCTCTTGGTAATTGAGATTTTGCATTGGTTACCCCTTCATGCTATTTGCACTGTAGCGGAACTTTAAAAAGTTTTGGGCACTGCTTAAGACCAAAAAGGCATCTTTTAGATTACGTCTTTCAAAATCTGACATGTTTTCAGGTTCAATATTGTTGTCGGGTTCTTGCTCTGCTTTAATGTCTAATGCTTGGTGACGAATACGGACCAAGGAGATGAATTCCATCGCATGTTGCAGGTCTTTACCTTTTGATGGAGGTAAGATCCCTGCTTCGATGATGTCTTCTAATCGATCAAATGAATTCTGAGATTGGGAGCCAATAGCAAGAGCATGAACACGGATCAGATCGGCTAAAGGTGCCGTACCTCGTCTTTTTAAATTAATGGAGTTGTTATGACGTCCATCTTTTTCCATCACAAAGTCTTTAAAGAAACCTAGCGGTGGTGTCCGGTTTATTGCATTTCTCGCAAGGCAGGCCAAGAAACGGTTATTCTTTTTCGCTTTTCTAAGGATAAACGCATTTAATTGTTCCGCCCATTTTGGTCTACCATACACACCGTAGAGATCGAAAAAGATGGAGCAATTAAGCAGCGTTTTTGGGTTCGGATTCTCTATCCAACTAGAAAAACACTCTTCCCACTGAGACTGCGTTTTTCGATATTCAGGATTCGTTGCCATAATGTCACCCGTGCAATAGGTATAACCGCATGCGGCTAAACCATCACAAACATAGGTAGCAAGCTCTTTAAAGTAGTCACCATGTAACGACTCTTGGTATTCATTATCGAGAATAATAGCATTGTCTTGATCGGTAACAATAAGCTGTTCGTCACGCGCCATAGAGCCTAATGCTAAGAAGCAATAAGGCACGGGCGGTGGCCCAAGTTTCTCTTCGGCCAGTTCAAGAAAGCGTTGCTTAAAACTTCTACCAATTTCCGACATGGCTCGCCCCACCATGTGTGAGTTAGCGTCTTCATTGACCATACGGACAAAACAATCTTTGAGTTGATTCGATAGTACAATCAAGTCTTCAATGCTGTTTTGCTGAAAAATACTGCTGACAATCAACAGGCTATTTTGAGATTCATAACGAATGATGTCGGTAACTTCAATAACACCAATCGGTTGTTTGTTTTTTAGAATGGGCAGGTGATGAACGTTGTAACGAAGCACGAGTAACATGGCTTCAATAATATAGGCGTTGTGGTCTAAAGAGATAAGTTCTGTAGACATCACTTCAACCACTTGAGTATCGACATCTAACCCTTGCGCGATAACTTTTGCGCAGAGGTCGCGTTCGGTAATAATACCAACAAAGCTATCACCACCTTCATCTGCAAGGTTTGGGTCATTGATGAGTGCCGCAGAAACATTTTCTTCTGACATTATTTTCGCGACGTTTCGAATGGTCGTCGTGGTAGGCAACATTACGGGTTCGCCACTGAGCAAGGTCTTTACCTTTGACGTGGTCAGTGAATTGGCATCATCACTATTATCTTCAACCGCTTGGCGTAATCGAATACTACCTTCTACTTCAACAAAGTCTGCAAAGGTGTCAAAGCGCTCGCAGAATTCTTCAAATATTTTTTCTGGAATACAGTATAAAAGGGTGTCTTTCAGCGACTTGGCTGGGAACCGAACTTTCTTATTCGTTAGCAGCCCCATTTGCCCAAATAAGCCACCTTGATCAAGACGGTTATAAAGCTCACCAGTACGACGATATATCTCTACTACGCCACTACGAATCATGTAGAGGTCGTGTATTTTATCACCAAATTCAATGATCATACTGTCCGCTCGGTAGTATGAGATCTCTACGCTATTTGCCACTTCGATTAATGCTTCTTCAGGTAGTTGATCAAAAGGCGGATATTGGCAGATGAAATTTCGAATTTCCAGTAGTTCGACTTCCATGATTCGCTCGATATTAATGATGATTAGAATATATGTTCAACAGTATATGGTATCTACTAGATATATGCAGCTAGCCGATCTCAATCCACTCGATGATTAACGCTAGATATGGATGAAAATATGGCTGAAAATTTATATATTACATAATCTTAAGTTTGCTCCTAAAGGTGTGTGTCCCGGCTGGAATACAAGTTTTTATTCTGCTCCTAAAGGTGTGTGTCCCGGCTGGAGTACAAGTTTTTATTCAACTAATTGTTTGTGATGAGCTTCTTTTTAAGTCAAGCAATGTGATCGCATCTAAAAAGCTGAAATAGCCGTTGAATTGACGTAAATATTCAATAAACTTGAATCAGGTGTAGGTATAGTTCCTCAGTCTTATCCTATGAATTGAGAATGAAATGATCAGAAGATATGAAGAAGATGACGTTGAAGTCGTATTAGATATTTGGTTGAGTGCTTCTATCCAAGCGCATAATTTTGTCGCCGCTGAATTTTGGGTTTCTCAGGTTGATAGCATGCGAAATGTCTATATTCCAGCATCTGAAACCTACGTATACGAAAAAGAATCGAAAGTTGTTGGATTCTATGCATTGTATGAAAATACGTTGGCTGCGATTTTTGTGGCTCCTGACGAACAAGGGCGGGGTATTGGTAAGCAATTAATGAATCATGCTAAAAGGCAGAGGACTAGTCTGACGCTTTCTGTTTACAAAGAGAATGAGCCAAGTTTCATTTTTTATCGGTCTCAAGGGTTTATTGTAATAAGTGAGCAAATTGATGAGCATACTGGACATCAAGAATTCACTATGACCGCAGGCAGATAACAAGAGTTTTTGAAGCCGAGTATTAACTTAGACTTCATCCTATTTAAGAGGCTCATCGCATTAATTCAAGATAGATGTTGTTAATTGTGAATAAGTAAGCAAAAGAGGTCTTCATCAAGTTTTTTGCCTAAATAAATCGCTAGTATAAACAAACATAACCGCAGCATATAATATTCTGCGGTACTATTAGTTTGGGTATCAGTCTTTGCAGAGGAAAACTTACGTACAAAGCGCATAAATGAGAAGTCGTTAAGTACTAACATTCATTCTGTTTATTAAGTAGAGGAATAGCTCAGTGTTAATTCGTCATAAGTTACTAGCAGGAAGTATCTCTTTATTAATCGCGGCATTGTTGGTGTTGTTTGTTATCATTCAATACTTTGTAACGCCCGTTATTCGTCAGCAATCTATTTTAAACGCAGAACTTAAAGCTCAAAGCACAGGAGAAATTGTTGCTAAAGAACTCGCTAAAACTGCGGTATTGACCAAAAACTTAGCATCATTGGCAGAAATTTTACCTTTAGAAACATCTCAGTTTATCAGTCAATTAGAGCCATTGATTGCAAGTGGAACGGGTGTCGCAGGCGGTGGTATCTGGCCTGAACCTAACAAATTAATTGAGGGTGAAGACAAATCCTCACTCTTTTGGGCGAAATCTAGTCCGGGTCGTTTTGAGTTATTAGATGATTATAACGCGCCATCTAGCAGCCCTTATCAACAAGAAAGTTGGTACCAAGATGCGAAAGGAACTGAACCTGGTGAGTGTGTTTGGTCGGCGGTATATACTGATACCGTCTCAAATACTCAAATGGTCACCTGTTCAGTAGAAATAGAAAGAGAAGGCAGTTTCTGGGGAGTGGCGACGATCGATGTTGAACTTGCTGGGTTAGATGGTCTTCTTATGGAAGAGAATAAATCGAGTGGTTCTTTTGGATTTATTGTTGATCAGTCTGAACAGTTGGTTTCAATCCCAATGCTACGATCTGAAAACTTATCGATGCAAACATTGCAAGATGTAGCGCAAAGTGACGCCTCTTTAAAACCGTTTGTTACTGCTCTGAACCGCAATGATGATAAACCAATTGAGCTTGGCGAAGGAGTGATTACTGATGACTCCTCAATTCTGGTCACCTATACCCTACCTGAACAAGGTTGGCGTTCTGGTATCATTCTACCTGCCAGTGTGGCAATGCAATCAGTCTACACACTTACCAAAGCTCTGTATGCTTCTTTTGTATCTCTAATTGTTGTCTTTGTGGCCATTTTACTGTTGGCTGGAAATCGACTGCTTAACCAAATCAAGTCCACTACAGCACAGGTTAAAATGTTGTCCGAAGGTAATATGGACAATAAATTGGATGTGAAGAGTAAAGATGAAATGGGTCAACTCTGCTCTGCTATTAATGATTACGGCGACAATTTGGTTGATATCTTATCCAAGGTTCAAAATGAGGCAGAAAAAGTCAAAAATAATGCAGAATCTATAAATCAATTGAGTATGTCTGCAACGAAAAGAGCCAGTTTATTAATGGATGAAAACCATACTTTGGCTACCGCGATAAATGAAATGTCTGCCACGGCAACGGATGTATCCCAAAATGTCGTGTCTGTTGCCAATATTACGGAAAATTCAGCCGAGTTAGTTAATGGTGGATTCGAGTTAATTGAAAGTAGCGGTGAGTCTATCAATCAATTATTCACCAATCTAAGTGATGCATCGAAAACGATAGAGCAATTATCACAGGACTCCCAAGAAGTCGGTTCAGTTCTTGATGTGATTATGAATATCTCTGAACAGACGAATCTATTGGCATTGAATGCTGCGATTGAGGCTGCACGTGCTGGTGAATATGGTAGAGGATTTGCGGTCGTCGCTGATGAAGTCAGGACGTTGGCGAGTCGGACACAAAAATCTACGGTTGAAATTGAAACCATGATTAAGAAGCTACAAGGTGCTGCCAAAGACGGTGTCGGTGTAATTGATAGTTGTAGGGAGTTGTCTCAAACGGTTAATGAACGTTCTAATAATACTCGTACTCAGTATGAAAGTATTGTTACTGCTTTCAATGATATTAGAGATAGAGCCACGAGTATTGCTGCAGCGACAGAAGAACAGGCGAAAGTGACTGAGAGTGTCGATGAATTAGCAGAACGTATTCGTCATATCTCTAATAAAAATGCGGAAGATGCGGAAGTGTTTAACTCTGTAAGCCAAGAGTCGATGGACCAAGCACAACGCCTATATGCGATCAGTCAAAAAGGGTAATAGTTGTGTTGGCCTCAACGGAAACTTGAACGCGTCCGTTGAGGCTGACTTTTAAGCTATATGATTCGAGGTTGAATTCTCAACCAAATGAGGGTATTCCTGTTCGCGTTTTTGAAACGATAAAATAGCGGGTTTCTGAATCACACCACCATCAATATTGATTGCTTGTCGAATGGTTTCGTTCTCAAACCAGCTATTACAACCCGCCAATACAATCGGTAAATAAACAATTAGCGCAGCAGAGATTGATCGCGTTGCACTTTCCCATAGATAACTAGGGGTATGATCTACCGCGTAATAGTCTACAGTTCCATGCTTAAACATTGGGTTTTTAAATGACGTGGGTTTGGCAAAAAAGAATCCCATACCTTCATCACAACTGACATCAATAATTAGACTATTGAGTTTAAGGCATGCACTTTCAGCTTCGGTCACAAAATCTGTTGGATGGTCTGGGTTTTGAAACGTTCCGTTTACGGTGATATCTGCCTCACTGATGAGATCTGACAGTGGCCGACTAACGCCATCGTGATCCGTGACTACCATGCGAGCCTCACCCTTGTTACCCGTTCGAATTCTCACATAATTACAATCGAGGACTTCTTCGCGGACTTCATCTTCTGGGCGTTGAATACAGATGGTTATATCTCTAAAGCCGTGCGCTTTTAGCGCGTAGATAGCACCGCGGCTAACCGCGCCAAAGCCAAAGATAATGGCTTTTCTTTGGTCACCATAATGCCCATCAATTCCCTTGAGTTGCAAGGAGTGTATTACCGCACAATAGCCCGCCATTTCGTTATTCTTATAAAATGTATGGCGACCTATTTGACCACTTTGAGACCAAATATACATATCCTCAAAGGCAATAAGTGTCTGTTTACGATCTATTGCTGCCTGAGTAATGTCTTCTTGTTGCACGCAATGTACGTATCCCCAAAGCATCCCACCTTCGCGAAGTTCTTCTAAATCTGCTAACTCTGGTTTTGCGATGATAACTCTACCAATCTCTGCCAGTAATTCGTGTCGACTGGCAATGCCGCCTGTCAGGTCTGCAATTTCGGAATCCGAGATCCCAAATGGTGCACCGTACCCTTCTTCAAATATTAGCTGGCGACGAAGCTCTTCAGGAATGCGCAACAAGTGTTCAGGATGAATTGGAAATCGTCTTTCGTCTTCTTTTCTCGAAGTCCCAATGACTCCTACTTTTGATGTATTCATGTCGTTTACCTTTATAAAAAAGTTTATTGAGTGTCTCTTTAATACATAAATGATCAGTGTTGCTAACAGGCTAGGTTCTTTCAATGTCACGTTTTTTGACGCAAGTATTTCGATGTGTATTTCAAATTGCCAAAGGAACAGGTCCAAACAAAACCAAGAGTTGACGATATGAAGTAAACTCAAATGGAAGGCATTGAAACCAAAAAAATCGACAGACGAGAATGTCTGCTCATCGAGGGAGAGGGTGAAAAATATAAGCTCTACACCATAACACGGTTACTATTTTCATGTTGGTAAAAGAATAAGACATTACTTATATACAGTCAGTAAGCTGTTTTCATGCTTTCTAATCAATATATAAAGGAGCCCAGATTCAGAAAGTTTTAATCACTTTACTTCAACATCAATAGGGCCATACTGAATCAGTGCTATATGAACTCGCCCTGTAGTGAGCATCATGTGACACACCAGCCCTTCAGTTGGCAAAAACTGACTTTAGGTTAATGATTACTAACATACGGTAAATATCATGAGCAAGGGTCAACAAACGAAAAAAGATTCTAAGAAAAAACCGCTTTTAACTGCCAAAGAAAAAAAGGCGGCAAAAGCCGCGAAGAAAGACGGCGCGGGTATCTTAGGAAGTAACCAATAAAAATTTAGATTAGAGCTTGAAGGACGGCACTGCGCGATGTCGCCTAGTCAAATTCATTTAACGCTGTTTTAAACTGAACACAGTTACATTATGTGTATTCATTTAGGCTAAATCTGACACTTCAACTTAAAAGTAGAGAGAGACTCACTTTGACGAAATAGGTTAGACTCTTAATCATCGTGGGTAGCTCTCATCATTTGTTCTGTTCTTCGTGTTCTTACTAGCGGACACACACCAATGTTCTTACTTTGTTCTTACTAGCGGACACACACCCATGTTCTTACTAGCGGACACACACCCATGTTCTTACTAGATGTTCTAAACGGACACACACTTCACAGAACTTTCTCACTGTTATTAGAGGACACACACTTAAAAGAAAATTTATGAATGGGATTACTGAGACCAATTTGAGTGAGTTTGTTAGTTTTCCACGTGAATTATGGTCTAATGCTTCGTTAATATGGATTGTAATGTTCAAGAAATGAGTATCGAAAGCAAGTCGAGAATACCAAGATGATAGGTTAGGTCGGAAATTTAATTATCCAACCGAAAGAGATGAATTCTTACCTTTTTCATATGTAACTTTGCGACCTTTGCGTGGCAATGACATCCAACAGCGGTTACGCCGTATCGTTCTAATTGAGTGCAGGCTTTAAGCCAGGTCGTTTTTGCTATACCAAGCCTTTGTAATATAGGTGGGATTGACGCCTTTAACGTCGCTTTGTTTTCTCGATACTGTCGTGCTGTCCAATCAACTAACTCAATATAATCCACCAATCGGAGAGGAATGCCGTGAATGATCTTATTGGTTGAGTTACCGACGAAAGGGAACAGGAAGTGGGCTTTCTCTTTTTGCTCTTTTAATGCCTGTAGCCTGACTTTTATTGATGTGAATTCTGAGGTTTCAGGTTTCTCTGCGATACCTGCTTTTAGTGGATTAAGATCGACATAAGCCATGGCTGCTAAAAGTGCTTGCTCATCCAATAGAGCTTGGTTTTTAAAACGACATTCCCAAAAATGCCCTTTGCAGTTGTCCTCTTGATTTGCTTTTAAGGCAATATCGTAATTGAGTTCTTTCATAAACCAGCTTAAATCCCATAAACGATTTCGCCATGATTCGATAATTCTTAAGCACTCCTTTTCTTCTGCTCCAGTTGTTATTTGATGGGAAAGCCAACGTTGAATCAATGCAGGCAATTTATGACTGAGTTGCCAGCGCTCAATCACTTGATTAGACGACAACCCAAGAGCCTCATCACGATTCATATGCAGTACCAAATGATAATGGTTACTCATAATGGCGTAAGCGCAGATATCAATGCAGTAAAGTTGAGACAGAGCTTCAATTTTAGATTCAATCCAAGCGCGACGATGTTCATAGCTCTGTTGAGTATACGGGTCGACGCCACATAGAAAACTGCGTCGAACACAGCGAGAGACACAGTGGTAATAAGGTGTCGATTCAATAGAAACCAGTTGTTTACGGGCAGTGGTCATAAGGCAATCCATATGTGATAAAAATAGATACGGATAAGGTATCCCTTAAGGGAAATGAAGCCACCTCAAATAATTTAATTTGAGATTGACTTAGTACAAACTCATTCTTTGACTAAGCATTTATAGCGTGTGTCCTCTAATTCTAATAGCGTGTGTCCTCTAATTCTATCTTCCATTTAATGCCTCCCATACGCCCATAATAACGTGTCAATTTGAGCGTCTTGAAATAGAGCAATAATGTATCCATTAGATGAACTAAGCCTACACATTTTATTCACACTGTTTCTTTTATCTTATCGTTCTAATTTTTGTAAAAGACGTGCTGTTGTAATTATCATGACAAGTTTCAAAACTATTATTAAGACTCCAATTTTTATCAGTAGTGATTATTTCATTATTACTATTTCACTATACTTTGGATTTGTTCTCAATATCCCCGTGGTAACAAAACTGATTCAGTTGGCTTCCGAACATGGAAATTCAACTTTCGCGTATTTTAGCCCTTTGTTACTGAGCGCTGCATTTGTGCTTGTTTTTTCAATTTTCAATATTCCCTATTTTCGAAAGCCTTTTTTCATTTTTTTAACAACAACATCTGCGATGGCAAGCTATGCGACCTATAAATATAGCGTAATGTTTGATTACAGCATGATAGAAAATGTTTTTGAGACGAACAGTGGTGAGTTATCTTCATATGTAAATTGGGTTTCTTGTTTATACGTGTCAATTCTTGGAATTATACCATCCATTTTAATCACTCGAGTGTCTTTCAAAAGAAGTAAGTCACTGAAAAATAATGTTGTGAAAAAATTGGCTGTTATTATTTCTGCACTGTTCATCATTACGATTGTTTTTATCACGTCGTATAAAAATTATGCGTCGGTTGGACGAAATAACGCTTACTTGAATAGAATGATCACACCTAGCCACATATATTATTCAGCGAAATATATAAAAAACACTTTTTTTACAACGCCACTCGAATATCAAATAGTTGGTGAGGATGCCAGAATTGTTCCAGCTCAAAATGGGAAACCATCATTGATTGTTCTTGTCGTTGGCGAAACGGCCCGCTCTTCAAATATTCGATACAATGGGTATGCAAGAAATACAAACCCATACACAGAGAATCTAGATATTATTTCGTTTAAAGATACTTCTTCATGCGGTACGGCAACCGCACATTCGTTACCTTGCATGTTCTCTAATCTGGACAGAAGCAATTACCGTAAAGAAAGGGCGAATGCACAAGACAACGCCTTAGATATTATCAAACGTTCTGGAACATCTGTGGTGTGGGTAGAAAACGATGGAGGTGACAAATCAGTAGCGAAACACTTGAATAAAAGAGTGATAACCCCGAATGATTACCCAGATTATTGTTCAGAGGGTGTCTGTACTGATGAGGTAATGCTGGAAGAGTTTGATAAAAATATGAGCCTAGAACAGAAGAAAAACAAGCTTATGGCGTTCCATATTATTGGAAGTCACGGGCCAACATACTGGAAACGATACCCTAAAAATCAAGAGTTATTCACGCCAGCGTGCAATCAAAGTGATATCGAAAACTGTTCAGACGAAGAGATAAGCAATGTCTACGATAATACTATCGCGCACACAGATTACATCATCGCAAAGTTAATTGAGAAGTTAGAAAAATACCGAGACCAATATAATGTTGCGTTGATGTATATTTCGGATCACGGTGAGTCATTAGGAGAAAATGGCCTTTATCTGCACGGTACGCCTTATTCATTAGCACCCAATGAGCAAACTCACGTACCTTGGTTTTTATGGATGGATAGTGCTTTTGAAAGCACCTACAAAATCAATCGTCAATGTTTGAAGAGTAAAGCGAGAAATGAACATGTATCACAAGATAATTTGTTTCATTCATTAATTGATTTCGCATCCGTCGGCACATCAAGTATTAATAAAGATATGAGCATTTTTTCTAGTTGCCGAACATCGGATGGATGATTAGTTTGCTAAGTTCGTTGATCTAGGGGTACCAGCGCCTCGAAAGAGTTTTGATGTCTATAGGTGAAGATCTGATTTTGTAGGGTATCTGCACATTTTATTCACGTTTTAAGACGTATCATCGCTGTTATGTAGACTTTGCTATTACAATCGAGATACTTAACTGTGAAACCTGGAAACACAGGCCTAAAACGTCTAGTTTTAGCTTCTTATTATTCAATGAAAGGTCTGAAAGCTGCGTGGAAAAATGAAGCGGCCTTCAGACAAGAAATTATCGTTTTTATTATCGCCTGCCCCCTCGCGTTGGCTCTCCCTATATCCCTATACGAGAAACTTGCACTTATTGTCCCCTTGGTATTGCTTCTTATCGTGGAGTTGCTGAACTCCGCCATAGAGGCCGTAGTTGATAGGGTAGGTTCAGAGCATCATGATTTGTCAGGAAGAGCTAAAGATATGGGATCTGCTGCTGTCTTATTTAGTTTGATTTTAGCTTTGGTTACTTGGACTTGCGTGCTGTATTCGAATTTTTAATGTATCGAATAATACGCTAAAGCGCACCTTTTGAGGTATCTGTCCATGGTGAGTATCGAAACCACCTTGATTGGTACTCTGATGCTGTATTAAGTGAAATTTTGCATCCCGTAATATGTTAGTACTCAATAGGGCTATTATAAAGACAGCATAAATAATTAATGAAACTAGTTTTTTATCAACTAGTTATCAATCTGTTGCATTGTCGGGTATCTAATTGACTATTGAGCGAATTGGAATAATACTTTAACGATGAAATATAACGTTAAAGGATATACACAGTGTTTTCCCGATGGAGTTTCCGATTAACGTTTGAGATCAGACATGTTTTTATAGCGGTTATAGCTTTACTAATCGCATCCAATGCATTTTCAGCGTCTAGGGTTTTGACCGCAGTCACGCTTGAATATCCTCCTTATGAATTTTCAGTAGATGGAAAGGCACAGGGGATAGCTGTAGAAATTATTGAAGAAGCGATTCGAAGAACGAATGGCAATAGTATCAATTTTACTTTTTTACCATGGAAGAGGGCGGTTTACTCGGTAAAATCAGGACAAGGGGATATTCTTTTTAATGCAGGGAAAAATGAAGAACGACAACAGTGGGGGAGGTATGGTGAAAACGTTCTTATATTGCAAAAGTACGTATTATTCAAAAAAAGAAATGCAAAAATACAGGTAAATCCCCAATTTAATAATGTAAAAAATTACTCTATAGCGGTTCGACTCGGCTATTTATATGGTAGTGGTAATTTTAAGAATGCCCTTAAAGAGAATAAGTTTTCTAGGGTAAGTGACTCAAAGTCAACGAAACAAAGTGTCGATATGCTCTTAGGTGATCGAATTGATTTATTTGTTGGAGATTACCTTCCAGTTATGCATTACCTAAAGAGCAACGGGCTAGAGGAAAACATCGATATTGTTAAGCGTTCTGATATAAGTACAGATAATTTGGTCGTCCTCGTTTGGCCAACGTATATGCTTTTCAACAAGGATAGCGTGAGTGAAAGCTATATTGAGCAAGTGAATCAAGCGATGACACAAATGAAGTTAGATGGTTTTATCGATGCAGTATTTGAGCGCTATAAATAAAATAACGGCTCGAAACGACAGAAAAATAGAATGCATGAATTCTCGTTGTTATCCTCTTATTCTCGTTAATCCGCTTCGTAAGTATTGATACAAAATCGCTGGATGACGATTCATGGCAGTAAATGAACGCATTGCAGTGATGAATAATAAGAGCTAAAGGGCGCCGACGTAATGTTATACTTGGGCCAACAAAACTGACAGTAAATCACTAAAATACAAGGCTATATTATGGTTAAAAAAATAATATTTGTGATTGTTATTGTTATTACGTTAGTCATAGTTATTGGAATAGTTCGTTTTAATTTTACTAATGATGATATTTATGTCGTGGAGGCTGATGGGCACGTTGTCCCTTTTGAAACAAGCAACGATACTAACGTAATGTTGACGTTATTTAGGTTTGAAACCGACAATTACTGGCAGGTACAGTTACCTGATTCGGACGCCAAAGCGAGGTTAACAGTTATAAAGGAATATGATGGTCTCCACCTTGCTGTCGGGGAATATCAAGATGGAGAAGAATATGGCTTAGTCGGTGTAGACTATTATAAAATCACTGCTCTAAACTTTAATAGCTTCGACGAGGAAATGGTGTTTTCTGCTCCATTTTCGGTATCAAATCAAGGGTCTGGAGTTTTTTGGTACTTAGGCTTGTTCAAACTAAATACGAATACGGCCGAGATCAGACAAATGGATGCATTTTTTCTTGGAGATAGAATAAAAATAACTGAATTGAAACCAGATGAACCTTTCGATATTACTTCCAGCCTTCTTATAACCTACTTTAAGCATAGTCAAACACAAAGCATGGCAGAGAAACCCAATGTAAGGATAGATCAACGAGTGAAGGTATCGATGGAAGGCTTCTCAGAGTGAATCTATGGTTTTCGTACGTGTGATCTTCCTCTCTTATTTTAACCATCTCTCTCGAGATCGAAAGGCGTAAGTTGTACCTTCATTTCGATCAACTGATGTTCTCCTACCATTTCAACATTCCGTACATATGTAAAACCAAACTTCTCGTAATAACGCCTTAAGTATTCATGAGCGTGCATCTCAATTGAAACACATCCACATTGCCCAGCATACGATAATAAAGCGCTGACGACTTTAGAAGCAACGCCTGAACCACGGTACTGTTCGATGACGGCAACTCTTGCCAATACTGCGTGGCCGATGTCGTTTACAGTCAGACGGGCAGTTGCAACCAATGAGTCATCATCTGTTACTAGCGCATGGCTGGAAATGTTATCTAGGCCATCATGATCAAGTTCTTGAGGGATATCTTGTTCTACAACAAAAACTTGATGTCGAATCGAATGCGCTTTTGAGATGATGTCTGGCGTATTTCCGATGGTTAATTCCATTCAATTAATCTTCCTTTGTGCACATAAATAGTAGCTAACATATGCTAGTAGGAAAGCAATTATTGCTTTCGGATAGCTTACGCTGACAGAACCAAAATTATAATATTTTGACGCAAAACGTTGTTAATCGATACCAATGGTTACACGGTACGAATCTTCAGAATCATGTGCGCCTTGATGATTTATCTTCTAATAATTGTCTTAACGGTAATGGAAGAAAGCGTCGTGATTTTTCAGTAATAACATCTTCATGTTTTTGCCAAAGAACCCCAAGATATATAATGCTCAACCCAATCACGGTTAATGCAATAGGAAACAGCCAACTGTCTTCAAAAACGTCTTGTGCAAGATGCCCAAGATAAATACAACTTCCTATCGCACCAAAAACAACAAAAACTCTACGAATTAGCACTACGCCAACCCCAATCATCAAAAGATTGATGCCAAAATAGATGAATTTCGATAACTCACTATCCGAATTCTGCAATGAGAGCCCTCCCCAAAATGCCACTGCACCACAAAGGTAAATCCAAAAGGCATAATCAGCTTTTCCTCGTGATCGCAGATCTACCCATATTGCGAGGAATATCATTAATAATCCGAAATAAAGTGAGACTAATTCTCTCATCTCCCATGATGTATCAGAACCAAAGTACATACCGGCCATGTCCATCGACATAAACCAAAGGGTGATAGCAATAGGCATATTTAGAAATGGGTATTTATATTTCCAAATGATCATAGCCCCAATACACAATGTCCCCAGTTCTAGGTATAGCCAATGCCATTTTATGTGCCTGTAGTAATTGTTGTAAACACTGTCATCAGGCCAGATTCCTAACCATTGTTGAAGTCCGTAAATGGTTAACGGGGTTAAGCAAACGACGAAAGTGGCGCATATACCCGCAGGGATATGAAGATGCTTATTAGAGAAAGTCTGCGTCATCTTTATGCCTAGAACAGAATAAAGAAGCGATATCGCAACGATACCTATGCCTCCGAAAGACTCCCAACCTAGATTCATAAATAAAGTCATGGCACCAATAGCAATGAACCCGCCCAAGTAATAAAGCACGTGAGTGAAAATGAATTTAGGAGAATCAGAAGCGTGCTCTTGTAAGAACTCAAACAATTCACTTGCTTGGTCAGGTGAGATGATTTTTTGTTCTACCGCTTCGTTGAGTTTTTTCTTTGTAATGTTCATTACTACCTTCAATGGCCTGAAACAATCATTGTTAGAGCGACCAATGAGTTAAAAGAATATGGGTTCAAATTAACCATATTAGAAATGCGAGTCAAATAAAGAGATGAAACAGCATTATTGTCGACATTGTTATCACATTTTATCAGGGACACACATTTTATCAGGGACAGGCACTCCATCAATCTCCATTCTATAAGGCGCCTGTCCTTTAAAGAAAAACGTCTTATAGGGTGTCTGTCCTTTAAGGAAAAATGTGCCTTTTTCATACCTATTTTGACAAGTTAGCAAACAAAAATAATATTCAAACCGCGGTGCTATTCATTAAATATCCATAAAACGCGAAACTCTTGGCAGGTTAAGTACTTCGGTGCGGGTAACCTTCAATGTTTCCAAATAAAGTAATCTAAAGGATATAAAAATGAAAAAAGTAATTTCAGTTTTGAGCTTGGCTCTAATGACTTCTTTTGCAGCGAACGCAGCAACAGGTGATACATCTGAAGCAACAGCTCAGTGGCAGGGCGTTATTCCTGGTGTTGCCATTCCAGATGGCACGTTCATCATAACGGGTAAAGATGGCGAGCGTGCCATCCCTATTGGTACGCTTATTGACCTAGAAGGCCACGTTTATACTGCACCTGTGCCAGCGGGTCCAGGTGGAACTCCTGCGGCAATTGATGAGATCGTTGGTGCTTTACAACCTGCAACATGGGCAGTAGACGAAGCAAAATTTTACGCGGCGGGCGTAGAAATCCAAGGTATTGCATGGAACATCTATGACAACCAAGAGCTTCTTGCAAGCATTAATGGTGCTGGCGTTCTTACTACTGGTACAGCGAGTGCTCTAACTACCGCTGATAGCGCAATCGAGCTAAAAATAAAATCTGATACAGCATCACATGCTGAGATTGACCAATACGCAGGTGACGAAGCCACTGTTGCGGTAACTATTTTGGCTACATCAGCATAAGTTTTAACTATGTAAAGGTGGTACAGCTTGTTTAAGGCTGACCACCTTATTTCTTGGCGAACGGTAGAGATCATAGATGAATAATGCGGTCACAAAATTATTGATTCTAGTTGCATTTCCATTAAGTGTTCATGCGATAGAGCGTACGGAAACACTGACGATTGAAACTGAAGTTGATAAATCAAAAATGTACAACTTTGACCTTGTCACGTTCAGGTTGATCCCTGAATCCGTCACCTTAATGTACGACCCTAATAAACAAACATTTTCGGATAGAGAGTTTGAACTGGAGATCGAAACCGACATTCCAGTTAGTGATACTGACGCCTCCTCTTCTTCTGGTTATCAACTTACGTTGGAAGAAAATATATCGGCTTGTTATACCGATTCGCTCAGTGCCGACCCCGCAAAGCTTGCTCTAGGTTACGAAGAGCTGGCCACCGTTCATTTAGATGGACTCATTGGAAACGCAACCAGTGCGACGGGTGTATTTACATTGGGTACACCAAAAACTATCACAGATTTTAATGATAAAACCGGCGCGACCAAAAACTCTAACCATAACGTAATGCTGACGTTTGCACCTGTCCCCGCGACGGGAACGGATGGCGACATCCGGTTTTGTCAAGGAGCATTCACGATTAGCTTTAGGTTAAATATATGAAAAATTTATTCGCTGCCGTCATATTTTTCGGAATTGCCTTATTGAATTCATCCGTTCTTTTTGCCAACACGGCGGAGCGCTTTCCTGAAGGTTTTGGGTCGTTTTATGAATTTACGAATGAAGAGGTGTCTTTTCGTGATATCAATGAAAACTTTGCCATGTTGCCGCTTAGGATTAATTACAACACCATTAAACTGACCGATTCAGTGCAACAAAAGCAACAGGTATATCAGGCATTGGTCAACTCTCAACTTACGCCGAGTGCATTAGATGGCATCATGGCCGACCTCGCGTTAGGCGTTAATACCGATTTTGCTTGTGACAAGCCTGATATTCTAGATTGTCTGGTTATGCCAGAAACCTATCAATTTATTTTTGATTATGATAACAAACTGCTTTTACTCTTCGTTAATCCAGATCTATTAAACGATAACAGCCAATTTAAACAACTGTTAACGTATCAACGCTCGGAAGACAAGAATGCAGCGTTAATCAACCATTTCTCAATCTATAGCAGCAAAAGTAATAACCAAGATGTGAATGTCAGAATTGATGACGAGATTGTCGTTGGATTACCTTTTGGCTACCTGCATGGCGATGCGCAATATGATGTAAATGAAGGTGATCTCGATGTTTATAAGATGGCCTATTATTTGGATTATCAAAACTATCAAATGCGAGTGGGGCAGTTTAGAAGCTATGACTCGCTCAACGCGACAGATTTTTTACGAAATAACAGTTCGATAAACAATGTTAGAGAACGTGTTATTGAAGTGGCTTCATCGAATAAACTCCTTTTGGGTAAGAAAAACCAACAGAAAAGCCTCGCTTATTTTGCGCCAACATCAGGCCGAATAGTGGTTCGTAATACGACCAACGGCAGAATTATATTTAGTGGTAATACCAAGCAAGGTCAACAACAACTCAGTTATGCTGAACTGCCTTATGGAATATATGATGTAGTAGTAGAAATTACGTCGGGAAATTCTGTGGTTTCTCGCGAAAGGTTCACGGTTTTTAATCAATCGAATGATACGTTATTAAACGGTGAATTTGATTTCTCTTTGGCTGCAGGTACTCTCGAAGGGTCATCTATCTATGATAATGATGAAAAGCAAGACGAAATTGGTTTTGCTAGAGGTTTGGCTGCGTCAAAGGTAAACGATTATGCCACCGTTGGATTGGGTGTGACAGGGAGTCAGCTAGGTGGTGTTGCCCTGTTAGGGACATCCTTGTTGTTGCCATTTGATAGTCAACTTGAATTGGCGTACAACCACGCAACGACAGGTGAGCAATACCTAAATTCGACCTTGCAGTTGTCTAGTTTTTCTGTTTCATATCAGAAACTAATCGGTAGTGATAAGGATAATCTTGCGTCTACGTTATTTGGGTACGGTGATTATGAACGCTTATATGTGGGCACAAGCTTCCCAATTGCAGATTCCTCTTATGGCCGGTTAAGTGGCTCTTACAGTAACAATGACAATGTTAAGTATAATAGTGATTATGAAAATGTGAATGTCACTGCTGGGTTGTCGACTCAATTAAATAGCCATATTCGGTTGGATTTCAATGTTGGTTATACCGACGATCTAACGGACAAATCACGTGCATTTGAAGATAAATTGAGCGCGTCAATTTCGGTGAATATCGATCTTGATTCAGAGTCGGGTTTATCTTATAACTCGATGGTTACAGGCGACAGCGATGGGGTTAATACCTTCCGAAATACGCTAACAGCTAATCGACTGATAGAAACCGATAACTTTAATGCTTATGGTCAGGTGGGCAATAACTATAGCCGTACAAGTCGTGAGAATAGCTCAACGACAGACGCTTCTATTTCCGGGCAATACGATAACAAGAGGGTGAGTGGTAGCGCCTATACAAGTTATGACTCTGATGACAACTACGGCGTGTCTGCTGACTTAAGTAGCACTCAAGTAGTGACCAATAATAAGGTCTATTTTACATCAGAAAAATCTCAGTCTTACGGGTTAGTCGATATCGCATCGAACTCCAGCGCGGTGAATAATAGCGATGACCTAAAAGCGCATTTAACCGTTCGACGGACAAATAGTGGTAGCGTCAAAAAGAACTACATCCATAACACCGAAGAGTTAATACGTCTGACGCCATACGACAATTATCAGATGGATCTTAATACCGATATTGCTGACCTGCATAACACCGGCGATAAATATGTGGTGGGTTATGCGCATCCAGGAAGCGTCGTAAAAGTAAATGCAACTGTCGGTAAGGCAAAAAGAATTGTTGCTGGGTTTATCGATATATTCAATCAACCTGTTTCGTCGCTAAGTTGTCAAGGCGAAGGGTGTATTGAAATGAATAGTGTGGTTGACGGTGTGTATAACTTAACAGTAATAGACGAACTGCCTTATACCCTTAAATCGGATGAACAGCTTATCTGTCAATTAAATGTACTCAACAACAATAAAGTAAACTACGGCAACAATTATTGTTTCCCAGATCTGAAAGTTGGTCAGAAAAAAGAGCTTAAAGACAGTAACGGTGATAAAAAAATCGTACAAAACTTAGGTGTTTTCCATCCAGATACCGATATTTTAAATGTTATTGATGATTTACAAGACTCTCATGTGAAAGTTTATCTAGCTGAGGGGCAGTATCTATCATCGGTATATATCGTTTATAGCGACGAAACATTAATAACGATGCGACAAAGTCGCACGATTGATTCGTTACTACAATATGCTGTTAATACAAACCCCGTTGATGTCAGTTTGAATAAATAATTTAGAATTTTGAGGTAAGAATGAAAAAAATAGCACTATTGGTTGGTTTACTAAGCGTCTTTTCTAACGCGTCACAAGCCGTATTTCTGGATACCATGTTTATTGTTTCAGATAAAAAAGGTAATGGTTCGTATGTTCTTACCAATGATAAAGAGACAAATTATTATATTGAAACCAGTATTAGAGAAATAATAACGGACGAAAAAGGGGAGTATTCAAAGATAGAATACACACGAGGTAACTTAGATAGATGGGCAATCGCACTAAGCAATAATAAGCTTATTTTGGAACCCGGCAGGTCGAAAAGCCTAGGAGTGAAGGCCATTTGCGGCAGTGCCTGTGATTTGAGCGAAGATAAAACGTTTGAGATTGCCATTATACCCAAACCTTATGTTCCAGATGATGAAAGCTATAAACAAAAAATGAATGTGTTCATCGGCTATGCCCCCATATTTATTATCCCCGCTAAAGAAGGCGTTTTAGAATATGACATCGAAACCGATGGGGAAAACATCACCATCTTTAATAAAAGCAATACGATGGTTCGTGTCGTCGTAGATAATTGCCAAAATAAATCTAAAAGAACATGCAGAAGTGTATATACCGTCATTAAAGGTCGTTTAAAAAACTTTCCATTGCCAGTAGATGCAATTGGACAGGATTTAAATGTGACGGTTGTTAACCATAACGAAAAATCAAAAGAAAAACTGACCGTTAAATATAAAGGGTGAATTTAAAATGCAGTCATGCTTGAGTTCATGGAATTTTATAAGAGAGTGGATGTTTCTTTGCTTCGTATTTTTTTCTGTTAATGCTAGTGCGGTAACGATTACTGCAGAGTACAAGCGTGATCAGATTATTTGGGATACTGGAATGGCCTATAGCAGTTCGCTTCTTACTTCTTCCATATCAGAGATATATACGAATTTAGCACCAACAAAACGTTGGATCCCCGGAGCAGCACCACAAGATGCCACCATCACGCTCAAAGGCAACGATGCATCTGGCACTACCATCAGTGTGCCTATTCATATATCAGGGTTTGAATATAACTGGAGTGGGGCGAACTTCACTGTAAAAAACAACAGTTTGCTTTCCTCAATTTCGATGACGGAATGCAAAAACACGACGGTCTCAGGTAATACGATAGCGGTGTATTCAGCATCACCTAACTCTGGTGAATGCATAGGTAACCAACATCTTCAACATAACTCGGTTGGGCAAACCCCTTTCTTCTTTGTTAAGCCTATTTTTAGTTTAAAAGATGAGTCGGCCTTAAAAGTAGCTTTAAAAGCCGCCACTAGTGTTGGTAATTTTACCGGTTCAACAAATGTTACGTTTCGTTATTACTATTATCGCGGTGAGATTCTTACCTACCGCGTACTGACCATGCCAATTTCGCTTCAGTTTAATATTACTAAGATAGATTTTATCGATAGCGTTGACATTAGGAATATCGGGCCGTTTTTACCATCAAACAGTTTGAATGGCGTGATTGAACCTTTGTATGACAAGTCAACCCAAACGGTGAAGGGTAAACCGACAGAATTTGAGGTGACCGTTAAAGGGAATTTTATGACGGGTATCAACATGACCTTTAAACCAGAAGGAGGAGGGTATTATCTTAAGCATGAGGATTACGTTAACAATAGTGCAACCATAAAATACGATATCAAATGTGATCAATATTGCTCAAAGCAAGAGATCGTCACGGATGGTAGAGCAATCAATGTGAACGACGTACCGGTTCCTATTTCCATGCAGCAAACGGCTAACGAAATTGTCTACAAAATACGGGTTGGCTATGACAAGGCTCAGCAATTTGATGACGTTCATACTGGTCGTTATTCGGGCTCTTTTACCATCGAATTTGGGTTAGGTATTTAATATGAAACTTAATATGAAACAAACAAAAATAACATTATTCCTAGCAGCCGCGGTTTCAATTTCTACACTTCATTTTGCACAGGCAAATGAGAATGTTGAACAATATTCAGATGACTACTTTTATGTTGCACCCAAAGCCCTCTTTTTAAGTGATTTGGACGAAGACAAAGAGACATTTGCGTATGGTATCGATGGTGGCTATCAATGGAATCCGTATCTTCGAACTGAATTAGGTGTGGCAAATTTGCGTTCAGTATTGTCGAACAATAGCGATGATCTTATTGGCTATAGTGCATCAATAGTTGGCGTGTTGCCATTATCTAAATATGCAAACATAAACCTCGGCGTGGGTCCGATGGCTTATAGGACCGATGATAAAAACGATACTATTGCGATGGCAAAACTAAATATTGAGTACGGTATTACAGAGGCATTAGACTTGGTCCTAGGATACCGTTATTTTCATAAACTAACGGATAATAGCCTTTATGCTTATGAACTTGGTCTAAAATACAATTTTGGGCAAAGCGAAACGTATATTGCTGAACCTGTAGTAGAGGTAGAGCCAGAACCAGTTGTCGTTGTTGAACCTTTGCCAGAACCAACACCTTTAGTCGACCCGATCCAAGTGTTGGTTGACTGTGAATACGACGTGGTGGTTGAAGAATACACGGTTAGGAAAAATGATTATCTAACCAAAATCGCCAAAATGTATGATATGCAGTATAAGAAGTTAAAAGAATTGAACCCAAAATACTTTGGAAGCCGAAATCCAGATCTTATTTTTCCGGGTGAGATTGTCGAACTTGATGTACTACAAAAAAGGATCACAAAGCGCGAAAGCTGTGACGGAGAATATATCTATCTGAAAGAACGCCACTAGTCACTTTCACCGTCGCTTTTCAATCTATTCGCTTATCATCATCCTCATATTTTCGCGTCATCCCCACGAAAGTGGGGGCTTGATGTATTTTGACTCACTCCCCAGTGAACAAGAGTTCCGCTTTACGAAAATGACGGCTATTTGCGTCATTGATCCTCGTTAACCCATTTATTCAACCAACGGCATTGAATCTCGATGGGGCCACAGACTTTAGGCATTGGATCTTATTAGCCTAGCTTTTTGTGGGTGTTATCTTGTTGATAACTTACCGTTGACAATTTGTTTCAATTTCTCGCTTAACCTTGTTACCAAAATCAATGACTATAGAGTTAATTAATCGCGTCACACTCCTTGTTACGGGTTTGCCGCTATAATAAAAGGTCAATTGACCAATAAGTGTTTTATCGGAGAAAGTAAATGAAACGAGTCATGTTGTTTTTGGCAACCAACTTAGCGGTAATTTTGGTGTTAAGTATTGTCTTAAATATTGTGTATGCGACAACAGGTGTGCAACCGGGCAGTTTGAGTGGCCTATTGGTTATGGCTGCTATATTTGGATTTGGTGGTTCTCTTATTTCACTGCTGATGTCAAAACGTATCGCGTTACGCTCTGTTGGCGGACAAGTTATAGAGAGCCCAAGAAATGAGACAGAACATTGGTTGCTAACCACTGTAGAAAGGCAAGCAAAGCAAGCGGGTATTGGCATGCCAACAGTGGCCATTTACGATGCACCAGACATCAACGCGTTTGCTACAGGCGCGAAACGTAATGATTCGTTAGTTGCGGTATCGAGTGGTTTGTTGCAAAACATGACTCGCGATGAAGCCGAAGCGGTACTGGCTCATGAGATCAGCCATATCTCAAATGGCGATATGGTCACTATGACACTGATGCAAGGTGTGGTGAATACGTTTGTTATTTTCCTTTCAAGGTTCGTGGCTAACCTTGTCTCGTCTGGTAATAGAGAGGAAGGGCAGGGGACAAATATGATGTTGTATTTTGCCGTTTCTTTTTTCTTAGAGATGGTATTAGGCTTTCTCGCCAGCTTTATCACCATGTGGTACAGCCGTCGCCGAGAGTTTTATGCCGATGCAGGCGCTGCGAACTTAGTGGGTAAGCAGAAGATGATTGCGGCTCTGGAAAGGTTAAAGGTAAGTCATGAACCACAGTTAGAGGGGTCGATGATGGCATTTGGTATTAATGGTAAACGTACAATGATGCAGCTTCTGATGAGTCATCCGCCGCTTGATAAGCGTATTGAAGCATTAAGAAACAGTTAGTGTTATGAAATAGATAAAAAGTACTGGGGGAATGCATCATCATTTCCCCATTCCCAAAAATGGGAATATCCGCTATTTTTCTAAAATAGCAGCGAACATACAGGAAAATAGTGAATGAAATCTGTACATTAGAGGCAATAAAAAATAAGAAGAATCAAGAGTGACTAGGTTAACAGATGACGAAACAGGACTTTCATAAAGCAGCAGAAACACTCAGAGCCGCTGTACCTTTGATGATTAAAAATCAGACACCTACAACCCCACAAAACTATGAGCTGTGGTATACGTATATCGAGCAAACTCAACCTCAGCTAAATAGTGAGTTGGACGGAATAATTGCAGAATATGGTTTATGTTTGCCAAGTCATAATAGAGAGCTTTACCAGACTTATTGCGCAGGGAAAACAGAATCAGATATACGTAAACTGAAAGGAAACCTTGAAAGTCTTGTCAACGAGGTATCACTTTCAATGCGAGATACGCTTGCTGATACCACGTCGTTTGAAAAATCGATAGAAGAAAACTTCTCAGATCTAGACAAAATTGAAAAAGGTGCAAACTCCTTTGAAGACTTGCTTTCATTAGTTCGTGATTTTGCAAAGAATTCGGAGAAGGTAAAAAACACCACCAGCTATTTCAATGAACAAATGAGTACGGCGAGTACGGAAATATCCAACCTCAAAGAAGAGCTAGAAAGGGTACAGAATGATGCACTCTACGATAGTTTGTCAGGGTTATTGAACCGAGGCGCATTTGATAAAGCCTTATCAGCTTACTGTATTTCTGAACATTCGCATCCATTATGTTTGATACTTTTAGATATAGATAACTTTAAACGTTTGAATGATGATTACGGCCATGTATTCGGTGACTTAACAATCAAAGCTATCGCTCAACGGTTACAAGCCAGCTGTCGGGATGGGTTTGCGGCTTATCGATACGGTGGTGAAGAGTTCGCCTTACTGATGCCAAGTACGCCCCTTAATGTTGCAAGTCAGTTTGCAGAAATTGTGCGCAAATCGATAGAAAAAATTTCTGTTAAGAATAAACGAACAGGTAAACAAATTGGGAATATATCGGCTTCTTTTGGTGTCGCTCAATTCGCGAAAGGTGAAACCTCGATATCAATAATCGACAGGGCAGATCAGCAATTGTATGAAGCAAAGCGTTTAGGCAAAAATAAAGTGATGCCTATTTTTATGGGCTAAGTAATTCAGTTCAATGGTTTTGCGTGAATGGCTCATTTATAACGTTACATCATAATGAGTAACGGTTCTGTAGGGTGTTATAATCTAACAGCCTTCACGCCTTTGAATATTTGTTGGTAAGAGCTTATATATTTAGACGGTCATTAGGTGTACTGTTGTATATCAACACTAAAACTATAAATATTTATACCGTCATGATAAAAACTGTATTATTTGTAATGATTTTTTTGTGGTTGGCAACAATAAACAATGTTGTCTACGCAAATGACGACTCTTCAGCTAGAACGTATAACATTGCAATTGAAGCGGATGACATTACAACGCGTATATTGTTTGATTCGGCGGCACGTTATTTTGACCTCAATATAGAATACGTCACGTATTCTAGTTTTGATGCCATTTTGAAGGCTATTGAGGTTGGAGATGCCGACTTTGCCGCGAATGTGACTTTTACGAAGGAAAGAGCGGATCACTTTGATATATCAGCCCCAACGAATATTGAATATACCTATCTTTTTAGTAACACGGGGGCTCACCTAAATGAAATTAACGTTGTCGGTGTTCCCGAAGGCACCATTTATGGTGACTTAATTCTCGAATATTACCCAGAGATTAAGCAGATCCCTTATCTAGGTCACGATGCCGCTGTTGACCTTTTGTCTACCAACACGGTCGATGGTGTCGTTGACGCTATTAATCAATTAAAGCCTATGCTTATGAAAGGCTTTCAGGCTGAAATCTTGAATGATCAAATTCCTATCAAGCCGGTATCTATTGTGGCTCCTATGGGAATGCATACACAATTACTTCAGAAGATTCAGGATCACGCCTACAGTGAGGCGGTACAAAGAGTATTAAGCTCTGCGATTAAAGAGTACCAGTTTACTATTCGTCAGCAATCTCTTCGTATGGCGGTAAGACAAAGCCCGTTAGATCTGCAAAAGAGATACAAGGTTAAGTCAGAAAATCTAGCTGAGTATACTGTTTATAATAAAAACGGCGCTATTGAAGGCATCAGCGTTGATGTGGTCTTCCAAGCATGTGCAATTTTAGAGATAAAGTGTGAGATTGTAAGTCAAGCAGATGAGACATGGGAAAGTATGTACTCTGATTTACTCAAGAAGAAAATTGATATCCTTGCACAAGTTATTATTTCCCCACAGCGCAGAAACCATATGTACTTTAGTGATCCTTACTATTTTCCAGAAGTTGTTCTGTTAAAGCGAGAAGGCTATAAAAATAATGTTTATGGTAATATTTCAGAGCTGATTACTGAACGAGTTGGCGTTATAACGAAAGACTTTTACGATAGTTTGCTCACTCGTATGCTACCGAATAAAGTATTGTATAGATATGAGAATCAAGATAGTCAAATTCAAGCTCTGTTAGATCGCGACGTTGACTACATTGTATTAAGTCGAACCAATTACAATCACCTTTTAATAAAGTCAGGTACAGTGCTACCTTTCGTAGAAGATACATTAATTGGTAACTTCTATTCATCTAAAGTAGCCGTTGCATTTGCTAGAAATGAAATGGGCAGGCAACTATCGCCGCTCTTTTCTCGAGCAATTCAAATGCTCGACCTACATCAAATCGTGAACAAATATAATGTTATTCCCGATTGGCGTGCAAACCTGTTTGCTGAGAAAAAATTTAATAACTACCGATTATGGCTCTTACTTTTACTTCTTCTTTTGGTTGCTACTGTTGCCTATTTCCTTCATGTTCAGTCAATAACAGACAACTTAACGAAATTGAAGAACCGTCGAGCGTTGTATCGGAAATTTGCACGAGGTATACCTGCACAACATACCGTTATCTATTTAGATGTAAACCGGTTCAAGTTGATTAATGATACCTTTGGGCATGAAATAGGTGACCGAGTGCTCAAACTATTAGCGGAAAAAATCAATACTCATTGGAAAGGTAATGCCTATCGTATTGGTGGTGATGAGTTTATTTTAGTGTGTGGAGAAAAGTTTGGTGAAAATAGAGAGAAGTTATTCAAGTCTATATCCAATTTCGAAGAATTTTTATTTACTGATACACAAAGTAACCTTAGTTTAACTGTCACTGCGGCGGTTGGAATATCATGGCGTAGAAAACAAAATATGTCGCTAGAGAGCGTATTACATCATACCGACGCTGAGATGTATAAAGCGAAACATAGTACCCGATAGTTTGGTAATTGAGATGAAAATTAAGGCAAAAATACACCTTTGTCCAACGATAATCTGATCTACGCCTTCAGTTTTATTAGACATATTTATTACATTCGCTTAAGTCGTCCTATTATGTAAGTTGTGAAATGAAGATATTTCTTGCTTGATGGAGCTATTTTTCAATATTTTTTTGTAATCAATAAGATGCGCCATGAACGCTTGGCTAAGCGGACTTTGCCTCTTTGAGCTAGGAAATACAAGATTCCATTGAGTTTCTATAGGGAAGGTGTCGACAGACAATATCGTTATATTTTCGGGATTTTCTTGAGTTAAAGCATATTCAGAAAGAATAGAAAGCCCCATACCAGCCATAACGCAGTGTTTAATTGCTTCATTGCTCTCCATAACAAATTTCGGTTTTATATTTATATCATGCTGAACAAAGTGTTTTTCTATCGCTTGGCGAGTACCTGAACCTTGTTCTCGTAATATCCAAGAGAAGCCAATGAGTGACTGTAAAGTGATGCGACCCTTAAGAGCAAGAGGGTGATTTTTACTAGCAATGGCGTACAGATTATTCGGGAAAAGCGGAACAATATCCCCTTTCATATCACCATCTATATGACTGAACAAGTACAAATCATCACGACCATCCTTGTATCTTTCTTTTATTTTGTCACGATTTTCAACTTTTAAAGCAATGTCCACCATAGGGTGCTGATCTAAAAAACTCCCTATTAAATGTGGGACAAAATACTCACAAGATGTTACGGCGGCTACCTTCAAAGTCCCCGATTTTAGCTGTGCTAAATTGGCAATTTCTATTTCGAGATCATCTACATTTTGTATTATTTGCATGCAATATCGAGCTGTCATATGACCCGCTTCAGTGAACGCCAATTTTTTTCCTTGCAAGTGATAGAGTTCGACACCAAGAAGTTCAGAAAACTGCTTAAGCTGTATTGATACGGTTGGTTGAGTAAGATTCAATAACTTGGCAGCTTCTGAAACTGAGCGCTGCTCATAGACGGTAAGAAAGACACGAAAACAGCGAAAACTAGACAACCGATTTTTTAATAACTGCATTTACTTCCCCTTCACTTTATACCCAAGTTCTAACAGATTCATAAGCGTCGTTTAGATTTAAGTATAGGTAATTATCTATACTTATCATTGTAATTATTAATTTTTATAAATACATAGAATGAAGTATTGTTTTTGTGAAGCACAACTATTCACCGACTCATTGGAGGCAACATGTTATTTAAAAATTTATTGGTCCCTGTAGCTCCGGAACAAACGATAACTTCATCTCTCAACAATATATTTAATATGGCAGACAAATCCGAATCAAAAATTACGTTATTAATGGTAATCGAGGACATGAATGAGTTGAAAGAAATCAGTCAATACTCTGCGAGAACATTGGATATTATAGATAAGGTTACCAAAACATATCATTCACAATTGAGGGCACTTGTTAGTGAATTGAGAAGTCGATATCAAAATATCGATTTTAATATCCAAGTAAGAATTGGAATCCCATTCATAGAGATAATTCAGTGTGCAAGAGAGGAAAATTCGGATTATATAGTTATAGATAGTCACAGAAGTAACAAGACTCATGCTTGTCAAAGGGGAAGTACAACGCTTCACTTAATGCGAAAGTCTGAAATTCCGATTTGGTCTACAACTAATGAGTTACATTCGTCTAAAAAAATACTGGCAGCAGTCGATCTTGAAGAACAAGCCAGCGCAGAGTTATGCAAGAAAATTTTCAATGCAGCGTACGATTTATGCAAAGCAACAAATTCTGAATTAATTTTATGTCACATATGGGAGTTAGAGTCTGAAGGTTTTCTACGAAAATGGAGTGGCTACAATGACACGGATATCGCTCATCTTATAGATCGAATGCGAACTGAACGTTTAAGAAAAATGAATGCTATCGTAGAAAATTTTGTAGAAAAAGATAGTGATTCTGTGAAAATTAATATTGAGTTAATACAAGGGCATGCAAAAGAACTACTGCCACAACTTATTGTACAAGAGTCAATTGATGTCACTTTTTTAGGGTCTATGTCTCGAACTGGCATCGCTGGTTACTTAATGGGAAATAAAGCTGAGTATTGGTTAAACAAATTAAACACAACCGTAGTGACTCTAAAACCCAATGAGTTTATTTCACCAATCATGTCCGTAGTACGGTAAATGGAGTGAGTGATATGAAGATTGATAATAATGACAAGTTATCGACCAGTCTCCAAGTTGTTATTCACTGGTCTGTAAGAGCACTCTCTATTCTTATGGTGTTTGTGATTATTATGGGGGTAGTTGACGTTTCATGGATTCTATACAAAAAACTGACATCGCCTCCATTTTTAATTCTAACAATATCAGACATGCTTGCCACTTTTGGCGCGTTCATGGCGGTATTAATCGCGATAGAAATTTTCATAAATATCACTGTTTATCTTAGAGATCATGTCATTCATGTCAAAATAGTTATGGCGACAGCATTGATGGCAATTGCAAGGAAGGTGATCATTATTGATATTGAGTCAATGAGTGCAAATTATCTTTTTGCAATCGCATCGGTCGTATTATCAATGAGCGTAGGTTATTGGTTGATTCATAAATTACCACGGAAAAGTCATATGGAGGATTAAGTTGGAACCAAAGTGCAATAAGCCACCTGATTTAAAGGTGGCTTCGATATATTCTACAATCGAATAAAGTGTCATTCTCAGTTTTCTTGCCATACATATAAGTACTATTTTATAGCGAATTCTTAGTAAGGATTCGCGTGCTTACTGAATGGGATATGGCCGTTTAATAACGTACCTCAAACTGAATCAACTGGAGCGGTTACGTAGCTTAGGGTCATCGCTTAGATATTCCACGAACTCGATTTCAAATCCTGCTGGGTCAACGAAATAGATATTTTTACGATATGGTTCCTTTGCACCAGATTTTGCTATTGAAAAGCCAGCTTGACCAAGCCTCTCTATTACTCCGTCAATGCTATGGGTCACATAAGCGAAATGAGCTAGACCGACTTGATGCCCAGATAAATCACGAATTTTCCCCTCCCCATGATCACTTAACGCGATATATTGATATTCGTCACCAAAGTGTAACCAGTTACGTGGTTTACCGTACCAGTCTCCTTTTCCTTCATCACGAACATACCAATGAGGAAATACAGCTTGGTAAAATTTCAACATGTCTGGGATGTCGTGTACCACTAAATTAACATGTTCTAATTGAATCATTTCTCTCTCCTTAAGTTTGTTTGTAAGCAACATTGTCTATGCTAATACCTCAACTTAAGTTTAAGTAAAGCGTTTATGTTCACTAAATTGAGGCGGTTGAATCCAATACCGCTTTCCAATGATCATCTGATTCGCGCATTCAATTTTCTCGTGTGGGATTTCCTTGTTATAAGTAAAACTTATGACTAATTATTTTTATTAGATATATTTATTATGTCAATGGATCTAATCTGTAAGCATTCACGTGTCTGGTTCTATAGGGTATCAATGGGCGCCGCAGAAATGGCATTGACATTTTCAAACTCAAAAGCAATAAAATGGATAGGTATAATCTTTACTATGATTATATTTACTGTTATCGCTACTCAAACTAAACCAATTTGGAGTCAATATTTATAATGGACCGTTTGGAATCTATTTATCAATTCAATAAACAGTTATTTGAAGAAAACAATATCGCCTTTAAACAGTGGCAACACGAACCCATCCATGATTTTGCCACCGATGAAAAAGTAGCTAAAGAACTAGGTCTTACCGGAACCATGAGCAAAAGTTTATTTCTGAAACTTAAAGGTGGCGGTTTTGCTTTATTGCTAACAGAAAAAGATAAAAGATTGGATAGACACGCTGTTAAAGCCGTTCTGGGAAAACGTGTCTCTATCTGTAGCCCAGAAGAGATGACAGAAGAGATTGGTTGTCTACCTGGTGCTGTGTGCCCCATTGGACTTCCTAAGCATGTTCAAATAGTGGTGGACCAAGAGATGATAAATAAAACAGAGATTCTCTATACACCCGGTTATCCAGACAGAACGATTGGTTTCTCCGGAAATGACCTCCCTAGATTGTTAGACCAACTGCCTAACGTAGTTTACCTGATTTAAGTGAAGGGGTATGACCTCGTCATACCGTTAGTCATTTTTAGTTACCGTACTGGTAAAGATTGTTTTGTGAATCATATAATTCCACCATCCCTGTCAAGTTAAAACCGATGCGTTTCAATAAACGGTTAGAGTTAACGTTGTCCGGAAGCGTAACCGCTAGAACGGTATTAAGAGAATGAGTGGCCATTTCTTCTGTTAAAACAGATTCAGCTGCTTCACTTGCGTAGCCTTTACCACAAAATTCAGGTAAAAAAGCATAACCTAAGTCTGGAAAAACGAGCGATTCTCTTTTCAATAAACCGCACATGCCGATTGGTGTTTTTGTGCCTTTTAGTTGCACCAAATTGAGACCAAAACCATGAGTCTGATAGCTTGATATGGGCCCGGTAGTAAGGTAATTCATAGCGTCAGCATGGGTTCGAATATTTTTGTCAGCGATGTACCTAATGAACGACTCATTATTTAACAATCGAACGATAAAATCGGCGTCGTCCAAATTGAACTGCCTGATAATCATTCTCTCTGTTTTACATACAATTGCCATTGCAAATCCTCTGCTGCCAAAAAACGGCTATTCTCCGAGTAGATACTTAGGTTAACAAGGAGGAAAGGGTTTAACAATTAGAGGGGCGCACTTATTAAGCCTATGAATGGTTTTCTTACAAGGCGATGAGCGGATTTAACTATCAAATCAACGAATAATCATTAAGTTATGCCCGTTTAATTGCACCACCACTGTCTACTGTTGGGATGGCGTTAGTAGAGGAAGCGTAGCGGTAACATTTGAGTTAACATGGCGTACTACACTATTTGACTATGGAGAGGTTAATGATCGGTTCACTGAACGAATGTATTGTTCCTATGTACCCTACAATTCAAGCGTTAAATGTGGATGCGCTTACTGCAGGTGAGCATAAATTTTGGTTTGCGGTGGCTACCGATGCCATTGGTCACCCACAAACTCTAGCCGTTAGGGTATTCAAAGGCAAAAAACCGGGTAAACGGATAATGATTACTGCTGGTGTTCATGGCGATGAGCAAAACGGTATCCTAACTGCACAGCAGCTCGCTAGAGCTCTGGTTGATTTAGATCTTATCGGTACAGTGACTATAGTGCCGACGGTGAATTTGACGGGTATTGTTCGCCATAGTCGTGACTTCCATTCTGCCGCTCCAGATAGTTCATCTACCAATCTAAATCGCGTGTTTCCTGGGAGCCCAATGGGTGATGATGCCAGTCGTTACGCAAATAGTCTTTGGGAGAATCTACTTAAGCCTAATGCAGATTTAGCTATCGATCTCCATTCTCAAACAAGTGGTTCTGCTTATCCACTTTATGCCTTTGCGGACTACCGACTAGAAGATTCGATTCGCATGGCAAGGCTTATCAATCCGGATGTCATTCTTAATGACCCGGGCGATCCGGGTATTCTTGAAACGGTCTACAATCAGGCTGGTATTCCATCCATCACCATTGAAGTCGGTATTGGCCGGTATACCGATCTGGAGATGATAGATCGGGCGACCAACGGCGTATTAAATGTCCTTAAATCGTATGAGATTATTCCCGGGGAAGTCGAGCTCAACGAAACGTTGTGTGTTGAGGGCAAAGAGATTATTAGTGTGCGTGCAAGGCAGGGTGGTTTCGTTATTTGTCATGTTGAACTGATGGATAGAATTATAGAGGGACAGGTTTTGGCTATACAATACAACAGCTTTGGTGATGAAGTAGAGACCTATACGGCGCCTGTCGCAGGGACGGTTATTAGCCATAATGTCGAGTCTGTTCGAGCCCCTGGTTCATTGGTGGTGAGGCTGATACGCTAGGCTATCGTCTAGTCGTAGAATAGCCGAAAGGTACACAACTTGCTCAGTTCTTCCTAAATGTAAGGTTTTACAGGGCAGGTTTATGCAAAAAGAGAATGTTATCAATACTGATGGCGATGCGGCCATAAAACGTTTGTCGATTGTCAGTCCGAGCCATTATCAATTCAGTTTGCAACTCGTGAAGAAAGCTTGGTAATACGGTAAACGGCTCGCATAGGTAGCTGCTCTCATCGGACAGCCTGTACTTCCTTGACACCTCGGTGGCTAAATCGAGCTTGCCCTTGGTTATTAAGTGTGTTCTAAGTGCATGAAAAAAAACGGAATGTGTTACCTCGAATCTTTCCCTTTTGCCTGTCCAATGGTGGAGAGTGACGACCGGACGGGAGCCACTTCCATCCCCTGATTCATCATCATCTCTATCTGGCGCTTCATCGTCCTTGAATAATATGCCGTAGTATCCTGATTCTCCTACGCACCCTTGTTTAGACAAAGTGTATTCAAACAAATTTTCTGCTGAGAAACCAATGTTTTCTAGGACGTCAGTACAAGCATCTAACACTGTTTTGCCATCGATCATGCAAGCGTGTTTGAAAACGTTTTGTCTATCTCCAAATTTTAACCAATGTTTCATTGCATCAATTTGCAGTAGCAGCGAAGAATGTCTGGCGAATTGGTATAGCTCTGTTTCGATATCGCTCAGTAATTCGAGCGTTTCTAGGTTCACAGAATTACAATCGAGTGTTTTCATGCACAGACCTCTTCATAATGACTATATGTGGATAAACATTACCGAAAGTATCTTGTCGATATTGTGATTAATTTGGGATTTTGGTCGTTGCTATATAGAAAATAAGAATTCTGTTGTTGGGGATGTTTAATAAAAACTAACAGAGATATGAACTTTTTCGCTTCAAGTCGTTCAGATAGTTGAGAGGCTAACCAACTTTTACCAGAGCTAGAGTTGCCTATAATTAGGATTTTATTACATAGACTTATCGATTACTTAATGTCGAACAAAGATATCGACTGTGTGGAGCTTATTCTTGGTTTATTATACGTTTTGGCTTAGTCAGAAGTTAATACTTCACTTTCGGTGGTAGATAGTCAGAAGTTAACATCTCACTTTCGGAAGTAGAATGATTTTCAGCTAATCCCATAGAACCGACAATATAAAGAGCACTAGTAATAGCGTCTAACGTTTCATTCTGCTTTCTCTTCGGAACATCGCCAACTGCAGGTACAGCTTTTGGTTCAGTGACTGATTTACAAACGATACTTTCACAAACTATGTTTAGGGGTTCTAGTGAGATATCATCTGGAGCATTATAAATGCTGGCGGAAAAGCCAACAGGACTATGTAAAGTCGCAGAAAATAAAGCGAATACCGATATCCATTTGTACATCCATCATTCCCAATAGTATATTCATATAATGGATGAATGGTATCGGAACAAAACTCGTATGAACAGTGTTTTTTATTACTGAATGACATTTTTATGTTGATATGACACTAATTAACCCAATGATTTAATTAGTGCAATGCGAAGTATTGGGTTCTAAAATACGACAATTGATATCCATCTTGCCTCGTTGGTGTAATATTAGGTCTACCTATTCTCGGCGTGTGAAAGCACAACAATAAATCACTCAGTTAAGAGCCAACTATGCCCAACACCATATCGCCCCAAATGATAATTCTTGCAACTACCGCTGCTGTTTGTATGGGCACTATAGGTGTCATCTCACGATTATCTGAACTTGATGCCGCTACCGTCACTTTCTTTCGGCTATTTATTGGTGGCGCTCTTTTGCTATTGCTAATGGTGATGACGGGTCAAAGCCGTCAACTGCGCATTAAGCCTCATCCTTTAATGTTGGTGAACGGTGTGATGATTGCCGGTTTTATGACGTTTTTCGTCGCGTCTTTGAATTACACAACGATGCTAATCGCAGTTATGGCGCTATATTTGGCCCCCGTTGTTGCAACCGTTATCGCACACTTTGTGCTTAAAGAAAGGCTCAATCGGTATTCATCGTCATCTGTAGCCATCGTTTTATTAGGTTTTATTCTCGTCATGTACCAACCGGCAGATGTTGCTGCGCCTCAAACATCTTGGTTAGGTTTGGCGTTAGCATTGGCAGGAATGGCTTGCTATGCCAGTTTTATTTTAATTAATAGGGTCATTCCTACGCACTACCACGAGTTCACTAAATGTAGCTGGCAGTTCTTGATTGGTGCGCTTTGCGTTGCACCTCTGTTATTAAATTCGGAATTATCATTATCTACAACTCAATGGGGATGGATGTTGTTGGCGGGTATATTTCCGGGTTTTCTGGGTATTGTTTTAGCGATTTACACCATTAAACGCATGCCGGCCGCAACCTTCAGTACCATCTCTTATATCGAACCTATTTCGGCAGTGATGCTAGGATGGATTGTCTTTGAAGAATCGCTCTCACCGGTACAAATGCTAGGATGCGGAATTATTATTTTGGCAAGTATTGCACAAGGTATTAAACCGCGTCGTCGCAAAGTCATTACCGTCAA
The DNA here is from genome assembly GCF_029016285.1 of Vibrio sp. DW001. Taxonomy (NCBI): domain Bacteria; kingdom Pseudomonadati; phylum Pseudomonadota; class Gammaproteobacteria; order Vibrionales; family Vibrionaceae; genus Vibrio; species Vibrio sp. DW001. Next base: position 2,460,504 of record NZ_CP091975.1, on the reverse strand, counting down.
TAATTGAAGAGATAATGGGAGTGATGGGTCGTCTATTGAATGATGACACTGGAACATAAAGCAGTATAATTCCTTAAGACTACTCGCCTCAATTCGCTCTGAATTGTGAAACTTGCCGGGTTGATTACATAGTGGGTGCTGATGTACTAGCTCAAATAATTGTTAAAGTTGGTGCCGAAACATGAGCTAGGGGGTAAACTTGATCCAGAAGTTAAATCCTAGTTAGAGCAAGAGAATCAATAATGACGCATGAAACGAAAACAATGGAAGTGCCTGTCGCTATCGCTGATAGAGTACAGGCTTTGATTGACGGATATATAGCAAAAGAAAAGTTCAATGCTGAATGTAAGCTGGTAGTCGATAATTTACTTGCCATGGATAAACTTAGTTGTGAGATGGCTGTTTATAGTTTGTCTCAAACTGAGTTGCTCGATACGCTTAGATTCGCGTATGAGTTATCTGGTACCAACAGTAAGTTTGTCAAAAATATCATCACCCAATGCAGAGATAATCCGAAGAAGATCTTATCGGATTCTCAGAGAGCGTCAGCAAAGAGTATGTTATTTGACTTGATCAATGAGCCTTCAGTCATTTCCGCCATGAAAGAAAGTTAAGACAAGCAAGACTAGCAGGGGACATACACCTTAAAACTCGATCATTCTAAAAACTCGATAGTTTTAAGGCGTTCTCCCACCTAGTGCTTTGAATCATCATCATTTAATGGCGAACATTACACCACTTCAACCGTTCACCCCTTGAGGTGCATGTCCCTTTGTTTTTTGTCCCTTTGTTTTTTTTTATTCTTTGTTTTTATTTCAAAACCTGTCCCTTGAACGCCCGCGAAATTTACTAACTTAACGAGCCATAAATAAGTTAAAATAATCGGCTATTATCTTAGCCTTGAGCCTTTTATATTAATGACCACTGTCACAACGTCAGCCAACTTTACAGAACTTGGCCTTATTCAACCCTTGTTAGCTCGTTTAACTGAGCTGGAATATCAACAGCCAACGCCTATTCAAGCGCAAGCTATCCCAAGTGTATTGGCAGGGCGTGACTTGATTGCAGGTGCGAATACCGGTTCAGGTAAAACGGCCACCTTTGCACTTCCGCTATTGCAGCACATACACGATGAAAAACCATTGAGTAGTAAAAGCAGTAAAGGCAACCATGTTACTGGTTTGATTTTGGTGCCGACTCGTGAACTGGCCAAGCAGGTTGCTGATAGCATAAAATCTTATGCGGTGCATTTTAACGGTGCAATTAAAACGGTTGCTGTTTTTGGTGGTGTGTCCGCGAATACTCAAATGCTGGCGTTACGTGGTGGCACAGACATTTTGGTGGCCACGCCAGGGCGATTACTTGATTTGATTTCAAGCAATGCTATTAAGCTGGATAGAGTGAAAACCTTAGTACTTGATGAAGCCGATCGAATGTTGAGTTTAGGCTTTACTGATGAGCTTACTGCGCTGTTGGCATTGTTGCCAAATAAAAAGCAAACGTTACTGTTCTCCGCGACTTTTCCTGAACAAGTACAGACGTTAACTCAAGCGTTACTCGATGACCCTGTTGAATTACACTTGCAAAGTGCCGATGCCAGCACCTTAGTACAGCGTGTTTTTTCCGTTAATAAAGGGGAAAAAACAGCAGTATTAGCGCATTTGATCCATCATCATCAATGGCGACAAGCGCTTATTTTTGTCAATGCCAAACACAGTTGTAATCACTTAGCTGAAAAACTCTCTAAACGTGGTATTACCGCAGAAGTGTTTCATGGCGATAAAGGTCAGGGAGCTCGCAGTCGTGTGCTTGAGGCATTTAAGGCGGGCGAGATTGAAGTATTAATTGCCACGGATATTGCTGCTCGTGGCTTAGATATTGATAAACTGCCTGTGGTGATCAATTTTGATTTACCTAGGAGCCCATCAGATTACATGCACCGTATTGGTCGAAGTGGCCGTGCTGGTGAAGTGGGCTTAGCATTATCGCTTATCGATTATGAAGATTATCATCATTTCAAAGTCATTGAAAAGAAGAACAAGATCAGACTTGAACGTGAACAAGTAGTGGGTTTTGAGGTCGATGACGTTATAAGTGAGGAATTCTTAGCGGCAAATAAACCGGTGGCGAAACCTGAAGGCAGCGGTAAGAAAAAAAAGCATAAATAATTATATCAAAAACCTAAACTAACGGGACATACACCTTTAAACCTGAAGTGTCTGTCCCTTAAATCTTTGCCTTATATCTTTATTATGTCTTATCTCTCACATTCTTAATTTTTTAACTAACCAAAAACAACAAGTTTACAGATCATAAATGCGCCCATGCTGATCACTATCGTTAATAGAACGTTATTCGTTTTCCAGATAAGCAGACCCGTTACGACCGCGCCTATCAAATACGCATTATCCAATCTAAATGAGAATTCACCCTCTGGAAAAAACACTATCGGCGCCCACAGTGCCGTTAGAACCACAGGCCCAGAATAACTCAATAATCTCTGAGCATGGTTGTTCATTTTTAGCGGAATTCGTGGTTCAAGAAACAAGTAACGGCTTAAAAAAACAACCGCGGTCATTGAAAGTATGGATAGCATTATCATCATTGATGCCTTTTAGTTAGGTTCTCTAAGTATTGATTTTTTTTTAATAAGACCTCACACGAGTAACCACTCACTATTCCACTCATTGACGCCATCATTAGCCCACCTTCAATCTGATTCAGTAGCAAGAATACAGACACGATCAAAGAGACGACGACGGAAATGAAGACTGGTATCGACTTGATTTGTGGAATCACTAGAGCAATAAAGGTGGCCGCGACAGCAAAATCCAATCCGACGTCATTTAAGGATGGGATTTGGCTGCCAGCAACGATGCCAATAAAGCTAGCAATGTTCCAAATAAGATAGAACGAACCGCCGGCTCCCAAGGCATACCAGCGATTAAACTTTTTATCTGATTGGCTGCTACAGATTGCGAATAATTCGTCAGTTAACCAGAACCCAAGCAATAAACGCCATCGACCAGATAATGTACTGATTTTGCTTCGCATGGATACACTGTACAAAAAATGACGGGAAGTAATTAAAAAGGTGGTGAGCAGCAAAGTGCTAAGTCCGACTTCCTCCTTGAACATACCGACGGCGACTAACTGAGCTGAGCCTGCAAATAATACCGCAGACATAGCTTGTGCTTCTAGGCCAGACAAACCTGCATCTATCGCATAGGATCCAGCCAAAAAACCCCAAGGAAGAACCGCGATACTTAGTGGTAGCATCGTTACTATTCCCTGCCAACATAATGTGCTTTTTCTCTCTGTTTGGGTTTTACTTTGTTTCATTTATTCGCTTCCTCTACCTGCATACTTTAAATCTAGCGATCTAAAAGCGGTAGAGATTGTACAAACTTGCTCAGAGCATTTTTAAGTACTGACCAGGGGTGTATCCGTTAGCGTTCTTGAAATGACGATGAAAATGACTTTGATCGTGAAAGCCACATTCCTGTGCTGTATCTGAAATGGTGTGGCCTTTTTTTAGCAGTTTTCTTGCTAAACGGAGGCGAGATTGGATTTGATAAGCATGAGGTGGGAGCCCAAACGCTTTCTGAAAAGAACGAACCAAATGATAAGGGCTTAAAGACGAAAGTTTGGCAAGTTCGCTCAATGAAACATCCGCTTGAGGGAGGTCATCCAAGAACTCCTTTACCAATAGTAACTGTTTTTGTGTTTTGACTTCGGTACTAAGGGCGAGCCTAGATTGAGCATGCTTACCCATCAATTTCACCAAGGTGCTGTAGATAAGCGATTCTCTAAGCAAACGGTTATTTGAACTATCTAACGTGTTGAAAACCAGTCGAAGTTGGCTAGCCAGATCTGGGTCAGAAACGACGGCCTTAGGAAAATATGGAGCCCCATAGCTAGGTAAATAAAGCTCTGTGGTTATCTGTTCTAGTTGTTGCGGAAGTGGGTACATCGCTCGATACGCCCAACCACCTTCTGAAGCAGAATGACCGCTGTGTACCTCATCAGCATTAACCAAAATAATAGTATTTTTTGGTGCGATATGATGCCCACCAGTGCGGTAAAACCGTTGTGCGCCAGTTTCAATAAGTCCGATGGTATAGCCTTCATGACTATGACGAGAAAAATTCTGTTTTTCATATTGGGCATCAAGAATCTCAAGGCCACCTAGTTCTTCAGTGATCTTATAATCAGCGCGTTCTTTGCTGGGTTTATTCTTCGCCATAGCATCTCTTTTCTAGTTACTAAGAATAGTACTGTTTTAACTTAGCTTACCGCATAATAATTGTTTGGTTTTGTACAATATTGCGGTTTTTAATTGACTATGTCTGCAATGGATATGCGCCTAATACCCCTTTTTTTTTATGGTTATGTTTTTATTATGCCTTTGGTGATCTGCTAAGCTCCCAATCTATCTGGCAAAGCTTTTCGACAAACCATCCAAAAGCTTTCCCTTCTTGATTTTTATGCCAAGCTATATAGACATCTTGAGAAGGCCTTGGGATAGCGCATTCTTTTACAATTAATTGGCCACTCTTCAAATAAGGTTTCGCCATATGCTCAGGAAGAAAGCCGATGCCTAAGCCTTTTACTTGTGCTGTTAGTTTGGACGCCATCGAGTTCACTCTAATGACTTGTTTGCTATTAAATAGACCACTGTCACGTACAGGAAGTAGTTGGGATGTATCAGAAACGACCACCGCGGGATATTGACTCAGAATATCCGCCTCTAGAATTGCGTCTATTTCTGCCAGAGGGTGATTGGGCGCAATAGCAAAAACAAAAGAAATCTTACCCATTCTGTGTGTTTGAAACATTCCCTTAGGTAACTCACCTGTTGCGCCAATGATGATATCTGCCCGTCGACTATGAAGTGCATCCCAGCCTCCACCTAGCACTTCAACACCCAAAGAAACATCGACGTTATGTTCAAGTTGATTGAATTCACCTATTAAATCGAATAGAGAACTTTCAGGAATGACCGTATCTCGAGCAATTCGAATATCACTCTCCCAGCCCGATTCTAGCTGTTGTACCGAGTCAAAAAGTCGATGGGTTGCGAGAAGTATTTCGCGGCCATGTGCCAAAACAAGACGACCCGCAGGGGTGAGTTGTGCCCTTTGTTTCGATCTATCGAACAGAGCCACTCCCATACTGTCTTCAAGTTTCTTGATTGTATAAGTTAAAGCAGAAGGTACTTTGTATAATGATTCTGCTGCAGAGGAGAAACTTCCTTTTTTATCAATAGCATCCAGTGCTCTTAGTGCATCTATTGTGATTGAATTATGCATGAAATCCTCTTATTCAAAATATTTGAATATAACATTCAAATCATTCCGATTTTTTCTTCAATCTAACACACCTAAACTTACATTCAACGCTTGAGGTGTAAAACAAAAAATACATTTCAACATTGATTGAACATTGATTGAACATTGATAAGAGGAAATGAATATGATCACAGTACGCAACGCTCAAGATCGTGGGCACGCTAACTTAGGCTGGTTGGAGAGTAAACATACCTTCTCATTTGGTCACTACCACGATCCGAAGCATATGGGTTTTTCTGCTCTTAGAGTTATCAATGATGACATTGTTAAGCCCGGAGCAGGTTTCGACACTCACGGTCATCGCGATATGGAAATTGTCAGCTATGTCTTAGAAGGCAGTATCGAGCACAAAGATAGTGAAGGAAATGTTCAGGTTTTACCTGCTGGTGAGTTTCAATTAATGTCAGCAGGACGAGGCATTTATCACAGTGAGTACAATGCGTCTCAAAATGAAAACCTAAAATTTCTACAGATCTGGATTCAACCGAACACGTTTGGCAAAACGCCAGGTTACCAGCAAAAGAATTTCGGTAAAGAGAACGGCCTGACTTTGATTATCAGCGCTGACGGGAAAGACGGTGCGTTGAGCATTAAGCAAGATGCGTCACTGTACCAACTGATACTGGACGCGGGCCAAAGCATCGATTTTGATATTGAAGATGGACGCAATGTCTACCTTCACCAAATAAGGGGTAAGCTTCAGATCGACAATACCTTTATTGAAGCGGGATCCGGTGCAAAGGTTGAACAGCAAAACAAGGTACGATTTATGAATGGCCAGCAAGAACAGGTGACAGCATTACTTTTCGACCTGCCTTAGCGATGACATTCGTTGCATCTTATAGCCGCGAGGACTGAAAATTAACACTGAAACCATTCGGCTAGTCTACTCGACACAACTCTTGCTGCGGCAGGAGTTGGTTCTGATTCACGTACGAGCGCTGACCAACCGAGAGTGAGTGTAGACTTTCCTAATGTAACCGCCGATACACTTCCATTTTTGATGGCAGACTGAACGGCCCACCTTGAAAGGATACTCACACCGAATCCTGCGGCTATCAGTTCGATAATCGCATCGGTCACTTCAACAACGGTGACCAAATAAGGGACCACACCGGAAGGACGTATAAATCGTTCATATTCAAAACCTGGTTGCGCAGATTTGCTATAGGTCAGATAATCTTCACCTTCCAAATCTGTTGCTTCAATAAATGTCTTTTTCGCCAATGCATGTTGTGAATGTGTAATCAAAACGAGTTCATCTTGAAATACAGGAATCGAGTCGATACCGGGGATCGCCAAGTATCCGGGAGCCAAAACAACATCAACAGTACCATCCTGAAGGTTTTGAAGTGGGTTCTGTGTTGCCGAAGCAACCAGTTCCAAATGAATGTCAGGTTCTTTTTTTGCCATAACCTGTAAAAATGAAGGTAACCAGTGATAACAACTATAAGCTGCAACACCAAATCGAACTACGGTTGTTTGATTAGCCGCCATTTTCTGAAAGTCAAATTCTGCACGTTGTAGGGCAGGAATGATTTGATTGGCTGTTTGTATCATGGCTCGACCAGAAGATGTCTGCCTAAGCCTGCGACCTTCTCTTTCAAATAACAATCCACCTAAACGTCTTTCTGCTTCTGCAAGTCGGTGACTTAACGCTGACTGCGTAATACCCAACACGTATGCCGCTTGCCTCAATGTCCCTGTGTCATCGATAGCCTTGAGCATCTCCCAATGTTTAATATCTAACCTCATACTCTTACCTCAATCATTTTTGTAAATGAAAATTCATTCATCATACATGCATGTTATTAATCAATATGGCAAGTTATTCATTATTTTTCTAATCAATGATGCGCTATTGTTCAAACTTAACCGATGTAATTCTATTGATGTGAACAGCAAATAACGTGAACAATAAATCAACAATTAATGGCCAATATTTGGTTTTATTGGCTTCTTTTTTTTACGGACTTAATCCCTTTTTTGCACAGATGCTGTTCAAAGAAGGTTTGGGTGCAGAGATGGTGAGCCTATATCGGTTTATTATACCGGCATTATTTTTTATTTTTTTTCTACGTACACCAAGAAGAAATTGGGCTGAAGCTTGTAGAAGTTTATTATTGGGCGTTGTCAGCGGCGTTTCTATTTTTTGTTATTTTCATGCTTTGAGAACCATTCCAGCCGCCACTGCTATCTTAATCTATTACAGCTACCCCGTTTTTAGCGTTTTGATTGGTTGGATTGTATTTAAGCGGGTGCCTTCACAAAATGCGTTGGTCTCGGCTGCGTTGGTCGCGATCGCCGCGTCATTAACCGTAAGGCCTGAAGCGCTTCCAGTAGATGCATTATTACCGGTTGTCGCTTGTTTTCTGGCACCTTTGACCGTTGCCATGCAGGTACAATATCTTTCAAATCCCAGAAGAAATATTCCCACAACCAATAGAATGGCTTGGATAACGATCGGTCATGTACTGGTTCTGTTACCGATAGCCATATGGGTTGAACCTACGCAGGTATTGCCTGTTTCATTCTTTGGTTTCATGTCAGTGTTAGGTATTGCATTACTGGCAGCGGCAATTCCTCAGTTCTTGTTTATGGTAGGAGCACCAAGATCATGTGCAAATAAGAATGCTTTAACGGGGTCGTTAGAGCTGGTTGTCGCGTTACTCACGGGTGCTATTTTACTGGGAGAGAATTTAAATCGATTAGAACTGACCGCCATGGCCCTCATGGTATTGGCATTGTTCATCAAGCAAGTAAAAAATAAGCGTATGGTCGAAACTGTTTTAGACAACCTGTGAATCAATCAAGAATGATTCACAGGTTTATTATACGCTATAGTTTAAAGCGTTTGAGTAGGTTATCTAGATTCAACGCCATAATACCTATGAGGACACTGGTCAACGAGTGGTCTAACTAATCGAATTCGCTTTTTTTTCTGTTTTTAAACAATGCATAAGCTGTCAGACCAACGAAAAACACGAGAGAAGGCAACAAGACATAATCCAAATAGCCGATCAATCCAGAAAGCCCAATTGTGGTGAATAAGATGACAAGGATAGGGGTAAAACAACACAGTGTTGCCACCAAGGTACCCGTAATACTCCATTTTAATAGTGATCGTTGTCTATTCATGTGAACCTATTTTTTCTTACTGCTACCACTGTTATTGTTATTCTTCCCACCGCTGCTATTACTTTTATCGTTTCCTGTTTTATTTCGACTGTTGTTGTTGGTTTTTTCTTTATCCTTCCTTTCTCTAGTTCCATTTCCTAGATTGGAGTACTTACTGTGAGCCGCGAGTTCAGCTTCTGTAATATAGCCATCTTTATTCTTATCAAAGGATGCGAAAGCACTTATCTTGTTTTTCTGCCGAGCCGGATCATTTGAGTCGGAGGCATTGCTGTCTTGCTGATTGCTTCGGAAACGATTGAGTTCGTCTTCGTCAATCACGCCATCACTATTGGTATCGACAGTGGTAAACGACGGAGGTAGGTGGCTTACTTCCTGATTGTTTTCTTCTTCGCTGGCAATGCTATTGAAGGATAATGCGGTGGTGAATAATATGAACCCGAGCATGCATTTGTTCATGATGTTAGTCCTATCCATGGTATAAAAAGACGACACTACAAGCATAGCAATTAATTGATAATAAACTCAAAAAGAATGAATCTATCAAAAAGCCATATAAGACGATGAGTTAAAGGAGAAAAAGGTGCTGCTAAATGATAAGTATCCGATGAACTAATAACAACGTTTTAATGTTGCGGAAGGTAATTCGTTGAAAAATCGTTTGTACTCACCAGAGAAACGACCGAGTTCAAAGAACCCCCAGTTGAGAGCAATATTAGAGACGTTATGTTCATTGCTTGAACTGGTGATCAACTCTTGTCGAACACCATTTAAGCGTAAAGCTCGTAAATATTGGTTGGGTGTTAAGCCAAAATACTCTTGAAATCCATACTGTAAGCTTCGCTCACTTAAGCCTGAAATTTCACATAGTTCAGATTTAGTGGGCACTAGGTGTGCGTGATGATTTAAGAACTCTATTGCGATACGGACCCCTTTTATTCGCTTGGACTGCGGTAATATTTTTTCTCTATATGCATTTGTTGGTTTTAGTGCATTGAGTGTTATGTCCAATACGGTTTCGCTATAGGCTTTTTTTACTAATTGATGGTTTAGCAGTTCAGGTTGTTGGTGAAGAAGGTAAATTAACTGGCTTAATCCATGAGTATATTGATTGAATGCGGTTTCTTCGGTTTGTACTGCTTTATTTTTAAGCCATTCAATCGGGAACTCTTGACCGGTAAGACGAAGATAGTTTCGGTATAGAAAATCGCGACTAAAAATAGTAGCAACATAATCAATGTGGTTGGAAACGTTGATATCCCAATCACCGCCGGAAGCTTGAAGTAAACGCTTTTTGGGATTGATGTTGCCATAAAAGGTGCCGCGAATCGACGGTATTACGAGAGAGGCGAAAGGAACATAATTGCTCGGGGGTGATGCCTCTATTCTGGTACCGATATTTAACTGTTCACGAAGAAGTAACACGTCGCCGAGATTAACTTCGATGCATTTTGCGTTCAGTTCTCCGGGGCGAAGCTGTGTGTATTGCCGACCTTTATCTTTGTTAAAGGTCTCTAGCTGACCAAAATCAGACGTTGACAAGGTGCGGTAACTGTTAATAGATTTATTTTTTCCTGCTTGTATCACGCTTAGCTAAACCTTTGCTTATGGAATTTTTTAGTATAGTTCTTAATAATAAATAGATGGTTTTTTCTTCTAATTAATTATTCGGGTAATGATTTTGGAGACGGGGTATTAAGTTGGCTTTTTGCTAGCTCAGTGACGCTTTGGTAATAGCTATTTTTAGGTTCGAGTTCTACGGAACGTATTAAGTGCTCTAAGGCGAGGGTCGAGTTATCTTGTCTAAGATGAAGAAGACCGAGGCTGAATTGAATCGCCGCCGAGTTTGGTGCATTTTTTGTGCCTTTCTCGAGGGTTACTTTTGCTAAGTCATCTCGGTTTTGTTCTCTGTATAGATCGGCCAAATTGACATAACTCGTCTCGAAGTACGGCTCTATTTCTATCGCGCCTTGGTAGTTCGTGACCGCCGATTCAAATGCACCTTGTGCTCGAAAAACATTGCCTAAATTGGTGCGGGCAAATGCACGGTCAGAATTGTATCTTTGAATCTCCATATATTCATTTAATGCTGGGCTTAATCGTGTTTGTTGGGCAAGGTTTAAGGACGACCAGTCTTGGATAAGCGCACCTGCCGTCGCGGTTCTTACCATTAGTATTGGGTCATCGAGTAGGGGAGACAACAGTGTCCACCGATCTTCATTGTTATAACTGGACGTCGCTGAAACCACCGCAAATCGTACCAGTGAACTGGTATCTTTGCTTCCTCTCATCGCTGCAATTGTTGCGAATTTACCGTCAATATTACTAAGACGGCTCAATGCTGACGCTCTGATAATATCTGTTTGATTGTTATCTAAAGCGATATAGCCCAATGCTTGCTCAGCGGCAGAATGACCAATTTCTCCTGCAAAATAGGCGAGGGAAAAATGTTTTTCTTTATTTCGCGTTGAGTCTGGAAACCATTGGTTTATATAAGATACTGCCCACTGCGGATTTTTGTCACTATGGCAATCTGTACATACATCCGGTGTATTCATCTGATTGCTTCTCGTCGGGTTCGGTATATGCCATGCGTGATCTCTTCTCGGGTCGATCTGCATGTAGTTTGTTTCTGGCATGTGGCAGTTAACACACCGATCACCTTCTGAGCCCGGATCATGGTGGCTATGTTCTATTGATGAATATTTATTGGGCAAATGGCACTGTAAACATACCGCTTCTTCTGAAACAACGAGCTGTGCGGTGTGGGGGTCATGACAATCCGTGCAGACGACACCTTTCGTTGCCATTTTAGATTGAAGAAATGATCCATAGACATAATCTTCATCGAAAATCTGTCCATCAGGATAATAAATGTCGGGAGAAATCAAATTTAGCTCGTATTTGTCACCAAACTCACTTTGTGTGTGGTCAACGGAATCATTGAGCTGAACACGTCTGCTATGACATTGAGCGCAAGTGGAGACTAAATCAGTTGATTCTATACTCGTTGGTTGAAGTGTTGATTGGCCTTCAATAAATTGCCACTGCTTTACCGATTTAGATAGGTCTCGTTGAAAGCCAAAATGTTTGTCTTCAAGCTCGATCTTTTTATTCGCCCATAGAACATGTTGCGAGGCCGGACCATGGCAGGCTTCGCAATTGACATCAATTTCACTCCATGTTGTCGCGTATTGGTCTGACTCCGCATCGTAATTTTTCTTCAGATTTGTGGAGTGACAATCGGCACATGTGTAATTCCAATTTTGTCCGGAATTGGTCCAGAAAAATGAGCTAGTCGGGTTCATGCTTGGGTACAAATAAAACCATTTTTGACCATTCTCAGCTTCTGATCGAGAATCCCAGGCAAAAGGGATTAATTGAATCCTTCCGTCAGGAAACTCAACCATGTACTGCTGAAGTGGATCAAAGCCGAAGGTGAAGCTGATTTTATAGTCATGAAAAATGCCGTTCTCATCCTGAATGTTGACCCAGTACGCATTGCCTTTTTTGAAAAATCGGTTTACTTCATTTTGGTAGCGTAACTCCGCATTATCAAAGTCACCCAAAACGGATTCATCATTAGCATGTTGCATTGCTTTATCATGATGTGAGCCTTGCCATGCCTTCGTTTCTTGTTCATGGCATGACTCACAGTTTTGACTGCCGACAAATACATTTTCTAATGTTGATTCACCATAAGCGGATGACGTGATAGCGCCAATGAGCACGAGAGCTATCACAAACACACTGCTTTTTACGACAAACACGGGTGCTGTCATTCCTTATAGTTTGCTGTTTTTAATAACTTGATCTATTGGGTTATAACCTTCAGGTACAGGAACAAGTGAGTTCTTTTTCTCATACGCCTTATACTCTTTTCTCATCTGAGCGACCATTTCTGGTTTGTCTTTGGCTAGGTTATTTAGCTCTGAAGGATCAATAGTGATGTCATACAGTTCCCACTCACCGTTTCCTTTGGGGGGTGGGTTGATGGCGAGTTTATACCTGCCTTTAAATACGGCGCTACTACCCGCCAACTCATAGCCAATGGCTTCTGAATCAGGGTGCACAGCTTTCTGTTTGCCTGTCATTACACTCCAAGCACTGGTGCCATCTGGTGCATGATATTTTTTGCCGTTATACGTACCGGTATGCCTGTCAATATTGGTGACTTCTAGAATAGTAGGGTAGATGTCTTTTACAAAAGCAAATGTATTAACCTTACTGTCGCTAGGAATAGCGGATGGGAATCGAGCAATAAATGGAACTCTTAACCCCCCCTCAGTAGAGAAGGTTTTAAAGTAACTATTTGGTGTATTGGCAGCGGCAGCCCAACCCGGACCATAATCGGTGTAGGATCCTTTTTGCCCCATTTCAGAATAGTCACCTTTGTAGTCGTCCATATAGGTGAATTCATAGTTTTTTTCATACCATGGACGATATGCTTCGTTGTTTGACAAGAGGTTTGGATCGGTACCGTTGTCAGACATGAAAATAATCAGTGTATTATCCAATTCTTTGATGTCTTTCAAATAGGCAAATATCTTGCCTATGTTGTGGTCCATATTGTCGACCATGCCGGCGTAGGTTTGCATGCGGCGAGCATTAAATTTCTTTTCTTCTTCAGAAAGTGCGTCCCACTCTGGTAATTTCCAATCATCAAATGATGTTTTTTCAAACTTATCATCAACGGATACCGCGTTAGGGAACAGCTTTTGTTCGTTTTGATTCTTGAGGCGACGGCTACGGAGTGCTTCCCAACCGGCGTCATATACGCCGTCATATTTGTCGATAAACTCTTTAGGTGCTTGATGAGGGTAGTGAACGGCCTGGTAACCAATCCATGCTAAAAATGGCTTACCATCTTCGCGATTGCTCTCGATATTATCGATGATTCGTTGTGTATAGAAATCGGAAGAGTAGTAGTCTTCAGTCGGTAGTTTGACTTCGTTTTCGTTCTCAAAGTAATGGACCCTGTCATACATTGGTGCATAAGGCATTTCGACCCAGTTGTCTGCTCCACTTTCTGCAAGAGCGAATGATTGTTCAAACCCTCGAGAATAAGGGATGGAATCTTTATTGCTGCCTAGGTGCCATTTACCCGCCATGTAGGTATGGTAACCAGCATCTTTCAATACGGTTGCAATAGTAACAACACTATTATTGAGATGACCTTCATAGCCCGGTTTCCCGAACTGGTTATCTGCCATAATTTCATGCATGTTACCTAGGCCTGCTAGGTGATTATCGACACCGCTGATCAGCATGGTACGAGTAGGAGAACACGTTGCCCCAACATGGAAGTTAGTAAAGCTGACCCCTTCTTTCGCAAGTTGGTTGATATTGGGTGTTTCTATTTCACTGCCATATGCGCCTATATCGCTAAAGCCCATATCATCCGCAATAATAACTAGTACGTTTGGTCTGTCGGTGGTGGTTGTCGTATCTGCCGCATATAATTGAAGCGATGAACTGCCTAGTACGGCTATTACGCCAGACATTACTATTTTATTCACGTCCCTCTCCTTGTTCTAAAAACGTATCGTGATGGTAAAACAAACATTTTTCATTAAGCCCGCTTTCTAGTTGTTAACGTCCTACTTCGGGCAAACCCACATGGTATGTAAAATAGGTTGATAATTTTCCGCATACTTTTAATTGATGGTAGTGATAGTAAGATGGCGTTGATAGGTGGTTGAAATCACTTTTACCATTTATTAACATATTACCAACATATAATCTGGTCACTATGCAAATTCGGCAAACCCAGTAATTTATCGTTTATGAGACAGTTGGGGGTAGAGGATTTGGATTGGTAATAGTCGGACACCCTCTTAAAACCTTGTTTAGTGCGTAGACGCGTTAAGCGCGTCGTTTAATTTCTCTGCCATCATAGTGCTTTTAAAGATACTAGTATGACCCTCATTGAAGCCATAGACGCTGACAGCAGCATTCCGCATCGTAAATGACATCTGGCTTTCTAAAGGCACGACACCTTCTGAATTCTCTGAGGAGAATAAGGAATCAGATTGGTTACGATAAGTGAAAGCGACATAGAGACAGTTACGATAAAGTTCAAGACAGAATTGATGTCTGTCGCTTATATCCAATACAACCACACTTATCCATTCTACTCTCGCTATTCATTCGTAGGTTAGAGGGAAATAAAATGAGATTTAAGTACGCTATACTTTATGTTGAAGATGTTACGAAAACGCTGGAGTTCTATGAGAAAGCTTTCGATTTTAAGCGCTCATTCCTCCATGAAGAGGGTGACTATGGAGAATTAGATACAGGAGGTACGACGTTATCATTCTCTTCGCTGAAGCTAATGAACCAACTAGGCAAAGAGGCTGTTGCTCCCAATGCTTTGACACCGAGTTTTGAAATAGCTTTTGAAACAGAAAATGTAGCCAACGTGTTGGAGATAGCAATCAGTGCTGGTGCTCGATTGGTACAAAAAGTAGAAGAAATGCCATGGGGGCAAACTACTGCATATGTAAATGATATCAATGGTTTTTTAGTTGAAATATGCAGCCCAATTCGTAACTAATACGCTTGCCAGAACAGTTGAGAGATCAGGTCGTGCCGTTTGAGTAACTCTGAGGGAGTGACACCAAACCAATGTTTGATCTCTCTGCACATATGTGACTGATCGGTATATTGGTATTGATAAGCTACTTCTGTAAAAGTACCACCGTCAACCAGCGTTTTTGCGCTCTGTCTGGCTCTTGCTAAGCGTAGCCAAAATGACGGACTGCGTGGGGTGTTGCGTGAAATCACTCGTTGTAATGTTCTGGAACTAACGCCTAATTGATTGGCACAGTGTTGAATACTGGTGCCATGTTGTTTAATACAATTTAATACCTCAGATATATTCTCATTGGTATGTGTTGCGTTTTCTATTTGGTCGGTTAGTTTACTTGTTGAGTGAAGAGATGACAGCAACCCCGACTTGTCCAATTGTTTAATTTCACAACCTGGCTTAAGACGAAACCCCATCATTTCTGTCTCTGGTTCCATTTCTACGTTGATAGTTTGGAGATAAAGAGGAGAGAGATAAATCTGAGGGGGACGATTTTTTTGTAGGCTAAAAATTACGTCCTGACAGCCATCGGGTACCACATAGACATTCTTATGTTTGGTTACTTTAGAATGCCAAAAATCGATGATGTTCTCACTGGCCATAATTTTGCTGATATCTATTGCTATTGTGATACTAATAATTACATATCCTGAAGTCTTCTCCCAGCTCTTTTTCTAGTTAGCGACGTAAGGTTAAACAATCTGATATATATATTTTTTCTGTGACAAAAATAGCCCGTGCCATGTTTTGAAATCTTAGAGAAATAAAGATACTAAGGCTAACATTGAAGTGAAAAATGTTAGCCTTAGTGAAGGACTGATTAGCAGTATGTTTGAATATCGAAGAGCGTTGGTTATTCAATACTAGATCGTAAAACGTATTGTATCATCGCGTAAAACTTGGCCGACTTGCGACAAGTGTTCTGCAAGCTCCTGATTATTCAGTGCATTATTTCGAGTTTTACTCGACGTATCCGCGACATGTACGATTCGCTCGTTCATATCGTTAGCGACGTGACTCTCTTCTTTTGTTGCGGTTGCAATGTGGGTGTTCATTTCATTGATCGCGACAACGGCTTCAACAATTCGTTTTAACGCAACGTCCGCTTCATTCATATGTTCAACACCCGCGGTTGCTTTCTCTTGGCTAATGTTGATGGCTTTAACAGATTGTCTGGCTTGGCTCTGTAGGTTCTCTACCATTGTTTTTATTTCGCTGGTCGAATTCGCGGTTCTAGCAGCCAACCCCCGAACTTCGTCAGCCACAACAGCAAATCCTCTCCCTGATTCTCCGGCACGTGCGGCTTCTATCGCTGCATTTAGTGCCAGTAAATTGGTTTGTTCTGCAATTTCATTGATGACATCAAGAACTTTACTGATCTGTAAACTGTTCATGTTAAGGGTATTAACGACATCTCCTACAGATTGAACATGTTGATTAAGCTCATCAATAGTGGAGGCGGCTTCTTTGACCGTAACTCTGCCTTTATTGGCTTCCAGTTCAGCGTTGTTTGTATAATCTGAGGCGTTTGCACTGCTTACTGCTACTTCTTGTATGGTCGCGGTGATTTCATTCATAGCAGTGGAAATCAGTTCTATTTCTTGATACTGCTTATCCATACCGATGGCGTTTTCAGTAGCAGCTTTATTGAGCTGTAAACTGGACACACTAAGCTGTTCGCTAGAATGGACTACGCTACCTAAAATGGCAGAAAAGTCTTTGAGAACATCGTTATAGTCTCTGTAAAGCATGCCAATTTCATCTTGACTATCATCTGCAGGTAAATAAACCGTTAAGTTACCCTTAGAGAGCATTTTTAATGCCTCTCTTAAAGGCAGTAAAGGCTTCATTAAGAATCGATTTACGTACAGATAGAAACAGCCAGATAATAAAAGTAAAGAAAAAATAAGTGCCATTGATATCTGCATGTTATTTCGTACATTAACGTTGCTGGCGACCTCCATCATTTGTACGGCTTTATTCATCTCTTTAAGAATAACTGGAGATCGTTGAAAAATATGATTAATTATTTCCGCTTTATTCTCTTCAGATAATGAAGAAGAACGGTCAATCAACACTTGGATGTCTTGTTGGTATACGTGCCATAGTTGCTCGACTTTTTTGAGTTGATGCTCAATACTTTTCGTTGCAGGAACAGAAATGTCCTGCTCCTTATTCCCGTCCATTAACCACTGCATCGATGTGTCGAACTGCTTGATGGTTGTTTTTACAGTTTTGATATCACCTAAGCCAGATTGAATAAGCAGTGCTTCTTTAGCCACTCGCTGAGAGAGCATTCGCTGCCTACCTGCCACGTTTATCGTAGAGGCATCAGCTTGCATACCATAATAAATGATAGCCATCGCGATAAAACCAGAGAAAACCAATACTGAAATTAGCGATAAAAGTTGTGATTGAATGCTTTTAAATCCAACCAATTGTAATATTTTTCTTATCTTGTTCATGTCTTAAAATTCACACCCAAATTTAGTGGCAAACAATTAACATAAAATACTTGTTGTTAACAACGAGCATTTTGAAGACGATTAGAAAATAGCGAGAAGTCATGAACGAGAGTTCGAGCGCCAAATCAATAGTTCAGAATCATACGCGTAGATAATATAAAATGCGCTAACTATTTGTAAAACCGAACATTACCGATTTAATTAGTCAATAAGTCGGGACGGGAAAAGTTGAATTTCAATATGATTTGAGCTTAAAGAGAAATTTTTACGAACACGGCCGACACATTGATTTGATACGTCTACTGATGTGATTCATATGACAAGTATCTATATTTTTAAAATGTGACATACACTTTGGTTATTATTAATTGCATGATTAATTATAACTCTATATGTTTAATGTGAGCTTTTCGTTCAGAAAAGTTTGTCGTGAGCGGATTTATTTTTAAAATGAGAGATTGATTAAATCTATGGAGAATATCGCAGGGAATTCGCTAGATTCAGTGTTTTTTTGCATCGATATCGATGGGTATATCTATTTTGGCGAAAATCTCTCTAGCTATAGACACACCCTGCATTATAAAGAGTGGTTAGCCCAGATTCACTATGACGATGTAGAGCACGTTGAAAACGTTATCTTTCAATTATTTACATCTGAAATCCCTTCAGCAGCGATGACGTTTCGTCGGCAAGGTATCGATGGGGCGTACTTGGAACTAACCTGCCAATGTAAAATTGCCGTACATCAGGGAAAATACTATATTGAGGGGGTACAAGAAACATACTACGCAAAATTTGATCAGGATAAGCACATTTGTCACCAACATTGGGTGGCCTCGCGTTATCACTTTTTTCATTATAAAAAATTGCTAGATGACATGAATCGACTTGGTGACAATCAAACACCCTGTACTCTATTTTATTTCAATATCAACAAACTCAAAACATTGGTAAGTCAGTACGGTTACGACGTTTTAGATAGGATCTATAGCTGTATTTATAACGCTCTTAACGATTTATCGATATACCCTATATATCGATATCAATCCATTCTAGGCAATTTTGTTTCTATTGTTGGTCATTCTTTCAACAGCAATGAATTAGAAGAAATCTGTGACAAGATATTCTCTCACTCTAAAGATCTAGCAAATCTAAATCCAATGTTTGATCTGTGTGATATGCGTGTCGGTATAATGACGCTACCGCCGCGTCAATCTGAATCACCTAGAGATATATTAAGGCACCTCGCAAGAACGAGTGAGTACGCCTTGAAAGGAAATGAGTGTAAATGGGCCATTCATGATGAAAACAAGCATTCAAAACTGGCTAGGTATTTCTTTGTTGAAAAAGAACTGCGGGGCGCAATAAGAAATAATGAATTAACCGTTAAGTTCCAACCGATAATCAATGTGGAAACCAACAAACCTTGCAGCGTAGAAATATTATCCCGATGGGAAAACAGTGCGCTTGGGGAAATATATCCTGACGAGTTTATTCCTGTGGCTGAATCCCAGCATTTAATTGTGCAGCTTGGCTGGCAAGTGTTTAATCAAGCATGTCAGTTTTTGAGCGAATTACCGTGCGATTCAACCGTGAGTGTGAATGTGAATGTCTCGGTTCTTCAACTACAGAGTATAAGTTTTGCTACGCAAGCGTTAAGTATCGCAATGGAACATCAAATATCACCATCGCGAATTGTTATGGAAATAACTGAATCGCTATTCTTAGATACGAGCTCAATGGCTAGCGCGCAGCTGCTTGCACTATCACAGCTTGGATTCAAGCTTTCTCTCGACGATTTCGGCTCTGGTTACAGTACCTTAAATAATTTATTTTCCTTACCAATCAACCAAATCAAACTCGACAAGGAAACGGTAAATAAAGCCATGCAAAACGAGGAAGCGATGAACTATGTTTGCTTTCTTATCGATATGTGCCGACGAAATGACGTTGAGTTTCTAGTGGAAGGCATTGAGAATGCAGATATGAATGCGTGTTATCGAAAGAAAAATGTGCATTGTATGCAGGGCTTTTATTTTTCTCAACCGATGGATGGTAAAACAACGGTTGAGTATTTAGACCATGCCAATAATAAACCTCCGAAAAACCGCGCAAAGCCGTAAGCTAATTGTGTAATCGAAGACGAATAGACGTAAATACTCAAATCAATGATGAGTGACGTGATACGTCAATTGTTATAGTTGAGATACATCAGCATAGATTTTGTAATCACTGATTAAAGCCTCTTTCATAGTTAAAAATGTCGCGAAGTTTGCTGAATGTTTACTACCATCTTTCCTAATGTAACTTACCTGACCGTTACAGATAATCACATCATTTTGATTCCAGATATCAACAAAGGTATGAGACATACCTGCAATAGAACTGAAAAACTGACGATTCATTTCCACAACATTCACCAATAGGTAAGCTCAAGATTTGTGTTCCAATGTCTTTTGGGCGATTGAAAATTGCTCCTTTAATCCTAGGTTTTCTGAAGAAGTACCCGCAGGTTGAAATCGATATGGTTATGGACGATCGTTACTCGGATATTGTTGTTGTTGGATTCGATGTTGCTATTCGTGGTGGCAATCTTGCCGATTCATCCTTAATCGCAAGAAAACTTATGCTTAGTCGCAGTTTAATTTGTGCGTCCAAAACATATTTAGATGGAAGATTTTTGCCCAAAACGCCCATCGATCTGACTGAGCACAATGCGTTGATTTATAGCCAGTCGGGACAAATGATCGAATGGATTTTCGAATACAATGATTACATCGAAAGAGTCAGCGTACGTGGAAATTATAGAGTAAATAATAGCGAAGCAATATTAGCAGGATGCTTACAAGGCTTGGGGGTTGGACGATTGCCTGATTTTATCGCAAAATCTTATATAAATAGTGCTGAGCTCATCCAATTGTTACCAGGATACAACATGCCGGAAAAAAGTATCTGGGCGGTTTTTCCTGAACGTGCTTATATGCCAGTCAAAGTTAGAGTTTTTACCGACTATCTCTCTGATACATTGACGTTATAGGGATACAGTGATTTAGGGTGTTATTTAACATTCCGATATCGTGATGCGACGTAAGGATTAATCATCAATAGAGCGGTTTTGAATCAAAATTACCTCAGGCTTTAATTGGAAACTAATTAGAACTTCAATCAGACACGCACCGATAATCAGTATCGCGCCAGTCCATTCGATTATCGTCATGCGTTCATTCGGTAACAACATACTTGCAGAGAGAACGGCAACAAGCACCTCAGACATCATCAATAGGCCAACTTTTCCGGGGTTAATAAACTTCTGAGCCCAAAAGATCGCAAGTACAACTGGCAACATTACCACTATAGAAACGAATGATATTGTTGGAAGCACTGACAAAAACTGATCCATACTTACGTTATTATTGGCCCCCAAAATATAGCCAATAAATATTGCTCCCAGCGCGGTGACAACGAACTGGCATAACGTCATTCCAGCTAAAGGAACACGTTCAAAGCGCTTAATCATTGCCGCACCGATTGCCCAAAATATCCCGGAAAAGAAAGCGAAAAAATCACCGATATTCAATTGTACTGAACCATGACCAGAAAGAAGCAACGTCATTCCTGAAAGTCCAGCCAAAACGGCTAACCAACGAGACCAATGGGCTTTTTCTTTTAGCCAGAATATTTCAATTAATGTTGCCCAAACGGGTGTCAGATAAAAAAGAAGCGTGGCTCGCACGACAGAGGAGTAAATCACTCCCGATGAATACAAAGCAATACCTAATCCTGTAAATAGACCGATAAGTAGCATTCGCCCTAAGTAATCTCGATGACGATTCCATTGTAGTCCTACGATCAACAGCAAAGGCAACATAGCGGGAGTCGTTAATAATGCAATGGCTGACGTTCCCGTTACTCCCTGAGATTCCAAATGCCTTAATGGGATCCAGTAAACGCCCCAGAATGCCGCGGAAATAAATACGACGGTAGATGCGAGTCCAGAACTGGGTGATCGTAGTGATATCATATTGCACCTCTCGAATCGTATTATTAATAAATAGTTAATTATGAAGGTCCTTTGACACTATGGTCATCACTTCAAATAATCCATTATATCGACTTTACTATGGATGCAGAATTCATTTATTATTCTTTCTCTATTAATATTTTCTAAATAAAATTATGCATTATTCACTTCCTTCATTGAATGCTCTCAGAGCATTTGAAACCGTTGCTAGGCATCTTAATTACCATTCAGCAGCAGAAGAATTGCGAGTCACTCCTGCTGCAGTGAAACAACTCGTTAGTCGGCTAGAGCAGTTGATTGGCACGCCTTTGTTAAAACGTAAGGGTAGAGGTCTTGTTTTAACTTCCGCAGGAGAGAGAGGTGTGGACGATCTCTCTTTAGCGATGAAACACATGAAATCTTCTGTTGATAAGATGCAGGAGTTTCGCAGTTCAAAGCAGCTTATCATCTCTGTTGAACCATCCTTTTCCAGCGCATGGCTTATTCCCCGGTTAGCGCAATTTAAGATGGCCTACCCAGATATCGCAGTACTGATAGATTCATCTCCACAGTTGATTGACTTGGAACGGAGTAATGTTGATATAGCTATTCGCTATGGTGTTCGAAACCACGATAATCTAGTGCATCATAGATTAATCAACGACCAAATTATGCCAGCGTGCAGCCCTGCGGTAGCAAATGCTCTCCCGCCCACCAAAGCGCTATCGGATCTCTTAACTACTTCTCTAATTCATTGGGATACCACTCAACTCGAAGCAGCAGAATCTAGTAGAGAATGGTTTGTTTGGAAGAATTGGTTAGCCCACTTTGGATCGGAAAATATGGCAACAAGTAAAGGGCTTCATTTCAGTGAATATAACCAGGCGTTACAAGCGGCTATTGGAGGACAAGGTTTTGTTTTAGTAAGTAAACCAATTCTGAAAAATTTATTTCAGGCAGGATTACTCATTTGTCCATTCAAAGAAATGGTTAGCCCTGATATCGGATATGATGTTGTTGTTACAAAAGAAGCGATGATGCGTTCGGATGTGCAAATATTCGTTGATTGGATAATAAAAGCCGTTAGAGAAGACCATTGATAAATTGAAATAAGGGTGGATTAGCCATCGTTTCTGTCAATACAAAACACGAGCATTTACATCAACTATCTTTGGCAAAACAAACGGCATGTTAAGAGAGAGCCTTATTCAAACCCAACCCAGCAGCCACCACCACACATAATCAAGCGGGAACAGAAAAACTATCGTTACCGCAGTAAGGGGTAACGTTACTTTAACTAGCTTACTTAGGGGTTCTTGGGAGAGTTGCATCGCAACGATCAATGGGGCAACCTGATATGGGAATATCACGGTAGAAAAGCCTAATACTTGTGTCATCAGTACCGCTGTAGTTGAGAATCCGGTCGCTTGAGAGAAGTCCGCCGCGAGAGGGGATAAGACGGCTGGTACACCTGGAATGGTGGTGACTAAACCCGTGACAACCGATGTTAAAGAAAGCGACATAAACCCAAGGAACGAACCAGAAGATGAGGAAGGTAAAAGCTGACTAAACGCTTCCCCCATGTAGTTGCCTATCCCTGATTCGTTTACTAGCATGCCTAATCCAAGGGCAGCAGAGACAAAAACTACGGTACCAAAGTCGACGGAACTGTTGAAAGATTTGGGGGGGATTACGCCTACTTTTGGCAGGAGAAGAATAATCGCTGTTGCCAGACCAACCCACGCTGGATTCACGCCATGTATTGAGTCTGTGACCCAAAATAGAAGCGTGATTCCGAGTAATAAGCCGACTTTTTTTTGCGCCTTAATATCAAAATTATCGTCTACACTTTGAGATGCCGGCGTGAGATTGGATGAAATTTTATCAGGAAAAATTTTCAACACCAAAGTGACGATGAGCAGAGACTTTAGAACCCCTAATACAGGAAAGTGGAGCAGTAAATATTCGGTATAACTAAACTGAATGTCATAAAGAGTTTCACTAGCGCCTGCGAGTATCATATTTGGTATATTGGCAGGCAAAACAGCAAAGCTTGGCATATTACAGGCGAGAGCCAAAGCGACGGCGATACCAATTCGTCCATTGCTTCCCTTATCTAAGCCGACTTTATCAGCGAGCGCCATGCCGATCGGAACCAACACGACCGCCCGTCCCACGGATGAAGGCATTATAAACCCAAGCAGTACCGCACTCATTACTAGTCCACCAATCAGCCTAGTATAGCTGCCGGTTAAATAGGGTGCGATTGTTGATGCGAGCCTCTTCCCTAGCCCGGTGGAGGAGATAGAAGCCCCAATGACAAATCCTGAGATGATCAGCCAGACAGCGGTGGAACCAAAACCAGAAAAGAGTAGAGTGGGTTCTATCAGTTTAAAAATGGTCGCTAGAGCAAAGAAAATAAGCCCGACAAGAAATGGCGGCACAATGCCAGTAGTCCAGAAAATGAGGGTGATTAACACAACTGCAGCGCTATGGGAGAATCCCGCTGGCTGACCTGATACTGGAAAAAGAGCCAACAGAATCGCAATTGCTAACGTGGCAGCAAGTGCGCCGTTTCTTACATTGAATCCGAAATTCATGCCAGCAGCCTTATGTAGATACGATTAAGATAACTCTAATGTAATAATTGCCACATTGACAGGGTATCTTTGAAATCTTATTTCACGACAGGGGATAACACGAAGGAGCAAACGTTAAAAACCCTGTGTATTTATTTTGGTTCAGATGCGGCAATCAGTTTGTGACCACGTAACCAGTCTAAATGTTGTTCAAATTTTCGTATTGGCTTTGCGCCATGTTGGCGTGCTTTTTTATAAACGGTTGCGACAAAAATATCAGCTAATGAAAAATCACCGCCAACAGCATAGTCTGAAACGAGCCAAAGCCTTGATGACAGAATAGCCAACGTATGTGTCATCCAATTCCCCCTAAATTCTTTCTTGGCCGATTCTGATAGTTCTGGTCGCAAGGTGCTCAAAACCGTTCGATTCTGCGGAGCATGAATCGTTGAGTTTACATATTCACATATCTCTCGTATTGAAGCGCTTTCTTCCCAATGCTTACCTAGAATAGAAGGGGATGGGTTCAATTCTTCTACGCACTCTATAATAGCGATAGATTCCGAAATAAGGTAACCATCGATAGATATTACCGGAACGTAACCGAATGGATTAATGGCTAGAAATGAAGTCTTTAGCTCTGAGCTTTCGACTTCGACACGAGAATAAGTGATCCCTTTGAAATTTAATACCCATTCAACTCTCTCTGAACTATTTGATCCAATGGCACTGTAGAGAATGACATTTTCCATATCAGTTAGCTCGATCTGTTGGATGATGGACTCCGTCTTTCGTCACTATCTCACCAAGTTTAAAAGGGTTAACGCCTTCAAGACAACCAGTATTAAAGCCGTATTCCATTGGATTCGATCGTCGTTGGTGGTGCGTGTATATACCACAATTAGAGCAAAAGTAATGCTTCGCTGTCTTGGTATTAAACTGATAGAGTTTTAGGTGCTTCTCACCTTTGATGATTTTAATTCGATCTAATTGAACAGACGCGACGATGGCCCCTTTCCTGCGGCAAATAGAGCAATCACAACGCCGTGGATTTTCGATTCCATTGGGTAGATATAACTCCAATTCGATACAACCACAGTGACAAGTTGCCTTGTGATACTCTCTTATTTTTGTACTTCCTACGTACTTAATCATGTGCGCACTCTCCTAAAATAGAACACCTTTAAATCGTTATTTAAGTTAACACTCAGAAAATACCTAGACAATAGTGGTTGAAAACATAATCTCTGCTTGCATAAATGGCCAAAAAATCGCTACAAAATGACCTCAAAAGACGAGCACACCCTAATTAGGGTGATGCTCTAAGCGCTGTAATATCGCCTAATCTGGTCGAATTATTCTCGAAGAATAGGGTTCGTTAAACAGGTTGGTCCGCCTTCACATGCCATACATAGGGCGTCACCTTCAAATACAGTGACGTTCACTCCGCTCTCTTCCATGACTTTTTTTGTTTTTGGGAAGCCATCGATCATGATGCAGTGATCTGGAGAGGTAGGAAGTACATTTAAGTTAAGACCAAATGAGGCTTCAAACTCATCGGCAGGCGCGATAACGAACTCGATATTGGACTCTTTTAGCAGTGTCCACAATGATGCTGGAATCAAAGGCGGATGAACAAGGTACTTGGTTTCAGTCAGTGGTGAAATGACGGACATAAGATGGAGA
Source organism: Vibrio sp. DW001 (assembly GCF_029016285.1). Classification (NCBI taxonomy): domain Bacteria; kingdom Pseudomonadati; phylum Pseudomonadota; class Gammaproteobacteria; order Vibrionales; family Vibrionaceae; genus Vibrio; species Vibrio sp. DW001. The sequence continues at coordinate 2,434,699 of NZ_CP091975.1, read as the reverse complement.
CAAGCTTCTTCTCCCGTCCAATAGGGCATATCAAAACTAAGCACTGTGATGTCATGTGGATTTAGCAACGCATTGAGTTGCCTTACCCCTTCTTTATTCGAACGAAAACCCAGCCCGACGATCAACGTGTTTTCATTAAGCCAAATGGTGTCACCGCCTTCAACCATCGCGTCGCCAGTCAGTTCGCCCAGAATGGGAATGCCTGCTTGCTCGTAAGCTTGTCTGTGTACCTGAGGCTCGTCAGCTCGGAGTGGTTTACCCATTTTTAATGGTACGGCTCCGGCCTTGGTGATGATCGATGCATCACGAGTAAACATAGCGTCAGACAGGCCATCGCCTTGATCTTCAATCCATACGATCTCTGCGCCAGTTTGTTTGATTAACGTGGCAAACTGGTCGTATTCCTTGATCGCTTTTTCAGCGTTAAAAAAGTGATTGTAGTGCCATAATGCAGGGTCCGCCTCCAACAAGCTTTTACCGGGACGACGCATCAAAACGCGTGTCATTTTTTTAGCCATTAACTGACAACCATAATTAGCCATTTATCTTTCCTTAGTATAACGAGTAATAAAAACAGATTGACATTTAGTCTATACGGATGCATAAAGTTATACAAGCGTATAGTTTTGCGCAGTATTATAGGTGATATGGATGTCGATAAATGGATACAGGCGCAAAGGTCCTGTTATTGAAGTAAAGGATTTGCATAAATCGTTTAATCGTATTGAAGTGCTAAAAGGCATTGATTTACATGCGAATAAAGGCGAAGTCATTGCCCTGATAGGAGGAAGTGGATCAGGGAAATCGACCACATTGCGCTGCTTGAATTTACTTGAAACGCCGCAATCGGTTGGATCCATGAGGCTACTTGGAGAGGAGGTGCTATTCAAACCGTCCAAGGGTGAATCATTAGATGTGTTGGATAAAAAACAACTCCGTTGGATACGAACCAAACTTGCAATGGTTTTCCAAAGTTTCAACCTTTGGCCTCATATGACACTCGAACAAAATATCATGGAAGCCCCCGTACATGTGCTGGGACAGTCGAAGGCTCAGGCAAGGGATAAAGCACATGACTTACTGGAAAGAGTGGGGTTGTTAGAGAAACGAAATAGCTACCCTTCATTTCTGTCAGGAGGGCAACAACAGCGCGGGGCCATTGCTAGGGCATTGGCTGTTGACCCCGAGGTATTGCTGTTCGATGAACCGACATCTGCTTTGGACCCTGAATTGGTAGGCGAAGTTTTATCTGTTATGGCCGGGCTTGCGGATGAAGGTCGTACTATGATCATCGTCACCCATGAAATGCAATTTGCTGCCGATGTTGCTAATAGAATTATTTTCCTCGACCAAGGAAAAATTGAAGAACAAGGTACACCGGACCAGATCTTCAAATCACCTCAATCACCCCGTTTACAGCAGTTTATAAAGAATATTTATTAATAACTCACTCTACAATCACAACATTTCAAGGAAAGAAATATTATGAGTATCAAAAAAACAGTTCTCTTATCGTGTGTTTCAATAGGATTAGCGATCTCTCAAGCAAACGCGGCACCAATAAAAGTCGGTATTGCAACCGAGGCGTATCCCCCGTTTTCTGTGCCGAACGCAGAAGGGAATTACACTGGTTGGGAAATCGATATTGCAAACGCGGTGTGCGATCAGGCAGAGCTAGAGTGTGAGATTGTTGCTACGTCTTGGGACGGAATTATCCCTTCGCTGGTTGCTGAAAAAATAGATGTTGTTGCCGCTTCACTATCGATAACAGAAGAGAGAAGTAAAATTATTGATTTCTCGGATAAATATTATCAAACGGGTGCAAGTTTGGCGGTTGCCGCAGATAGTAAAATCCTATCGACTCCTGAGAGTTTGGCCGGCCATAAAATTGGTGTGCAATCGGGTTCCGTTCATCAGTCTTATGCTTTGAAGCACTTTAAATCTGCGTCGATTAAAGAGTATCAAACTCAAGATGAAGCGAATCAAGACCTATTCTCGGGAAGGATAGATGCCACTTTAGCTGACGCCTTAGTATTAGAAGATTTTTTGAAATCAAGCGAAGGTGCGCTTTGTTGTTCATCGGCCGGGCTCGTTGCTCATGATGAAGCACTGCTTGGCAAAGGAATTGGTTTTGGACTTAGAAAAGGCAACGATGATCTAAAAGCCTCGCTCAATGCTGCCATTGAAGCGATCAGAAAGAATGGCATCTACGATAGCATCACTCAAAAATACTTCGAATTTAATATCTATGGTGAATAGTTTGCCAGTCGATCTAATTTGGAGACGTAGATGGTAAATTATAAGAGCATGAGTTGGTATGAATTACTTGCTATACCTCCTCCCGGTTGGGGGGGGTATTTGCTGGATGGTTTATTGGTTTCTTTACAGGTTGCGAGTCTTGGTTATCTATTCGGACTGATTATTGGCATGTTTGCCGCCAATGCTAAACGCCGCGGTAATGTCCTTGTGGCTGATCTGGTGACCATCTATACCACCGTGATACGCGCCGTGCCGGAGCTTGTATTAATTTTATTGGTTTATTTTGCTCTACCGGATCTCATCAATCAGTTGCTTTCCGTTTTTGGCGCAGAAAAGATAGAAATCAATAAATTTTCCGCTGGTGTACTGGTGATTACCATTGTACAAGGAGCCTATGCGACAGAAGTAATAAGAGGTGCCATGAATGCGATCCCTACAGGGCATATTGAAGCCGCGGAAAGTTTTGGTATGCACCCTTTTGTTACCTTCTATCGGATTACGATCCCTGAAATGTTGCCGAATGCGTTGCCAGGCCTTTCTAATCTATGGTTGATTGCGACCAAAGACACGGCGTTATTGGCGGTGGTTGGGTTTACTGAGTTGACGTTGGCGGCTCGTCAAGCGGCCGGGGCCACTAAAAGTTATTTCCTCTTTTTGTTCGCGGCTGGCTTGTTGTATCTCATTGTTACATTGCTCTCTAATGTTCTATTTAACTACCTTGAAAAGCGACTTAATCGGGGGGTGAAATATGCTTAACATAATGATCCCTCATCGTATTGTCCTTATTTTGCTCGGTTTAATACTGGTTTTTGCGGCTATTTTTGGTCTGAACTGGCACTGGTTGACGAACTATAGTGCGGATATACTCAACGGCTTATGGAAAACCATTATGCTGTTGGTGAGCACAATCATATTCGGTTTTGTCTTCGCCGTTTTGCTTGGTTTGGCTCAGGTTTCCGGCCCTAAGCCACTGGCATGGTTTGCCCGAAGTTTTTGCACTATTATTCGTGGAACACCTTTACTGCTTCAGCTATGGCTTTTGTATTATGGGTTGGGATCTCTCTTCCCTTATATCCCGGGAATACGGCAGAGTTGGATGTGGCCGTACTTAACGGAGGTATGGCCATACGCATTTATCGTACTGACGATCTCTTTTGCTGGCTATGAAGGGGAGGTCATGAGAGGGGCGCTTAAGGAAGTGCCAAAAGGTGAATTGGAAGCGGCTTATGCTATGGGGATGCATCCCTATATGGTCTTTCGACGAATCTGGTTGCCGCGAGCGATACAAAGGGTGCTACCGACATTAAATGGTGAGGTTATCTTGCAACTCAAAGCGACCCCACTGGTGGCAACGATATCGTTTGTTGATGTCTATGCGGTCTTCTCAAGGATCAGACAGGAGACTTTTATTGTGTACGAGCCTTTAATTTTATTAGCTCTGCTGTATTTGGTGATTGCTGGGATAATCACTTTAGGTTTTTGGTATTTAGATCGCCGCCATCCGAGCTATTCGTAATGGCTCTTGTGTTTTTTATTTGATAACGATGTAGAAAATAACAATAAATAAGCGTACCTAGCCGTGTCATTGTTTATACTACGCCGAGAAATGTTGAACGAGTTGATCCGATGAATGAGAAACGCCGAGTACCAAGAAAAGAGATGTCTATCAATCGTAAAACAGAGTTGGTTGATGCGACCCTTAGGGTAATAGCATCTGATGGCGTGAAGGCGGCGACAGTTCGCTCGATTGCAGAAGAGGCGAAAGTGACACAAGGGTTGATTCGTTATCATTTTAAAAGCAAAGATGAGCTGATCATCGCGGCTTACGAAAAGCATATGACTAATCTGATTGACGTTGCTGCTCGTGGGTCGAATGGCCATTACTCTTCAGCAAAAAAACGCTTGGCGATGTTTGTACAAGCCTCGGTTAGACCGCCCATTATTGATGCGCAGGTGATAGCGATATGGGCTGGATTTTTTCAGCTTTTGTTTCATAATCAACCGATGCGCGAAAGCCACAAAAAAACCTACCACTTGCTGCGGAACCATATCCAACAGTTGATAGCCGATGTGTTTTCTGAAGAGTCCAGAGAGACAACGGACAAAGAATTGCGTCAGTTAAGCATTGCCTGCAATGCTGTTTTGGATGGTCTGTGGATAGAAGGTGGTATTATCCCTGATGAGTTCATGACTAACGAGCTAGTTGAAACTGCGATTAGGGGCTTTAGTGCACTGACAGGGGTTGAGCTAAGTCGCTATTTGAGTGTTGAATAACGTAGCATAACTTTACGTCGATGAATCTCCCATGAGTTCGACACGTTTTTCTAGGTCTCGTTTGACTATGTTGATAGCCTGTAGCGCCACAACAGGGTCAACCTCATTACTTTCTAGCAGATAGATAAGATCCACTGCCAGTTTTATCTCTTTAGGAGCGGTATCGATATCGTTGTTGTTAGCAATGGTCATGTAAAGTCCTTTAATTTAGCTATCTGTTCTTCTATCTCTTCTCTAGAGTGTTGGCAACGAATTAGACGATCTCTCGCCGTATTGAATACGACGTCGGCCGCGTGTTTATCTTCGGTTGCCGCTGTGTTGACTATGTTTTGTTTTTCATCGACTAACGTTCGCAGACGATGTTCCCACTCCTGATGTTGTATCAGGTTCTGTTGAAGTCTCTTGAGTGACAGACGCTGTGTTGATGCATTTCCTGGGCGAAGATTGGTGGAGATCTCTCGAGATATTGCACTTATCTGATCGAGCAGTTGTTCAGTCAAGTATTCAGCTTGCCTAGGGGTAAGTGCTTTCTCTCCATTAATATATGATTCATTTTTACCCAGTATCGTTTTGAATGTGGCTAGAGCCTCTTGTACACAAGGTGAGAGCAGTCGTGATCGACAGCGGAACAACTTGTCGTCAAAAAGCGCTCTAGGCTGGACGCCGCGTTGGACGTCCAATTTCTTGGCTGTGTTTGCAAGATCATCTAAAACGGTTTTAATTCGACTGAACTCATTCATGCAATGCTATACCGATATCTGAAAGTGACATTCAGCTAACCGACAAATCGGCAAACCACGCATCATAACCAAGTTTAATGGAGAGAATACTGACAACAGTAACAAACACGGGCCGAATAAACGTCGCACCGAAGCGGATGGCGGAGTGAGCCCCAACAAAAGCGCCAGCCATTAGACAGACACCCATGGTTAGGCCTAAGACCCAATTAATGTGTCCCAAGAAAGCAAAGGTGACGAGCGATGTGAAGTTACTTGTAAAGTTCATTGCTTTTGAAAGGCCAGAAGAGAGCAGTATATTCATACGATAAATCGCCATGCTGCTGACTATCCAAAATGCACCCGTTCCGGGTCCTGCTACACCGTCATAAAACCCCAAGGTTAATCCTTGTATCCACTGGACTTTATTCAATCTCTTACTAGGCTTTGGTAATACGTTTTCGTTTGCCTCGGGCGTTTTATGCCAAATGGTATAGATAGCGGTTGCCAAAATGATCACGGGTAATGCTTTTTCTAGCCACTCAGTACTCAACGCATCGACAACAAGCGTACCGATTGTCGCGCCGATTAAGGTTGAATAAAAGGCGTGCTTCCATAGTTCTGGCGTAAAGAGCCGCTTTCGATAAAAAGTGACCGCAGCGGTTGAAGAGGCAAAGGTTGCCGCGAGTTTATTCGTCCCTAAAGCAATGTGAGGTGGTAGCCCAATTGAAAGCAAGGCCGGTACGGTTAACATGCCACCGCCACCTGCTACTGCATCTATAAATCCGGCGGCGAATGCAACCAAAGCCAAAATAACCAACATGGTTGGTTCCAACATTTCCATAAATTTTCCGGTACCTGACTTTAGTCAAATTACTTTAAACAATTTTTATTCAATAGTTCGTTTAAATGGGGGTAATGCGTCGAGCAATAGTTTTCCGTATCGTTTACTCACCACTCTTCGATCAAGAATGATAACTCTACCAGAATCTTGTTCTTTACGCAGTAAACGGCCAACGGATTGAATGAGTTTTTTGCTGGCTTCTGGCACGGATATCTGCATAAAAGGATTACCACCCCGACTTTCAATATATTCTGAATGGGCTTGCTCCACCGGCGAGGTCGGAACCGCGAAGGGAATTTTGGTAATGATAAGGTTCTCAAGCAGGTTACCAGGTAAATCGAGACCTTCTGAAAAACTGCTTGTACCAAACAACACACTTGTTTTGCCGCACTGTATCAGTGTTTTATGTTTATTTAGAATCTCTGTTCTTGACGATTGTCCCTGAACCTGCAGCGTCCAACCCTTCTTTTTAAAGTGAGCGGAGACAATTTCGGTGACTTGTTTCATCTGCCAGTATGAAGCAAATAGAATTAGGTTCGCTTTGTCTTCTATTACTAAGCTTGGCAGAAGCTCCGCTAAGTACTCGGTAAACTCAGGAGCCTGCGGTTCATATTTCATCGCGGGTATAAGTAGCACAGCATTATCTTGATAATTAAATGGCGAAGCCAAAGCTAAAAACTGTACACCATCTTCTTTCTTTGCGCTTACACCCGCTTGACGACAGAAAAAATCAAAAGAGTTCAGCGCGCGGATTGTAGCTGAAGTCAGTACCGCACCGACACATCGACTCCATATTTGTTGATCTAATTGCCAGCCGACCTCCAACGGTGAAACGTTTACAATGAAGTCTCCTTCTCTATCTGGGCTTAGTTCTAACCATTTAACTAATGGAGCGCCTTTTTCTTTTTTAGGTTCGGCCATTAAATGCCACACCTTAGCCAAGTTTTCTAATCGTTGACTATAAAAGCCGATCTCCGCTAATGTCGGTTCCGCAATTTTATTAGAAAGCTCACCGTCTTTAAGCCTTTCGGCTATAAGGTCGGCTATTTTTCCAAGGGCTAGGCTGGCCTTACCTGACAAAAGCTTCAATTCCTTGGATTGCAGCTCTAACCACTGAGGTAAGTCACCGTGTTCAAATCGATAGGCTTTGTCTTCGAATTGAGTCGCATCAAACTGTTTACTTAATTGCGTTAAAGCAGGTACTAGCTCTTGTACTGAATCTTGCAATTCATTACGAAAGCGATTGACGCGCTTTTCGTCGGCCAAGCTGGTAAATTTGCTTGAAGACTGATTCAGTTTTTCTAACCAAATGGCCGCACCTTTCAAACTTGCGGCGGCAGACGAGTGGTCTCTAGCCACTTTCGGTAGGTGGTGGGCTTCATCGAAGATATAAATAGTATTGTCAGGTTCTGAAAGAATGACACCTCCACCAAGCTCGATATCCGCCATGACCAAACTATGGTTAGCGATAATGACGTCATTCTTGTCAAGTTCAGCGCGCGCTTTTTGAAATGGACATCCTCTATGGACAGGTAAGCCGTTATTGCAGCTATGCTTATCGCTGACAATGGTCAGCCAAATCTCATCTTTAATTGGCTTTGGCCACGCATCTCTATCACCGTCCCATTTACCTTCCATCAGTGCGCGGTGCATAGCTTCTAGCAATTCAATGTCTTTTTTCTTTGGCTTGGTTTCAAAAATAGCAAGCTGCCCGCCATCTGCACCATCTGCGCCACATGCGGTGGCCAGTTTTTCTGCACAGCAATAGCGTTGTCTGCCTTTTGCGAGGACAAATGAGAACTCTAAATTGGTAATGCGTCTAAAAAGAGGCAAGTCTTTGTCTAAAAGTTGTTCCTGTAGCGCCACAGTTGCAGTAGAGATAACTATCTTTCGATTGTTCAACACAGCGCATGGGATCGCTGCCATCAAATAGGCGAGGGATTTGCCTATTCCTGTTCCTGCTTCCGCCACTATTATACGATTTTTTTTATGGTAGTCCCCTGACAACGTTTTCGCTATTTCTGCAACCAAATAGTTTTGTGCTCGTCTAGGAACGAAATCATCTAATTGGTGTTGTAGGTTTTGATAGCTATCGCGAATCGATTTTTGGACTTTAGGATTATGCATAACACGGCCAACTTTTGAGAATGGCGCAGTTTAGCACAGCCAAGTCCTTGGCTCTATTGCTCAAGAATATGTGAGAACTATCACGAAGCATATTAATGTGACGCTATTATTACCCATTTTATTTAGATAAGAATTTATTTTTATTGGCTATTTATCGTGTTTGTCAGGAGATTTGAATCACAAATTTAGTTCTTTTCTGACTAAAACTAGATCAAGCTCACAAAAAAAAACTGAACCTTCTTAGATGCTACGTTAGAGGAATGTGATGTAATATAAAATGCTAATATTTTATATTTTCCGGATATTTATATTGTAAAAAGCTATTATTTTAATTTTATTCGATATTATCAACCATATACATCCTATTGGAGTCGGTATGAATTTGATGCGAATGGTAGTGTAAATAATTACTTTACTGAATGAAATTAATGCTAACCTGTTGTTTTATATTAATTTATGTATTTTTATTTTTATTTTTTTAGGTGTTTGACATGAGGCGATTTCTTTTGCAATCTAGGTTTCGAAATTTAGTGGTGATGACGGCTAGCCAATTTGGTAAAACGTTGTCACCAATAAAATAAAAAAAGGAAACCAAAAAAGGATTTCCTAAATTTTCTTAAGAAAAGGCAGTGGTTTACTATGAAAAAGACTCTATTAGCATTATCAGTACTTCTTGCGTCAACGGCAGCTAACGCAGGAGTTGAAGTTTACAACAATGATGGCGCTACAGTTAACATCGGCGGCGACCTAGAAGTTGTTTATCTTAAAGGTACAGCAGACAACTCACACGTACAGCAAGAAATCCAAGATGCAGACATTAAATTTGACGTTCGCTACGCAGTAAGTGATGAGCTTTCTGTTGGTGGTTACTGGGAATTCCAAGGTGACGACGGCGGCACTACTCAAAGCGGCAGCTCAAACATGGGTGACGTTTACTTTGCATTCTATACTGCATCTGCGGGTTCGTTCAAAGTCGGTGACTTATGTAGCATCGGTGATGACCTAGGTCTTGGTAATGATTTCCAGTTTGGTACTACTACTACAGTTGAACAAGCTGACGTTTGTGGCGACGAAACTGTACGTTGGGATTACTCTAGCGACATGTTCTACGTATCAGCTGCATACCGTGATGACCAACGTTCTGATGACACAAAAGCTGATTTGTTCGATATGAAAGCTGGTGTAACAATGGCAGGCTTCGACCTAATGGGTTACTACGGCACTTCAAACAAAGCTGACCAAGATACTTTTGCTCTAGAAGCAAGCTACGCGTTTGCTGCTGCTAATGTTGGCCTTGCTTACTACGATGTAGAAGATACAGCTAACACAGTAGCTATTACTGCTGACTACACTATTCAGAAAGTAACACTTTCTGCAGGTGTTGATTGGGTTGATGTTGAAGTTGGTGTTACTGATAGCGATGGCGTTGTTATCCTCGACTCAACTAACTACTTCGTTAACGCAGGTTATGCAATTGCTCCAGCTACAACGCTTTACGCTGAAATTGGCGGCAACGACCTAGATGATAGCGAAGTTGGCTATGCTGTAGGCGCTAAAGTAGAATTCTAATCTGAAACTTTAGTTTCAAATAGAATCCAAAAAAACCACCCATAGGGTGGTTTTTTTATTGCGTGAATAAATACCGTCTACGGGCTTGGCTCTACTACGTAGAATCGGTATCATGAAGCGGAATGACAATTTTAGTGTTTGAATAAATTAAGGAATAATATGAAACGCATATTCTATGTGCTAATTGGTTTAGTGCTATCAGGTGCCGTATCGTCAGCTGAGTTGATCCCAGGTAAAAATATACGGATTTTGGTAATAAATGAACAAGAACCTGAATCTTGGAGTGGCCCCTTTGAACTAAAGGACGGGTTTACTCAGGTGGTAGTAAGAGTATCTGCGCGGCTCGGAAAAGGTTCAAGTAAGAAAGTGTTTGACTCTGCCCCATTCATAATGATGTTTGAATCCAATGGACAAGACCTAGAAATTATTGCACCTCAAATGAATAATTACGAATGGGCAACACGACATTTTGAAGGCGTACCAAAAATGAAATTGGTCGATTCGAATGGGGATGTAGAATATACCTACCAGAAACTCGAAGGTAAAGATGGCTTTATGCCATATCAAGATGTGCAAGAACTTGTTGTGGAACACAACCAGAACAACGCCATCTTCTTCGGTAGCGAAGCTGAAATCACAGCGAAAGCGGAATTAGCGGCAGTTGCAGCAACAACCGTTGCGGCAGGAAGTTCTGCTGGACATGACAGTGCTTCAAAAGGAAACTTACCTAACGATGGTGTTAACCTCGATCAACTAAAAGCTTGGTATCTAAAAGCCTCTAAAGCCGAGCGTAAAGAATTCCGTAGATGGATGATTGACCAAGAATAATCCTTTATTCAGACAACAAAAAACCGCCAATAATTTGTTATTGGCGGTTTTTTGTTGTCTGAATATTATTCCCAATACGAAAACGTTTGCTTTTTACCGTCATATTGCTGTTACAAATAACAAAGGCTAGAATTGGACATACGCCCTTACTAGCAGCAGAACCTTTCTATGAAATTTCCCGGTCAACGCAAATCTAAACACTATTTTCCCGTTAATGCGCGCGATCCTTTAGTGACTCAAGTACAAACTAATAAAAGGATGACAAGAACGCATATCATTGGGATTGATCAGACATTAGTGGATATCGAAGCTCGAGTGCCCGATCATTTCATCGAAAAATATGGTCTCAGTAAAGGTCATTCTCTGGTTATTGATGACGAAACAGCGGAAGCACTTTATCAGCAACTAAAACGCGATGAGCTGATAAGTAATGAGTTTGCGGGCGGAACCATAGGAAATACGCTACATAACTATTCCGTTCTTGCTGATGACAAGTCGACCCTGTTGGGAGTGATGAGTAAAGACATTGAAATTGGCAGCTATGGCTATCGCTATTTGTGTAATACCTCTAGCCGTATGGACCTTAACTACCTCCAATCGGTCACGGGTGCGATAGGACGCTGTTTTGCGTTGATATCGGACAATGGCGAAAGGACCTTCGCCATCAGTGAGGGACAGATGAATCAATTACGTCCTGATAGCATCCCTGAATCGATTTTTGAAAATGCTTCTGCCCTGGTCTTAACGGCATATCTGGTTCGTTGTAAAGAAGGCGACCCGATGCCGGACGCAACAATGCGCGCTATAGAGTACGCCAAAAAATATCATGTCCCTGTGGTGCTTACTCTTGGTACAAAATTTGTTATTCAAGATGACCCACTATTTTGGCAACAGTTTTTAAACGACCATGTATCAGTTGTGGCGATGAACGAAGACGAAGCAGAAGCGCTCACCGGTAACGGAGACCCTCTGTTAGCCGCAGACAAGGCATTGGATTGGGTTGACTTAGTATTGTGTACTGCGGGCCCTGTAGGACTGTTTATGGCTGGTTATACGGAAGATAGTGCTAAGAGACCAACTACGTTGCCGTTGCTGCCTGGCGCTATCGCCGAGTTCAACGAATACGAGTTTAGTCGACCAACCATTATGGATGCGTGTGAGTCACCAATCAAGGTTTACTCTCATATTGCGCCTTATATGGGAGGACCTGAAAAAATTAAGAATACGAATGGAGCAGGGGACGCTGCGCTTTCTGCGTTGTTGCATGATATGGCTGCAAATAGATATCATAAAGAAAATGTGCCAAATTCAAGTAAGCATCAATACCCTTATTTAACGTATTCCTCGTTCTCTCAAGTGTGTAAATATTCAAACAGAGCGAGCTATGAAGTATTAGTACAACATTCCCCCCGATTATCAAGAGGATTACCTGAGCGCGAAGATAGTTTAGAGGAAGCGTATTGGGAGAGATAATAGTTGTTGTATTAATAGAATGATAAAAAAAGAGCTCCATAAGGAGCTCTTAATAATTTAATTCATTTACTTTAGATTAGGAAATCATCTAAAGGTTTACCAGCATCAAGCTGCGATTGGATAGTAGAAGGTGTTCTACCTTGCCCTGTCCAAGTTTTTTCTTCGCCATTTGTATCAACATATTTATATTTAGCTGGGCGAGGTTCGCGCTTCTTACGAGTTTTTGTTTTGGTTTCGCCAGATAACGCAGAAATTAAATCTTCAACATCAATGCCATCTTTTGCAATCATCTGAGCATATTCAGCTAGCTTAGCTTCTCTTTCCGCTAAAGCTGCTTTTTCTTCGTCTGCTGCTGAACGACGTTCTTCAACAACGACGGTAAGTTTTTCTAGGGCTTCTTCTAATTGCTCAAAAGTTAATTCGCGAGCAAAGGCACGCAGACTACGAATATTGAGCAGCGTTTTTGTAAGTTCTGACATGTTTACTTCCATTTGATTATTATTAAACACCACAATAATAACAGTCAAATTAAATAATACCAAATTATTTAGAATTAAATTATATATATCGTACTAATCTCGCGACATAATAATATAAATTTTTGTAAATTGACCTCATATTTCCAATTCGATGAACTGATATTTTGACAATTCTCTGACATTATTACGTAACCGTTTAAAAAGCAGTGTATATCAACCGTATTGGATTCTATGGACATATCTATCGAATGAAATGAATTGTGACGGCTTTTTATGTTGCAAAAGATGGTCAAATCCGTACAATTGCGCGCACCTTATTCAGTTTCTAGGTTTATATAAGAGTTTTTCTTTATAACCTAGCTGTTTACTGAGGTAGAGGAGCAATAACTATCAGTACATTCTATTGGGGTGATGCCAATGAATAGCCTAGAAAGGAGTTATTGCCGAAGTGAGTGCGTTTATCAAGCCGCTTGCTGGGGTCGTATTTAATAATTACGACACTGCCATAGTGTATTTTTTATTAACTATGGAGCGCTACTGTGGGTTGGGAAACTGTTGGTTTTCTTTCACTTATCATTAACATATCCACATTTTACATGTTAATTCTGCAGTAGATCTCTAACCAATCGGTTTTGTAGATCATGAATTTAGTAGACTTTGCTTCGTCACCCTTATCGTTATTACCACCTTTAATGGCTTTAGGCCTTGCTGTCGTTACCCGCCGTGTATTAGTTTCCTTGGGTATTGGTATTGTATTAGGCGCCTTACTCCTTGCGGACTATTCCATATTAAACTCCTTTAGCTATATAGGCACTACGGTCAAAGGTGTATTTGTCGAGGATGGCGGTATTAATACTTGGAATATGAGTATTGTTGCCTTTTTAATCATCCTTGGAATGATGACCGCGTTATTAACTCTGTCAGGAGGCACTAGAGCGTTCGCTCTTTGGGCTCAAACACGAGTGAAAAGTAAACGTGGTTCACAATTGCTCGCGGCCTTTTTAGGCGTATTTATATTTGTCGATGATTATTTCAATAGCCTTGCTGTTGGCGCGATATCACGCCCTGTCACCGATCGTTACAATGTGTCACGGGCAAAGTTGGCCTATATTTTAGATTCAACCGCAGCACCTATGTGTGTATTAATGCCTGTCTCTAGTTGGGGCGCGTATATAATGACTATTATCAGCGGTATTCTAGTAAGCCATGGGTTAACTGAATATTCAGCTTTGGGTGCCTATTTACGTTTAGTACCAATGAATTTTTATGCGGTATTTGCATTATTGATGGTGTTTGCTGTTGCATGGTTTCAATTAGACATTGGTGCAATGAGTAAACATGAACATGAAGCGTCCTTAAACAATAAATTCACGTCTGATGACGGTAGTCCTGAAGCTCTAGAATTAAATGAAGAGCTCGCTATCGTAGAAAGTGAATATGGAAAAGTGTCTGATTTAGTCCTTCCTATTCTATTTTTGATTTTCGCAACGGTTGTGTCGATGATATATACCGGAAGCACGGCATTAGAAGCTGATGGTAAAATGTTTTCATTGCTAGGGGCATTTGAAAATACCGATGTTGGTCGCTCGCTTGTATATGGTGGCTTAGCCGGATTAATTGTTGCATTATTTACCGTCTTCAAACAAAAATTACCGATAGCCGATATTGCCAATACAGTTTGGATTGGTGCTAAATCTATGTTTAGCGCTATATTAATATTGATTTTTGCATGGTCGATAGGTTCGGTTATCGGCGACATGAAAACAGGGGCCTATTTGTCTTCTTTAATTCAAGGCAATATTAGCGTCCACTGGTTGCCTGTCATTTTATTTTTATTGTCTGGGTTAATGGCGTTCTCTACTGGAACATCATGGGGAACGTTTGGAATAATGTTACCGATAGCAGGCGATATGGCAGGTGCGACAGACTTAACAATGATGTTGCCTATGCTGAGTGCTGTTTTGGCAGGTTCAGTCTTCGGTGATCACTGTTCACCGATTTCAGATACGACTATATTGTCATCTACGGGGGCTCGTTGTAATCATATCGATCATGTTGCGACTCAATTGCCTTATGCCATTACTGTCGCGCTTGTCTCTAGTGTCGGTTTTGTTGTTCTTGGGTTAACGAATTCTGTCGCAACGTCATTCGCAACTGCCTCTATTGCATTCGTGATTGCCTGCTTCGTATTGTCGACGATATCTAAAGCAAAAAACCAACAGATGCAAAATGCGTAAAAAAAAAACACATTTTTAGGTTGAAAATTGAATCGAGCTTAGTTAGTGTGTTTATAAGCGAAAGGAACTAAGAAATTATGCGTATATTTGTAATGAACATTCATCATCACCATCATCCTGAGTAGTCTTTCGGGCGGTGTACGCATACCCGGGAGATAATAAATCCCGGAGGTCAAATCAAAGATTCGAACCCTCGGGAAATAAAAGCCCCGAGGGTTTTTTGGTTTTAGATGTTTCAACGTATTTATGCACAAAATCGCGCCAGTAATTTGTAATACAAAGCGAAATCAGAATTTAAAAAAATAACGAATATTCAGACAGGGAATAGAATAATGCAAACACAACGACTCAGAATTGCCATCCAGAAAAAAGGCCGCCTAAGTAAAGAATGCCAAGAACTGCTTAAAAAGTGTGGTGCTAAGTTTAATTTGATGGGTGAGCGTTTAGTTGTCCATACAGAAAATATGCCTATCGATTTACTACTGGTGCGTGATGATGATATCCCTGGGTTGGTCATGGATGGTGTAGTTGACCTTGGTTTTATCGGTGAAAATGAGCTAGAAGAAGTCCGCTTAGACAGAGTCGCTTTAGGTGAACCTAGTGAATTTGTTGCTCTTCGCCGTTTAGATTTTGGTGGTTGTCGATTGTCCATTGCTATTAATCAAGATGAACAATACAACGGTCCGCAAGACCTCAATGGAAAGCGTATTGCCACCACCTATCCACACCTTCTAAAAGCCTTTATGGATGAGCAGGGTGTTGATTTCAGCACTTGTAATTTACAAGGGTCTGTAGAAGTGGCGCCTCGCGCGGGTCTGGCGGATGCGATTGCTGATCTTGTTTCAACCGGAGCAACGTTAGAAGCGAATGGACTGAAAGAAGCCGAAGTTATTTTCCGCTCTAAAGCAACATTGATTCAACGTGCAGGTGAATTTGACGAAGATAAAGAAGCACTTATCAATAAGCTACTCACTCGTATGCAAGGTGTGATTCAAGCAAAAGAGTCGAAGTACATCATGCTACATGCGCCTACCGATCAGTTAGAAGCGATAAAAGCACTTTTACCCGGAGCGGAAAACCCAACGGTGTTACCCCTTGCCGCAGAAACAAACCGAGTAGCCGTACACTTAGTGAGTACAGAAAATCTATTTTGGGAAACGATGGAACAGCTTAAAGAACTCGGCGCGAGTTCAATTCTTGTTCTTCCAATCGAAAAAATGATGGAGTAAGTGATGAAGACTGTTGTTTGGCAATCTTTAAGTGAATCGCAGCAAGACTCAGTTTTAGAGCGTCCGGCAATTGCCGAAGGCGCAAATATTACGGCGACAGTGCAAGGCGTAATCAAAAAAGTCCGTTCTGAGGGTGATAAAGCACTGGTAGAACTTACGCAAAAATTTGATGGAGTGACGCCGGCGTCCATTCGTGTTTCTAGCGAAGAAATAGAGGCGGCCTCGGAGAGGCTTTCAGAGAAAATGAAAGAAGCGCTTGGACAAGCGTATAAAAATATTTCTGTTTTCCATAAAGCACAAAAGCCACTCCCACTTAAGGTTGAAACACAACCGGGCGTCGTTTGTGAGTTGTTAACAAGGCCAATCAATAAGGTTGGTTTGTATATCCCAGGTGGAAGTGCGCCATTACCATCGACGGTACTTATGTTGGGCGTTCCTTCACAAATAGCGGGTTGTCGTCAGGTTGTACTCTGCTCGCCACCACCTATTGCCGACGAAATTTTATACGTTGCTAAGTTGTGTAAAATAGATGAAGTGTACAATGTAGGCGGCGGCCAAGCGATTGCGGCAATGGCTTACGGAACCGAAACGGTTTCAAAAGTAGAGAAGATTTTTGGCCCAGGTAATGCTTATGTTACTGAGGCAAAACGCCAAGTTAGCAATGACTTTCGCGGAGCCGCCATTGATATGCCAGCGGGACCCTCTGAAGTTCTTGTTATCGCCGATGAGACGGCTAATCCAGAGTTTGTCGCGGCGGATTTATTGAGCCAAGCAGAACATGGACCGGATTCTCAGGTTATATTGCTGACACCTTCACCGGTTATAGCGGACAAAGTGGCCGATGCTGTACAGGCTCAGTTAAAACAGCTTTCGCGAGCCGATATTGCGGAAAAAGCACTCGGTTCCAGCGTCATTGTTATTGCAGATTCGATTCCGCAGTGCGTGTCAATCTCGAATGCTTACGGCCCTGAACACCTTATCGTTCAAACCCGATACCCAAGAGAGCTATTGCCTCTATTAGATAACGCTGGTTCGATCTTCTTAGGAGATTGGTCTCCAGAGTCTGTGGGTGATTATGCTTCTGGTACTAACCATGTTCTTCCTACTTATGGTTATACCCGCACGTATTCCAGTTTGGGGTTGGCTGATTTCTCTAAGCGGATGACGGTTCAAGAGCTCTCGGCAGACGGATTGAAGGGACTCGCATCTACGGTTGTTACAATGGCGGAAGCTGAAGGGTTAGATGCACATAAACGTGCAGTGACGATTCGTATAGAAGCGCTGGCGAAAGGAGAGTAATAGATGGAAAAGCTCGCGAGGAAGCAAGTTCAAGAACTTACCCCTTATCTCTCAGCCAGAAAAATTGGTGGGAGTGGCGATGTTTGGTTAAATGCCAACGAGTCACCGTTTGATAACCAATACCACATCACTTTTGATCGGCTCAACCGCTATAGCAGTTGTCAGCCACAAGAATTGATTGACGCTTACGCGAACTATGCAGGTGTTCAACCTGAACAAGTATTAACGTCACGAGGTGCTGATGAAGGCATCGAACTGCTGGTTAGGGCTTTTTGTGAGTCGGGAGAAGACGCAATCTTGTATTGTCCACCGACTTATGGAATGTATGCGATCAGTGCAGAAACGATGGGCGTTGAACGGAGAGTTGTCCCGTCAAAATCTAACTGGCAGCTAGATCTGGATGGCATAAAAGCAAATCTAGATGGTGTAAAACTTGTCTTTGTTTGTAGCCCCAATAATCCGACAGGCAACCTGATTGATCGTGAAGATATTATCGCGCTGCTTGAAATGACGAAGGATAAGGCCATTGTCGTGATGGACGAAGCCTATATCGATTTCTGCCCAGAAGCATCAACCAAAGATCTACTCGATAAGTATGAAAATCTCGCCATTCTGCGGACATTGTCAAAAGCATTTGCTCTCGCTGGGTTAAGATGTGGTTTTACGCTGGCCAATAAGCCGCTCATTGATGTGTTACTGAAGGTTATTGCTCCGTATCCTGTTCCCATCCCTGTCGCTGACATCGCGTGTCAGGCCCTTTCTGAAGCTGGCCTAATTAGAGCTCGACATCAGGTGAGTGAACTCAATGATAACCGAGCTTATTTAGAACAAGGTTTGTCTTCAATAAAAGGAATGACCGTCTACCAAGGCTTGGGCAACTATCTACTCGTTCAATGCTCCGATGGCGACGCGTTGTTTAAGAGCGCGTGGGATAACGGTATTATTTTGCGTAACTCGCCAATCAAAGACTGCATTAGAGTAAGTATTGGCAATAGGGAAGAGTGCGAAAAAACCGCCAACTTCATTAAAAAACAACTGGAAGAACGCACTGTATAAGGATAGCGAAGTGAGTAACCAACAAAAAATTCTATTTATTGATCGAGATGGCACCTTAATTGTTGAGCCACCAACTGATTTTCAGGTTGATCGGTTAGATAAATTAAAGTTCGAACCGTATGTTATTTCGAGCCTTTTGGCGCTGCAAGATGCAGGGTATCGATTGGTGATGGTAACCAACCAAGATGGGTTAGGGACGGTGAGCTATCCTCAAGAAGAATTTGACGCACCGCATAACATGATGATGGAGATCTTTGAATCTCAAGGCGTGAAATTCGACGATGTATTGCTCTGTCCGCACTTTGAAGAAGATAACTGTACCTGCCGTAAACCGAAATTGGGCATGGTAAAAGAATACCTGCAAGCGGGAAAAGTGAATTTTAAAACGTCGGCCGTTATAGGTGATCGTGAAACCGACCTTCAACTTGCTGAAAATATGGCTATTCGCGGAATACAATATAATCCCGATACGATGGGGTGGCTCGACATTCTACGTGATTTAACCGTGAATGAGCGTGTAGCCAAAGTGGTTCGAACGACAAAAGAAACCGATATTTCTGTCGCGGTTAATCTTGATGTTCAAGGCGGAAATAAGATCTCGACGGGGCTTGGGTTCTTTGACCATATGCTAGACCAAATTGCGACCCACGGTGCCTTCCAAATGCAAGTGAGTGTGGATGGTGACTTGCATATCGACGACCATCATTCCGTCGAAGATACGGCCTTAGCATTGGGCCAAGCATTGAAAGAAGCGCTTGGAGAAAAACGTGGAATTGGTCGTTTCGGATTTAGCCTGCCTATGGATGAGTGTTTGGCGCAATGTGCGTTAGATCTTTCTGGAAGACCTTATCTAAAATTTGAAGCCGAATTTGGTCGTGAATTGGTCGGGGACCTTTCAACAGAAATGGTGGAACACTTCTTCCGTTCATTAACCGACACTCTGGCATGCACACTTCATCTATCGTCTTCTGGTGACAATGACCATCACATTATAGAAAGCTTGTTTAAAGCGTTTGGACGGACTTTACGCCAGGCTATTAAGGTGGAAGGTAATGAGCTTCCTAGCAGTAAAGGCGTACTCTGATGGAGAAGGAGGCTTTGATGAACCAGAAAGTAGTTATTATCGACACCGGATGTGCCAACGTATCATCGGTTAAGTTTGCGATTGAACGCCTAGGTTATCCTGTGACGATTTCAAAGGATCCTAGTGTTGTTTTAGCGGCAGATAAGCTGTTTCTACCCGGAGTAGGAACGGCAAGCGAAGCAATGAAAAATCTCGCCGAACGAGATCTAATTGCGCTTGTGAAACAAGTTGAGAAGCCTTTACTTGGAATCTGCCTAGGTATGCAGTTACTTGGCAAACTCTCCTACGAAAAAGGGTCTGTTGGTAACGAGATAGTAGAGTGCTTATCGCTTTGCGACGGTGAAGTCCGCTTAATGGATACTGGTGATCTTCCGCTACCGCATATGGGTTGGAATACCGTGACGGCCCAAAAGGGTAATCCTTTGTTCGATGGTATTGAAGAAGATGAATATTTCTATTTTGTGCACAGCTACGCCATGCCTGTTGGTGAAGACACGATTGCTCGTTGTGATTACGGTAACCCATTTACCGCGGCAGTACAAAATGGCAATTACTACGGTGTGCAGTTTCATCCGGAACGTTCTAGTAAAGCGGGTTCTCGATTGATAAAGAATTTCTTAGAACTTATCTTTTAGAGAAGCGTAGATTCTAAATGTTAGAAACAGATAAAAAGAAAAGGATTTTGTTGTGATTATTCCAGCACTCGATTTAATTGAAGGCCAAGTGGTTCGGCTATTTCAAGGGGATTATGGTCAGGTAACTGAATATAAGATTGATCCTGCAGAACAGTTCAATCTTTACCATCAAGCTGGGGCTAACTGGTTGCACCTTGTTGACCTTACTGGTGCCAAAGATATTAATGCACGCCAACTCGATCTCATTGCGACCTTGATTGCAAGTACACCCGCCAACGTACAAATTGGTGGTGGCGTTAGAACGGAAAAAGATGTTGTCGGTCTATTGGATGCTGGCGCACAACGTGTAGTTGTGGGTTCTACGGCAGTAAAACAACCAGAGATGGTAAAAGGCTGGATGGAGAAATATAGTGCAGAGAAAATAGTTCTCGCATTAGATATTAATATCGACCAAGAAGGCACACGTAAAGTGGCGATATCCGGATGGCAGGAAGATTCGGGTGTCACGATTGAAGCTCTGATTGACGATTATCTGACGGTTGGATTGAAGCATGTACTCTGTACTGATATATCTCGTGATGGAACCTTAGCGGGTTCTAACGTTGAACTGTATGTTGACCTATGTAAACTCTATCCGCAGGTTCAATTCCAATCGTCAGGTGGTATAGGAAGTTTAGCCGATATCGAAGAATTAAAAGGCACCGGTGTTGCCGGTGTTATTGTTGGTCGTGCGCTACTAGATGGTAAGTTTACTGCTGAGGAGGCGTTTCAATGTTGGCAAAGCGAATAATTCCTTGTTTAGATGTTCGGGGTGGTCAAGTGGTTAAAGGGGTTCAATTCCGTAACCATGAAATTATTGGCGATATAGTCCCTCTTGCTCAGCGGTATGCTGAAGAAGGAGCAGATGAATTGGTATTCTATGATATCACCGCCTCATCTGACGGCCGTGTCGTTGACAAAAGTTGGGTAGCAAGGGTTGCAGAAGTGATCGATATTCCGTTTTGCGTGGCCGGTGGTATTAAGTCCGCTGAAGATGCGTCGCGTATACTTGAGTTCGGTGCTGACAAAGTCTCTATTAACTCGCCAGCATTAGCTAATCCAGAGCTTATCACCAACCTAGCAGATAAATTTGGTGTTCAGTGTATTGTGGTTGGTATTGACTCATATTTCGATGCTGAAACGGGTAAGTACCAGGTTTATCAGTTTACGGGTGATGAAGAGCGCACAAAAGCAACGCATTGGGAAACACGTGATTGGGTACAAGAAGTACAGAAACGTGGCGCGGGTGAAATCGTATTGAATATGATGAATCAAGATGGTGTTCGCAACGGGTATGATATCGATCAGCTTAATATGGTCCGTGAAGTTTGCCATGTCCCTCTTATCGCGTCTGGTGGTGCGGGCACGATGGCGCATTTTGCTGAGGCTTATAAGAAAACCAATGTAGATGGAGCTTTAGCGGCCTCTGTGTTCCACAAACAAGTCATCAATATTGGTGAGCTAAAAAAATATCTAAAACAAGAAGGCGTGGAGATACGATTATGAGCAGTGCAGTAGAGAATAAACCGAAAAGCTTGGTTGATCGAATTGATTGGGAAAAGGTAGAAGGGTTAGTGCCCGCTATTGTGCAAGATTTTCAATCTAGCCAAGTGCTCATGATGGGGTACATGAATCCAGAAGCGCTAGAGAAAACGTTGGAGACAGAACAGGTTACTTTTTTCTCCAGAACGAAATCTCGTCTTTGGACCAAAGGCGAAACGTCAGGCAACGTACTGCAGCTTAAAACTATCTCATTAGACTGTGATAACGATACCTTGCTTGTGTTGGTGAACCCTATTGGGCCTACATGCCATACTGGCACGACGACATGTTTTGATGCGGATCAGCAAGAGGCGTCACAATTGGTGTGGCTTCATCAACTTGAATCTCTGTTGGCTGCTCGTAAAGATGCCGATCCTGATTCCTCATATACCGCCAGTTTATATGCCCGTGGTACCAAACGTATATCGCAGAAAGTGGGCGAAGAAGGCGTTGAAGTCGCGCTTGCGGCAACGTCGGGTGACAAGGCAGAATTAGTCTGTGAATCAGCCGATCTTATCTATCATTTATTGGTGCTTTTACAAGACCAAGGTTTATCTATGAACGATGTGATTAATAAGCTGAAAGAAAGACATAAATAACACTACGTCTACGGTTTTCGCCTTTAAAAAGAGATTTATTCTCGTCCCCTCAAATAACGGGTTTGTTATCTGAGGGGACGGGAGCAGTTATTGACTAAGATTACTATTCGCCGGACGGGCACATTACCCGCAGCACTTCTTGAATTTTTTACCACTTCCACATACACAGGGGTCATTGCGACCTACCTTCTCAGTATGTTCTGCTGGAAACTCCCCATCAATATAATACCAGTAGCCTTGCTCCTTTATGAAACGAGAGCGTTCGTGCATGCAATGTTCTACACCTTGATCTAACAGATAGGCTTTAAACTCGACGAACCCCGTGTTGTCTTTTGGAAGCGGCGCTTCAATTATTTCTAACCTTTGCCAGTCCATAACCACTGATTCTACAATGTCTTTTTTTTCGCCTTCGGCGTTGCAGCTTGAATGATAAGTTTTAATAACAAAATCAATAAGTTTCAACGTATGGGCGCTATATCGCGCGCGCATAAGCTGCTCAGGTATGACCGCTAAAGCATGGTTGTCGTGTATAAGTTTACAGCAATCACTATAAGGCTTGGTGCTTCCACAAGGGCAGTGAGACATGTGTACTCCCAAATAACAAAAAGCCTCTTTAAGACAAGAGGCTTTCAGGAAAATAAAATAGTGTGATAATTAACTGGGCTTACTAAATAGCTCTTCAGTCCATTCTATTGCTTGCCCATAACTCTCTGCAAGGCACTCTTTATCAATCTGTAAAAGATCACTTATGTCATTTACAGTTTCCCAATCAGCGTGCTCATAAGCAATAGCGAGTTTCAGTATATTGCCTAGTTCACCTTCGTGAGATAGCAGCGCATTTTTAATGGCATCATCAATTGGTATGGAATCAACAATCGTTTCTAAAGATTGATCGAGCAAAGAGTCGAGTAGTGAGAATATACCCGTTAAAAAAGCTTGGCTAGATTGATCTTTTCTGTCTGCACATAGAGTAATGAGTTCGCAATATCTAGCACGCTGTATAGATAAACTATATAACGACTCAGGTTTGGATGCTTCTGTTGAAGCAATCGCAACAAGCGAAACAAATTTTCTTAATTTTCCTTCGCCCAAATACGCGAGTGCTTGGCGAAACGATTGAATCTGAGAAGACAGAAGGGCGGAGGAGTTAACATAACGTAGCAGTTTGTAAGATAACGTCACATCTGCGGCCACAATTCGTTCTATTTCAGTGTAGTTGACCTCTTCTGTGGCAATGGCCTTGCAAAGCTGAACCACCGTCAGAATCGAGGGCTTGATCGATTTCTGCTGGATCATCTCTGGCCGACTAAAGAAGTAGCCTTGGAAATAGGTAAAACCGGCCGCTATCGCGTCCTGATATTCCTGGTATGTTTCGACCTTTTCTGCGAGAAACTCTATCTTTGAACCTTTTAAGCGTTCAATGAATTTTTTGGCTTTAATGATAGGAACAATCTGAATATCAAATTTTATAATCTGGATATGAGGAAGAAAACGCTTCCAAGCGGGGCTAGGGACAAAGTCATCTAACGCAAGTTTGTACCCTTTATTTTTAAGCGCAATAATAGCCGCAAGTAGTTCATCCGTTGGCTTGCAACTTTCTAATATTTCTACAACAATTTTATCTTTTGGAAAAAGAGTAGGTACTTGATTAATCAAGCTTTCGTAAGGGAAATTAACAAAGCCTAGTTTGTCTCCAATTGCACGATACTCTGAGCCTAAGAACTGATCTGAAAGCAGTCTGTTGGTCGCTTTTTCTGGTTCAATTTCGGGAAAGGAGTTTCTAGGGCCATCCCGAAAAAGAAGCTCATAAGCGACGGTGTTTTTTTCAGTGTCTAATATTGGTTGACGAGCAACGTATGAGTATTCCATATCTAGGTTTTTGACTTATTGACCTTTTTAATTATGTCTCTAAATCTTACGTCCTTTTCTTAAAAAAAGCATCATTAGTCTTTAGGTTTGATTCATTTTTACGCTATAACATATTACTATCGTTTAGATTCGATACGTTTCTACGTTCGTTTTTCATATGCGAATTATTTTGCAAAGAATAGGCGTCTTTGTCAAAACTCAAAATTGAGCTCTGTGTATACCAATCACCCAATACAATTCGAGTGTATTTTGCCCCTTCAACAGAAAAATTATGTATGTCTGGTCTATGGGTGTGGCCGTGAATCATTAGGTTGGTGCCATACTGTTTTAATACCGCTTCAACAGCATCTTGGTTTACATCCATGATCTCTAGAGATTTCTCTTTTTTCTCTTCACCAATGTCGGATTGAACTTTAGAGACAATCTTTTTCTTAACAAACAGTGGGAGGTGATTATACACCCACTGGATCCAAGGTTGGTGTACCTTTTCTCTATAAGCTTGGTACTTAACATCATCCGTGCATAACGTATCACCGTGTAGAATGACTACTCGTTCACCATATAGGTCGATGGCACAAACCTCGTCCAATAGCGTCATTCCAGTTTCTTTTTCAAAGCGTTTACCGATTAGGAAATCACGATTTCCTTGAATGAAAAAGCAAGGAACACCAGAGTTCACCAGTGTTTTAAATAGCGTCTTAATAGCGCTGCTAAAGTCACTATCATCATCGTCACCTATCCAAAACTCAAACAAGTCACCTAATACATATAAAGCATCGGCTTTTACGGCTTGTGTCGTCATGAAAGTCATAAAGCTTTCAGTAATGTCAGGTCGAGAAGGGGTGAGATGGAGATCAGATATAAATAAAGTAGTCATAATTTTAGGGGGGAGTGATACCAATCATACTTAAAGTTACCGTTGCCTTTGGAGTCATCATTATTCATCCAATCACTAAATATACTGAAGTGATTGGATGTATTCACTCGTTTATTGCTTTGCGGTAACTTCAATTATTTAGGGTGTGTTGCTCCCCATTTTTACTCTTCGATTGTCGTTCCAGTGATAAGCACTTCTTCTAGCGGTACGTCTTGATGCATACCCATAGTACCAGTGCTTACCGCTTTTATTTTATTAACGATATCCATGCCATCGACCACTTCAGCAAATACGCAGTAACCCCAACCGTCCATGCTTTCTGATTTAAAATCCAAAAACGTGTTGTTGTTAACGTTGATAAAAAACTGAGAACTTGCAGAATGCGGTTCCATCGTACGGGCCATTGCTAATGTACCAATGTTATTGGTTAGGCCATTGCTCGCTTCATTTTTAATTGTCGCACGAGTCGGTTTTTCTTTTAAACCAGATGTCATGCCTCCGCCTTGAACCATGAAACCATCAATTACGCGGTGAAAAAGAGTGTTATCGTAAAAACCATCACGACAATATTGTAGGAAATTCGCGCTAGTTTCTGGTGCTTTCTCTTCGTTAAGCTGTACTTTGATGTCACCAAAATTAGTGTGAAGGATGATCATGAGTTTTACCTTATTCATTGTATTGTTTTGAAGTATGGATTCTAGCTTAACACAGCAAACAAGCAAATATGCTTCACATTGCGTATCTTGACGGCTTCTATCGTCATGACATCTTGTTTATCGCCATTTTATTAGAATCGGGCCCACATGACTTGAAAGCAAAGACAAAAACGGTTACCTAATCAAACTGGAATTGATATACTCACGCTCTATTTAATTTCAATAAGACCAGATAGAGATCATGTTAAAAATATATAACACACTCACACGTAAAAAAGAGGAATTCAAACCAATCACTGCCGGGAAAATTGGCATGTATGTGTGTGGGGTAACCATTTATGATCTCTGTCACATCGGTCACGGTCGTACATTTGTTTCATTTGATGTGATCTCTCGATATCTGCGATTTTTAGGATACGACCTTAATTTCGTACGCAATATTACCGACATTGATGACAAAATCATCAAACGCGCTGGCGAAAATGGCGAAAGTTGTGACTCGTTGACAGAGCGCTTGATTCAAGACATGCATCAAGATTTTGACGCGCTAAATATGAAGCGTCCTGATGTCGAGCCAAGAGCAACACATTATATTCAAGAGATAATCGACCTGGTAGAACGATTGATTGATCGTGGATTCGCTTACGTTGCCAGTAACGGTGACGTCATGTTTGAGGTTAAGAAATTTAGTGAATACGGCAAGCTATCAAAACAAGACTTAGATCAGTTGCAAGCTGGTGCGCGTGTCGATATTGATAATGCGAAACGCAGCCCACTAGATTTTGTACTTTGGAAGATGTCGAAGCCCGGTGAGCCTACTTGGACATCGCCTTGGGGCGACGGTCGACCAGGTTGGCATATTGAGTGTTCAGCAATGAATTCCTCCATTTTGGGTAACCATTTTGATATCCATGGTGGTGGTTCCGATCTGCAATTTCCACATCATGAAAATGAAATTGCCCAGTCTTGCTGTGCCCATGATTCAAAGTATGTAAATACGTGGATGCACAGTGGTATGGTAATGATCGACAAAGAAAAAATGTCTAAATCATTAGGTAATTTCTTTACGATACGTGATGTACTGAGCCATTATGATGCTGAAACAGTGCGTTACTTTTTAATGTCTGGTCATTATCGAAGCCAGCTAAATTACAGTGAAGAGAATCTTAGCCAAGCTCGTTCAGCTTTGGAGCGTCTATATACGTCATTGCGCGGACTAGACATTAATGCGGAACCTGCAGCAGGTGATCATTATGTAAGCCGTTTCTCTGATGCGATGAATGACGATTTCAATACGCCTGAAGCCTACTCAGTACTTTTTGATATGGCTCGAGAAGTAAACCGAATTAAGAGTGAAGACATTCAACTTGCGTCTAAGCTTGGGGCATTAATGCGTGAGTTGGCCGACGTTATTGGTATTCTTCATCAAGACCCAGATACTTTTTTGAAAGGTGATTCTGGAAATGATAGCGAGGTTGCCGAAATAGAAGCTCTTATCAAATTGCGCAATGACTCACGTGCGTCTAAAGATTGGGCAAATGCAGATGTAGCACGCGATAAGTTAGCACAGATGGGTATTGTTTTAGAAGATGGCCCTGAAGGCACAACATGGCGCAAAGGTTAGGCCTTGTTTAACCATTAATATAGGCGGTTACTCATAACGTGTTTTTTCGGTTCATGCGTTAACAGAGTAACAGCCGATATTCAGTTTGATGAACCGAGAATTAGAACCGAGAATCAATAATGGCTCAGATGTATTTTTATTACTCGTCAATGAATGCGGGTAAGTCGACAACACTTCTTCAATCTTCGTTCAACTATCAAGAACGCGGTATGAATCCGGTGATTTTCACTGCGGCTTTTGACGACCGATATGGTGTAGGTAAGGTAAGTTCTAGGATTGGATTACAGTCAGATGCTCACCTATTTCGTCAAGATACGGATCTGTATGCAGAAATTGAGAAACTGAACAACGAGCAAAAGCTGCACTGTATCTTGGTAGATGAATGTCAGTTCCTTTCAAAAGAACAGGTTTATCAATTAACAGAGGTGGTCGATAAGCTAAATATTCCTGCACTTTGTTATGGATTGCGTACAGATTTTCAAGGTGAGTTATTTGAAGGAAGCAGATATCTACTTTCATGGGCTGACAAGTTGGTTGAATTAAAAACTATCTGTCACTGTGGTCGTAAAGCGAATATGGTTATTCGTACTGATGCAAGCGGAGAACCAATTGCGGAAGGTAATCAAGTGGCTATTGGCGGCAATGACTTATATGTCTCTATGTGTCGACTTCATTACAAAGAAGCATTAGGAAAATAACGGCATATGAGTTCATGCTGAAGCGAGTATTCATTACGTCAGCATGAACCCGTTATATATTTTTATTAAGCGATATCTTGTACTAACTAATCAATTCACTCCAAATTGCTTGGCCGCGTAGAGCACTCTTTCTAATGGCTTGGGATATTCAGCGGGCATTCCTAAGCTTTCAATATGTTGAAGCCGAGGTATCAAACCAGCTCCATTGGCAATTTGAATAGCTAAACCAGGTCGAGCGTTTAGTTCAAGTACCATAGGGCCTTCTTCTTTGTCTAATACCATATCCGTACCCATGTACCCAAGCCCAGTCATCTCCCATGCACTCGATGCTAAAACGAGTAGCTTTTCCCAGTGAGGAACCTGTAACGTAAGAAGTTCCTTTCCGGTGTCGGGGTGAAGTGTCACGGGTTGATCGTATTGCACTGCACGAACCGCTTTCCCGGTGGCAATATCCACACCGACACCAACCGCACCTTGGTGGAGGTTAGCCTTACCATCAGACGCACTTGTCGATAGACGCATCATTGCCATTACTGGATACCCCTTAAATACGATAATGCGAACGTCGGGTACCCCTTCATAACTAAAGCCTTCAAAGCAGTCATCAAACTTGATCAAATTCTCGACTACTGCCACGTCGTTTTTTCCACCTAAAGAAAAAAGACCCGCTAAGGTATTGCTTATGTGTCTTTCAACATCTTGTTTGTTACACGTTGCACCGGAAGGCTTAGTATAGACGCCGTCTTTGTGTGAGACGACGACGAGTATGCCTTTACCACCACTGCCTTGGGCTGGCTTGATAACGAATCCCGGCCAGTCTTTAACCATGGCATGGACTTTTTTAACCGCGGCTTGTTGTCTAATGACCCCAATCAGTGCTGGTGTAGTGGCACCGGCTTGCTCGGCGATAATTTTTGTTTTCAGTTTGTCATCAACCAATGGATATTTAGAACGGTCGTTATATCTACCGATATAACTGTGGTTCCTTGTATTCATTCCCATGATGCCTTTATCTTTTAGCTTAAAAGGGGAAGTGAAGCTTCCTAACATAGGCTTAATCCTCCGCTAATGGCTTAAAGCGACGCAATTCCGTTAGGCGGTAACCAGTGTAATTACCTAACGCCAAGATAGCCGCGAGAATAAGCAGCTGTACACCAATGAAATTAAAGGTCATGTGTTGGATGTAACCATTGGTCATAGCTAAGTAAACGATAACCGATGTAAGCAAGGAGCCTCCACCTTGTAAGAATACCTCTTTCGCCCCTTCTTCTTCCCATAGAATCGACATGCGCTCAATCGTCCATGAAAGAATGATCATAGGGAAGAAGGTAATGCTTAACCCTTCGGTTAAACCGATGCGGAAAGCAACCACCGTGAATACTGAAATGATCAATATGACGGTAATGATTACCGCGGATATTCGAGCGACCAAGAGTAAATTGAGTTTGGACAAATAACTGCGGATGATCAAACCGGTTCCTACGATCAGCAAAAACCCGACAATACCTGTTATAAGTTGTGTCTGAACAAATGCGACAGCAATCAGAACAGGCATAAAGGTGCCGGATGTCTTAAGGCCGATGATGACTCTTAAAAAAACCACGATTAAAGCGCCAATCGGAATCAGCATTATGGTTTTGAACATGGATTGCTCTTCCAATGGAAGACTATGGATAGAGAAGTTTAATAGATTGTCAGCACTTACTTTGCTCTCAGTTGCTGCTTTAGGTGAGATGTCTTGTGCAATCATAGAGAAGTGTACTTGACTGTTTTTTCCGCCAACGACATCAAGTAAAGATACGTTAGATTCGTCCCAGATGAGCGCATCTTCTGCTTTGCCCTGCATGCCAGACTCTGGGTCAAACAGCATCCAGTCCTTACCATCCCACACCTGTACCATCTTATTGATGTTCTGACGACGACGACCATCTTCTAAATAGACGACGCCCACGGTCTTATTGTGAACCCCTGCAAATGACAAAAGCTTCGAAATGATTTGAGCTTTGCTTGACTGGTCGAGCAATAGGGCGGCACTTTGACTATCACTGTCGTTAAGTCTTTTGATAAGTTCACGTGTAAAAGTGACATCATCAGCACTACGCTGTGATGCCTGCTCTATGATCGATTTAACCGCGGCTTCTTGCGGACCATCGAAAGTAGGCTTTAAGATAGGTTCATCTGAAGGTGGAAACGGTTCAACCTTCGCTTGGTCATCGACAAGAAATTGCGTCTTGTAGTAAATAGTTTGCGACCCATCTGCTTGACGTATCGACCATTCAGCGCGTCTACCCGTATCAGAATGAATGTAGGCAATTCCGTAGCCCGGAGATGAGGCTGACTCATCGATTAACGTATAACCAGATTGTGTATTTGGTGCAGCAAGAGAAACCTTGGCAGGTTCGCCCATACCGCTGAACTCAATTCGAGCTTCAATGTCCCATACTTGGCGCTGTTCACCTGGTGTCCACGGTACCCCATAGTTGTCATGGCGCATAACATTTAGCCAAATGCCACCGATAACAAGCAACCCAATAAGGAAATAAAAAGGAATTCTTGACGTCATAATTGTCCCTAATTTTTATGTATTTTTCTTGGTTTTGAGAGAAGAAATGTTTTACTAACATCAACTAAAGCAATATCTTGAATAAACTCTCTTCCTAGTAAAACAGGGTGGCTCATTTGTGAGCGATTCGCCAGTGTAAATTCAGATTTTTCGTTAATTGTGCCTATTTTTACCCATAATTCGATCACGGCACGTTTTTCTACTGCTTCTGAGTTCGGTTGCCTAATATTGGCATACCTAACAATAGGGGCCTCAATTTGGTTTTTTCCTTCAATATCATTATTCCGTTCACTGAGATTGAATCTAACCCATCTTTTTCCTTCACGCTCGAACTCTTTGATGTTGATAGCATTGAGAGAAGAGGTTGTTGATCCAGTGTCGATTCGCGCACTGTAGCGTTGCTCAATTTTTTCTAGCTGAATGTTTTCAATCGCACCAAGAACAACCAAATTGTTAGAAGGAGAGGTTGAGCCAATTTTCAATTGAGTGTCATTTGCACGTTCGTTTGACGGTGCCTTTTGAGTGCTTTTACGCTTCGTTTCCGTATGCTGTAGAGCATTAACCTTGCTTTGTAGTCCGATGACTTCTGTTTCTAGACTGGCAATGTAATCAGACTGGTTACTGAGACCCAATTTTAAGGTTTCAATTTCATTGGCAATGTTTGATTCCGATTGTTTAATTGCGTCTAGAGTAAGTTGGTTCTGCTTTTCGCTGCTTGTTGATGCGCATCCTGCGAGCAAGCTCATTGCGATGAGAGAAAAAGCAATTTTTAGCATTTTTTACCTTAATTTCAGTAGGATAATTTAATTATACGCCGCGGATTTTAGCCCACAACAAAGGGCGCGAGAAGCACCCTTATGTCAGTATTTGGTTAGCATTTACGATAAGCTAAAAGTAATAGGTAATCGTTGTAATTAAGAAGGGTTTCTCGCGACTAAAATCGCTCGTCTAGGGGCGGGATAGCCTTCAACGGTTTTGGTTGGATCTTGTGGGTCTAAATAATCAGGCAAAGAATTGTGCTTCATCCAGTCTGTTGCTCTTTGCTCGTCTGTCGTAGTGATATTTTCGTCCACAATTCGTACGTCTTCGAATCCACACTTTTCTAGCCATTTCTTTAATGCTTTTGCCGAGGGGAAGAAATATACGTTACGCATTTGAGCGTATCGGTCTGTTGGCACCAGAACCGCATTCTCATCGCCATCAATAACCAAGGTTTCAAGAACGAGTTCTCCACCCGCAACGAGTTGGTTTTTTAACTGAAGTATATGGTCAAGGGGGGAGCGACGATGATAAAGAACGCCCATACTAAATACAGTATCAAAGGCCTTTAGTTCAGGCAGTTGTTCGATACCTAGGGGAAGTAGATGAACTCTTTGGTCATTACCCATCAGTTTACGTATGGCTTCAAATTGAACGAGAAACAAGTGCGAAGGGTCGACACCTACACATAAACGCGCCCCCTCTCCAAGCATACGCCACATGTGATAGCCATTCCCACATCCCACATCTAATACAGAGCGATGCTCAAGTGGGGAAATATGCGGAAGAACCCGATCCCATTTCCAATCTGAACGCCATTCAGTGTCAATATGTATGTCGTGAGTCGTATAAGGTCCCTTGCGCCATGGATGAAAGGTTCGCAATAGGTTGTCGAGTTTTTTCTTTTCACCATCGGATATAGGTTGGTTATTAGAAAGAGAAACGGATGTCTTTAGGTCGATATTATCTGGTGAACCTTCCGGGAGCTTTTTAAGTGCTTTAAGCCAGCGTTCAAAATCGCCATGCTCAGCATTTTGCCAGTCCGTTAACTGTTGAGGAAGAATCGTTAGCCAAGGCTGCAATGCGGTATCTTGAGCAATGAGTTTGTAGAAGTTAGCAAAATTGAACATGGTTTGAATGATCTTTTATGTAGTGAAATGTGTAATTAGACCGAAAATATCGGGTTCTCTTATTCTATGATGAACCGCTTTATGACGGACAGTCTTTATTTTATTGCAAACATCGATCCGAAATTAAAGCATTGAAACCAGACCTCTACATTCGTAAAGCCGATTTTTTGTAGTCTCTCTTTGTGCTTTGGAATTGAGTCAGGGATCAGAACATTTTCAATAGCACTGCGTTTTTGACTGACTTCTAATTCGCTGTAGCCATTAGCGCGTTTAAAATCGTGGTGTAAATCTATCAATAGACTATTTGAGTTTTGGTCTTCAAAAACGTACTTTTCTGACAGGATTAATATGCCTCCCGGACGTAGTCCAGCATATATATTCTCGAGCAAGCTCTGACGGTCATCAGGAGACAGAAACTGCAAAGTAAAATTTAGCACCACCATACTGGCGTTCTCTATCGTGATATCTCGAATATCAGCCTCAAGTACTTCTACAGGCGTGTCAGAGCGGTAGGCGTTGACATGTAATTTGCAACGCTCAACCATCGCCTTCGAGTTGTCAACAGAGATAATTTTGCAGCCTTCTTGATCTATATTCCTTCTGATAGATAAAGTAGAAGCACCAAGTGAACACCCTAGGTCATAGATGACAGTATTTGGTTTGACGAAGCGTTCTGCCAGCATGCCAATAGCAGACACAATATTACTGTACCCAGGGACTGATCTTTGGATCATATCTGGGAAGACTTCTACTACATTTTCATCAAAGCTAAAGTTACCGATGTTATCGATAGGAGATGAGAAAATATTATCTTTATTGTTCATGTCTGCCTGCTAGTAAACATACAAAATTGGGTGGCGTATTTTAAGAGAAAAAACCGATGGTGTCACCATTCATTATATGACTATAGGTGAGTTAAAACGTCTAAAATTGCTGTTTTTATCATCTGTTGGTTCTAAGTAGGGGTGAAATACGAGAAAAAGTTCTTTCAAAGGTCGATTTTCAAGCGCTTTGCAGGTATAAATGTGGGTTTGAGTTGACAGTATAATCTGTCAAAAAGTTAATAACTAATTAAGAGTTTGGGAATTTCATTATGCGTACCCAGTATTGCGGTCAACTGAACAAGTCCCTTGTGGGACAAACTGTAGAACTTTGCGGATGGGTTAACCGTCGCCGTGATTTAGGCGGTCTTATCTTTGTTGATATGCGAGATCGTGAAGGTATTGTTCAGGTAGTAGTCGACCCAGATATGAAAGACGTATTTGAAGTCGCGAACCTACTAAGAAATGAATTTTGTATCAAATTCACTGGTGAAGTTCGTGCTCGTCCGGAAAGCCAAATCAATAAAGATATGGCTACGGGTGAAGTAGAAGTCCTTGCTACAGGGTTAGAAATAATTAACCGTTCTGAAGCGTTGCCACTGGATTCTAAGCAGAATAATTCAGAAGAACAGCGTCTGAAGTATCGATACCTTGATCTACGCCGCACAGAAATGAGTGATAACATTAAGCTGCGTGCGAGAGCATCTAGCTTTGTTCGTCGCTTTTTAGACAGCAATGATTTTCTAGACATCGAAACCCCGGTATTGACAAAGGCAACCCCAGAAGGTGCACGTGATTACCTGGTTCCAAGCCGTGTTCATAAAGGCAGCTTTTACGCGCTTCCTCAATCACCACAGTTATTTAAACAGCTTTTGATGATGTCTGGCTTTGATCGCTATTATCAAATCGTTAAATGTTTCCGAGATGAAGATTTACGTGCTGACCGTCAACCTGAATTTACTCAAATAGATATTGAAACGTCCTTCATGACCGCTGAACAAGTGCGTGAAGTGACCGAAAAAATGATCCGTGAGATGTGGCTTGAACTGCTTGACGTTGATCTTGGTGCGTTTCCAGTCATGAGCTTCGAAGAAGCGATTCGTCGCTTTGGTTCAGATAAGCCCGACCTCCGTAACCCGTTAGAATTAGTTGATGTTGCCGATCTCGTTAAAGATGTAGAGTTCAAAGTATTCTCTGGTCCTGCAAATGACGAGAAAGGTCGTGTGGCCGTATTATGTGTCCCCGGTGGTGCAAAACTGAGTCGCAAACAAATTGACGAATACGGTAAATTTGTTGGTATCTATGGTGCGAAAGGTCTTGCATGGATGAAAGTGAATGATAAAGCCGCTGGACTCGAAGGTATTCAGTCTCCAGTTGCTAAGTTCCTTTCTGAAGAGGTCATTAACGGTATTCTGGAGCGAACAGGTGCTGAATCTGGCGACATTATTCTCTTTGGTGCAGATAAAGCGAATGTTGTTTCTGAAGCATTGGGTGCGCTTCGTTTGAAAGTTGGTAATGATTTGGAGCTGTCCCATACGGCGGCTTGGACGCCATTATGGGTAATTGATTTCCCAATGTTTGAAGAGGACGGTGAAGGTAACTTACATGCTATGCATCACCCGTTTACTTCACCATTAGGAGTTACTGCGCAAGAGCTTAAAGAAAATCCTGCGGCTGCGAATTCGAATGCTTATGACATGGTTATTAATGGCTATGAAGTTGGTGGTGGTTCTGTTCGTATTCACAGTGCTGAAATGCAAGCAACCGTATTTGAAATATTAGGCATTGAAGATAAAGAACAGCAGCTTAAATTTGGCTTTTTGCTAGAAGCGCTCAAGTACGGTACACCTCCACATGCAGGTTTGGCATTTGGTCTCGATCGATTGGCAATGCTTTTATGTGGTACAGAAAATATCCGCGACGTCATTGCCTTCCCTAAGACAACGGCAGCAGCGTGTTTGCTAACAGACGCACCAAGTTTGGCTAACCCTGCATCGCTTGAAGAGCTAGCAATTGTAGTGAAAAAAGCGAAAGAAAAAGAAGCCTAAACGTTTCGGCTAGGCTAATCTATTGAAAAGCTAGGGATCTCCCTAGCTTTTTTGATCTAAACCAACAGAAAACCCTTTAACTTCTTTTGTTTTATTAAATGCCTGAATAGAATGTAACTTATCCAGAATTCAAACCAATCCAATCATTTAAATAAAGGGTAAGTGAATGCGTTTTATAATGACCGTGCTTCTTATATTTACGCTCACAGCATGCGCCGGAAAAGACAATCGCCCCTTCGATATAAAAAACCTCGCTAAATCTGATATTGACCTTGTTACCGATATTCATATCGAACAAATACGAAAACTCACTCGACGACTCATTATTAAGCTTTATAAAAGAAACCCGAGGGAGTTGAAAAAGAACTCAGGAATGACAATAGATGCGCGTCTTTCTCAATTAATGACGGTAGATCGACCTAAAGACGGTTTCCAAGAGTTGGGGAATATGGATGGTGTAGAGGCGCTTCCGCTCGCTTTCTCAAAAGAGTTCGAAGGGGATCGTGTCTTTGCTTTGATGGCAGGTATCACCGGAATGTTAAGTGCCTCTTACAATAACCAACTAGAGTTCTACATTCTGGACGAAATAAGTCAGCAAAAACTGTATAACAGCGCTCGAAACCTCGAAACAATAACGTGGCAGCTTAATAATCGTCGCTACGACAGTGGTGAGTTACTGCTACTTACCAACGGTATCGATGCGAATGGTGTACCGAATTACAGCTATGAGCGGGTTTTGGGCCAGATGATCCTCGTACAGGATATGATGGCCATATTGGTTTCAGATAGCACCAATCGAACCATCAATAAGGTGGTGCAGAGCGTTGCATCTATGACCTTCATACCAATATAGATGCTGGCCTTTGTTAGTTAAAATCGGTTAGCATCTCTGAAAAATAAACTATTTGGGTAATAAATGATAATTCTTGGCATTGATCCAGGTTCGAGGATAACTGGCTATGGTGTGATACGACAAGAAGGTCGACACCTCTCTTATTTAGGCAGTGGTTGTATCCGAATGTCAGATTCTGATTTAGCAGGCAAATTGAAGCAAATATACGCAGGGGTAACAGAGCTAATTATTCAGTTTCAACCTGACGAGTTTGCGATTGAACAAGTCTTTATGTCAAAAAATGCGGATTCTGCGCTGAAACTTGGACAAGCCAGAGGTAGCGCCATTGTCGCTGCTGCAAACACGGACTTACCTGTTTTTGAGTATTCTGCGCGTTCAATTAAACAGGCCGTTGTTGGTACCGGTGCTGCCGATAAAGCACAGGTTCAACATATGGTAAAAAGCATTTTGAAGTTACCGGCGAAACCTCAAGCTGAT
This sequence comes from Vibrio sp. DW001, assembly GCF_029016285.1. Taxonomy (NCBI): domain Bacteria; kingdom Pseudomonadati; phylum Pseudomonadota; class Gammaproteobacteria; order Vibrionales; family Vibrionaceae; genus Vibrio; species Vibrio sp. DW001. The sequence continues at coordinate 2,398,035 of NZ_CP091975.1, read as the reverse complement.
GCGGCGGATGCGCTGGGTGTTGCCATCTGTCACGCTAATACCAATAAAACGTTGATGGCATTAGCAGGTAAAGCAACTGGCGCAAAGAAAGGGCGTTATAGATAGTTGTGATTAAAGCCGCCCTCAAATGTGGCACTGGTTATTCATCCAGTAATATATTATCATCCTGACATACTACCTGTTTCAAAGGATATTCTCTGTGATTGGACGCCTTCGTGGAATTTTGATTGAAAAACAACCACCTGAATTGCTCATCGAAGTGAGTGGTATTGGTTATGAAGTACAGATGCCAATGAGTTGTTTTTATGAGCTCCCTGAAATTGGTGCAGAAGCGACCGTGTATACCCATTTCGTTGTTCGAGAAGATGCCCAATTACTGTATGGCTTCAACACAGTAAAAGAACGTGCACTTTTTAGAGAAGTTATCAAAGCGAATGGAGTGGGACCGAAACTAGGGCTGGCAATATTGTCGGGTATGACGGCAGCTCAGTTTGTCTCTTGTGTCGAACGCGAAGATATTTCAACGCTTGTTAAGCTACCGGGTGTGGGTAAAAAAACCGCCGAACGATTAGTTGTTGAGATGAAAGATCGACTTAAAGGGTGGGGAGCCGGCGATTTGTTTACGCCTGCCACCGATGCGGCGCCGAGTGATAACCAACTAACTTCTAATGGTAAACAAAGTGCAAAAGATGAAGCGGTCAGTGCGTTGATTGCTCTTGGCTACAAACCGCAACAAGCGTCAAAGGTGATTTCTCAAGTCGCTAAACCAGACATGACAAGCGAATCTATTATTCGTGAAGCCTTGAAATCTATGGTGTGATTGAGATACCTAAACTGAATACTCAATATAGTGTTCGCCTATTTTTCGGCAACCACAGTAAAATGAATAAGAGAAAAAATCGATGATCGAAGCAGATCGCTTAATAGCACCGGATAATCCGGTATTTAAAGATGAAGAAGTCATTGACCGTGCTATACGGCCGAAGAAACTTGCCGATTATAGAGGGCAAGATCACGTGCGCAACCAGATGGAAATCTTCATTAAAGCGGCTCAGCAGCGAAATGAACCACTGGATCATCTGTTGATTTTCGGCCCACCAGGTTTAGGCAAAACGACATTAGCCAACATCGTTGCTAACGAAATGGAAGTAAACATTCGTACGACCTCCGGCCCCGTGTTGGAAAAGGCGGGCGACCTAGCTGCGCTATTAACCAATTTGGAAGAAAACGATGTTCTTTTCATCGATGAAATTCATCGACTGAGTCCAATGGTCGAGGAAATACTTTATCCTGCAATGGAGGATTATCAATTAGACATCATGATAGGTGAAGGGCCAGCGGCTCGTTCTATCAAGATAGATCTTCCCCCTTTTACTCTGATTGGTGCGACGACTCGTGCAGGGTCACTGACGTCCCCTTTACGTGACCGATTTGGAATCGTACAGAGGTTAGAGTACTACAACGTTCCTGACTTACAGTTTATCGTTCAGCGTAGTGCAAGCTGCCTTAACCTTTCAATGGAAGAGGACGGGGCGTTAGAGGTTGCTCGACGAGCACGTGGTACACCTCGTATTGCTAACAGGTTGCTGCGACGGGTAAGAGATTATGCGGAAGTTAAAGGTAATGGCCATATCTGTTCTGATATAGCGGACAAAGCATTAGATATGCTTGATGTTGACCATAAAGGTTTTGATTACATGGATAGAAAGCTCCTTCTTGCCATTATGGAGAAGTTTTCTGGTGGTCCAGTAGGTTTAGACAACTTAGCCGCCGCGATAGGTGAAGAAAAAGAAACCATCGAAGATGTTCTGGAACCTTTTCTTATTCAACAAGGGTATTTACAAAGAACCCCAAGAGGTCGGATTGCTACTGAGAGAGCGTATTTGCATTTCGGTCTCGAAACAAGTAATTAACAATTAACACAATAAGATGGCCGTTTAAAACTCGAGCATATTAAGCGGCTATTCTTTTCATTTCTCTACTCATAAAGTGGTATTGGTCACATAAATTTAAATCTATTATCCTGTCCTCTTATTCCCAATCGTTATATAAAACCTTTTGTAGTATTTCGTTAGAGTATTTAAATGGTCACTTAAACTGATCTAAGTCAATTAAAAGGACGTATATTAATATTCACGAGATCTATTTGATTCAAATCAAAGCTAAAGCTTTTCAAAAATATTTTGTATCGAAACCAATAAACCGTTAATATTAGCCCCAGCTATATTAGAGCTTACTTAACAATTATCTAACCTAAAATGCACAAGCTATTAACAACTGAGTTCGTTTTATAATCGGACAGTGTTAATTAATATAAAAAGTGCTTATGCATGATGCAAAAAGTACCAGTGTCACTCAGCCGACACAAAAGGAGCTAACATGATTGACATAGTTGATCTATCGCGGTTGCAATTTGCCTTCACAGCGATGTATCACTTCCTCTTCGTTCCATTGACTTTAGGTATGGCTTTCTTGCTCGCCATAATGGAGTCTCTCTATGTAATGACCGATAAACAAATCTATAAGGACATGACAAAGTTCTGGGGTAAGTTATTCGGTATAAACTTCGCTCTTGGTGTGGCTACTGGCCTTACCATGGAATTTCAATTCGGTACTAACTGGTCCTACTACTCACACTATGTAGGCGATATATTTGGTGCTCCACTCGCCATCGAAGCCCTCGTCGCATTTTTCTTAGAATCCACGTTTGTGGGGCTATTTTTCTTTGGTTGGGAACGGTTATCTAAGCGCCAGCATTTGGCAGTAACTTGGTTAGTGGCTCTCGGTTCAAATTTTTCTGCGCTCTGGATTTTAGTTGCCAACGGTTGGATGCAAAACCCAGTCGGGTCGGAATTCAACTTTGAATCGATGCGAATGGAAATGGTGAGCTTTGCGGAGCTTGTCTTAAACCCCGTTGCACAGGTTAAATTTGTCCATACGGTAGCATCAGGTTATACGACCGGTGCAATGTTTGTTCTGGGTATTAGCTCTTACTACTTGCTGAAAGGGCGAGACGTTGCTTTCGCTCGTCGTTCATTCGCTATTGCAGCATCATTCGGTATGGCAGCTATCCTGTCCGTTATCATATTGGGTGATGAATCTGGTTACGAGTTAGGGGATGTTCAAAGAGTGAAGCTCGCTGCAATTGAAGCGGAATGGCACACAGAAGAAGCACCCGCCGCATTCACGTTATTTGGTTTCCCAAATCAAGAGACACAGCATACGGATTACGCGATTAAGATCCCTTACCTCATGGGTATTATTGCCACACGTTCTCTTGACACCGAAGTAACGGGTATTTCTGACCTCAAAATTGAGCACGAAGAGCGTATTCGCAGCGGCATATTAGCGTATGACCTTCTCCAAAAACTGCGTTCAGGTGATAAGTCTCAAGAAAATCTGGATGCCTTTGATGAGCTAAAGCATGACCTTGGTTATGGTCTGCTGCTTAAGCGATACACCGATGATGTTGTAGACGCAACAGAAGAACAAATTAAAGCCGCAGCAGATGATTCAATTCCTACGGTTTGGCCTCTGTTCTGGTCATTCCGAGTAATGGTTGCTGTCGGCTTTATTATGCTATTTGTATTCGGTGCCGCGTTTGTACAAACGTGTCGTCAGAAAATAGAACAGAAATCATGGGTTCTCAAAGCCGCTCTATTCAGCATTCCATTACCGTGGCTTGCAATAGAAATGGGTTGGTTTGTTGCAGAATATGGTCGTCAACCGTGGGCCGTGGGTGAAATATTACCTGTCGATGTTGCGGTATCTGCCTTAACCGAAGGTCAGTTATGGGCATCGCTACTTGCGATAATGGCTCTCTATACAGTATTCCTGATAGTTGAAGTCTATCTTATGGTGACATTTGCACGTAAAGGGCCTAGCAGCTTGAAGACAGGCCGCTACCACTTTGAACAAAGCGGTGATTCTGTACAAGACAAAGTTAACCGCCAAGTAGAAGCGTAAGGGAGATTAAATAATGTTTGATTATGAAGCATTGCGATTTATTTGGTGGCTACTAGTAGGTGTTCTACTAATTGGTTTCGCCATTGCCGACGGGTTTGATTTAGGTGTCTGTGCCCTTGTGCCTGTTATCGGTAAAACGGACAACGAACGCCGAGTGATGATTAACTCGATTGCGCCTCACTGGGACGGTAACCAAGTCTGGTTAGTTTCTGCTGGTGGTGCTCTATTTGCTGCATGGCCAACCGTATATGCTGTGTCATTTTCTGGTTTTTACTTTGCCATGATCTTGACGCTAGCAGGGCTATGGTTACGACCAATTGGTCTAGATTATCGTTCTAAGATTGAGTCACCTAAATGGCGAAATAACTGGGACATTGCTATCAGTATTAGTGGGTTTGTTCCTTCTCTTATTTTTGGTGTGGCATTCGGGAACCTATTACAAGGCATACCATTTACGTTAAGCGATTTTATGATGCCGACGTATCATGGATCATTCTTTGGATTACTTAATCCATTTGCACTGCTCTGTGGTTTAATCAGCCTTACCATGTTCTTAGTGATGGGGACAACGTGGTTGCAAATGAAAACCACTGCCGCCGTGAGAGATCGTGCTCGCGCTGTTTCTCAAGCTGGTGCATTAACTATTACCGTCCTTTTTGTCGCCGCTGGTTTTTGGATTCAATCCATAGATGGCTATGCGTTGAAGAGTGAAGTGGATACGTTTGCTGCATCAAACCCATTGAACAAAGAAGTGGTTCGTGAAGCAGGAGCTTGGATGGCGAACTACGCCAGTTATCCGCTAATGTGGATTGCACCTATACTCGGTACGGTGATGCCACTTGTGGTTATCCTCGCAACGCGCATTAACAGTGGTGGGCTCGCATTCTTAGCTTCTAGTTTGACCTCTGCAGGTATTATCTTAACGGCTGGGTTCAGCATGTTCCCGTTTGTTATGCCTTCGAGCTTAAACCCAAGCCAAAGCCTTACAATGTGGGATTCGACATCGAGTGAGCTGACACTACAAATAATGACCGTCGTCGCGGCTATCTTCATACCGATTATTTTGAGTTATACCGCTTGGTCTTACTACAAAATGTATGGTCGTATTGATGACAAGTTCATCGAAGAAAACAAGAATTCACTTTACTAAGGAGCCGTTGATATGTGGTATTTTGCATGGATTTTAGGTGTTCTACTTGCCTGTGCTTTTGGCATAATTAATGCGCTTTGGTTAGAGCATTCAGAAATGATGGACAAAGATAGTGAATAAATTGGCTATTCAAATAGCCAATTTGCACTGTCCTATAGATAAGGCCCTTTTAAAGGGCTAAAAATAGAAATGCCATCCAATAAAAAAGCCTTGTTTACAAGGCTTTTTTATTGGAGTAAATATCATGAAGGGCAGTCAAACATGCCTCTTTTTCGCTTTATCCAGAATGGGATAATAACTATCCATTAGGGAATATTAGTTCATCAAGCAAGGGAATCAATTTGTGAATTTCAGGCTTAGTGAGTGTTTCAGTAGCGCCGACTTCGAGTGCCTTTAATTTGTTTTCTTTCGTCATAGTAGACGAAAAAATCAACACTGGTGGGTGATTGGGCTGGCTAGTTATCGTTCTGCATAAGAATAAACCATCTACTTTAGGCATTTCTACATCTGAAACAATAGCACTGATGCTCTGTTTATTAGCTTCATAATAATTGAGTGCTTGTTCGCCATCTGTAGCGGTTTCAACCATATACCCTGACTCAGAAACAACCGTTTTTAATTGTTCCAGTATGAACTTAGAGTCGTCTGCAATTAGGATTGTATGTTGTGCTCTTCGTCTTTTCTTCTCAGGTGATAAGTCAACATTATTATCTGTGTTTATATTGTATTGGCTCATATTAATATCTGAGTTCATTTCAGCAATGATCAGTTCGAAATCTAGAATGAAGACTAATCTGTCTTCTATGTTAACGGATGCAACAATACAATTATCTTCTCCTGCCAAAGAGATCTCACCTGCAGCCTCTAAATCAGACCATGAAACTCGATGAATACGATTAATTGAATCAATTAAAAAACCGTTTGTTACCCCATTAAAATCGGTAACGATGACATACTGGTCAGAAGAGGGTTGTTTTTCGGATATTCCTAACCATTTAGCTAAATGTATTAAGGGGGTCACCTTTTCTCTCGACTTAAAAACACCAACGATGTGCTTGTCGCCCTTGGGATAGTCGGTCATTTCTGGATATCGAATAATTTCCCGAACTTTAGCGACATTAATTCCATAACTATTTACTTTCGTTCCGCCATCAGGTAATTCTCTGATTAATCGAAATTCAGCTATTTCAAGTTCATTTGTTCCGGATTCCATTAAAATATTGGAGTTTGACATATCTACTAAACCTATTTTTAGCTTGTGTAACATTATACAAAGGAACCAACACACGTTCCTAGTATCACGAGCATCAATTAATTATTTGGTCAGTATGACCTTTCCTTATGATTAGTACCACTAGCTCGATGAAATTACTCGTGAGTTATGAGGGATTAATCACTTGAACTTTGAATTAAAGTCTTCTTTCTCAATAGGTTACTAGGACAAAAATACAGTTATTGAAGCCAATACCCTCGGAATGTTTAGAAAAGGAATCTTCAGAAGTGACAAATTACCCTCTAATAACTCATGGTCAATATATGAGCGTGAAATTCAATAAGTACTTTAAAAACATGAAATTAAAGAAAAATAAATGGTAGAATAATGGGAAGATATTTAGGCGTGGTCAATTTGTGGCATGAATAAAATTAATGTTTTTTTAAATCAAATGCATGAGCCTATAAATAAAACCCCTTTTAGGGCATTGTCTTTCCTATTGGCAATCGGTCACGCTGGGCTGTTAATGTGGGACCCCAATCAATACAGCAGTGCTATTGGGGGCTTTAACGCAGTAATCGGGCCGCTGTTTCTTTGGGCTATCTGCTCAGGCGTAATATTTGGTGTAGGTTTTACCCCTATTCATATTGTGTGGAAAGTATTTTTTTCGCCCTATATTTCTTTCACTATCCTCATTTATCTAACAATCGCCTATCTATTCGTTTGATTTTTATCCAAAATGATGCTGTTCTTTCTGGACAGCGTCACTTTTTCGTCAATTTTTTGAAAAAAAGACAACTCCTCAATACTATTGCCATAACGATAGGGTATAGTTAGTAATTAATTTAATTATTATTAGCAATAGGTTGTGCAAAACGTGACAACTTCTCCATTCAAATGGCCCGTTACTATCTATTACGAAGATACTGACGCAGGTGGTGTTGTATACCATTCTAACTACCTGAAGTATTTCGAAAGAGCAAGAACGGAACTACTTCGACATATTGGGGTCTCTCAACAGGTGCTATTAGTAGAAAATATAGGCTTCGTTGTTCGACATATTGATATCGACTTTTTGCAGGGTGCAAGGTTAGATGACCAACTGACGGTTGTCACCACGGTGTCTGAATTGAAGAAAGCGTCAATAGTGTTTTGTCAGGAAATCGTCAATCTTGAAGGCCGCACATTGTGTAAAGCCCTAGTTAAGGTAGCATGCGTGAACATTCAAAAAATGAAACCTCAAGCTATCCCAAGCTCATTAATTGCGGAGTTGAATCAGAGTGAACGCTGAAATTTCAATCTTAGATCTATTTTTACAGGCAAGTTTACTCGTTAAGTTTGTCATGTTGATATTACTTGGTATGTCGGTTGTTTCGTGGGCGATGATTATTCAACGCAGTAAAGTGTTGAGAACCGCATCAAAAGACGCCACTGAATTTGAAGACAAATTTTGGTCTACCCAAGACTTATCGAAGTTATATCAGGAAGTAAAAGAAAACAAAGACGACCTGTCTGGTAGCCGAGAGATTTTTTATTCTGGTTTTACCGAATTTGCTCGTTTAAGAAGAACCTACGGTTCATCAAGTGAATCTGTGATGGACGGGACAGGCCGCGCAATGCGCGTTACCGTTTCACGAGAGGTAGAATCGCTTGAAACAAGCCTGCCGTTTTTGGCGACAGTTGGTTCTATCAGCCCGTATATTGGCCTATTTGGTACGGTGTGGGGCATTATGCATGCATTTATCGCGTTAGGGCAGGTTAAGCAAGCGACGCTGGCCATGGTTGCCCCTGGTATTGCTGAAGCTTTAGTCGCGACAGCGATGGGTTTATTCGCGGCTATCCCTGCCGTAATGGCTTACAATAGTTTAAGCCATCGCGTGAGTAAATTAGAGCACTCTTACGCTACGTTTTCTGAAGAGTTCCATAGTATTCTCCATCGCCAAGCGATGAGTGATAAGGATTAATCATGGCAGGTTATCAACCTAAAAAAAGGAAGCTAACCGCTGAAATCAATGTCGTGCCATACATTGACGTAATGTTGGTGCTTTTGATTATTTTTATGGTGACTTCTCCTTTTATTACTCAAGGAGTGGATGTAGAACTGCCACAAGCCTCTACGGCAAAACCGGCTTCTGATATTGCTGGCGATTCTGACGCAAGCTTTATCATTGTAGAGATAGATGCTGAGGGCAACCTAGGACTGAGCGTGAATAATGAAGACGTACAGCGGGGCCTTTCTTTACAAGATGTCATTGTGCGAGTAAAGGCAGAATTATCGATATCACCCACGTCACCAGTGGCAGTAGGTGGTGATGCAGCAACACCCTATGCTGAAATTGTTTTAGTACTGGATGAGTTAAGTCAGGTAGGGGTTCCCAAAGTTGGGCTCTTGACCGATATCAAGGAATAGCGTTAGCTGTAGATGAAAAATAACAAGAACCTAACATCAGCAATCATTATCTCTATTACCCTGCACCTATTATTGGTGGCAGCTTTGCTTTGGGGGACAGATTTTAATATGTCTAAACCAAAGCCGACAGGGAATCTGATTCATGCTGTCGTTATCGATCCTGCGATGGTACAAAAGCAGGCCAAAGAGATAAGAGAGAAACGCAAATCTGCAGCGAACACAGAGCAAGAACGCCTGAATAAGCTTCGCAAGCAGAGTGAACAGTTAGAGAAAAACCGTAAAGTTGAAGAAGCGAGAATTCGTAAACTCAAAGAAGATAAAGCGAAAGCCGATAAAGCGACCCGCACAGCAGAGAAAAATAGAAAAGTCGCCCAAGAAAAGGTTCGAGTAGAAGAAGAAAAAATTCGGGAACAAAAACGCTTAACGGCAAAGGCCGAAGCAGAGCGCGTTAAGAAACAAGAGCAGGTCAAAAAAGCAGAAAAAGAACGCGCAGCGAAAGAGACGGCTATAGCTGCTGCGGAAGTTGAGCGGTTAAGCCAAGAAAAAGCCGCGAAGGAAGCCCAAGAAAACGCTCGGAAACAAATAGAACTTGCTGAAAAAGCGGAAAAACAGCGAGTGGCAAGCGAGAAAGCGGCAACAGAAGCAAAAGAGAAAGCCAAGAAAGAACAGGAACGACTAAAGCAATTGGAAAGAGAGCGTAAAGAGCAGGAAGCGGCTTTGGGTGACATATTTGCTGGCCTAGAAGAAGAGGCCGCTCAAAATAGCTCGGCAAAACAACAGTTTGTAGCGTCAGAAATAGACAAGTACGCGGCAAAATATACGCAACTTATTCAAAGTAAGCTGCTTGTGGAGGACTCCTACAGGGGAAAGTCTTGTAAAGTTAACTTAAAACTAATACCTGCAGGTAATAGTGCTATTTTGAGTAGTGTAAAGGTGCTCAGCGGTGATGCGCGTTTATGTGCGGCATCGAAAAGCGCAGTGGCACAAGTAGGCTCGTTTCCGTTGCCAGCAGATAAAGATGTGGCAAGTAAACTTCGTGATATTAACTTAACCGTTGCTCCAGAGTAGTCAGAAAAAGGGAAGTGTTTTGATTAAAAAACTTATCACCGGATTATTAATATTAAGTGCAAGTTTGAGCCCTATGGCCAATGCCGCACTGGAATTAGTAATAACAGAAGGTATCGATTCGGCTAGACCTATTGGTATCGTACCTTTTAAGTGGGAAGGCACAACTAAGCTGCCACATGATGTATCAAAAGTGATCGCGTCGGATCTACAACGCAGTGGTAAATTTAGCCCCGTCCCTGTCAATAAAATGCCACAAACACCTTATGAAGACAGCGAAATCAAGTTTGAAGAGTGGACTAATTTGGGTGTCGATTCACTATTAACTGGCTCTATTACTCAGAATGCGGCTGGTGATTATGTAGTGAGGTATCAATTAGTCGATGTTATTCGAGGACAATTGACGAAAGGGCAAAGTAAAACACTCAGTGCCGATGGCGAACTGGTGCTTTCTAAAGATCATATATTATTTAATAAGCGAGCAACGGTACCTGGTGAACGCTTAAGAGAATATGCACACCGTATTTCAGACCTTGTTTACGAGCAGTTAACGGGTGAAAAAGGGGCGTTTGTCACGCGTATTGCTTATGTGGTTATCAACGAAAAAGACCAGTATCAGTATCAACTAAGAATTGCCGATTACGACGGCTTTAACGAACGTCTCGTATTGCGCTCTAAGCAACCGCTTATGTCACCATCTTGGTCACCAGATGGACGCCAACTTGTTTATGTTAGTTTCCAAAATAACCAAGCAGAAATATTTTTAATGGATATCTATACAGGCAAAAGGGAGAAACTAACGTCATTCCCTCGCCACAATGGAGCTCCAAAATTCTCCCCTGATGGAAAAACGTTATCGATTGTACTGTCAAAAACCGGCAGTCTTCAGGTCTATACGCTTGATCTTGCAACGCGCAAGTTACGCCAAATAACGCGGGGTAGATCAAATAATACGGAACCGTTCTGGTATCCTGACGGACAATCGTTAATATTTACATCGGATCGGGGTGGTAAACCTCAGATTTATCGAGTAAATTTGGTAAACGGCACGACTAACCGTTTAACTTGGCAAGGTAGCCAGAACTTGGGTGGGCAGATTACCCCTGATGGAAGATTCTTAATTATGGTGAATCGATCTAATTCAGGTTTTAATCTTGCAAAACAAGATCTGGAGACAGGAGCCGTTCAAGTGTTAACTAATACACTCTTGGACGAATCTCCGAGCATTGCCCCAAATGGTAGTATGGTCATTTATAGCTCTATTTATAGAAAGAAAAATGTACTCTCTATGGTTTCTATAGATGGTCGATTTAAAGCTAGGTTACCGGCAACAAATGGGCGTGTTAGAGCTCCCGCTTGGTCACCGTTTTTGTAGCAACGAAGTTTTGACAAACAAAGGAATATAAAAGATGCAACTTAATAAGGTTTTTAAAGGGCTCTTAATTGCGCTACCTATTCTAGCAGTAACAGCTTGTAGCTCAAGCGACGAAGCTGCTGATGCCGCTTCTCAACAAACGAACAACCAAGAGCAGACAACGACTGTTGCTACTCCGGTTGATCAAAATGCTCAACTTTCAGAGCAAGAAATGAAAGAGCAAGCTCTTCGCGAAAACAGCACAGTTTATTTTGCGTTTGATAACGCAACCGTTTCTGGTAATTACGAAGAAATGCTAGCAGCACACGCGGCATTCTTAAGCAAAGACCCTGCAATTAAAGTAACTGTAGAAGGTCACGCTGACGAACGTGGTACTCCGGAGTACAACATCGCTCTTGGTGAATACCGTGCAGAAGCCGTTTCAAAATATCTTCAAGCTCTAGGTGTTCAATCTGACCAAATCTCTATCATGAGCTACGGTGAGGAAAAACCTCTAGTTCTAGGTCAATCTGAAGATGCCTATGCGAAAAACCGTCGTGCGGTTATCGTATACTAATCGAGGATAGACCTCATGTTCAGTAACTTTAAGCGAGTTGTTTCGCTTGCGTTGCTGGCCAGTGCAGCGAGCCTTGTGTTCGCTGCACCAGCTCCAGTATCTGATGTAAGCAACGCATCTTCTTCCGTTAGCTCCATGCCTGAAACCGATGTTCAACGACTTGAACGTTTGTTGAATAATCGATCTCGAGTGCAACTGCAAATGCAGCAGCAAATCGATGATATGGCAGGGGAACTTAGCGAAATGAGAGGGATGGTCGAACGAAATAGCTACGATATGAAGCAGATGTTAGAACGTCAGCGAGAATTATTTATCGAGTTGGACCGTTTGAGAAATGACAAACAGCAACCTGTTGATAATGTAACCCCTGCAACTAGTGGCGGTACAGAAGCCAACGGTGGTGTGTATGCTGCCAATGTGAACGAAGAAGCCGCCTATAAAAAAGCCGTTTACCTCGTCCAAGTAGATAAAAATTACACAGGTGCACTCGCGGCATTTGCTAAGTTTCAAAAAGATTTCCCTAATTCGTCTTACGCAGCCAACTCGCATTACTGGGTTGGGCAATTGAATTACGCTCTAAAGAAAGATGTTGATGCAGCAAAAAGTTTTGCTTCTGTCGTCTCTTACGAAAAATCAAACAAGCGCGCTGATTCACTGGTTAAGCTTGGTGATATTGCAGCCCGCAACGGTAAACCCGCGGTAGCCAATAAATATTATCAACAAGCGATTGATGGGTATCCAGGTTCAGCCTCCGCTAAGATGGCCAAATCGAAACTTAAATAAAAAAATAGACCATTTGATGGTCTATTTTTTTAATTTCATTTAGACCTGTATTTCTTCATTGGTATTTCTGTTTACTCTATCGAGTATCTCTATACGACTAATCATTTAGTCGTAGTGGTAATAGCAATTGTTCAACAGTGGTAGAAAATGGGACCCCATCAGGTGTACAATGATCGGATTCACTGACGTTGCATAGAGCAAAAGCAATGAGCCACATATTAGATCTAATTGAAACCACCGTTTATCCATTTCCACCCAAACCAACGCTATTGACCGATGAGCAAAAGAAAACGCATCTTGAAAGTATAAAACGCCTGTTAAAACAAAAAGACGCGGTATTGATTGCCCATTATTATACTGATCCAGAGATTCAGGCTCTTGCGGAAGAAACCGGAGGGTTTGTTGGCGATTCATTAGAGATGGCAAAATTTGGTAATCGTCACTCGGCGAGCACGCTAATTATTGCTGGCGTTCGTTTTATGGGTGAGTCTGCGAAAATACTCACCCCAGAAAAAACTATCTTAATGCCAACCTTAGAAGCAGAATGCTCCCTAGATTTAGGTTGTCCGGCAGATAAATTCACAGAATTTTGCGATGCACACCCAGATCATACGGTTGTGGTTTACGCCAATACATCAGCAGCAGTTAAAGCGCGCGCAGATTGGGTTGTTACCTCAAGTATTGCATTAGAAATTGTTGAACATCTCGATGATGAAGACGCGAAAATCATCTGGGGACCTGATCGTCATTTAGGTTCTTATATTGCCAATAAAACAGGTGCAGAGATGCTTCTGTGGCAAGGCGAATGCGTTGTACATGACGAGTTTTCCGCTAAAGCGCTAAAGGAGATGAAAGCCGTTTATCCAGAAGCCGCTATTTTAGTGCATCCTGAATCTCCAGCATCGGTTGTTGAGTTGGCTGATGCAGTCGGTTCTACCAGTCAACTTATTAAGTCAGCAAAAGAACTACCGAATAAGCAGCTCATTGTTGCAACAGATAAAGGTATCTTCTTTAAAATGCAGCAGTTGGTTCCTGAGAAAGAGCTTATGGAAGCACCAACCGCCGGTGCAGGCGCGACATGTCGAAGCTGTGCTCATTGTCCTTGGATGGCCATGAATGGCTTAGCCTCGATAGAAAGTGCCTTAACAGGGTCGTCAGACAAGCATGAAATCTTTGTAGATGAGGAGATTCGTGTTAAGTCACTTATACCATTAAATCGTATGTTGGATTTTGCCGAGCAGTTACAAAGCTAGTTTAGGTACGAACACTGGTCATTAGGTATTGCTTTCGCAAAAACTATCGTCATCCCGATGAAAACTAATGTCATCCCCATGAAAATGGGGATCCAATATCACCAAGATTCCCGTTTGCACGGGAATGTCAGGAACAATGGTAATAATGCTTAGTCTCGGTTATTGCGACTCTGCGAGTTCCACACCGCGCTGAGTCAAGCCACACAACATGACCGGAATGGCATTGTAGATCTCTTCGAATTGTTCTAGCCCTTCAACGCCATGTTCTTTTAACGTCTCAATAGCGGTTTCTGGATCATAAAGCAGGCTTAAAGAAAGCAGTACACCCCCAAGCAGTGCATTGTCTTCGCTATGCTCAGGCATTAAGGTTTCCCAGTCATCTCTGGCGAGTTGCCAGCCTTGAAGTGCCCCCTCAGTAAACGCGCGCGCCTCCTCAGAAATAATCTCTTTTTCGTCAAGCGTATAACCCGTTGGCCATTGCCATGTGCCGTCGAGCAGAGCAGGGCGAGTTGTATTCCAAAGCGCGATCAGCAAATCAGCGTATTGCTCAAATTGGACCCCATCGGTAAAAGGCGCAACTTCTTCTCCGCCCCAAAGGAATGGGATCCACTCTGTTGGGTCAAGTACATTGGGCGTGGCGGCCATAGCCGTTATGAAGCCATAGGTTTGTGCTTCACCGAGTAGTTTGCCTTCAAGTTCTGGTTGTTGAAGTAATTCTTTTAGTGTCACGGTATCTTCTCAGAAAAATTTGATGAACTATACTAACACAGCTCCGAATCCCTCTTCATCATCCCTATCCGCGTGTGGTTATTCTTTGTACCTTATTTTCCTAACGGACTAAAAAAAGCGCGATCTATATCACGCTAGCGGATCATGCTAATTTTTTTTAAAAAAATAGTACAATATTCAAAACATAATTTTAAAAACAGTATATAAATTCAGTTAAGATCTGTTCTAATAGCACGATAAACTGGCTAGTAATCATTTAGCCAGTGTTAAGTTAATGTTATTTATTATTTTGGCAGTTTATTGTTTTGTAGGGGAAGAAAATGAAATCACGTGGTCCTTTTTGCCTTAGGAACGTAGCCGCAGACACCTTTGCTATGGTGGTGTTTTGTTTCATCTCAGGAATGATGATTGAAATTTTTGTGTCTGGAATGTCTTTTGAAACATCACTCGCTTCGCGTCTGGTGTCAATACCCGTGAATATCGCGATAGCGCTTCCGTATGGAATTTTTCGTGATTGGGTACTGAAGCAGGGGGCGAGGCTATCGTTGTCTTCTTTTATGAAAAATAGTTCTGATCTCATCGCGTTTGTTGCATTTCAATCTCCCGTCTATGTTGGCATTTTACTTTTCGTTGGGGCTTCCACTGACCAGATTATCACCGCAGTATCAACCAATGCCGTAATATCGTGTGGTATGGGGGTTCTTTACGGCTATTTTCTTGATATATGCCGTAAGTGGTTTCGTGTGCCAGGGTATGTGCCACAGGTTTAGGTTTTTCATTCCTACCATTTGTTGGATATTTCTACTGCGTTATCAGTTTTAAAGGTAGATCCACTACCTTTAAAGCCCGTGTTTCACATAAATTCCCGACAATTCGCTGTAAAATAGCCTCTAAAAATCAACGGGCCCTAGGGTTATGGGTCATTTTTACTTATACTAGCTGACGTTATATTCAAATAAGAAAAGGAACGGACGTGAAAGCAGAACAGCGGCACCAAGAGATTATTCGATTGGTTGAATCGAATGGAGAAGTCAACACAGACGAGCTTGTTGAACTGTTTAGTGTCAGCCCTCAAACGATTCGCAGAGATCTGAATGAGCTTGCGGAACTCAATAATCTTCGCCGGACCCACGGTGGCGCGACCAACCTTTCTAGCTCTGAAAACTCCAGCTACAGCAATCGTAAAGTCATGCATCCACGACAAAAAGAGCTGATAGCGGCAACAATGGCAAAGCACATCCCTAATGGTTCAACGTTATTTATTGATATCGGTACGACTCCAGAGGCCTTTGCAAGGGCTTTGACCGTAGGGCATAGCGATCTTCGTATTGTGACCAACAATATTAATGTGGCAATGATACTAATGGAACGTCCTGATTTTAAGGTGATTCTTGCCGGTGGTGAGGTGCGGAATATTGATGGTGGCGTAACAGGTGAAGCGACGTTAGACTTTATTTCACAGTTCAGACTTGATTTCGGTGTGCTTGGTATAAGTGGGATCGATAACGATGGTTCGTTGCTCGATTTTGACTATCACGAGGTACGAGTTAAGAAAGCCATAATAGAGAATAGTCGTCAAACTTTATTGGGTGTTGACCATTCCAAATTTGGACGCAATGCCATGGTAAAGCTTGGTAATTTGAGTGAGATAGATTTAGTGGTCACTGATCAATTACCACCAGAACCTTTGGCCTCCATCCTTGCTGAGAGTGAAACACAAATAGAGGTTGTTACCTTATAACGGTGCCTCGACTGGGTTCAACCCATCAAACAAATAAAAGGGCCACAATAGCGAACTATTGTGGCCCTTTTTGATCGTAAGTAATGTTTCGTATTGGAACCTAATTACACATCTAAGATTCTATCGGACAAACCTTATGCAGATGCCTCAGCGGCTTCCAATCTTTCTTTTTCATCTTTTTCTTTGTGGAATTTCTTCTCACCAAAGTACGCGTATGCTAAACAAAGGATAGATAAGCCACAAGATACAGTAAGCAAGGTGAAGCCACCGTCCCAACCAAAGTGGTCAACGGTATAACCTAGAACTGCATTTGCCGCGACAGCACCACCAAGGTAACCGAATAGACCGGTGAGACCTGCTGCAGTACCTGCTGCCTTTTTAGGCGCAAGTTCAAGGGCATATAAACCAATCAACATTACCGGGCCATAAATTAGGAAGCCGATAGCAACAAGAGCTGCCATGTCGATGCCTGGGTTACCTGGAGGGTTGAACCAGTAGACAAACACTGCAATGGTCACAAGAAGCATGAATAAGATACCTGCCGGAGCACGACGTCCCTTAAACATTTTGTCCGAAATCCAACCACACAAAAGCGTTCCTGGAATACCAGCCCACTCGTACAAGAAGTACGCCCAAGATGATTTATCGACACTAAATCCTTTTGCTTCTGAAAGATAAGTAGGAGCCCAGTCAAGAACACCATAACGGATCATATAAACAAAGGCGTTCGCGATAGCAATCGACCAAAGAAGCTTGTTGTTCAATACATACTTAAAGAAAATTTCTTTTGCCGTCATTTCTTTTTCGTTTGATTCATCGTAGCTATCTGGATAGTCATCCTTAAACTCTTCAATCGGGGGTAAGCCACAAGACTGAGGAGTATCGCGCATGGTAAACCAGACAAAGACAGCGACAAGAGAAGCGAAGAAGGCCGGAACATAAAAAGCGGTATGCCAATCGTCATTAAATAGCCATAAACCCAGTATGAACAAAGGACCAATTAAACCACCACCGACATTGTGGGCTACATTCCATACAGAGACCAAGCTTCCACGTTCTTTGCGAGACCACCAATGCACCATTGTTCGGCCACAAGCTGGCCAGCCCATACCTTGAAACCAACCGTTCAAGAATAGAAGAACAAACATTGCAGTTACGCTGCTTGTTGCCCATGGCATAAAGCCAAAGCAGAACATAACAGCGGCGGACATGAGCAGGCCGAAACTCAAGAAGTACCTTGGGTTGGATCGGTCTGAAACGCTACCCATGAGAAATTTGGACAACCCGTATGCAATTGAAACAGCAGATAGTGCCACACCCAATTGTCCACGAGTAAACCCTTGTTCGATCAAAAATGGCATTGCAAGGCTAAAGTTTTTTCGTACAAGGTAGTACCCAGCGTAACCAAAGAAGATACCCATAAACAGTTGCCATCTATGTCGGTTATAGCTGGCACCTATCTGGTCGTCAGGTAGACGCTCTATATGTGTTTTAGGTTTAAATACACCAAACATTATTATTTACCTATATTTTGAGTTATTAGATTTAAACGAACGTGAAATGTTCGAACGAGCAAAGTATGAACAAATACAAAATAAAAGATGAGAGGTAGATTCACTTTATTTAATTCGTGGATCAAAATAATTAAACTCTAGATACTGGTTCAATTTTTAGTGTTAACGACTAGTTTGGCTATGATTAAAGTTATTAAAATCGTTACGGAAATATTACAAGGATAATAGTTGCAATGTTCACTCTTCTTTCATTAGAATGTAAACGAAAATATAAATGTTCGTTTTAACTATTGTTAACTTAATTTTGAGCGCGTTATGAATTCATATGTTCGATTTGAAACAGAAGTCGTTATCATCGGCGGAGGAGCAACAGGCACGGGTATCATGCGGGACTGTGCTTTACGCGGAATAAATTGCATATTATTAGAGAAAGACGATATAGCATCCGGTACCACAGGTAGAAACCATGGATTACTTCATTCTGGAGCACGATATGCGGTAACAGACCCTCATTCTGCAAAAGAGTGCATCCAAGAAAATCGAATCCTAAAATCTATCGCCCGACACTGTGTAGAGGATACGAGTGGTCTTTTTATCACTCTCCCAGAAGATGACATTGATTTTCAGCAAACATTCATACGTGCTTGTAGTGAAGCAGGAATAGAAACAGAGCAGTTAACCACCCAAAAAGCGCTTCAGTTGGAACCGCACGCCAACCCTAAAATGCTGGGCGCGGTAAAAGTGCCAGACGGCACACTTGATCCCTTCCGATTATGCGCCTCCAATGTGTTGGATGCTAAAGAGCATGGCGCTCAATTGTTCACCCATACCACGGTGACATCTCTGATTATTAAGGGCGATAGAGTTGTCGGTGTACGCTGCTTTAATTCGCAAAAACATGTTGCGTATGAAGTGTATGCAAACGAAGTTGTCAACGCGGCTGGCATATGGGGGCAGAACATATGTGAATACGCCGATCTTGGGATAAAGATGTTTCCGGCAAAAGGTTCGTTGCTTATCCTAGATTACAGGATTAATAATCTCGTCATTAACCGTTGTCGAAAGCCGTCAGACGCCGATATTTTGGTGCCCGGAGATACCATTTCCTTAATTGGAACAACGTCGGAACGTATTGATTATGACCAAATTGATAACCTTTCGATTAGGCCAGATGAAATAGACAGGCTTTTAGTCGAAGGAACAAAGCTTGCGCCTATCATGCAAAATACCCGTGTCTTAAGAGCTTACGCTGGCGTTCGCCCATTGGTTTCACTAGACGGGGACGAGTCTGGACGGAATATCAGTCGTGGTATCGTGTTATTAGATCACGCGGAAAAAGATGGTTTAAACGGTTTTACTACCATCACTGGTGGTAAATTAATGACCTATCGTTTGATGGCCGAGCAAGTCACCGATGTCGTGGCAAAAAAATTAGGCAATACCAATGCCTGTATTACGGCGAGTCGCCCGTTACCCGGTTCCAATACCGCGCCAAAACCAATCAAACGTAGTGCCAGTATTGCCAAACCAGTTTACGAGTCGGCTGTTTATCGTCATGGTGAAAGAGCTCATGGGTTTTTAAAGCCAGACAGTAAAAGCCAAGCCGTAATTTGTGAATGCGAAATGGTAACCGTTAGTGAAGTGGAATATGCAATTAAACAGCTTGATTGTAAGAATATAGAAGATCTACGCCGTCGCACCCGTTTGGGAATGGGACCGTGTCAGGGGGAGTTATGTACCTACCGAGCGGCCGGATTATTTAATGAGTTTGGCGGTCTTAATGGTGTCGATAGCAGTCAATTATTGGTCGATTTTATGGAAGAGCGCTGGAAAGGAACAAAACCCATATTGTGGGGAGACGCATTGCGAGAAGCCGAATTCAGCTACTGGATCTATGAAGGTTTACTCGGTGCGTCAGAGTTAACCGCTACCCATAACCCAGTTAAATCGGGAGAGTCATAATGAATTATGATGTCATCGTTATTGGTGGAGGAATGGCAGGGTACACCTCGGCTATTCATTGTTTAGAACAAGGGTTGAAAACCGCGCTGGTGAATAACGGCCGAAGTGCATTGCATTTTTCATCTGGTTCGGTGGATTTACTTTCTTCTACGCCATCGGGTATCCCGGTACGTTTCCCTTATCCCGCAATAGCCAGTTTTCCATTAGAATATCCAGAACATCCTTACGCAAAGATAGGACAAGAAAGAGTCTCTGGTGCCGTTGATTGGTTTACCGAAATGATGAACCGTGCAGGCGTATTGCTCAACCAAACAGAAAACAACGAAAATCATCAACGTATTACCACATTGGGAACCTTAAAAAGTACATTCCTTTCTCAGCAATTCGTCGAACAGATTGGTTTTAATCAATCTCAGAATAGCTTCGATCGAATTGTATTGGTGGCGATTGAGTCGTTTCGTGATTTCCAGACTCAGGTTGTTGCCGACAACCTGCTTTCTACCCCAATGTTTAATCGCACGCCTATTGTTCAATTACCAGTAGATGTAACAAACCACCTTAATGGGGCCGGGTCGATAAACAATTATAGGTCGACAGATTTTGCCAAACTGTTTAACAACGAAACATGCTTCAATGATTTCGCTAATCAGATAACGGCAGGCGCAACGGAACGAGATCTCGTTATCCTACCGTCCATATTTGGTGCGTTGCAAGGTGTGGAATTGTTACAGAAATTGAAAGCACGTACGGGTCTTAATTTTCATGAGGTGGCGACGATGCCGCCGTCATTAATGGGTATTCGGCTCGAAGAAACACTGGAAAGACATTTTGTCAAACTAGGTGGCGTGCAATTAAAAGGGGACAGCGTTGTTCGGGGCGAGTTCTCACAATCAGAGCACGGTTTTCAGTTAGAAAAAGTGTGGACAAGAAATCTACGCGATTACGCTCTAACCGCCGATGCATTTGTTTTGGCTAGTGGAAGCTTTTTCAGTAATGGGTTACAGGCTCAGCGAAATCGAATCATTGAACCCGTGTTTGGATTAGAGGTTTGTAACACCGGTCCAAGAGCCGACTGGCACAGCGACGCCTTTTTCTCACCGAGCTCTCATGAATTCATCTCATTTGGTGTAGAAACAAACCGACACTTTCGACCACGAATGACGAACGGTACCGTTGAGAACTTGTATTGTTGTGGCTCAATTTTGGCGCATTACAATCCGATATTAGAGGGGTCTGGCGGTGGGGTGGCGATTGCCACAGCACATGCTGTCTCTAGTCAAATTATCTACAATAATAACCAGGCTAAACTGGAGGAAGCGGTATGTTAGAAGTAGCCAATGACACCAGTTTTGATCAGTGTATTAAATGCACCGTTTGTACGGTTTACTGCCCGGTAGCGAAGGCCAACCCTTTATTTCCAGGTCCCAAGCAAGCCGGGCCCGATGGGGAAAGGTTGCGACTTAAAGATCCTCAATATTTTGATGACGTACTCAAGTATTGTACCAACTGTAAACGTTGCGAAACCGCTTGTCCTTCTAATGTGCGAATAGGCGACATCATTGCCGTTGCCAGAGGGAAGTATGGAAAACTGTCAGCGAGCCCTAAAACAGTCAGAGACTTTGTTTTAAGCCATACCGACCTATTTGGTTCAATAGCCACACCTTTTGCTCCTCTTGTTAACGCCGCAACTAGTATGCCGATCGTTAAAAAAGTGATGCACAAAACGGTTGGCGTACATGACCATAAATCACTTCCTAAATACTCTCATGGCACCTTTCGCCGTTGGTACAAAAAACAGTGTCCTGACCAATCGTCGTTTAAACGTGGTGTCAGCTTTTTTCATGGTTGTTATGTCAACTACAATCACCCACAACTGGGTAAAGATCTGATCACCGTTTTGAATGCGATGGATATCGGACTTCATCTGCTCGACGATGAAAAATGTTGCGGCGTGCCTTTGATTGCCAATGGCTTCCATAAAAAGGCGCAGAAAAATGCCCAATTTAACGTTAAGCAGCTAGAAAACTCGGTTGAAACGTATCAACGAGATATTGTTTCCACCTCATCTACTTGTGCATTTACACTTCAAAATGAGTATCCCCATGTATTGGGTGTAAACAATGAACGAGTCGTAGACCGTATACAGTTTATTACGCGCTATTTATTGAAGGAATTTATGAATGGGAATACCCCAAAAATGAATCCTGTAAATAAGAAGGTGGTTTATCACACTCCGTGTCATCTCGAACGCAGTGGAAATACAATATTCACCATTGAACTGCTTAGGGCAATTCCGGGTTTAGAACTGATCGTCTTGAACAGCGAATGTTGTGGTTCTGCCGGTACCTATGGGTTCAAAGAAGAAAACTACGAGGCATCGATGGAGATAGGCAGCGGGCTGTTTAATCAGATAGCCATTGCGGATGCGGATCTCGCTATCACTGATTGTGAAACCTGCAAATGGCAGATAGAAGAAAATACGGACCTAGAGTGTATTCATCCTGTGTCGTTAATCGCCCAAGCGATAGAAGGTGTGCCCCTATCTTGAACAAGCTACGCTAGACAAATTTGCGTTCTATTGAGATGGTGAGTAAATACCAAGCCTCTGAATCAGTGGCTTGGTATGATACTTATTTTGTTACTCGGTAATTGGGATCAGTCCAGCAGCGAGGCAGTTCCTCACCAGACATAAATACCAAATCAGACTTTTAAAAAGTTCCGGGTCTTGCTCTTCTTGACCCGCTTGATATTGACCGACGACATTTTCGTGAAATAAACTCGTTAGATCTTTTGTTTCGACGATATCTATTAAGTCGCCGCTGACTCTTTCCGTCAAAAACATGTTGATGCCCTCCTTTGAAAGCTATCACCTCTAAGTATATTACTCAAAATGAGAATGTGTTCTATTATTATTTACCTTGACTAAATAAGCCGTAGATCTACGCTTATAACGAGTAAAATGAAAATGGAATCATTATGTCAATTGCCTCTATAGCGAATAGTGTTAGCGAACTGATTGGTAATACTGATCTTATCAGAATTAATAGCCTTTCAGATATATCAGGTTGTGAGATCCTATTAAAATGCGAACAACAGAACCCGGGTGGTTCAATTAAAGACAGAGCCGCACTGCAATTGGTTAAGGATGCGGTTGAATCGGGGAAGTTAAAACCGGGAATGACTATTGTTGAAGGGACGGCGGGCAATACGGGGATTGGTTTAGCACTAGTGGCTAAATCTCTTGGTTACACGATGTTGGTGGTCATGCCAAAAGGACAAGCACAAGAAAAAGAACGGATGATTAAGCTGTATGGTGCCGACCTGTTGCTGGTTGACCCTTGTCCATTTGCGGATCCAAACCATTTTTATCACACAGCAAAGCGAATAGGCGAAAAGCATGAGGACTATTGGTGGGCCGATCAGTTTGAAAACCTAAGCAATTACCGAGCGCACTACCTAAATACAGGGCCTGAGATATGGCATCAAACTGCAGGAAAAATAGATGCGTTAGTGTCTGTGGTTGGAACGGGTGGAACGTTAGCTGGAAATTCCCATTACCTATCTGAACACAATCCAAATTTGAAGACATGGTTAGTTGATCCCGACGGGTCCGGTATCTATTCATTTCTGAAACACGGTCAATATACATCAAAGGGCAGCTCATTCACGGAAGGAATAGGGATCATGAGAATGGTAGAAAACTTTAAACAAGCGAAAATTAACCACGCAATCACCTTGCCCGATCAAGATCTTGTCACCATTTCTCGTTTAGTGAGCCAACATGACGGTATTCTATTAGGCAGTAGCTCCGCACTCAATGTCGCCGGAGCGCTCTACGCGGCCGCTAAAATGGGCACGGGTAAGACAATCGTTACTTTTTGTTGTGATCTTGCCGAACGGTCATATTCAAAGCTATTCAACGAGGATTTCCTAAGTGAGAAGAAAATCGAGTTAAATAACGAGAATTTGCACGAGATATTTGCTCGCTATCGCGAGCACGACCTGAAGCATATCGTCAACGTGACACAACCCTAATGCGTGTTATTTCTTATCTTGATCCGACGAGTTACCTTTTTTAAACAGGCTGTCCATAAGGTCCATTGGCATTGGGAACAATATAGTGGAGTTTTTCTCACTCGCAATCTCGGTTAACGTTTGTAAATAACGTAACAAAATAGCATTGGGCTCGGCGGCGAGCTTCGTTGCTGCTTCAACCAATTTTTCAGACGCTTCCATTTCCCCAGACGCATGAATCACTTTCGCCCGCCGGGTTCTTTCGGCTTCGGCTTGTCTTGCGATGGCTCGTACCATGGTTTCATTTATATCGACATGTTTAATTTCGACATTCGATACTTTTATTCCCCAGCCATCTGTTCTTGCATCAAGTATGGTTTGGATGTCCGTGTTGAGCATCTCTCGATTCGCTAACATTTCATCCAGTTCATGCTGACCTAATACCGATCTCAAGGTGGTTTGAGCGAGTTGAGAGGTCGCTTGCAAGAAATCTTCCACGTTGATAATGGCTTTTTGTGGGTCGACGACACGGAAATAGAGCACGGCGTTGACCCGAACAGACACGTTGTCCCTACTGATGACATCTTGACTAGGGACATCCATCACAACGGTTCTTAGATCAACTCGAACAATTTGCTGAATGATCGGGATAACGATAATCAATCCTGGTCCTTTTACCCTTTCAAATCGACCCAGAAAGAAAATAACGCCTCTCTCGTACTCCCGAAGCACATGAAATAAGTTAAAAGCAATGAATGCAATTAAGACAACAATAATTGCGGGGATTATCAATCCACTATTGAGTAGAGATTCCATCATTTTTTCTCCCTCCTTTGATCTTTTGTTACCAACAAAGTCAGACCTTCTACGGCATTTATCGTGACTGTGTCACCTTTATGTAGCGGGTTATCAGATTGGGCGGCCCATCGCTCGCCTCCGAATTGGACAAAGCCGTTACCATCAAAATTGTCTTCTATCTCCACCTGACTTCCAATCATAGACTCTAGGCCACTGACTACTTTTTTGGTTCTAAGTTTCCACAGCCGTTGCAGCACAAATAAGATAAGAATGGCAGTAGTAAATGCAATGCTGAAGATTAAGTTTAATGAAATTTTAAGGTGCGGAACGTCGCTATCGATAAGGAATATCGAGCCAAGAGTAAAAGCAATAATCCCGCCAAAACCCAACAGACCAAAGCTGGGTATTAACGATTCTGCGATCATCAGAGCGATACCAACCAACATGAGGCCCATACCAACATAGTTAACCGGCAACATCTGAAATGCATACAGCGCTATCAACAATGAGATAGCGCCCGTAATACCCGCAATGCCAAAGCCGGGGCTATAAAACTCAAGTAATATCCCATAGATACCAATGAGCATTAATATATACGCGACATTGGGATTAGTGATAGTGGAAAGAAACTGATTTCGCCAGTCCGGTTTTCTTTCTTCTAAAATCGCGCCGGTCAAGTCCATAGTTTGTTGTTGCTTATTGACTTCTATTGTTCGGCCATCTAACCGTGTGATCAATGACGCTGGGCTATCGGCTATCAGATTTATGACATTAAGTTCAAGCGCCTCTGTCGAGGAAAGCGTGGCGGCTTCTCTGACGGCTTTCTCAGCCCATTCAACGTTTCGGCCTCTTAGCTGCGCTAATGAGCGAATGTAAGCGATTGAATCGTTGAGCACTTTTTTTTCCATCGCCGATGGTTCACTCGGTTTATCATCCGTTTCTTTCTCTCCGGTTGGCACGCCGCCCATCATTACCGGAGTGGCGGCGCCGAGTGTCGTTGCAGAAGACATGGCTGCTATATGGCAGGCATAAAGGATATAGGTTCCTGCACTTGCTGCGCGAGCACCAGACGGATAAACAAGACATAAAACAGGAATGTTAGAGGTAAGGATTTGTTGGTTTATCTCTCTTAAACTCGATACCAGCCCACCGGGGGTATCGATGACAATAATGACGGCAGGAGACTGGGTTTGATGATTGGCGCGATGAATTTCACTTGTGACATATTCGCTTACAGCGGGACCGATAGCTCCACTGATTGTTATTACAGGAATTGTCTTTGCCAACACATCATTTGATTCAACGGTGTCAGCAAAAGACAAGTACGTAAACCCCAAGAAACAACTCAAGGCTACTCTAATCACCCAACGACACATTTGACTTTTCCACAAAGAGAGTCACTAAAAGTGTAGTTCAACTTTGGTCAAGTTGTAAATGTAGTGACACAAATAGGGCGAACTGCTCGCGTTTATCGTTGGGGTAAAAGGCCTCTAAAAGACACTTCATTGGTTTTACTCAAAGACAAACTGGCGGCTAATGCCACTGCGCCAAGTATGTAATAGATAGTGAGATGTACGACGCCAGCATTCAAAAAGCCAGACAAAGGCTCCGGCGTAAATATCATGCCAGGTATCGCTAGAATGGCGTTGAAAAACGAGCTGACACCATAAAAACCGAGAACGTACACAGACAAGAAATTGACCGCGAAACCAGCCAAACCCATCACTAATAACGGTGAACTAACAAGTTGAGATGCCATTAACGCCATTGTGGCGAGTGGCAAGAGTGCCAATGCGACTAATGTCATCCTAGCGAGGAAGCTTAACCAGTTAACCAGTACATTGAAAATGGACTCTTGGCTGACCAATACGGCCAGTTGGTTATCTGTGGCGATATTGAGTAACCACAATAGCAGGTTTGCATTGAGCACTAATACAGAGCAGATAAGCGGGATAACTAACAACCCAAAACCCAGTTTAACGACGTGAGTCATTAGGTGAGAGACAGGCATACTACGCCAAAACATAGCGCTGCCTTCTTGACGTTCTTTTCGCAGAGTTTTTGGTAGGTAAAGCGTTGAAAGAAGAACCGAAATAACCCAAACCGAAGAAGCAATACCTAGGTTCAGGTTAGACGAAAAATCTACCAGCATATTACTGGATTGGCCGCCAAATTGGACCTGATATGAGAGATTGCCTTGTAAATCAGAATTGGTCAGTAGCCCAACAAAAATCAATACAGTGAAAATGAGAATAAATACAGGTACACGAGTCACCAATTTATGCTCAATTAATTCTTTTTCCAGCATATAGATACTTGGATGCATTACGCTGTCTCCCTTTGTAGAGCAATAAAGATGTCGGCGAGGCTCGCACGATGAACGTCACCTAACCCGTTGACTTCCGGTAATCGGTCGCTTTTTAACAACCACTTCACTGACCCTAATCCGATCTGGTTACTTAAAGGATCAAGAGTAGAAATTTTATCGCTATGAATGTTGGCCGCATCAAGAATAAAATAGGCCTCGCTGATGTTTTCCATACTGTCTTGGAGTACGTTTTTACCTTTTTTCAGGATAAGCACATCAGTCAGTAGATGTTCTATTTCTGATACCTCGTGGCTGGCAATAATCAGTGTGCGTTCACCATCGTGAAACCATTCTAAGAGATGACGATAGAAGGTATCTCGGTAGAGAAGGTCCAAGCCCAATGTTGGTTCATCCAAGATAAGGACGCTGGTGTTAGTGGCAATAACCACCGCTAGGTGCAATTGCACCTTCATCCCTTTAGAGAGGCTTTCTATTTTGCTGGATAGCTCAATATTGGTATTTGATAGCGTCAGTTTGGCTTTTTCAATGTCAAAACTTGGGTGCACACCGGATGTGTACTTAAGCAGTTGAGCGACACTCATCCAGCCCGGCAACACATTTACATCAGAGATATAAGACAGGTGTTCCATCAACTTTGCGTGTTGATTGATTGGTTGGCAGTCATTTATGGTGATCTCACCTTTGTAGCGGTGTGCGCCCAACAGGGCATTGATTAGCGTTGATTTTCCTGCGCCATTATGACCAAGCAGACCCAATACTTGCCCCGCGCAAAGCTCGAAACTGATATCGTGCAATGCGTCTTGTTGACCCTCACTTTTTGACTGATGGTAGTTTTTAGAAACGTGTTTAACACTGATTAAAGGTTTCATTGTTCACCTGTTGTATCTTGTTGTAATTTTTGAATACGCTGTAACTGTTGAACAAACTCGTCGAGTGGCATGTCTATCTGCTGTAATGTTTGTGCTATTAGGGGCATTTGACGTGTCATAAAATCGGATTTCTGTTTATTCTGTAGCACCTTTAAAGCGCCTTTTGCTACAAACATACCTTGACCTCGTCTCTTCTCAACTAAGCCGTCATCAACTAAAAGCTGATAGCCTTTCATAACAGTTAAGTGGTTTATCTTTAGCTCTGCAGCGACGGTCCTCACTGACGGAAGCGGTTGCTCCTCTAACCAGACCCCTTGCAAAATCTGCTCGGTAATCTGTTCACTTAACTGACGAAAAATAGGCTGATTATCTTGCCAATCGGTCATCATTACCTCTATGCGTGATTTTGGTTGGTGCTATATATGTGTATAACACTATACTTCCGAAAAATAATTGCAAGTATTTTGAGGTTTTTATTTGTGGATACTTATTGGGATACTGAAAAGAAGGGGTATTGGATGTTGTTTTTTACTCATAATTTGACGTAAAAAACGGCAGTGAGTAAACTGCCGTTTTTTATATTGGATAGGTGAACAGAAGTTAACTTATCTTGATCTCAGGTTACTTTGCGTCAGCAGGTAACAAGAAAATGCCCGTTGGATTTATGGTCAAATAGGCATGATCTGAAATCTCAGGGTCAAATTGCGAGGAGTTTAGTTGCAATAGTAACTCCTGACCATGCCAGTTAACGGCGACTTCGTACATGGACCCCATATAAACGATGCCTTTAACCTGACACTGTTGGCAAACGTCACCTTCTCCAGCCAGTAATATGGCCTCTGGTCTTACGCCGATTTGATAGTCTCCTTCAGGGAACCCATCAATTACGTCTTTGTCTGCACCAATTTCATAGCCATTGATACTAAGAAGCTCGCCGTTATAAGAACCATCAAAGATATTGGCGTCGCCCATAAAGTTCGCCATAAACATAGAGGCTGGTGAGCGATATAGCTGATCCGGTGAACCTTCTTGCATGATTTCACCATCGTTCATGACGATAACGGTGTCGGATACCGCAAATGCTTCCGCCTGATCATGGGTCACATACAAAGACGTAATGTTAAAACGCTGTTGAAGTTCACGAATGGTTTCGCGCATGCTACGACGTAAATTGGCATCTAGGTTACTCAAAGGCTCATCAAAAAGAAGGACCTTTGGTTTTAATACCAAAGCACGAGCTAGAGCAACACGTTGCTGCTGACCACCAGAGATCTGGTCGACAAAGCGGCTTCCCATGTCATCTAGACCAACCAATTTTAAGGCTTCATCAACTCGTTGTTTGATTTCCTTGGCTGGTAACCTAATCATTTTCAATCCATAAGCAACGTTCTCGTGAAGAGACATATGTGGGAATAACGCATAGGATTGAAACACCATACAGATATCACGATGCTGGATAGACGTATTCGTCACGTCCTCACCATCGATAAAGATCTGACCGCTGGTTGGTTTCTCTAAACCAGCAACCAAACGCAATACGGTTGTTTTACCACAGCCAGATGGGCCGAGTAGCGTAACCAGAGTGCCTTTTTCGATTTCTAGATCAAGGTTGCCAATTACCGTATTGTCTCCAAAGCGCTTACATACATTTTTTAGCACTACAAAGCTATTTTCTTTCATTTTTAAATTCTCCAAAACTTATTCTTGGTTCTTGGCTTTTGAACGGGAAATTCGGGCTTCGCCCACGAAATAATCAAAGGTCAGTATGATAGACAACATGACAAAGATAAGCAGCGAACCATAGGCAATCGCGATACCGTATTCACCATCTTCTACACGGTTTAGGATGTAAGATGTCGCAACGCGTGTTTCAGGCGTAACAAGGAAGATGATGGCACTAACGGTTGTCATGGCTCTTACAAAACTGTAAATCAATGATGACAAGATTGCAGGGCGGAGCAATGGAATCAATATATAGATAATCGTTTTGAACGAGTTGGCGCGTAAGCTCAGCGACGCCTCATCCAGCGATTTATCTAACTGACCCAATCCAGCCACACCAGCGCGAATACCGACAGGCACATTTCGCATTACCATGGAGATGACCACAATAGCGGCGGTTCCCGTTAGGTAGATTGGTGCGTCGTTGAACGCGAGGATATAAGAAACACCTGCAACCGTTCCTGGTACCGCGAAACAGAGCATTGTTGCAAACTCAATGACCTTCTTGCCACGGAAATCCTGACGTACAACGATATAAGCGATAAGCAAACCAAAGGTCGCCGTAATCGGTGCTGCAATACCAGCGTATGTCATGGTACTGATTAACGAAGGCCATGCGCCTTCACCAAAGCCCATACCAAATAGATTGATATAGTTGTCTAGCGTTAAGGAGTAATCGATTCCCCAGTTAACGGTAAAGCTACCAAATACGATACTTCCATAAAGCAGTACGTTAAATATCATCCAACCATACAGCGTAACCGAAACAAAGGTACGTAAGCTGTTTGGTAGTGGCTGAACGTCACCGCGATAAGATTTACCCGATATCGTTACGTAAGAACGCTTGCCTATCCACATGTACTGAATAACGAAAATAGCCAGTGAGAAGATAAGCAGGACAGCACCTAAAGTACTAGCCGAGGCATAATCCAACTGAGCGCCCGCAATGTAGAAATAGATCTGCGTCGCGAGTACGTCGAAGCTACCGCCAAGTACAAGCGGGTTACTGAAGTCAGCGAGTGACTGTACAAAGATAATCAAAAATGAGTTGGCTAAAGCTGGCTTAAGCAAAGGTAAAACGATGCCGAAGAATGTCTGATAGCGATTAGCACGAAGTGTGTATGAAGCCTCTTCTAAAGAAGGATGCAGCGATTTCATTGCACCATCTAAAATCATAAAGGACATAGGCGCAAACGCAAGAACCTGAGCCATCCAAATGCCAGTAAAACCATACAACCAATTGGTATTTTGGAAGCCAAACCAATCTACCATCAACTCGGTGACATAGCCTGAGCGACCAAGCATTAAGGTTACCCCTAAGCCGACAACAAATGGTGGTGTAACAATCGGTAGAATAGAAAATATACGGGTAATAAAGGCGGATTTTTCTGCTATACGAGTAGAGTAGATAGCGAAAATCAAACCAAAGAAGGTAGCCGTAATACCAACGGAAGACCCTAAGAATAAAGAGTTAAGAATGATTTGAACGATCTGCTTTTGCGACAGAATTTCAAGAAACTGCCACGCGACAAAGTTGCCCATGTCGTCTTGAAACATCGGCACAAAGATAGCGATACTCGGGAAGAGAATAAACGCAGAGATCAAGCCAATGATGGAGACCAAAGAGCCGATAACAAACGAATCGCCACCCATAAACTCTAAGCGAGCCATGGCGAGTGTCATTACGCTGCCAAGTGCAGCAAAAAGGAAAATGGTGGAGTAACCCAAACCGTGTCCGGTTACCGCTGAAGAAGTGATGATAAATAGGATACAGAATAACGAGTAACCAATATCGAACTTATGGCGGGTTAGGTGGTATTTATTTAAAGCGTGTTTAGGGCGAATTAGAAGCACTAAGGGCAGGCTAAACCAAAGCCATGCAATGTTTCTGCTGCTCCATCCCATCGCTTCAAAAAATTCATCTGAAGTAGAGTCGAGTACCCCATAATCAAGCGAAAATGTAGGTAAAAGCACGAAAGCGGCGACGATAGACAATATCCAATAGAAGATGTAGTCACGGTGCGGCTTCTCTTCAAAGTGATTTTTCAAGTCTGACTCTGCTGCTAATTGAGACATGATATTTCCAACCGAAAATTAGTGAATAAGAGACCTAAGGGCTGACGTTTTCAGCCCTTATAAATAAAATTTTAGAGAATTGAGCAACGCGGATGCGCTGCTCATATTAGGACAGCTTATTCGCCCATTTTAACGACGTTTACCCACTTCTTGATTAGGCGCTTACGTGTATCAGACGCCCCGTAAGTGTTCATGTCGTAGTTGATAAGATCCAGTTTCTTAGGGTCAAGCGCATAAGGAGATTGTTCTGCGTCAACATTCGTTAAGATTTGGAAAGACTTACCTTTCTGCCATGCAAGTTGCTGGCCTTCTTTAGACAGTACCCAGTCGATGAATAATTTGGCGTTCTCTTCGTTACGAGCACCTTTAATCATACTTACACCACCAATTTCATAACCAGTACCCTCACAAGGAGAGATAAGCTCTAAAGGCGCGCCTTGCGATTGCTCTAGAGAGTAATCGTGAAGGAAACCGATACCAATAGCGATTTCGCCACGAGCTGAGTTACGAGAAGGAGTCACACCAGATTTGGTATATTGAGAGATATTTTTGTCTAAGCTTTTGAAGTATTCAAATGCTTTATCTTCACCCCAAAGCTGGATAAAAGTGGCGAGTGCAGTATAAGCAGTACCAGAACTTTGTGGATCAGCAATCTGAATTTCATCTTTGTATTCTGGCTTAGTCAAATCTTCCCAACAGCGTGGAATCTCTAAACCTTTTTCAGCTAAACGCTTGGTGTTTACACCGAAACCTAAAATACCCATATAAACGGCAGAAGAGTAGTTACCTTTGCGTTTTGCAGGGTCTTTAAATTCTGGAATGATGTTCTCAAGTTCAGCGGATTTATACGGAGTAAGTAGATCCATTTCACCTGCTTGAGATTGAGGATCCAACGTACCGCCATACCATACATCTGCTCTTGGGTTTTTACGTTCTGCTTGAATTTTGGCAAGGGTACTACCCGAACCATTTCGAACGAAAGATGTTTTCACATCATATTTCTCAGAGAATGCTTTGGTTTCGGCTTCACACATTGCGTTTGTCGCACTGCAGTAAATAACCAAACGACCTTCAGCCATAACTTGCGGAGCAGCAAGCGCAGTAGAACCTAAGATACAAGCGGCTAAGAGATGGCGTTTAATATTACCTTTCATCTTTGTTTCCTCTTTTATTGTATTCACTCAGCAACGGAAGCGTTTGCTTTGTTAACCGAGCGTCAGTCACTTCTTTGTGACAACTTTTATTATGTAGAGACCCGGAATAATGAATGGGGTTACATATTGTGTAGGTGTACGACTTGTGCCTAGGCGATGAAACGTTGCCATATACACAACTCTTTTTGGGTACACTGCAATACTAAAAAAAGAACAAACAAATAGAGTGAGACAGGTTTTTAGCCAACTAGGAATTTTTCCTAGTTTTAGGCTGCTTATGTGAGTATTGAGACGGGGTTCACAGTTAAACGCTATTGGTTTCAACGGTTCTCTGTTGTGCCCGTAAGAATGGAATCAACAACATACCAACAGCGGCGGCCGCAAATGTGACCACCGTAAAGAATCCTTCCCACTGAAATTGTTCAATAACAATGGAAAGTGGATATCCTGCCAGCGCGGCACCTAGGTAACCGAACAGGCCAACAAAACCCGTTGCTGTCCCGGCTAGGTTTTTGTGAGAGCACTCGGCCGCCGCCATGCCAATCATCATTTGTGGGCCAAAGATAAAGAACCCGATAGAGAACAAGCATCCAGAGAGTACATAGATATTATTGATAGGGGTTAGCCATAACGCGGCAACCGAGATAAAAATGCCTAAGGCGAAAATGAGATTCATCGGCGCACGGTTGCCGTGGAAAAATTTATCGGATCCCCAACCGCCGAGCAATGATCCTAAAAACCCACCCACTTCAAACATGGAAACGGCCGTATTGGCGGTCAGTAAATCAACGTGATGCCGTTCGACCAAATATAAACTGCCCCAGTCATTTACCGCAATTCTGACGATGTAAACCAATAGATAAGAGCTGCACAGCAACCAGATGTACTTATTGCCTAACACGTAGGTTTTAATGATTGTTTTAAACGGTAGGTTTTTCCCTTCCTCTTCCTGCTGCTTTTCTAGCGGGTCATCGCGCCAGTCTCCGACCGTAGGTAAACCAAGCGTGGTGGGTTTGTCTTGCATTCGAAAAGATAGGATTAACCCCACTACAATGGCGATGATTCCGGGCACAATAAACCCATAGCGCCAGCCCCAAGTGATGGCAATGAAACCAATTAAAATAGGCAGCAATGCGCCACTTACGTTGATACAGGTATTCCACAGAGACCACCAGAACCCCCTTTCGGAGCGGGAGTACCATGTGGTAAGCAGTTTAGCGCACGCAGGCCAGCCCCAGCTTTGAAAAAACGCGTTGAGCATCCATAAGATAACCATAACCGTGAGTGATGAACTCAAGCCAAATAAAATATTGATCACACCAGACGCTATCAAACCGAAGCCCATAAAATAACGAGGGTTTGATTGGTCACTGATCATCCCTGACAGAAATTTGGATGTGCCGTAGGTGATGTAATAGACAGTGGCAATCATACCGATATCTGAAGGTTCCCAACCTAGATCAGTGAGCATCACGGGCATGCTGAAATTTAAACTCTTACGCGTGAAATAAAAAACACCGTACCCAACATACATGGACAGCATCAAATGCAATCGCCAATACTTGTAAGTAGAATCGATAGTCTGTTTATCTGTTATCAGCGTTGCGGGTTGTTTTTGAGACAACATGCCAAACATGAAGTGAATCCTTGAATGTTGAAATGGGTGATGAGTTTATGATGCTGGTTCATTCTGTTTCTTTGTGGGCAGATTAACCAATACCCGAGTACCGAGTTCTCCGTCGATAGTTAAGCTTCCGCCAAGCGCAGTGACACGTTCTTGTAGCCCTTTTAAGCCCGTCCCTTTCGTTCGCCAGTTCGCGGGTAAGCCAATGCCGTTATCTCTATATTCCATGCTAAATAGAGAGCCAGGTAAAAAGGTAAGGTTCACTTCTGTCGCTTGAGAGTGCTTGGTTGCGTTGTTGATGAGCTCTTGCACAATGCGATAGATAGTTACGGAGGTGACCTCATCCAGTTGTTCAGTATCAAACCCAATATTTAGTCTGAAATCGACGCTGCGCTCCGAGAACTTCATTTCATTGGCGAGTTGTTGCAGCGCACTTTCTAATCCGAGTTCATCGAGTATGTGTGGTCTCAATTGAGACAGCAAATGACGGGTCGCGCTGTGGACCTTAAAAGCCAGATCGTTGATTGCCGTGGCAATCTGTCTTGTGTTGTCTTCCTTCGCGGTTCTATTTGCAAGGGTGGCTTGTATTTGAATCGCGGTAATGTTCTGGCCTATTTCGTCATGCAACTCACGCGCAACCGACTTGCGAATATCCTCTTCGACATGCACCAATTGGCGAGCGAGCTCTTGTTTTACTGACAATTCATGCGCGAGTTCGTGGATGACCCTTTTGAGCTTCTCGGATAGAAGATATTGGCGGCTAATGGCAATACCCAATCCTAAGCCAACGAGCGCCTGAGTGGTCAAAAAAAGCTGCATCTCTTCGTATGTGGCAAATGAACCCATCACCTTCTTCGCCATGGTGAGCAAGATACTGTTCATCACTGCCGAAAGGACGCCACCTTGCCAACCGTATCGGTAAGCCATAAAAATATTTGGCAGCAGAACAATGATCAAAAGCAGTGACGCCATCTGCTGTTTAAAGCTGAGTTCAGCAATTAGGCCGATGCAGAAAAACAGAGACATCCACAAAAAGGCCGATGGCCTTAATGTGACTTCTTTATGGATAAGAGTAGGGGAGAGCGGAACCCAAACCTTTCGGTTTAAATAGTCATGCAACAGGTAAAAGAATGGTGCAAGGATAATACCCCCAGTCAGGGAAGCAATGGTGGTGCTGTACATGAGATTGAGGGATAGACCCAGAGGTTTGCTCAACAGTAGAATTGCGCAAGCCTGTAAAAATGCATTGATGATGATAACAACCAACAAACCAAGCAGTTGTTGCCAATAGGTTTCTAATCGCTTCCACCAAGCCTGAATAGGGCGTATTAATGCACCACTTATAAAGGGCGCAAGGAGCAATAAAAAGTCGGATTGATTAAGCTCTAATACTTGAACAATTCCAACGGTAATGCATAACTCACTGAATAGGATGACCCACCAATACTTGATAGGCATTATTAATAGTACTGCCAACCTTAAGCCAACGGGCAGAAAAAGCCCCGCAGTGTGAATATCCGTTACCAGATAACCACTAACACTCCACAAGCAGAACCAAGTAACGCTATAGATTACGAAGGTAAATATGCTGGTAAATGTGTGGTTACCAATGTGTTCTATCGAACTCCTCATTCAGGTAAGAGTTTATTTCTAATCGCAAAGCGAATTAGGTCAACGTTATTAGAGAGAGAGAGCTTGCTTAGAATATTCGCACGATGTACATGCACCGTTTTATGGCTTAGGGAAAGATCGAAGGCAACTTCTTTGACATCTCTTCCTTGTATAAGGTGTTCAAAGATCTCTTTTTCTCGCTTGGTCAACTCATTCAGTGCAGAGGATGGAGCTCCAGCGTTGCTTAGGTTGAACAGAGCATCAGCACACAGATAGCGATCGCCATTTGAGACGGTACGAATAGCGGTAACCAGTTCCCCAGGTCCGCAACGCTTAGATAGGTAACCCAATGCACCGGCATCAATTGCTTTGCTCACAAAAGAGGCAGAATCATAGATGCTCAGCACAATCGCCTTTAGCTCAGGGTTAATGTGTTTCAAACGGGCAAGCAGAGACAAGCCACTTTCATCGGGCATAGAGATATCAATTACCGCAACATCTAAATGTGCGATTAAAGGTAGGGCATTAAATGCCTCTTTGGCTGAGCTATATTCGCCAACAACAGTGATGTCCGATTCGACACTCAACAACTGGGTAAAGCCTGATCGCACCATGACATGATCATCAACTAGGGCAACAGATATCATAATTATCATCCTTTTATTATTGCGGATACTCGCAAAAGCAATCAACATGATCAAAATTGATGGCGTGAGGTGTGATGGAGTCGATGATTAATTATAGAACTTGTCGCGATAGGATCATAAATTTCGTCATTGAGGTGTTGGCTTGGAATCATTTAAGTAAATGAATCGGTATCTCTGTTGAATATCCCGTGTTTGGCTTAAATAGGGGGAGGTAAAGGTTGTTTTATAGGCAATTGGCGCGATAGGCGCAGTGTTTAGTGTTTTTCCGCTTGACCAAACCTCTAAGAATCATTAAATTAGCGCCTCGTTGTTAACGCAGCGACACAAATTCGGTGAGTTGTCCGAGTGGCTGAAGGAGCTCGCCTGGAAAGCGTGTATACGGCAACGTATCGAGAGTTCGAATCTCTCACTCACCGCCACATCAAAAACCCTAGCAGAAATGCTGGGGTTTTCTCGTTTTAGGTCAGTAGGTTAAGGTATTAACGGCGATTGATTCACATTGCTGAGCCATGTTGTCGAGCATGGCCTCCTAAAGTTGGACGAACAGCTTAAACAATAATAAAGGCTGTTAACTTATCTTGACCAGTCACTTAGACATCCATTGTGTTCGTAAGGAATTAATATAAAAAAAGTAAAGGAGATTACGTCAATGTTGATGACACAATAATTGATTTTATTCCTCAAGTTTTGTTATTTATATAATTATTAATAATATATTTAAAAGCTCATAAATTAGATCTGAATCTACTTTTCAGTAATGAAGTGGTGAATTAATCATCATTCTATTGTGATGTTGATTCCATAAATATAAGATATCAAAATAACCTGATATCATTTTAATCAACAGATGTGAACAAATTACTGCCTTTTCATATTCAATCCCATAATAAGATACTAATTTTGCCCCATAAGGTTAAGTTATTATTGATAATTGTGTTTATAGCTCAATATTCGACGTGGTGCTTTAGTGCACCATTAGTAAATCAAGATATTGAGCGCGAGCAAGCTGAGCGTCTAGAACAAATTGAACAAAGCAAGAAAGCGCTTGATTCATTGGTCCCTATACAACCTATTCCTGCGCCGCCTATACAAACTTCAGCGCAATGCTTTGATATCGAGCAGGTATCCTTTGTCGGTAACAGCCAAATGGAGACGTCCACACTGCTTGCTATTACGGGCTTCGTTCCGGCTTGTCTAGGCATTAACGAAATCAACGAATATCTGCGGCTCATTACCAATGCCTACGTTGAGGCCGGTTATGTGACCTCTCGAGCCTTTCTCGTCCCTCAAGACCTTTCTTCTGGCGTGCTCACCATTGAGATAATAGAAGGGCGATTAGAAAAGGTGCTCTTTAACGGTGAGCCTAAAGGGTTTTTAAACAATGCCTTTCCTCAGCTCAATCACCCCATACTTAACCTACGAGACATTGAGCAGGGGCTTGACCAAATAAACCGCCTTTCACGTTACAACGCGCAAATAAAATTATTGCCCGGCAGTGTTAAAGGGATGTCGATTGTGGATATTCAAACCGATACCGGTGCATTCGGCTACGTCGGAATAGGGATAAATAACGGCGGCCAAGAATCGACAGGTGAAGAGCAAGCGGGCATCAACGGCGGGATAGAAAACGTCTTTGATGCGTTAGACAAATGGACGGTGTCGTTAAACAAAAGCAGTCAGTTTGTCTCGGACAAAGATTCCGAGAGTGCCTATCTTGCCTTAGATGTTCCTCGCGGTTACTGGAATGTGGGTGTACGGACGTCCTACAGCAATTACTTTACGACGTTTACCAACAACAATTTTAGCTTTAATTCCAGTGGCCGAACCAACAGCTTTGACATCGATGTGAATTGGCTGTTTCATCGAGACAGCGTCAGCAAGTCCTCAACGAAATGGGGGGTGCATCATCGCCGAGAAAAAAACTACATATTGGGTAATCTACTCAGCGCTGGTTCTCGTAATGTCAGTTCAGCGTCGCTATCGCTGAGTCACAGTACAAGGTTAGGCGGTGGTTTTTTTACGGTTTCACCAAGGTTAGTGCTCGGAACCGATTGGTTTGGCGGGGAAGAGGATTCGGGTAAGTCGAGTGCGGCGTCCGAAGCACAGTTTTATAAAGGCACGCTCACGACCAGCTACAGCTACCCCATTGTGCCGGATTTAAATGCCAGCAGTACGCTCTTTGGTCAATGGAGCAATGACACCTTGTACGGAAGTGAACGCCTGAGCATTGGCGGTGAATATTCGGTACGTGGCTTCAAAGGGCGCTCAATTTCGGGTGACGAAGGGTACTACTGGCGTAACGACCTGACCTATCAACTGGGGCAATGGCCAGTGATTGGTAGGGTGAGCAGTCAGTTGGCGCTGGATACTGGCAGCATAAAAAAAGACAAATTGGATGCGTTAGAAAAAGGCGCGCTTATGGGGGCCAGTGTCTCTTTGATGGCCCGCGCTGCCCATTATGCCAGTTCGTTTTCTGTGGGATTCCCCATTCAAAGTCCGAGTCGCTTGCGCGCGGATGACGTCGTTATTTATTACCGCTTAGACCTAAACCTGTAAATGAGGGCAACACCCATGGACAAACCTATCTCAAGTTGGAGAAAAACCCTCACCTACCTGCTGTGTGGGTTGATTAATATCCAGCCCGTATTGGCTAATGTGGTGGTCGGTGGCACCAATACCACCACAATTACCGCTGGCAACGGCGTTGAAGTGGTGAACATTGCCGCGCCGAACAGCAAAGGACTGTCTCACAATCAATATCAGCAGTTCAACGTGGATAAAAGCGGCCTGATTTTAAATAACTCGACCGCGCAGTTGAGTCAGTCTCAGTTGGGTGGTTTATTGCAAAACAACCCCAACCTGACAGGGCAAGCGGCCAGTGTGATACTCAACGAAGTGACGGGCGCGAACCGTAGCCAATTGCAAGGGTACACCGAAGTGTTTGGTGCCAGCGCCAATGTTATTCTCGCCAACCCTTATGGGATTACGTGCGATGGGTGCGGCTTCATTAATACACCGCGAGTGACGTTATCCACGGGCACACCAGAATTGGCTAATGGCGACGTATCGGGGTTTGATGTGAGTGAAGGGTCTGTGACCATTGAAGGGCTTGGGTTAGACGCCAGTCAGCAGACGTATTTCGATATCATCAGCCGAACGGCGCAAATCAATGCAGAAATTCACGCGCAAAACCTCACGATTGTGACGGGTCAAAACCACGTGGATTATGAAACTAACGTGGCGACTAAAAAAGCGACAAGCACAAGTCCCCTCCCGGCACTCGCGATTGATTCTTCTTCCCTTGGCGGCATGTACGCCGGGCGCATTGCGCTCATTGCCACGGAAGAGGGGGTTGGGGTGAACGTGGGCAACCTTGCCGCGTCACAAGAGGGCATACATATTACGGCCGATGGCAAGATTGTCATGGGCAACACGAGCAGCGCGCAAAGCTTAACCGTATCGACTTCCGACAACATTGAAATGAACGGCAATCACAGTGCAGGCAAGCAGATGAGCTTAACGGGTGAGGCCATCTCGGCGAGCAACGGTACGCTGGTTGCTGGTAGTGAGATGGCGCTTACGGCGGGCTCGGTTGAGTTGATTCACTCAGCCGCTGAGGCGGCTCAGTTTACTGCTCAAGCGGACAAGGTATCCATTGATGAGACGAGCCGGGTGACAAGCCAATCGGCCAGCCTGACGCAGCTTGGTACACTGGACAATCAAGGGGCCGTTGCCGTCTCGGGTGACATGGCTATCGCGGGTGACACGTTGTCACTCACAGGCGCAGGCAACATTAAAGCGGCCACCCTTACGGTGGACGTGCAAGCGCTCTCTTTTGAGACGAATGCCGAGGTACAAGACGCTACATTAACCGCCCGTCACGCCTTGGCGCTTACCGCAGGCGCACAGCTTAGCGCCAGTAATAACATTTCCTTATCGGGTGAGAATATCAACCAAAGCGGCACGTTGACCGCCAACCAAACCATTGCACTTAATGCCAGTAAAACCCTCACCCACAATGGAACGACACAGGGTAAAGACGTCTCGATTACGGCCCAAACGCTCAATCAAACCGGGCAGCTAACCGGTAACCAAAGTGTGGTCATAAACAGTGATGCGGTGGTGCTTGACGGCGACACTACTGCTGGTCAACGCCTCGTGGTGAACGCCGATACCTTGACCATCCGCGGCAAAGTACAATCGGGCGACACCGTCACTCTATCTGGCGATACATCACTGAACACAATGGCTGGCAGTGCACTTTTGTCAGGTGGCGATATGAAACTTGATGGGTCAATCGTCGAACTGGCGGGCACCACACAGTCGGCAGGTTCGCTCATCATTGACGCGCAAAGCAGTGTACTCGATGGTGCAATTAGTGCTAAAAAAGCGGTAACGATATCGGGTAAAACATTAACTCAGTCGGGCGTGTTAGTCTCTGGGGATTCGCTGACGTTAACGCAAACTGAGTCGATTACTTTGGATGGGACAGTGGAAGCGGCCACGGATATCACTGCGACAACACAAGATTTTAGCTCAAGCCTGACCTTGGTCTCCGGTGGCGACATAACCGTGACCGCCAATGACACCACAATAGAGGGCGTGACCAGCAGTGGCGGCGACCTCACCATTACGTCAGCCACTTTGAATCAGTCTGGAGAAACTCTGGCGCAAAGTGACATGACCTTAATCACGGACAACAGCAACTTAACGGGCTCGGTAGAGTCGAAGAAAACGCTGGCCATAACCGCCAACAACCGTCTCACCACGGCGTCTGGAACAAAACTGACCAGCGGTGACGCAATAACCATTAATGCGGGCACCTTCACGCATCAAGGGCACTTGACCAGCCAAGGCAACACACAACTTACCACGCAAAGCTTGACCAATCAGGGTGAACTAACCTCCAATCAAAACCTGAGCCTCGCGACCGATACGCTCAACCATCAAGGCAAGCTCAGCGCCAATGGTGATATGGCTTTAACCGTGAATGGCGCGTTGGTGATGTCAAAAAACCTCAGCTCAGGTGGCGACCTTAGCATCACGGCCCATAGTCTCAATAACCGCGCAGAAATAAACAGCGCCAAACACACTAAGGTGACACTGACGGGTGGGTTAACCAACCAAAGCCGCGGGGTGATATCCGGTGACACGACCCAAATAATCGCCAACAGCATCAGCAACAGCGGAACGTTACAAGCGCTCAATCTCCTGTCTATCGCCACAGCGTCGTTAACCAACCCCGGCGCACTGATAGCGCTGGGCGATTTGATTGCCACCGTGAGCGGCACCGCCACCAATACAGATACAGGGTTAATTTATGCGGGTAATAACGGCGCGATTTACGCCAATGCACTCAACAATTACGGCGAAATTCTGACCCAAAACAACCTGACCATCGCAAGAAACGCCGCCAACCAGAAAAGCAATAGCCTGCTGAA
Source organism: Vibrio sp. DW001 (assembly GCF_029016285.1). Classification (NCBI taxonomy): domain Bacteria; kingdom Pseudomonadati; phylum Pseudomonadota; class Gammaproteobacteria; order Vibrionales; family Vibrionaceae; genus Vibrio; species Vibrio sp. DW001. The sequence continues at coordinate 2,356,033 of NZ_CP091975.1, read as the reverse complement.
CAGCTCGGCGTCGATAGAGTCGTTGGCTGGAGATATCTCAATTTATGCGGATACGGTGACCAATAAGGTGACGACGTTAATTACCAATCCAACCAGCAATCTTGACATAACTTCCTCTTTCAGTGGTAGCTTTGAATCCAACAACACTTCCTATGAACCTGAATATAAACAAAGAAGTGAAGTAGTTGAAACTCGAGGAGGAGATTCTAGGCATCATGTCTATTATTCGACACTTGAAAGTAGCGATCATTTCACCGTTAAGGTGAAAGAAGAAGGAGCAACAATAAAACGGGGAAGCGCTAATACAAGACTAAATGCGGGGAAGAGGCTGTTCATTAATGCGGTAAATGTGATCAATGATGCGAGCCTAATGTCGGGTAGCAGCATATTAATAAACGCTTTGTCATTGAATAACATAAGCTATGCACTTGACGCCTACACTACTTATTATGATTATGAATTACCAGCTAAAGAAAATAATTATAGACGAGGTAGCTATAGGGGGACTATTTTTAATCGGGTCGGTAGTCGTAGAGTAAAAACGGGTGTTTCCGGTACACTTGATTCTTCTATTACTGCAACTGGCAATATTTTACTAAATGTCGTCAATGAAGTGGACAACAGAACTATCAAACGATATGCCTCTCGGGTTACCCCGTTGGGCAGCAGTAAATCAACCAAAACTACCCAGTCTGCCGATGTTACTGGTCCTAACTCTGTTCGTTTAGTCGATGTGTCTTCTATTGACCAGCTAAACATTACCTTGTCACGCTTCAATGATGTGCCTTTTCCTGAATTTAGACTGCCGAGCAGCCCTAATGGCTTGTTTATTTACTCTAAAGGCCCCGCGAGTGGCTACTTAATCGAAACCAATCCATTGCTCACTAACCTAGGCAATTATCTTGGTTCAGATTATTTCTTAGGCAATGTCGGCTTTGATCCTGAAAAAGAAATCACCTTTTTAGGCGACGCCTTTTACGACACGCGCGTTGTCACTCAAGCGATTTTCGAACAGACCGGTAAACGCTATTTAAATGAATCGGTCGGTAATGATTTTGGCCAGATGCAGCAATTAATGGACGCGGCCGCCAGTCAAAAAAGCGGGTTAAATCTAGAGCTGGGTATTGCCTTAAGCCCAGAGCAAGTGGCCAACCTGTCACAAGACATTCTCTGGTATGAACAGATTGAAGTGAACGGTCAAACGGTACTGGCCCCAAAACTCTATTTAGCCCAGCTCACCCGAGACAACATCTCATATGGTGCAGTCATCGCTGGACGAGATATTGACATTAAAGCCGGTGAGATAAACAACAGCGGCGCAATGCTGGCAGATAACACGCTAAGCCTTAAAAGCGACAGCTCCATTCACAACGACACGGGTACGTTGTCTGGCGGAGGCGATGTGGCCTTGGTGGCGAAGGGGGACATTGAGAATGTGAGTGGGGTTATAACTGGTGATAACGTCAGTTTGGACTCAACCAATGGCTCGGTGATCAACCGAACATTGGTTCAAATCAATGAGTATAACCAAAATGATGCCACGACCGACATGGGCCAAACAAGTGAAATAGCGGCAACGGGAAATCTATCCATAAACGCAGGGAAAAATATCTTAAACGAAGGGGCGAGGCTGTCTGCTAAAGGCGACACAAGTTTAACTGCTGGAGAAGATATTCGCTTCAGCACGATAGAAAATAAAACCCATAAACAACAATATGTTAATTGGAGCACAGTCGATACGCTAGAGGTGAAGCATCAGGGTTCACAGCTGATATCCCAAGGTAAAATTTCACTTAAGGCGGGCAAAGATATCGCGCTAACATCGGCGACGGTAAGTGCGAAGTCAGATCTTGATGTGTCGGCGGGTGGCGACATCACTATAGACACGGCGCTGAACGAAAACTATCAACGCACGGATAAACGCGGGTACACGGATATCAATCGGTTACTGACGCATCAGGGCAGCACTTTATCGGGCAACAATGTCGCTCTTACTTCAAACAAAAACATCACCTTGTCTGGTAGTAGTATAGAAGCGAAGCAGAGTGTTGGCGTGAGCGCCAAAGGTGATGTCTCTATCGTCGCTGTCAATGATAGCAATTATCATTACACCAAAACCAAAAAGAAAAAATCCTTTGGTCGCTCAAAAACCATTATTCATGAAAGCTTAAATGAGACGGTGAAAGGCAGTGCCATTACCGCAGGCGAAGACATCAGCATTACCGCACAAGCCCTTGGTGCGATACAAACCGCCGGAGGCGACAGCGATATTCAAGTCGTTGGCTCATCGCTCAATGCCGATGGCAATGTCGCATTGAATGCAGACGGGGATATTGTTCTCGCCGCGCAACAATACAAAGAGTACGAGCGCAACCAAACCATCAAAAAAGGGTTCGGAGGGCTAAGCAGCCAAGACAAAGGCAGCATAGACGACGCCACCTTGCTTAATAGCAGTTACGCTTTATCTGGGCGAGACATCAACATCAATGCAGGCCGTGACATCGCGGCGTTAGCCAGTGAAGTTGTGGCCGATGGCAACGTCAATTTGACGGCCATCGACGAGGTATTGATCAGTGCCGGAGAGGTCCTCAAACAGAGTCAAGAATGGAACGAGAAAACCAGTTTTCTGTCCGGTGGCAACCTGTTTGAAATGGAGTCCCAACGAGAGGGCTTAGAAACCAAAACCGCCCAAAGCAGTGTGGTTCAATCAGGCGGTGATCTGACTATCGATGCGGGCAATATTAAAGTGGTGGGGTCGGATATTGCTTCTGGGAATAATGCCACGCTCTTAGCCGACACTGGAGACATCGAATTTTTGGCCGCAACAGAAACACAAAAATCGTATGAAAAAAACGAAAAACTAAGTATAAGTTTTGACGGCATAACAAAAATGTTAACGAGTAATCCGTCAGATATAGTTAAAATTGAAGATGGTAAAATAAAGATTAGCATGGAAAAAGCGCAGTATGACAAGGTCGATACTGACCGTCGTGCTACTAAGAAAAAAGGTAGCGAGCTAATGGCTAAGAGAGGTATCACAGCGGATTCTCAAGCGGATATTTTTATAGAAGGAAGCCAGTTATTGGCGGGTCAAAACAGTGAGGGTGAGGGTGATATTCGATTGACGGCGAAAGATAATATCATCATAAAGGAAGCGAAGGAGAGCAGCAGCAGTAAGACAGAGGAAGTACACGCAAAAGCAGAAGCGAGCATAGTGGTTCAGCACCAAGCAGTAGAAGTCGCGAAAGCCATCAAAGGCCTGAAAGAATCAACGGAGAACCTTAAACAAGCAAAAAAAGACTACAGTACCTATAAAAAACAACTCGATTCACTACAGAAAAGTCTTGCCCTGTTAGAACAAGAATATGTGGATAAAGAACCCGGGGTACAGTTTGCAGATGTGGAAGAGTTTAGGGACTTGGTTTCGGATGTAAAAAGCGATGATAGTTGGTATCAAGCCGGTATTGTACTTGCTGTAGAAGATGTGGCATCAAAGACGTTACTGGTGTATCAACAAGTGGCGGCTGGTGTTGCGAGTGCAAGTGCATTTGGGTGGGGTTTTAACGCGGGATTAGAGTTAGATCTAGTCGCGTCTAAATCAGAAAGTCAAACTCAAGCAACAGGGTCATTGGCTTCCAAATTATCAGGACAAAATATCACCCTTGATGCCGGAAATGCACAGGGCAATCAAGTGCTGGTTCAAGGGGCGCAACTTGACGCAAAAGAGACACTGACGATAGACGCCAACGAAGTTAATTTGCTCGCCTCTACGGAAACACAAAGCAATAAAAGCAGCAACGATACCGTGAGTGGAACGGTGTCGGTGACCTTCTTTGGGGCTACGGGCGGTGCGAACGTTAACCTTGGTTACAGCAAAAATCGAGATGGTAGCGATGCTACCACCCATACCAACAGTCAGTTGGCTGGCAAAAACATCATCATCAGCTCAACAGAAAACACCAATATAGTGGGGGCGAATGTAGAAGCCACAGAAAACCTTACCCTAACTGTTGGTCAAGACTTGAACGTTGCATCGGTGCAAGACCGTTTTAAATCCGACAGTAAGAGCATGGGGGTTAATGGTGGCTTTAGCCTATCGGCCGTGGACTCAGGTAAAAACGGTGTTTTGAAGGGTTACAGTGGAGAAGAGGCAGGAAAACTCACCGGAGTGAATGCGGGAATGCATACCTCCTCGAACCGAACAAGCAGCAAACAAACTGTGCTGACAACGCTGACGTCCGGCAATAATGCCAGCATTACTGTTGCCAATAATACCGATATAAAAGGGGCATTAGTTGCAACGGTAGATAAAGAAGGTAAAGACTTAGGTAACCTGAATTTGAGCACCAATACCTTCAGTTATGCCGACTTAACCAATACCGATTACAGTCAAAACCGCAGCGCGGGGTTGAATACGGGCGTCGCTGTTAACGGTGATAGCGACAAAGGCGCAGATGGAAAAGGGCCCGTTCCGATAGGTGAATTAGAACAGTCTAAACCAATGGTTGATGCCACGTACAACAGCACTAGTTTGCAATATGTAAACGCATCGGGCTACAACAAATCTAAAACCCTCGCGACGGTGGGTCAAGGCACCGTCACCATCACGGACTCAGAAAACTCCCACGACACCACCGCCCTAAATCGCGACACCGAGCATACCGAAAAGGACTTGTTTACTGTTGACCGTAAGCAGGGGGATTTTGATGTTACTGTTGATCACCGTTTGCTGAGTGAAGATGGGCACAAGGCGATTGCGAAAGACATTGAAACGACTCATGAAGCGGGTGAGGACATCTATCGTGCTGCTGATTCTTACGTTTCAAGTGATGATATGGACCTGTTTGATTTCGGTAAATCAGTGAGTGATAACCGAAAATTAACAGAGCTGAAAAATGATCTGCTTAGTAGCCAAGAAGGGCTGGACTTACTAAAAGACCTGAAAAGCACAGAAGCCGATAAGGTACTGGCAGCTCAGGCTGAAATCAGTAAAAAAGCTCAAGAGAAATATGGTCTCACACCTGAGCAGGTGAACTTCTATGATGCTGATAAAACAACATCAGTTGCCATGCAAGATAATGATGTCCGAGATGTTCATGGTGGTGTGGTAACAGACGATGACCATGAATTGCATGGTGAAGTTAACGTAGATGTCAGTGACGCTACCACCAAGACTGAACTGCTGAACACACTAGGCCATGAGACATATGAGTCCATTACTGAAAATACTACTGGTGAGCAAACTGCCGCACAGGAAGATTTGGCGAAGTCTTTCGGAAATCAGCTTGAAGATAGGGTTAATCAAGCAGCCGGAGGAGACTTAGATAAAACGGTAGACAAGAACTGGAATAGCTCGTTAGTGAATAGCAGTACAGCTCAACTTGGTACAGAGCGAGTCAATAAAGTGGGTGATGCGAATGTTGATTATTATCTCACTCAGACTGAAGCTCAACGAAGAGAAGAGTTAAGGAGCTTTATTGAGAGTTGCAAAGATGCCAGTTGTCGAAATACGAGTGAGTTTAAATCGAAGCAAGAAGAACTTGGTTCCATCATCAAAAAAGATGATCAGCGAGATTTAGATTTTAAGAAAGCTTGCTACTCTGGTGGGGGAGATGAATGTAATAGTGAATCTGCAAAAGTTGTAGCTGCTCATGATACTTGGGATAAAGACACAGCAGTAAAAGACAGCGCCATTAGTTCAGAGTTCACTACTCTCGAGTCTCAAAATGCTAACGCAAAATCCCAACCATGGGAGCTGGCAGCAGGTAGTGCTCTGGCGGAAATGCCAACTGATATATTAATAGGTGCTATTAGTGCCGTTCCTGAAATGGTAGACCTTGCAACAACAGCGTCAGCTGCAATTCAAGGTGATGAAGGTGCGCAGCAGCAACTTAAAGCGATGTATGAATCAGCTGTTGAAACTATGTCAGATCCTAATGGTGCTGCTGACAAATATATTGCTGATATTCAAGCTAAGGAAGCGAACGGAGAGATTTCACCGCATGAGGCTAAGAAGCAGATATCTAAGTTCTATATATCTGTTGCAGCTGCTGCAACGGGTTCAGCGTATGGGATTGCTAAGATTGGTGGTTCAAGCAAGAAGATCGAGAATGCCTATCACGCTACAAATGGTTCTCATATAGCACAAAATATTATAGATGGAATTAATCCTGATTTTCTAAACCCAGATAGTCGATTTGGTAAAGCGTTCTACATTGGTGATACTGCACAAACTGTTATGAGTGAGTTAGCTCATTATGGAGCAGACACTACCCACGCCATTAGATATACTATCAATCTGAATAAAGCTAAAGTTTTGGATTTAACAAATCCAAACGTTGCATCTAAGTGGGGGTATTCAGGTGGTCCAATCAATGATAAAACTAAATCTTTGGGTGACTTAGCTATTGAGAAAGGCTTTGATGTAATTAAGTTTAATTCAGAAAGAAGTGGTGGAGTTAATCATGCTGTGTTGGATAATTTTAATAATGTGCTTAAACCAGAATTAGTTGTCCCAACAAATCCATGAGGAGTTATCGATAATTATGAATACAAAAGCTAACATTAAGTGTGTTATTTATGAATATGAATGTAAGTGTTGTGGTCAAAAATATAGAAGCCCTATATATAAAAATGGATATGGACAGTTTTTATTGAGAAGTTATAACAGCAATGGATTAGCATGGTTGGATGCCATATCAGATCCTGCTTATAAAGAAATGGGAATGCTGTTAAGGAATAATCCTAAAGTCACCCATTTGAAACAAAGAACTCAATCAGATATTTTCCATAAAATAGTTGGTTGCCTTTATGATCCTGATCTAGACGGAGGGTATTTTGGGATTGGGATTGCTCCTAAGTGCCCCCATTGTGATCAGAGAGACGTGCATAGTTGTCAAGAAGTAGAACCTATTGAATTTGTTAATTTAAGAGTGCCAATTATAACTGCGACTAGATGGTCGAGTTTATCTCTTAAAGAAAAAGAAGATAAAATTAATAATAGTCTAACGTGCCTTGATATGTAACATTAGCGCCACTCGCGAAACATCAAATACGGGGACATACACCTTAAGAAAAGCAAAACAAACAGATTTCCTAGCCCTCAAATTATTGCGAAGCAGGTTAGTTTTAATGTGACGGGAAAAATACGCGGACAGGCACCTTAATATAAAACATAGCACTTGCCAATCCTGCTCCTCAAGGAGCTATACGAGGACAGGCACCTTAAGAAAAGCAAAACAAACAGAATTCTTAGATCTAATATTATTGCGAAGCAGGTTAGTTTTAATGTGAGATCTTAGGAGAAACATAAGGTGGCTGTCCTTGTAGAACGTTGTTAGATCTCGTCTATTAAATAGCAATTCTGTAGATCTTATTGGAGAACAAGTGCGAATCAATACCCCTGGAGTTGGGTCTCATCGTGTAACAGACTTTTTAGTTCGCGGGAAAAAGACAGGCAAGATGAGAATAATTGAGGTTAAGACTGGTGGGGCCACTCGAAGCCCCAAGCAGCTTGCTAAAGACTCCTTAATAGCTGACCCGGCTTCTGCGACCACATTCTCGGGTCGTAGAGCGAGAGCTGCTGGTTTTCCAAATGGGATGCCAACAGGCGGCATAAAAACATACGAAGTTAATGCTTCAAGTTTAAACAGGTGATCAGATGGAAAGCGTAGTTCATAAACTGGGGCAGTTGCTAGCGTCATTGCTCGGTGATGACTTTAAATATGTGCAATCTAGATCTGCTCTTATTAGAAAGCTAAGTGATGGCACTCAAGTGATAGCAATAGATTTGCTGTCATCTTCAGAGCCTAAGAGCTTTAAACTGGCCATGCATGCACATGTCCGCCTTAACGTTTTAGAAGAACAATACGCACCTTTCCATCCGTTTTTGAGCGCAAAGGATAAAAAAACGAATCCTACATTAGTTGTAAATTGTGATTCGTTATTCTCTGACAAAGCGCTGGCTCAGAGCTTTCAAGTAAATGAGAACAATTTGAATGAGATCGCGGCAAACTATGTCAAACCAATAAGAGATGATGTGATTCCATTTTTCGAAGAATACTATTCCGTGGAAAACTTAGTCTCATCCTTTGAACAGGCTGACCCCAAGTCGTGGATAACTTCAGACCGAAATACTAGATACATAATACTTTTGAGCTCTTATGCATTGGAATCCAAATGGGATCAATTTGACAAGGTATCAGCAGAGTATCTTGAGTATTGTGGCAAGCCTTTTGCGCAAGCATATAAACCGCTCGCTACAGCAGTTATAGAAGGTTTGAAAAAATAGCTTATACGTATATTCCCAGTAAAAGCTAATGTGACAAAGAGTACAATACTTGGTGCTAAGGTATGATTTAGCAGGACACACACCATAAAAATACTTACTTTATGTTAATCAGTGCGTTACGAAATCTCCTTAAGCTTAATGCCTAACCAATGAACATCAAAAAAGGCACATTATCAAAAATGTGCCCTTAACATCACTCTATTTAAAGCAGCCAACAATCAACATCCCGCTTCCTTCTCCTTATGACAATGAAGCAAAGTAAGCAAAAACAGACCTATTTCATTATTTAACTCACGTTCTTCTGAAATGTCTGCCGCCACAGAATTAATAATAAAGGCTTCAACTTGGTGATAAAAATCGGGGCTTTTTGGCTTGATCATGGTGACCTCCTATACAAGTAGTTATGTAAATCACCACACAGAGGCCTCAATCAATGGGTGGTGAGTCGAACAGGGTTGAGACTACCGCGTATAGGATACGGCGCGCCGAAGCGCCCCTGCCCAACCCACCATAATTTCAGGGTGTGTTAGAGCACCGCATAGAAAAAGGCCAGCAAATCAAATCGCTGGCGTCTATACGCCTATACAAAACCATACAGGGTCTCAATCCCGGCACTGGATGTTGCCAGTGCGCTGTAAGCATATGATTATCGTTGGTTTGCTGTCAATAGTTTGGGCAGCTGTTTGGTGCGAATTGGCTCTAAGAAAATCACTAAATGTTTAAATAACCTGCTTTCAGGCCGATTCTAATTTGATTAAGTTAATTAAAGGAATTCTTAATCAACACAACTTCGAGAAAGAATGACGGTACATTGTTATCAATTTGAATTTAATAACATTTTAGATAACTTCAACCGATTATTTGCCTTCCAATTCATGAATAAAAAATAACGACGAGTAAAGGGTTTTAAATGAGAATAGTTTTAATAACAATGATAATGATTATTTCTACAGCTGCATTTGCAAGCCAACCAACAGGTAAGATTCTTAGTTTAGATTTTTATGGAAGTGGAGCAAGTGAAGTGATTTTTGTCACTATTGACCCTAAGGTTTCGGTTTGTCCCTACGCTGGCTGGTAAGCAAACCGCAATAACTACGCCGGATGAATTAAAACAGTTAGGGTCGTTGCAAGAGTACAGAAAAATTCATCAAGATGCAGTCGATGATATAGGCGATACATTCGCAAACTCTGGGCTTAAATTTCAGTCAGAAGTGACATTGCAAGCAGGTGATATTAACAGTACACGTGCTAGAGCGGATGGAATATTATCGGGCAACCCTAATGATAGTATCACTGTTCCTGATGGCTATCAGGCGTATGACCTTAAAGGTAATCAATTAGATAGTATACAGTTAAATGATAAAGGTCGAGCGATAGTGGAAGTGAAAACGGGCAAAGCAAAATGTTCAGGAAATCAGACTTGTGTATATAATGAAGCGGCAGTGGGTAATGCGGTCGGCAAAGGACAAAATGCTAAAGACACAGGTATTAAGAATGTGACAGCACCAGATTCAGTTGTCATTTTAAGGAAACTATAATGAATAGTATTAAAACCCCTATATCACCCAAACAAGATTTATTTTCTTTATGCAAAGAGATAGCTCAGAAATATGATGGCTGGGTTTATACAGCAGGTGCATTCAAATATAAGTTATTAAAACACTCCGATATAGTTGTGCATCCATTGTGGAGCTTCAATGGTTTGAGGGGGACTATAAGACCAAGAGTAGTGATAAATAATAAGCGAGTTGAACGATTATTTAGTGAGTTAACTGAGAAAGAAAAAGATGATTGGACATTTAAATTAAATCATCACCTCCAGCGCCCTGAAAAGTACCATGCTGAAAATTTTCAAATCTTTAGGAGTAGAAATTCTATGGAGGGGTTTAAATGGAGGGACAACTACCTGACATTAGATGAAGCGGCTGATTTTATTCAAGGTGTGTTACAAGACGGCATTGAAATTATAGAGCAAAACTATAACCTTAATTCAGAGCGAGAGTTGCTGGAAAACTTACCAGAAGAGTATGAAACTATCCAAGGAACCAGCTACTGTCGTCTTTATGAAGAAGATGAAGGCGCTAAATACTGTTTAGCTCGCATTATGTTGGGTGATTTTGACTATATTGAACGTTATTACCGTGATGAAATTAAAACCTTTAGGCCAAAACACAAAACCGATTTAGAGAGAATAATAGCGGCGCTACCTGAATTAAAAAAACGTGATTTTAAATTGGGCTAATCAGAAATAAAGGCATCTAAAAAATAGCTTTTTTGGATGTTTTTTTGTTTTTGAAAGAGTTCAGAGCTATTAAACGCAAAACATGAGTGTAAAACCAACCCGCAATCCGCGTCTTGTGGACGAGCAGAAGAACCAATTAGACACCATCAGAAATGTCGAATTACTCGCCTCTGTACAAGACAGACATACTAGTTCAAGAGCTATACGAGGACAGGCACCTTAATATACGTGGTGGTACTAGCTTAAATGCGCTGGAGAAAGCTGGTGATTTTGTAAATGATATTGTTCGAGGGGATAAACCAAGTAATACCAGTAAAGTAGCAAGTACGGAGAATAGTGGTAAAAATGTTTCAGCTTTAATAATAGAAATACGGGGACAGGCACCTTAATATAGCAAATCGAAAACTCTCGCGACGGTTGGTCAAGGCACCGTCACCATCACGGACTCAGAAAACTCCCACGACACCACTGCCCTAAATCGCGACACCGAGCATACCGAAAAGGACTTGTTTACTGTTGACCGTAAGTAGGGCGATTTTGATGTTACTGTTGATCACCGTTTGCTGAGTGAAGATGGGCACAAGGCGATTGCGAAAGACATTGAAACGACTCATGAAGCGGGTCAGGACATCCATCGTGCTGCTGATTCTTACGTTTCAAGTGATGATATGGACCTGTTTGATTTCGGTAAATCAGTGAGTGATAACCGAAAATTAACAGAGCTGAAAAATGATCTGCTTAGTAGCCAAGAAGGGCTGGACTTACTAAAAGACCTGAAAAGCACAGAAGCCGATAAGGTACTGGCAGCTCAGGCTGAAATCAGTAAAAAAGCTCAAGAGAAATATGGTCTCACACCTGAGCAGGTGAACTTCTATGATGCTGATAAAACAACATCAGTTGCCATGCAAGATAATGATGTCCGAGATGTTCATGGTGGTGTGGTACGTAAATATGATGCTATTGACGGTCGGCAGGAATATGAAAAAGATAAAGCCAAGTTAGGACAGATCGGAAATAACGTCAAAGATGGTGCAACTAATACTGCTGAAGGTATTGTTAATATTGTTGATGCAGCCCTTTCACCGATGGATACTGTAAACGGTTGGATCGATAGTTTGACAGGTACTACTCCAGAGTCTATTGCAAAAACAAGCTCGCGATTTGCAGTTAAAATTGAAGCAAGTAACAGAATCAGGTATGCCAGTAAGAAATGTTGATGGTGCAAAAACAGAAGTATGGTTGAAATGGATAAACAAATAGATATTGGGAAACATTCCCGTTTAGTGGTTGAAATATTAGACTTCTTAGATGATAAGCGTCTTCTGAAGCCTTCAGAAGGCTTGGTAATTAGCCATTCGCTTGATGATCTAGATCTAGCTCAACAAGCAGCGTGGGAAGATGTGTACGGTGATGATGAGTTAACATGGTCAGATATTCGTTCTGATAAAATGAGTGAAATATGGGAAGAAATCTATAGTCACAAAGACTATGAAGAAGTTGATTTAAAGCTCTCTCGACTAATGGATGATTTGGATATCTCTATACAAACGCAGTTACCAGAGCTATACGCTGAACTGTTAGACGATATGGTTTCAGACTTTAAAGGTTGTTTGTACAGTAGAGCTGTTTTTGGAAAAGAGAATGCTTTCTTCGAAGATATTTTTAGTTCTTATGTAAAGGGTGGTTGGCCATGCGGTTGTTCTCAGGACAAAATAATAGTATTTATCCCAAAAACTTAGCTGCAAGAATTTGATGAATAGCGCCACTCACCCGAGTGGCGTCCCAATCCTAGAACCACCCACCAATTCCTCCCACAGACACCTTTCTCGCACGCAGAAACAGCTCACACCGACGTTATCCACGATGAGAATATAAAGTTAACCCAGTTGAATACTGCCAGTTGTCAGTACGAGAGGAGAACCTGCACATAATGACGTGGGAATGGGGTCTATGGCAGTTATTTGGTAAGAGTTTTCGCTGTTCCAAATCCAAAGCTTGGTTACAAATACGGGGACAGGCACCTTAATATAGCAAATCGAAAACCCTCGCGACGGTTGGTCAAGGCACCGTCACCATCACGGACTCAGAAAACTCCCACGACACCACCGCCCTAAATCGCGACACCGAACATACCGAAAAGGACTTGTTCACTGTTGACCGTAAGCAGGGGGATATAGATGTTACTGTAGATCACCGTTTGTTGACCGAAGAGGGACGGAAGGATATTAAGGAGGATGTTGAACGGACGAAGATGATTGGTGAAGCTGTTGTTGAAACAGCATCTAAAGATAGTGTTGGTTTAATGGGAGACAAAGAAGAAGGCGTTTCAAGCTTCTTAGATTTACTAAACACTAAGAATAAGTATTTCGATGCGACCAAAGATTTCTTAACCGCTAAAGGTAACGGAGAATTTACAACCGCTATAAATGACCCGAATGCTACACCAGAGCAAAAGCAAGCGGCTTATCAAGCGTTAACCAATCACATTGCAGCTAAATTCGGTATTGATCCTGCGGATGTAAAATTGGCTGATATCGGTCAGAAAGGTGCCTTTGTTGATCAAGCTATACGAGGACAGGCACCTTAAGAAAAGCAAAACAAACTACCTTTTTAGGCGACGAATAAATATGGGGACATATATGGTCACCTCGCTTGATGCAAGGTCTTTATGTTTGTAGAGCGTTCGTTTTCTATCTTTCCATAGAGTTTTTCCATAACAACAGGGGTTAGCAGTGGTTCACGGTCTTGCGACATATATCCGGCGTCTGTTTCGAAAATACGGGGACAGGCACTTCAAGAAAAGTAAAACTAACAGATTTCTTAGCCCTCAAATTATTGCGAAGCAGGTTAGTTTTAATGTGAGATCTTAGGAGAAACATAAGGTGGTTGTCCTTGTAGAACGTTGAATAAACCAGAACCAAACAAGACATTTAAGGTGGATGACAATTACAGTTTTTCGACGGATGAGTTAGGGAGGACTAAATCAGTAAGTGGAAAACTGGATTTAACAACTAAAGATAGAAATAAGTATCAACAAGGTAAAGCTGGAAAGTCAGGAGAAAGTGCTGATGAAGGCGGCCATCTGATAGCGAGTATTTTTAATGGTCCGGGAGAAAAGATAAACTTGGTGCCGATGAACGGTAACCTAAATAAAGGGGAATGGAAAAAGCTAGAAAACTCATGGGCAGAGAAACTACGAGAGGGTAAATCTGTTGATGTGACTGTTGAACCTGTTTATTCTTCATCATCAGTTCGACCGGATAGCTTCAACATTACGTACACCGTTGATGGTGGACGCCCGATAGAACAGGTCTTTCTAAATACTCAAGGAGGTAAGTAAAGTGATTAACAAAGATTACTATCAACAAATTGGACAAATTCTTTTTAACATATCTCCAGATAGTTCAAAGAAAATAATTATGAGGGCAAAATTATCGAAGGATAGTGATGTAGGGACGTTTGAATATGATTATGAAAATGCGCAAGGTGAAACTCACTGGATTACTGGTGGTGGAGAGGTAAATACCAAGTTATTGCAAATACTGGTAAGTCTGAGGAAATCTTACGTAGAAAGAGGAGAGGCTACTTGGACGACATGTACTTTTACTGTTGATATTGAAGCAGGGACATTTGACATGAATTTGGAATATGATGTGTAGGACTAAGTTTGGTGTGATAGAGAAGAATACGAGGACATACACCTTAAGAAAAGCAAAACAAACAGATTTCTTAGCCCTAAAATTATTGCGAAGCAGGTTAGTTTTAATGTGAGATCTTAGAAGCGAGTCTGCCCATTTACGGTATTAATCTAGTTTTAGCGATTAATTGAATATGACAGGGTCGTCACTTCACTAAACGTCTGGATCAAGCTTTAGATGGGGAGCTATCAACTAGTGGCACTAATTTCTCGACCATGTTTAGTAATAGTAGCGAAGTTGCTGCGGGTACGAAGGTAGCGGACAAGGTTGGCGATCAGAAAGTGGACCATATGGCTATACCTTTGCCTAGTCCAGCACTATCGGGGGTAGCTGGTGCTTCAGGTGGCACTACAACTGTTACTGAAAATCAGCTTAATGATGCTGCCAACGGTGTGAAAGCAACAGTTGATACCGTAACAGATACAGTAATTGGTGGGATTGAGTTTTAAGCCTAAGTTCGATGATAAAGAGCTAGAACCTCAGATAAAAGTTATAACTGGTCTTTTAAAGGATCTTGAAGACGATAGTCGCAGTGCTGAATTTAAAATACAAACACTGCAATTACTCGACAACTATGACCCTAAAGCCGTTAAACTAGCTAAAGAACGTTCGGAGGCTATTTCACCGAATACTGGCGGTCAACCGATACCAGATCCACTTCCGATGCCTAGTGGTAGTGATATTAAAGACCCAGAAGCTGTTGTTCTCGTTACTCCAGAAGCTGATAAGATAGACCCGACTAGCACGACACCTATACCTGAGGAGCAGGGATCTACTATCTTAGAAACTCCTGCTGATTCGGGTGTGGATCCCTTGTTGGTTGTGACTTCTGAAAGTTATATCCCCGCACCAAAAAATATAAACGGCATGTCAGGTTTAACTATCGCAAAATCTAAAACTTCCGTTCAAGGAGGAGGTAAGCTAAGAAGACGATGGAAAGATAGCAAAGGAAATATCTATGAGTGGGATTACCAGCATGGAGAGGTAGAGAAATACAATAAACGCGGTAAGCACTTGGGGCAGTTCAATCCGGAAACGGGAGAGCAAACCAAACCAGCTGATAAAACTAGAAAAGTGGAGCCTTAAAAAATATGTCCAGAGTAATAAGATATTTCGATAAAGTGACAGAAGATTTTGTTGATGAGATAACGTTACCAGATATAGCATTAAAAGAGTTGCAAGAATCTTTTGGGACTTCATCAGATGATCCAATGTATGAGGTTTTTCCAATAGGTGAACAAAACTCTATTTTTCTAAAGAGATATGTAGACGTAAACTTTGACTTTGTTAAATTCGATTATTTTTTAGACTACGATGCAGATTAAGAGGTGTTTATTAGAAATATCAGAACTTAATGCGTAGGATATTAGGCGCCACTCATCCGAGTGGCGTCCCTCTTCCCTGAACCAGCTCATCCACCCACAGAGCCCTCTCTCGCCACCAGAAACAGCAAATTCCAACGGTATCAGCAGTTAAAATACAAAATACGGGGACAGGCACTTCAAGAAAAGCAAAACAAACAGATTTCTTAGCCCTCAAATTATTGCGAGGCAGGTTAGTTTTAATGTGAAATCTTAGGAGAAACATAAGGTGGCTGTCCTTGTGATGCCGAATGGTAATAAAGAAGCAGTTATTGATGCGAGTAATATTAAGCCTGAGAATATTTTGGTTGAAGAATTAAAATTTGAGAAATAAAAATATGAAATTTGAAGATACATTTTTTAGCAAAGAACATTATTTTTCAATTGGTATTGAAAAAGAGTCGGGTAAGTATTACCTATCAATCCCTGTAAGCAATGGGATAGTTGACTATGAAGAATATTATGAAATAAATAGCGATAAATATGAGGAATATCAATTAGAATCTAGTTTGGCAAATGAATTTGCAGAGAAATGCAGAAGGAGGCAATTCGATCACTTATTGATAGTCAAGCCCGGTAAAAATAGGGGTGTAGCTTGTTAAATAGAAACGAAAATACGGGGACAGGCACTTCAAGAAAAGTAAAACTAACAGATTTCTTAGCCCTCAAATTATTGCGAAGCAGGTTAGTTTTAATGTGAGATCTTAGGAGAAACATAAGGTGGCTGTCCTTGTAGAACGTTGGATATAGCTGCGAAAGCGTATAATCAAATGAAGGAGTATCGAGACACTAGCACCAATTCAGATGATTTCTTAGCAATGGACAATCAGATGAAGAATATTAGCCCTGATGTTATTGCCAGAGCTAATGCAATGAGTGCAGGCAAAGATACTGTAAGTATGCCCGGAGGAAGTGAGATACCAGATCCACTTCCTATGCCGGGTGGCAGTGAGATTGAAGAGTCAAAAGTTGTTATTATAACCACTCCTGAAGCTGATAGAATCGATTCAACAACAACCACGACTGTTACCGATGAACAAGGAATAGGTAAGACGGAATCACCTGCTGATACTGGTGTCGATCCGTTGTTGGTTGTTGATGCTAGAAAAACGGACAAGCTAGAAGTTGGAAAGTTAGAAACATACAAGGAATCTAAAAAAGTTACAGGAGATGGTAGTGTACATAGAGATCACCAGCCAGCTGTGCAAGCATTATTTACACGAGCTGATGAGATTAAAGGAACTCGGTTAACGGCAGCTGAAAAACGTCGTATAAGTGAAAACGCCTATACAGTAACAGTGCCAAATGAAGTACATAAAGCTGGTCCTACCTACGGCGGCAAGAATACAAGTGAGTTACAAAAATCAGATGCAAGTAACCTCCAAGGTGCAGCTACTCGTGATGCAGAAACAATGGTTAAAAACGCGGGAGAGCTTTCACCTGAGAATGTGTCCGTTCTTCAAAGTGCATGTGATGAAATTAAGTGCAAGACAAATGAACAATATGACGATTTTTTAAGAGACCAATTGGATGAATAAAGTGATTAATACTATGGACTTACTAAGCTTTCTAGGAAAGACATCTTTAGATATTAAACTAATTAATTTCTTAAAGCTAAATGGTATCCAGTTGGATTCCACATTAACTTTAGAAGAAGATGATTATGATGCTTATTTAGAAGTACAAGATAAAGGGCTTGCGTTATTGTTCACTGATGAAGCTAAGTTTCTGGGGCTTCGTAATGAACCTATTGGGATAGGGAATCTGTTTTTTTCTAATATCTTTTTCTATTCAGAAGGAAAGGATGGGTACACAGAATACAAAGACAAATTGCCTTTCGGATTATTGTTCACCGATACTCGTCAGGATGTCATTAATAAACTCGGACAGCAATCATGGGAAAGGTTAGCTAGAGATAAGCTGAGGGTGATATCTGACCGTTGGGATGAGCTGCCTGATGTACCATATCGATTGCATGTTACTTATGACAAAAATACTGGAAGAATTAGTATTATTTCGGTGAGTATTCCAGATAAACCGTTAAGTTAATAGTACATCTGTAGCGCCACTCACCCGAGTGGCTTCCCAATCCTAGAACCACCCACCAATTCCTCCCACAGATACCTCTCTCGCACGCTGAAATAGCTCACACCGACGTTATCCACGATGGGAATATAAAGTTAAACCCAGTTGAATCCTGCCCGTTTTTAGTACCAAGGAAGAACCTGCACATAATGGCGTGGGTTGGAGTTCTATGGTGATTGTTCGGTAAGAGATTCCGCAGTTCTAAATCCAAAGCTTAAAAGTAAAAACCTGATCCCATTACGGAATCAGGTTTCTCATGCAACTCATACACCCAGTAATTTAACCGACTGTAATTTATGATATTAAAATCATTATTAAATTAGGCCACCTAGCGGAGTTATTATTATGTTTAGTTAGGTTTGGTGAAAAAGAGCATCGTTTTCGGCGTTTTGATGAATAAAATAAGGGGACATACACCTTAAGAAAAGCAAAACAAACAGATGTCTTAGCCCTAAAATTATTGCGAAGCAGGTTAGTTTTAATGTGAGATCTTAGAAGCGAGTCTGCCCATTTACGGTATTAATCTAGTTTTAGCGATTAATTGAATATGACAGGGTCTGAAATGCGACAAGTCATCTTGTTTGTTTTAATAGAAATGAAAATTTGGGAGTTTGGGTTAGTCTAGTTGATACCCTCTTAGCCGACTTCGTTGCAATTGAGGCAAAGCCGAGTGAATACTCTTTTTACAGCCAACTAACAGAGCGCGCTTTCTTTCCAACTGAGTACAGACTGTCAGCCATTCTTTTTGGGTCAGATTAAGCCTTTCTAGGATAGGTGGTGATTGGCTATTTATGTTTGCCTTACCGTCCCTCAGGGCTTTTCCTGACCAGTCCACCAATTCTATGTAGTCCATCAATCTAAACGGTATGCCATCGCGTATTTCATTGGTTGGGTTTCCAATAAAAGGGAACAAACTAGGTGCGGTTGTTTGTTGGTTATCGAGTGCATTTATACGGTCTTTGATGGAAGTGTGCTCCGAGGATTCTGGCGTTTTAGCGATACCCGCACGAACGGGATTAAGGTCGGTATACGCCATCGCTGCAAGTAATGCATTTTCGTCCAGTAAAGCCTGACTTTTGTATCTACTCTCCCAAAAATGCCCTTTACACTTATCCTCTTTATTGGCCTTCATCGCTATCTCAAAATTGAGTTCACGCATAAACCAACTCAGGCTATACAAGCGCTCACGCCACTGCTCGATAATATTGAGCGCAACCCTAATCTCAGCCTTACTTCTTAACTGATTGGCTAGAAATCGCTGGATGATGACAGGTTTTGCGTGCAATAGGGACCAACGTTGAATGACTTCCAAATCGGTCAGCGAGTCGAGCTTGCCTTTGTTAATATGGACAACCAAATGATAATGGTTGCTCATTACCGCATAGGCGCAAATATCAATACAATAGATAGTACTAAGTGTTTTGATACGAGCTTCTATCCACTCTCTTCTGTGTTCATAGCTTATTTTTGAGTGTTCATCATAGCCACACAAAAAGGAGCGACGAACACATCGAGATACGCAGTGATAATAAGGTGTAGCTTCTATACAGACTTGCTGGCTTCTGGCAGTGGTCATAGCGGCCTCCATTACGGTTTAAAGCCTACTATAGCGAGATAATCGTTGTAACACTTGTGTAATGCATGGTTTTTCGAGGGATTAATAGTTCTAGTGCAAGCTGTAGATTTATTTCATAAGGTGCCTGTCCCTGAGGTACCTTTCAAACTCATCTATAGGTATGGGTTTGCTATATAAATACCCCTGATAAACCAGGCAGCCTTCCCTTTCTAGAGTGGCTCTTTGCTCGAGTGTTTCCACGCCCTCGGCGATGGCGTTAAGCCCCAAAGCTTCAGACATAGAAATAATGGTTTTCACTATGGATTGGTCGCTTGCGTCAGACTCGACGTCTTTAACAAAAGACTGGTCTATTTTTAATTGACTCAGAGGAAGCTTTTTGAGGTATTTAAGAGAAGAGTATCCTGTACCGAAATCATCGAGAGAGAAGTCAACACCAAGCTCTCTAAGCTCGTTCATATGGGAAATCGTCCGTTTCATGTCATCGACGAGCATACTTTCAGTTAACTCTAACCTCAGCTTTCCATTTATTATATTATGCTCGCTCAATAAATTGCGGACCATTGCGACAAAGTCAGATTGACGAAATTGTTTATAACTGACGTTGACCGAGAGCGTGAGATGCTGTGTTTCTTTGCGTTGTTGCCAATAATTCAACTGCTCACAAGCGGTTTTTAATACCCACTCCCCAATTGGAATGATCAATCCAGTCTTCTCTGCAAGGGGGATAAATTGGTTGGGTCCTACGACGCCTTTTTCGGGGTGCATCCAGCGAATAAGCGCTTCTGCGCCTATGGTTTGATTCGTCTGATTAACCTGAGGTTGATAGAAAAGTTCAAACTGTTGCTCAGTCATTGCAATGCGTAAATCATTTTCAAGATTAAACTGAGCCGCGACTTCTTTTTGCATCTCTGGGTCAAAAAAACAGGCCGTATTTTTACCTGAGTGCTTCGCTTGGTACATGGCTATATCCGCTTGTTTTATTAACTCTGACTCCGAGTGCGAATCATCATTAAACAACACGATGCCGATACTTACACTGCTGCTGTATTGGTGTTGTTGAAGTGAGTAGGAACGAGCAAGCGTTTCGAGTAGGTCGTTCACTATATGTTCAGCTTGCGCTTTGGCAGCGATAGTAGATGCATCTAATTGAGGCAATAAAATCACAAATTCATCCCCACCAAAACGTGCCAGAGTATCGTCGACACGCAGGCATTGACGGATACGGGATGCCGCTTCCTTGAGAAGTCTGTCGCCATATTCATGTCCATGGGTGTCATTTATTGTTTTAAAATCATCAATGTCTAAAAACAGTAAGGCATGATTGTGATTGCTGCGGTTGCAGGTCGCAATCGTTTGGCGAAGTCTATTGAACAATAAAATACGGTTTGGCAAGCCGGTTAAAGCGTCATGATGCGCTTGTTGAAGCAATTCTCTTTTATTCTGTTTTTCTGATCTGGAGATTGAACGAATGAGCAAAAATAATACGATGTTGTAGAGGGAAAATATCGCGAGACTGGCGAGAAATCGGTTAGTAAAAATACTGACGATATATTGCTTGTCCATTTTGGAAACAAACCAGAATTCAAGGTATGGGTCATAATGGGCGACCACTTGAAACGTTTTCCCAGATTCAAGAAGGTCATAATCAAAAATACTGAAATATTGTTCATTGTCGGTATGTTGCTTTAGAGAAGAATAATACCGGTCAGTGACAGGTATTGTATAATCCACGTGCTCACTGTCCGTGCTAAATTGAAGATACTTATCACGTCGTACGATTTCCACCTGATGATAAGGTTTTAAATCGGTATGACCACCAAAGATAGGGGTGTTGTCTAATTTGATGCCAGCCGTCATAACCGCGATAGCGGGTGATGCTTCACGCGGTAAGAAAATGGCCTTGCGGATAGGCATGGCAAACGTGTGGCTTCCCAGTGCTTTTATCGTATAAGTCGGCCCAGTATTGATCTTACGGCTTTCTCTGGCGTCGATAAATGAATCTCTAGTTTGCTCGAGTTGCATCAGGTTTGGCACCTTACTCAAGTCAAAGTTAGAGCTTGTCACCAAAGGCCGTCCGTCGTAGGCGGCTAAACCTAAACCCAAAAAGGCGGGATATGATTTCATTGTGTTATCAAGAACAGAGTCGTGAATGGGGCGCATTGGTAATTGATGTTGAGTGATAAGATGAACACCGAGAATATCGAGCAATGATTCTTGTGACTCGAAAAATGCCTTAACTGAATTACCAAAAAGTTCAACATGTGTTCGCTGTTTGTTTAACACAACCTGCTTACTGGAAGTCCAATTATAATAGGTCACGCCAGAAAACATCACGAATGATGTGATGAAAATGATAAAGAATATCGTCCAGATATTCTTTAGGCGTGTCATTTTGTTCATACAGTTACGTTACTCATTGCTAATAATATGCCGTTGTCTATCTCTGGTTATTGGGTGTCTGTATTCATCTGACACGTAAAGGTGATAATTTCTAGTGTGTTGAATGTGCATTGATGAGACTAGATTCTAACTATCTGTTGAACGTAAAGAAAACGATTTCATTCATGTTATTGATGTATCACATAGTTTATATATGCTAAAGGTAATATCAAAGCGCTTTATTTATAGATAAGTTCTGTATTTTTAAGTAAACGAGTTTAATTACCATATATTGATATCTTTGGGGAGTGACAAAACGTTTTTTTATATTCTCTTGGGCTAGTACCAACACGATGACGGAATCGTTGACGAAAGTTGGTAGTAGAGCCCAACCCAGATCTTACGGCAATTTGCTCGAAGCTTAATGTTGTGGTTTCCAATAGACGTTGCGCGTATTTTACTCGAGCATTGTTCAACCATACTGTCGGGCTTATCCCCAATTCATTTTTGAATTTTCGATTGAGGGTGGCTGGTTTTGTTTGTACCAGTCTATAATCCTTGAAAGCATGAATGTGAATAAGCACATAGAACCGAAAGAAAGTAAGACATCACCTCAGGATAAAACGGGTGTGTTTATCTTTAATGCCGTGCATAGATCTTAACTTATCTAGGGGGTTACGTGCTGTATTTTTCTCTGATTTTGATTGGTTTATTGGGGTATCTCGCACAGACCACCGGGCTTTGTATGGTTAGAGGCGTCCAAGAAGCACGTGATGGAAAACCCACGCTATTGTTGGCTATTGTGTTCAGCGGAACGTTGTCATGGCTTTCTATTGGTCTTACCTACTTTGTTGTTCAGCCAAGCCATTTAATGACTTACCTTCCCACGTGGCATTTTGTCGTAGGCGGCTTTTTGTTTGGCTTAGGGGCGGCGTTGAATCTCGGTTGTGGTGTGTCCACAATTAGCCGTCTGGCCCGTGGGCAGTTAGTGATGTTGGCAACGGTTCTCGGTTGGTTGGTGGCATGGATAGTCTTTGTGAAATTAATGATTGATGTTAAACCCAGTAGTTACGAGACACCAATGAAGGTTCATTATGGTGTATTAATTGGGGGTTCAATACTGCTTGCATTCATTATTTTAAGATTGAACACAGGTAGTAGAAAATTGTGGTTGTCTATGTTGGGTATCGGTTTAATGGCGGGGTGCCTTTTTTTGTTTGAGCCTCGTTGGACCCCAAGTGGCTTGCTGAAAGATATCGGTCTTTCTGTCTGGAATGGCACTGAAAACACATGGCCAAGCAGTGAACGTTTTATGCTGATTACCTCTTTGATTTTGGGGATGCTAACGGCGGCGCTGCTCACGAGATCATTTAAATTTGAACCTGGAACACTTAAGCGCTACCTAGAACATTTTGGTGCTGGCAGTTTGATGGGGTTTGGTGCGGTTTTAGCCAACGGTGGGAATGACACTCAATTACTAGTCGCGCTACCAGCCCTGTCACCAGCAGGCGCCGTGGCGGTGCTTTCTATCATTGTGGGCATTTATACCGGCACTTTATTGAGGCGTTAAGTACCCAGTTTTCAGTAAAAACCATTGCTAAGCATACAAGTGATAAGCAATGGCCTTCTTGATCGGTCTACGAAATGACACCTATGTTGATACGTAGTTATTGAGTTAGGTATAAGCCTGAAATTAATGAGCTTGATTACACCAATCATATGACGAGTTTAAGAACCTAAACTCATAAATTATTCGATGCCACGCTTTTCTCGTTCTTGCTATAAGAATAATAGGTTATGCTAGTCCTATTGGCTTGAGGTATGGAATCCTATGAAAAAAGAGCAGATAGTTCAGTTAGATGAGATAACTAAAGAGTTTATTGACGGCGACCAACGCCATAGAGTTTTAGATAAACTTGGGCTAACCCTCTTTCGTGGCGATACCGTTGCACTTACTGGTGCCAGTGGGAGTGGGAAAAGTACCTTGCTCAACGTTATAGCCGGATTCGAGCCACCCAGTTCCGGGCAACTGGCACTTCTAGGAAACAATACTCAACATTGGCTAGATAAACGCTGGAGTCAGTTTCGCCATCAGAACTTGGGTGTTGTATTTCAACAGTTAAATCTTCTTACGCCTTTGAACGTCGCCGATAACATCGCGTTTCCTCTGCAACTCAATAACCTTGAATGGAATGACTGGTGTGATCATCTGACTAACCGATTGGGTCTAAAAGCCTTACTGGGTCGTCATGTTGAGAATCTGTCGGGGGGCCAACAGCAGCGTGTCGCGATCGCCAGAGCACTCGCACATAAACCCGAGTTGTTGCTTGCAGATGAACCAACCGGCAATTTGGATCAAACGGCTAGCGTAGAGGTGATGGAGCTTTTGTGTGAATTAGCGGCAGAAAACAACACGAGCATATTATTGGTGACTCATAGCCAGACGTGCGCGGGTTTCATGAACCGTCACTGGCATCTGGAGCAGGGTAATATCCATGAGTAGTCATTCTGGTGGTCATTCATTCTTTAAAAAAACAATGCCTAAGAGTGCCCTGTTTACAAAGACCAAGCTTTGTTTGCAGATCTTCTTTGCACACTACCAAAAATCACCGCTTCAGGCGGGCGCAATTGTCATAGGTATTGTTCTTGCGGTTACCCTGCTTACAGGGGTCAGGGCGATCAATGAAAACGCCAAGCGCAGTTACAGCGCCGTGTCCGAGCAACTAAGTCAGCAAGCCAGTTGGTTTATTACACCCAACATAGGACAATCGTTGCTTGATGATGCCATCTATTTTGATCTCAGAAATGCTGGATTTAGCCAGAGCTTAGCAGTCATAGAGGGAACATTGCTCGATGGCTTCGGGAACCGTTGGCAGGTTCAAGGCAGTGATCTGGTTGCGGCTTTAACCGCACTGAAAAAAGACAACAGCGACGCTGACAACAATAGTCGCCTTTCGCTGTTTGATGATCGTCTTCCCGTCACCGACATGTTGGCGGGCAAACCGATTGTGTTAATGAGTCGAGCGCAGGCAGAAACGTTAGCCGAGGGCTCAGAGATCACGCTGGCAGGACAAAAGCTCAAGGTAGTAAGCTTGAATGATAGCTTTAGCTTGGGTAACCGTATTTTGATGGATATCTCTCTGGCTCAACGGTTACTCACTAGCCCGGATAAACTGAGCTATATCGCACTTTTTGACTACGATGAGCAAGATCATGAGCCGTTGATTCAACTGGTGGGTGACAGAGCGGTGCTAAGTCAGAGCGATAAAGGTGAAAATCTTACGGCGCTTACAGAGAGTTTTCACCTCAACCTAACCGCAATGAGTATGCTCGCGTTTATCGTGGGTCTGTTTATTGCCTATAATGGTGTACGTTACAGCCTGTTAAAAAGACAGCGACTCTTTATTCAATTACAACAAATCGGCATGCCTAAGGTGCCGTTACTTTTGGCACTTTTTTTAGAGCTATTTGGTTTGATCTTAATCGGCTCTGTCATTGGCTTCACCTTGGGGCTTCAGCTTAGTCACTGGCTTCACCCTATGGTTTCGGTGACGCTTGAGCAATTGTACAACGCAAGGGTATTACCGGGCGTTTGGAGCTGGAATTGGTTGTGGCAGGCGATGTTGCTTACGATGGTATCTACAATCCTTGCCTGCAGCTCACTCTTCTCTCAGCTTCTACGCCAACCGTTGGCAAGAAGTGTAGGGCAATACAGTCAACAGACAAATGCTAACCGAATACACCGAATCCAGTTCACCGTTGCGATCATTTTGGCTGCGATTTCCACTGTTTTGATGCCTTTCAGTGATGATTATCAACAGACCATGGCGCTTCTTGGTCTGGTTATTATCGCGATCCCGCTTTCTCTGCCTTTGTCATTGTCGGTACTGGTGAATCTTATTGGCAAGTTTACTCGAAAGGGGCTAATAGGATACCAAGTTGCAGAAACGAAAGAGCTGATTTCACCTCTATCATTGGCCATGATGGCAATGCTTCTGGCCCTTACTGCAAACATCGCCATGAATACACTGGTGGGCAGTTTTGAATCGACGCTGACGAACTGGTTGAATGTTCGGTTACATGCTGACCTTTATGTGCGCCCTGCTGAATCTCGGATAAGTGAGGTAGAACAGTTCCTGCATAAACAACCTGACGTTCGTGCGGTGTATAAACAGTATTACCAAAAGAGTCAGTACGGTGGTCTACCCATTATATTGGGAAGCAAGGATCCGGAAACCATGAAAAAGACGGCCATTTTTAAAGGGTCAGCAAACGACGTATGGGCACAATTTGCTAATGGAAAGACGGTCATTATCAGCGAACCAATGGCGATTAGACTGAAGCTGTCGTTGGGGGACCGCATCGAATTAGATGCAATTCCAGAACGATTATTTACCATCGGCGGAATATTCTACGATTACGGAAACCCCTACGGTGAGGTACTAATACCACAGACGCTTTGGAATCAGCTTGGTTTTTCAACCGTACCTGCTGGGATAGGGGTTGGTTTCGATGGGGAGCCGGATACACTTCGACAACGGCTGAAGCGACATCTTGGTATTTCAGATGCGCTGATGTATGACCAACAACAGATCAAACAACGGGCGATTTCGATATTCAATAAGACGTTCTCCATTACAAGGGTGTTAAATAGTCTGACTTTGCTAGTCGCGTCCGTCGGTTTGTTTAGCGCTTGTTTCATGCTCACTCAGGCCAGAGTCGCACCAATCGCACGCTTATACAGTTTGGGGATCAGTCAGCGACGCTTGACCTTTATGGTGATCAGCCAGATGCTGAGTATTGTTTTACTGACGTGTCTGGTTGCCTTGCTTACTGGGGCGATGCTGGGGTATCTGCTGATAAACAAAGTCACTCTGCAAGCTTTTGGCTGGAGTATCGCTATGCTGTGGGATTGGCAGGCCTACTTTAAAGTGGTGGCTATTGCTCTGATCGCCAGTTTACTGGCAGTCGCCTTGCCGATTTACCTGCAAACAAAACGGCCACTTATCTCTAGCCTTCAGAGTGAGGTGATATGATGCGTCCAAACGCTTTATTTTCTTCTATCTCGTTTGCCTCATTGGCCTCGGTTTTGGCCTTGATATTGACCGGTTGCTCTGATTCTGAGGCAGAGAAATCGATGGGCAATATACTTGGTAATACCACCGACAGCTATTCCGAAGTGCGTCCTGAGACCCAAATAGTGTTCCCTTCAGATCATCTTTCTCATCCCTCGTTCCGTCAGGAATGGTGGTATCTAACTGCAAATCTGAAAACGGAAACAGGAAAACGTATAGGGATACAGTGGACTCAGTTCCGGATGGCGATGTCAGCCGATATTGGGGAGCTAAAACAAACCGAAGGGTGGGCAACCAATCAGCTTTTTCTGGCGCATACAGCCGTGACCACAGAAGAGGTGCACTTGGCCAATGAAAAATGGTCGCGGGCGCACCCCAAATTTGCAGCGGTAACCGCAAACCCTCTCACGATTAAATTGGATAACTGGAAATGGCAGGCGAAAGGGGATGGCCTGTTTCCTGCGCGGTTAACGGTTGAAAGTGACCGCTTCAATTATCAATTATCATTGACAAGTCATCGACCGTTGCAGCGACAAGGGGAGAATGGTTTTAGCCGAAAAAGTGCCGATGGAAAGGTGGCTTCACATTATTACAGCCAACCATTTATTGAAGTGGAAGGTGAGATCGAACTTGATGGAGAATTAATACCAGTAACCGGAACCGGATGGCTTGATAGAGAGTGGAGCTCGCAGTTTTTGACGGACTCGCAGCAAGGCTGGGATTGGTTTGCACTGCGCATGAATGATGGTTCAACACTGATGCTATTTCAGCTTAGGGCAAGCAAGGGAGATCAACCGGGTTTCTACAGTGCGAGGAGAATGTACACGGATGGTCGTGGTGAAAACATCGCCTCTTCTGATATCACCATGAAACCTTCAGAGTTTCATCAGATCGAAGAAGGGCGCTATCCCGTCGCCTGGAATATCATTATTCCAAATCAACAGATAGATCTGAACGTTAGAGCGCTTAACATGAATGCTAAGATGCCTCTTAGTATTCCTTATTGGGAAGGGCCGGTCTTTTTTAACGGTAGTCACTCCGGTGAAGGTTATATGGAATTGACGGGATACTGATTTGCGAGTCGCTTGGTAGAACTGAAAAATAGGCGTTTGCTGTCGAACAATTTATTGATTCAGTGCATCTTTTGTCATACTTGCTTTGGTTAGAGTAGCCCTATATTTCCTTTCAATATAGAAGAAGAAACATGACTCAAGTGAACCAAGATCGTTTAGTTAATCACTTTCTAGATATCATTCAAATCGACAGTGAATCAAAAAATGAAAAAGCGATTGCAGAAACATTGGCAGAACAGTTAGATGGGCTAGGTTTCTCTGTCACCAAGTTACCTGTTCCAGAGCACGTATCCAACGGCTTCAACATTTATGCTCGTTTAAACGGAGAGTTAGAGGGCAGTATTGTATTCAGTTCGCACATGGACACCGTGATCCCGGGTAATGGCATTGAACCTATTATTGAAGATGGAGTTATCCGATCTAAAGGCAACACAGTTCTTGGTGGCGATGATAAGTCAGGCATTGCCGCGGTGATGGAAGCAGTACGTGTTATCAAAGAAAATAACCTAGCACACAAATCCATTGAGCTCGCCTTTACTGTGTATGAAGAAGGTGGCTTAAACGGGTCTAAAAACTACGATATGAGTTACATTCAATCAAGTCACGCGATTGTATTAGATTCAGGTGGCCCAATAGGCAGTATCGTTACTTCGGCCCCAGGCCAACAAAACCTAAAAGTGTCGATTACGGGTCGTCCTGCACATGCAGGTTTAGCACCAGAAGAAGGTATCAATGCCTTAACGGTTGCAGCTGATGCAATTACAAATATGGCGCTGGCGCGTATTGATGAAGAAACGACAGCAAACATCGGTGTTGTACGTGGTGGTCAAGCGACTAACATAGTGATGCCTGACCTTTATATCGAAGGGGAGGCGCGTTCTCTTAATGATGTAAAACTAGCGAAACAAGTTGAGCACATGGAATCAACATTTAAGGGTGCGGCAGAAAAACATGAAGCTCAAATCGATATCATCTCAACTCGTGCTTACAATGCCTATAAGATTGCGGACGAAAACCCACACGTAGCCGGGATTAAAGAAGCATTTGAAAGCATTAATATCCGCTCATTTACCAAATCTACCGGTGGTGGTTCTGATGCAAACATATTCAATGAAAAAGGCTTAACCACCGTCAACCTTTCTACGGGTATGTCTAAAGTGCATACGACAGAAGAGTACATAAAGGTGGCTGATATGGTTGATATCACGCGTTTCTTAACGGCGTATCTAACTCGTTAATTGGGACGTTTTTTCGTTATAAATATGTCTTTCTTCAAAATACGTTAATGTTTTAATACAAAAACCAGTGGGGTATTTCCGCTGGTTTTTTTGCTTATACCACGCTAAGTATATTATTGATTAACATGGATATATCTCCGTAGATGAATTATGTACACACCTCAATAACGTCTTTTCTGTTCAGAATTTGTCACCCCAAACATATTCAATAAGTGAAATCGTTAGTATAATTAATAAATTCTATGAATAGTTTGGTTGTCTCTATGGAAAATGATCAGCATTTACTCGCGCAGGTTAATAAGTTACGGCTTGAACTGATTTCGGTTCAGGACACCAATGAGCAGTTAGCTGATGAATTAGGAAAAAGTAACCAACGTTTTATTTTGGCTATGCGTGGAGCAAATGAGGGAGTCTGGGATTGGAATATTGAGACAGATACGGTTTACTTCTCACCTCGTTGGAAATCCATGCTTGGATATGAAGAAGATGAACTGGAAGGCAACTTATCTACGTGGAAATCTTTGGTTCACCCTGATGAAAAGAAATTTGTATTAGAGAAAGCTGCGGATTATTTATCTGGAAGGGTTGATAAGTTTGAAGTTGAAATGCGAATGCGGCATAAGAATGGACATTTTGTTTATATTCGTTCATCAGCTTTTAAGGTCATAGAGTCAACAGGGACGCAGGTAGTGCGACTCATTGGGTATCATACTGATATATCAAAACAAAAAGAGTCTGATTTTTTCAAAATAAAACATACCAAAATTCTCGAGATGATAGCGAAAGGTGTCCCGGCACCGAGGGTCTATGATGAGATTGCTTTGTTGTATGAAAATAAACATCCCGGCATGCGTTGCTCTATGCTGGAATTAGATGGCAATACCCTTTTACACGGTGGGGCGCCTAGTATGCCGAAGGCATACTGTGATGCCGTCAATGGATTGAAAATTGGTGTAGACGTTGGATCCTGTGGTGCCTCGACGTTTACAGGTAAGCGTGTGTTGGTCGAGAACATAGTAACCGACCCCAATTGGAAATTTCTCAAAGACGTGACACTGCCACATGGTATGCGCTGTTGTTGGTCAGAACCGGTCATGAGTTCGACAAATGGTGTGCTTGGTGCGTTTGGGATGTACTACAATCACCCTGCATTACCGAATGAAGAAGAATCAGCCGATCTGACTTCTGCTGCCATGTTAACCAGTATCGTGATGGAAAGAGATCAAAATCAGAAGCGAATGAGAGAGCTCGCTTATACCGATGAACTAACCGGGTTTTCTAGCCGATCTCACTTACATCTCTATCTTGAAGAACTCATTGAGACATCCGCAACCAATAACAAACACTTTGCACTTTATTATATAGATTTAGACAATTTTAAAGGTATCAATGACAGTTTGGGTCATGATATCGGTGATATTCACCTTCAAGAAATTGCAGAGCGACTGCTCCAGTTAAATAGAAATATCTATCTTATTTCGCGCTTAGGTGGCGATGAATTCTGTATCCTGGTCGACTATATCGACATTAAAACAACCGAAAGCATAGCCCAAGAGTGCCTTGACTCCGTATCGCAACCTTCGCTTCTTTCAGGAAGGAAGGTAATACAAACCTGTAGTATTGGTATTGCATGTTTCCCAGAGGATGGCCAAGACCTAAAAGGGTTGTTAAAGGCCGCAGATACGGCTCTCTACAGAGCAAAAGAGAACGGGAAAAATCAATTTTCATTTTACAATAAATCATTTAGTACAAAAGCAGAGTATAAATTTAAGATAGAACAGTATCTAAGAGAAGCGATTGAAAAAAATCAGCTTTATGTTGAATACCAGACTCAAATAGATATTAAAACAGGCCACATTATTGGTGTGGAAGCGTTAGCACGTTGGCATCATCCTACTTTAGGGCAAGTACCGCCTTATGAATTTATCGAAATAGCAGAACGAATTGGGATGATGAAGCCATTAACCGAGTTCATATTGAATCGGGCTTGTAGCCAGGTTTCCGATTGGAGAAATGCTGGGTTTACAAATATTCGCGTTGCGGTAAACATATCCCCAACTCACTTCCTTGATGCTGAATTTGTTCCAATGGTGCGAAAGGTATTAAATGATACGCATATCCCTCCTTCTTCTTTGGAATTGGAAGTAACAGAGAGTGTGGTTCAGACAAAAGATAAGTATCTATCTGTCTTTAAACAATTGAGGCAATTAGGCGTATTAATGGCAATCGATGACTTTGGTACTGGTTATTCATCATTTGCATCCTTGAAACATCTCAATGTTGACAGCCTAAAAATAGATAAATATTTTTTAGACGATTATGAAGACCGCAAAACTGAACTTTTGATCGGATCCATGATAGAAATGGCACACTCTCTGGAGTACAACGTTGTTGCCGAGGGGGTAGAGTATGTTGAACAGCTAAATTTACTGAAGAAACTTGGCTGCGATTTAGCGCAAGGCTATTTATTTAGTAAACCGCTAAAGCCAGAGGCGATTTATGAGTTGTTGTAATTGCCACTCATTGTAGAATACGTTGTCGTGTTGGGGTCACTGTTTTTCAATATCTCATACGCCTCAAACCATTTGTCATATCACACACGGCTCCCTTGGTGAGTTCAATTCTGTTATTAAATCTGTCGTTTTGCTCATCCTGCATTATTGATGTCATTTCCAATATATTATTGGTCACGGTATGTCCTCTAACTAAATAGCCAAAATAACTATATAACTACACCTTTTGTGAATTGGAAGGTAGACTTGATCGCAATATATAGAGTTGGGTCGGTTTCTACGGATTGGCTTTTCAACGCGACAAATAGTTAAGTTTTATTATCTGAGTAGGGGAAATTTTAGTGTGAACAGAGCTGCTTTCAATGCCTGTGGACTGTTGGTGATATCTTTTTTGTTGTCCTCATGTTCCTACCTAAAATACACGTCAGTTCAAGCGAATTATGAGCGGATTCAAAACGCCGATCCAAGTCAATCAAATCTTAAGCACATGTTGGACCGGGAATCCTTTTTTGTTATCGGAAAAACAATCGATGATCATGGTAGATATGACGATGTGCCTTTAGCGATTGCTGCTTATTCCGACAAGTATAAACCCAATGAGCGCGTGGACACGATGTTCTCTCAAGGTTCTGCGGGCACACATTTTGGACTGAACCTCCCAGAAGGAAGTTATGACCTAGAGGTGTATGCCGACATCAATGGTGATGATGTTTTTGAGCAAGCGGAGAGTATAGGAAGTAGAAAACTCCTTCTCGACAGAATGAGCCACTCAACACTTGTCGTCAACCATATCGATATTCAACTCACAACAGAGCGGGTGTCTATTCGGCCAGTGAGAATCGCCGTTCCAGTCGTCATTGAAACGAAACAATCTCTTTTCTATCCTTCGGGCTCTATTCGATCCCTAGATGACCCTTTGTTTGATGACAATATGTCGACTTTAGGCATGTACGACCCTGCTTCTTTTTTGGAACATGCCCCTACAATGTTCTATGCACTGGAAGAAGATGAAGCACACAAGATCCCAGTAGTATTCGTACACGGTATTGGTGGTAGTGCGAGATCATTTGACCCCATCATTCGCCACCTCGATCGCGAGCGCTACAAACCGTGGTTTTTCTACTACCCTTCCGGTGGTGATCTGGATCAGCTTTCCCATCTCTTTTATCGCCTTTTCCTTTCTGGCGATGTTGTACCTTTAGGAGATATGCCACTGATTGTCGTCGCGCATAGCATGGGTGGCTTGGTTGTTAGAGAGGCAATCAACCAGTATTCAGGGATGGATGAGGAAAACAGAGTAGAACTATTCGTTACTATTGCCAGCCCTATGGGAGGGCATCCAGCCGCCGCTGACGGTGAAAAATACGGACAATTAGTACTACCAGCATGGCGTGATTTGAATCCCGATAGCCGTTTTATTCAATCATTATATCGAAAGCCATTTCCTGAATTCGTCGATCATCAGCTTTTTTATGCCTATAGAAATTCCGACAGACTCAAACTAGGTGAGAACAGCGATGGTGTCGTCCCGCTATCCAGCCAACTGCGCCCAGAAGCACAAAAGCAATCAAATCAGACGTTTGGGTTTGAAAGCGGTCATGTCGATATTCTGGTTAACGAACAAATGATAGCGCGGCTCAATGAACTGATGATCAATGTAGACGGCATCGTTTCCGAGGAAGGGATGGCAGTATTAGCTCGCGGTGGTTTCGACGTACAACTGAGTGATAATTACAGACCGACCACTGAACATTTGATCCGCTATGCGGGTAAGTATTTGGTATTACTTGTCCATGGTCGTATTCCCTCTAAACTTCCACAACAAGAACATTTTATTTTGGCAGCACTTGGAAAAGTACCAGCAACGACGGACTTAGAGGAAGAGTTCATCATGTTTATGGATGAGTACCCTGACTTGGTTGCAAGCACTTTGACGAATTATCCTGAAGGTGAAGAGTAATCGATTAATATGAGTAAAGGGTAAGAAGTCGATGCCGAGATATACCTTAAATAACGTCTAAACGTGGCCGGCCCTATGAGGAGATATTTTATCCCTTCATAAGGGCTTTGTTGTATTTATACGGTGGCTGCCCGCCCAGTGATTAAGATTGTACTGCTATTCTATGGCGCGGGTTACACCGCCACGAGTCCTAAATAACCATTCTGTACGTGTTCAAGTAAGTCGGTGTTTATCAATTAATTTATTAATAATAATACCAAATTCATTCATTTCTTTAGATTTATTTGTCCGAATTCGCCAAAGTGGACGATCTGTTCGTTATCTTCGCTTAAGTTACTGTTCAACGAACTATGGAAACACATAGAGAACCCATCCTTATGTGCATTCATGGTTTATTAATAAAGGGTAAAGGAATAGCTGTCGGGTTACCCATACAGCTGAGCTGAGCTGATCTGGTCACATCGTATCCAACTGGACTTGCCATGTTGTCGTCAGTTTAGAAGGTGCTTGATTGCTGAGGGGTATACCATGCAGACGTTTGTCGAGATTAACCTGAATAAAATACTGTATGGCGACATCTGTATAGATTTTGAAAATTTATTATCAGTCGTGTTATTTATTATATTGGCTTTGATGATGTTAATAGCGACGGCTAATCAGGTTATTTCCACAATAAAGATATTGAGACAATATTATGCCGAAAATAAAAAGGAGAAGGATGAATGAAATTGGTTAAACGTAATGTAATGAATGTGTCTATTGTCTAACCAATATATAAAGGCCAAAAATCGACAATCGCTCTGTTATTTGATGCGGGGTATCGAGGCGATGACTTCAATGTAGATTTGAATGGACTGAACTATCGTATTATTGGTGGCGTAGGGTTTGACTCGGTAGACGCGACGATTTTAAGTGGTATAGAGGATCGTGATACGAGCATTGATATGGGAATTAATGGAGATATAAACATTGGCAGTGGAATGGTTTCTGTTTATTTCTTTATCCAGTCAATTTAACCTGATTCATTCTGCAACCTACCATTTTTGACGGCTAGTCGATGAGAAATAGCACACCGCCTAGTGCTCGATAAAGTACTGGGCAGTGACAAAAGGCTATATCGTGTATAAGGAGACGTCGTGCTACCTAAGCAATAATAAAATATATAATTGACAGAGAGTGTATTAACTTTAATTATGTTTTCTTTCGTCATTGTGACATTAGAAACTTTAAAGGATGAAGGCGTGCACTGGATCTCAATGATTGAACTCATTACTGGATTCTCAGTGATTTTGTTAAGTATTTGTTTCATGCTAGTGGTTGCGCATCCGCTCAAATGGTTGACAGCAAAGAATGAATTAATCGCACTTTTTGCTGGTTTTGCCGTGGTAAAAATGGCGATGTTTTTGGGCATTGTTATTGACCCACCTGTTTCTGAGATTTTGAATATACTCGCGCTTCCGATAGTTTTATTACTTGGTCCACTAACGGCTGGATTCACAGATTCTACACTGCATTTGAGAACAGCAAATGTAGTCACTAAGAAAAAGAGTGCTCTACTGGTTTTTGGCTTGTTCTTAATGATACCGTTGTTACTTAACAGTCTATCTCTAGACGTATTAGCGGGTAACAAATGGTTAGCAAGCTCAATTGACGTATCTTTGGGGCTTTTCTTTCTGACTTACTTGATCAGCAGTTCTCGGTATTTCGTTCCTATGCTTTGGAACTTAATGCGAGGTTCCTTGTATGGTGTTGGTTATAGTGAAGACACTTACCATTGGTTCAAAGGCGTCTGGTTGTCGATGTCAATGACATGGCTAATTATTCTAGCTGATTTAACCATGAGCATTTTCTATTATGAACCTTCTGATAATAATGCGGTCTTCTCCATACTATATAGCGTGCCACCTCTGCACAGCGTTATTTTTTCCATACTCGATTTGGTTATCTGGCTTATATTATTAGGCTTTACAACCGCATATTGTCAAAAACCTAGGGGTAAAGAAGAAAGAGAAGTATGCGAAAACGTAAAAAAAATATCGTACTTCTGCGTTAACTGAAAACAAAGCAGAGCTAATAATTCGTGATTTGAATGCGATCATGAAAAAAGAAAACTACTTTCTAGATAGCGCTCTTTCACTAGAAAAAACTGCCCAAAAAATAAGCATACAACCGCAATATCTTTCGCAGTCAATTAACCAATACTGTGGGATGAGTTTCTATGAATATTTAGCCAGTTTCCGGATTGAATACGCTAAAAATGAACTCCTTCAGCACCCGAAGAAGAACATTTTAGACGTTGCAATGCAGTCCGGTTTTAACGCTAAGAGCACCTTTAACTTAACGTTTAAAAAATATACAGGCCTTACTCCTTCAGATTTTCGAAAACAAAATAGTGACAATAGTTAACCGATACTGAGAGATATTTTGTAGGTGTTCTTACCCTTATCTAAGAACGTCGTATAGTAAGTTCAGTGTCCATCGTTTAATGCTTCAAACTAGCCGAACGACCCTAAATAATGCCTTAATTACACGTTTGTAGAGCTCGCTCATCCTACTGAAATCAATTGCCTTCCCAACCCTTAAATATGGAGTTTGCTACTCCAACGATAAATATGCAAATTGAGTAATGACTATCTTTTCAAAGTCTGGAATATAGATAGATGTCAGCGCTGGCGTTTTTCTAAATTACAATGAGACTTGATTATGAGTAATAAAACGAAACCACTTCCTGCCTTTATTGAGGAACGCCTAGATTTTTATATTGAAGATATAATTGAATCAAATCAGAATCAAAAACATTTGGTTTTGGGTAAACGTCCAACCGCAGACGCGGTGATAATGCAAAGTAATGATTACTTGGCACTGTCTCACAATAAGGAGATTCAAGCGGCCCACAAACGAGCGATATCTGAGCAAGATGACAATGTTGTTATGTCGGCCGTTTTTCTGCAGGATGAAGAATCAAAGCCAGAGTTCGAGAATGAGCTTGCAGAGTACGTGGGCATGGAAACCTGTTTGTTGTCCCAATCTGGTTGGGCTGCGAACCTTGGTCTGTTACAAACTATTTGTGCTCCGGGAACGCCGATCTACATCGATTTTTTTGCCCACATGTCCTTATGGGAAGGCGCGAGAATATCAGGCGGGGCAATTTATCCATTTATGCACAATAATATCCGGCATCTGCGTAAACAGATTAAGAGACATGGCGCCGGCGTCATTGTTGTTGATTCGATCTACAGCACAATAGGAACTATTGCACCACTTGAAGCTATCTACGAAATAGCGAACGAGTTCGGTTGCGCGTTGGTCGTCGACGAATCTCATTCGTTGGGTACCCATGGTCCGAACGGTTCAGGGCTGATAAATGCATTGGGAGTTCAAGACCAAGTGGATTTTGTTACGGTAAGTTTGGCCAAGACGTTTGCTTACCGCGCAGGCGCTATTTTGGGCCCCAAGAAACTTAGTCAGACATTACCTTTTATCTCATACCCGGCTATTTTTAGCTCTACGGTGTTGCCTCAAGAGGTGGCGAGGTTAAGAAAAACACTAGAGATAATTAGACATGCAGAGGGGAAAAGACAAACATTGTTCCGTCGTGCGAATGAGCTAAGAGCGGGATTAAAGGCGATAGGTTTTAATATTCGTAGCGAGTCACAGATTATATCTTTGGAGTGTGGCGGAGAACGCAACATGGAGCGCGTACGAGATTTCCTAGAAGAGAATGATGTGTTTGGGGCTATTTTTTGTCGCCCCGCGACGGGAAAGAACAAAAGCATAATGCGCTTTTCGGTCAATGCAGATTTGACCGTCAAAGACGTCGACCATGTTTTAACGGTTTGCCATGAAGCGTACAAAAATCCAAACCTAGAGTTTGTGTAACGTTACCGCTAAGACACGATGAGTAAATCAGTGCCGCTACATTAAGAAAAGAGCTTGGTTACTGGCTAAGCTCTTTACTAAATCCAATCGGATATTTTATCAAGCAGTTGATTTTTATCCGCAGGCTTTACGATATATCCGGACATCGAAGATGAATCGATCTTATTGAGCATACTGGGAGAGTTATCCCCTGTATGAGCAATAATAGGGATATTGGCAAACTCTTTTTTGGATTGACGAATGCGAAGCGATGCCTCTAACCCATCCATTACTGGCATCTCAATATCCATAAGAATTAGATCGATATTCTCTTTTTCTAGCGCTTCAATGGCTTGCAAACCATTGTTTTTTTGAATGACATTAAGCCCCTGTTTTTCTAGCAGTATTGAAGTGAATTTTCGTAAGGACTCATTATCATCCACAATCATGATTGTACGTTTATCTTCGTTTCTGGATGGCAATTTTTGTGTCACCGTATTGACGTAGGTAGCGTCAAATAGTAAACGCTCAATCGTCTCTTTAGGGTGCGATAACCAAGAGTCTGTATCAATCCAGATAGAGGTAAAACTGGCTTTGCTAAGGTGTTGGATGGGACGCTGTTGGAACAAATAAACAAGTTGAGCTTCAGAAAATGAATAGAGAGACTCGAGTTTATCTAGCTGGTTATTACCTAGCGTGACACTCTCGACATCAACGACGATGAGGTCATATTCGAATTCGTATTCCATCTTTTCTAAGGTAGTATCAATATTTAAGGTTGTGAGTTCAACACCCATAACGCGGCCAACGCTGGTCATTGTCGATGTCAAATGGTCTTGTTCGCTAATAAATAATACCGACTTAAGTTTGGTCAGTTCACTCTTAATATCTCTTACGATATTTGACTCTATTCGTGGCAGTGTCATGCTAAACTGAGTCCACTTACCAAGCTCAGATTGGCATTGAATATCCCCACCAAATGAGCGCATTACTTTTTTACAGAAAGGCAAACCGAGGCCATAATTCCCTGCTTTACCCGTGGTATAGAAATCCTTAAACATGTTTTCAAGTACTTTTTGTGTAATACCTGAGCCTGTGTCCGTGACAATAATCGTATTCAATTTTTGCTCTGATTTTAGTGCAAGGTGAACGGTAAAATCGCTGTCGTTGCGGTGATGGAAAGCATTTTTTAGCAGATTATATACAACATATTTTAGTAACGTGTCACTACCAAAAAACTCGAATTCACTGTGAACCTTCAATGATACTGCGGCTCTATCTACCTCGCGCTTATAGCTAAAGCTTTCTATTGCGCTTTCAACAACCTCTTGAGCAGGGTGCTTCTTAAATGTCGAACGAGACACTCGATTCTCGTCGATAGATGTTAGTAGCAAATCGATAGTTTCGTTCCCTGAATGAATGATCGTCATGGCGTCACTGCTGACTTCAAGTAAGCGGAGGATCTCTTTTCTACTGAGCTGATACGTCTCTTTGTTATCCTTAGTGGCATTTGGCAATATGGATTGAATAACATCTATAGACAAGCAAAGGCTGCTAAGAGGATTTCGCATCTCATGTGCAATTCCGGCCCCAAAAGACTTAGCTATAGAGACTTTTGAGTCATAATCTGCCTGATAACGATAGAAGCATAGGCTTCCGAACAGATAGGTAAAAAAGAAAACGGGTAACAACTGCATCCAATCGATGGTTACTTCCAGAGAGTAGCCTTTATTTATCCACGCAAATAGAGTGGCGAATATCAACCCCACAAAGGTTTGAAGAAACAGCAGCCAAGTAATGTGGACCAACAAGATATGCAGAAAGATGGCAGACATAAATGACATCACCCAAACGAGGGACCAATCATTCATTAACAACATATAGAAAAAGAAAAATGGCAGCGAAGTAATAATGACGACTTGATAGTACAAGTGCATATATTGACGGAAGCTTGATTGAAGATGATTCCGGCAAACAATGCCCACAAACAAGAGTGAACAGAACAAACGAAGAGGGAGTGTTTCGTACTGCTGAGGAAAAAGGGTTCCCCACACTAGATAATAGAGAGGATACCCAATGACACCGAGCAACCCGACTAAAGTAAGGTTAGGTTCAGCGTACTGATATACTTTACGTAATGCTTCCATATTACTGTAATGCCAACTCTATGCTTAACCGAAATATAGCGTTCAATGCTATTGAGCGCGTAATCGTAAAATATTGTGTTCGTATACTACTGATTGACCATTTGTTATGCAATGTTGATCGGTTTCAGATACAAGGTAACGCGACAAAACTACATCAAAACGATGCGTCAACAAGCATATCCCTATTACAGTATGTCGATTTTTCAAACTCCCGAATGTTAACCGCAATATTCGAAACGTCAGGAAATAATAAGACGAGTTGTTTAACGATGACTCTTGAAAGTGACGCTTTTTGTTCTGTTGTACGACCTTCCATAATGTTCGAAAAGACGTGGATGAAGTCATCCTTTTTATTTCCGACTAGGTAAGTTTTAAACGGATTTACACGAACTTTGATTTCGTTTTCATTGAATAAACCGGTCGAAACAGCAGCGGTGTGAATTTCTTTGAGGATCTGTTCTTCTTGCTGAATATTCAGAATGTGCTCAGAACAATCTATAACGAAGTGAGGCATAACTTTCCTTATTAAAGCAGAGTGGCAAAAAATTAATCCGTGTTCATGGTATCTTAAACATCGTTTAGTCTAGCGAAAGTATACCTTATCTCACCCAGCAGAATTCATAGAAAAAACTAGATTTGAGCAGCAATAAGATAAATCGACTGAGATTGCCGCCATGCACTCATTTGCCCCTTAAAATGCTAGACACTGGGACAAGCGGTAGATTAAAAGGGATTGAAAGGTTTAGATGATAGCTTTGCAGTGTATGTTTCTGTTATCTGCTTTGATTTCATTCCGAAAAGAAACCTTAGAAGATCAGTTTGCTTGATAACAAGTTCATAAAGCAAACCACAAATGATGAATGTGCCACAGGATATGACCAGAAATGTCGTCACTCCAGATAACTTCCAGCCAATAACATAATAGCCAAACACGATTATTATCGTCTGATGCAGAATGAAAAATGGATACACAGCTTGACTGCAATATCGTAAAGCCCTGTTAGTGAAATTAAGGTGCCTTCTTGCGAAACCGATAATGAGTGCGATCCATGACCACTTAACAGTTAATCGTATCAGATCCCAAGCGAGACCTTTTTCAACGATGAAATCTTCGGCGGGGAGATTATAGATCAGCAGTAGTACACCATAGCTTGCTAATCCTAAGGCTAGGGTCCGATATCTATTCTCTTCAAAAGATAGCCATATAAGTGGCATTCGAACAAAGACGAGTCCCATTATCACTGCAAAAAGAAAGAGGCTATGAGCGTACCAGTCGTTATGAAATGCATGGGTTATCTTGTGATCGTTAAATAAGAGATAGTTGGATAAGTAAATGACTAGAGGAATATAAATAATACGCCTCTTTTGCGACAACCAGCGTTCAATTGTCACAAGAAAAGCCTTTCCCGTAGTACTGTTAATAAATTTCATCAGAGGGAGAAGGACAAGGGTGTAGTGAAATAGATAGAGTACGTACCACATATGGTTGTAGGTTGGAAAGGGGGCCTCCATTCGCTCATCCCAAGTAAACGTAAAGTAAAATGTAGACCAGAACTGCCAGAATGAACCTTCAAACACTCCTTTTTGGATTGCTTCATAATAAGATTGTGGCGCAACGACCACCGCGACGGCGAACAGCAACGGAAGGTAGAGTTTAATGACGCGTTGCCAAGTAAACGATTTCAGTGGCATCTTGGCGATCATATAACTCATTGCGACGCCGGACACGATAAACAGTATATCGAGACGCCAGGTTGAAGTGAGTAGCATAATAGATTTTAGCGAGACGCTGTTATAACCACTCTCAATATGAAAACTCCAGTCCACAAACATCATGGCTGTATGATAAAAAATGAGAAAAGCAAAGGCTAACACCCGAACCCAATCGAGAAAGTAGAGTCGTTGACTCGTTGTACTGGTATGTATTCCATCCGACATTATAATTTCCTTAACCGCGTAAATTCTTGCAAACTTTGTGTTAATATCTTGTGACAAATAGTAGCTTCAATTGGGTCAACGAAACATCCAAGAAGGCTGAAACGACAATGGTTAGGGTCGAGACGCGGTATAATGGGATGAAAAATCATCAAGAGCCGACTTCAAAAAAGAAAGGTGTGAAATGATGCTTTTAAAAACAATAGAGAAGCGTCCCCAATTATTCATATTTCTGTTTTTTTCGTTCTACATAATCATCAATAACACCATCAATGCCACGTCGATTATCATGGAAGCGCTCCGGAGTGGTGGTGAGCTATCTTTTCCGTTTTGGTCTCCTTTTCTTTCGGAGTATTCCAGTGCTGTTGGTTTCATGTTGGCATTGCCACTGATCGCCATCTTGTTAAATAAATTTCCGTTAACTTGGCTGTTTTACAAAAAAAATCTAATTTGGCACTTTATAGGGTCAATTCTATTTTCGTTGATCCACGTGTCGTTGATGGTGCTGATACGAAAAATCATCTTTTATACTCAAGGAATACACTATCAATTTGGTGATATCTCCTTGGAGTTATTTTATGAATATCGGAAAGATGCGTGGCTCTACGTGTTTTTTGTATTGTATAGCTACAGTTTCAATTTCGTGATCAGTCGAATGATTGGCGAGGCCAAATTGGTTGATGAAGGTGAAGATGAACCAGTTCAGCAATCTATAGATAGACTGTTAATTCGAAAGCTTGGAAAGGAATTTATAGTTAAGATTGATGATATT
This sequence comes from Vibrio sp. DW001, assembly GCF_029016285.1. NCBI lineage: Bacteria > Pseudomonadati > Pseudomonadota > Gammaproteobacteria > Vibrionales > Vibrionaceae > Vibrio > Vibrio sp. DW001. Next base: position 2,313,831 of record NZ_CP091975.1, on the reverse strand, counting down.
GAGTGGTTAGAGTCATCCGGAAACTACGTCAATTTGCACATAAAAGAGCGGGTCTACCCTATTCGTGCCACGCTAGGTGGCCTAATAGAACAAATATCAGATAGAGGTTTTTGTAGAATACATCGTTCATACGGAATCAACCTAGACGAAGTAGAGTCGATCACGCCTCAACCAAGTGGTGATGCAGAGATCAAACTTAAAAACGGTAAGCGCTTGAATCTATCTCGACACTATAAAGATAGCTTTAGAATGAAATTGGGCTAAAGAAATAGAGCTTCAAAACATTGACCGGGCCATTTTGCTTTATAACGAAATTAACAACCCTCAACACCATTACTTAACCTAATCAATAAAATCATCTCGCGGCGATATGCAATTCATCACAGTTATATGTACGTTTGTTAACCAAACAAATCGATATATCCATTATTTATATAATTCGGTGAGATATGTAGCAGAAATATGCCACTATTCAAATTAATATGCTTATTACATACTACTCACTGCGCATTATTGCATATCAATTAAAATTGGATTTAGAATCATGAAGTTTAACTACAAAATTGTGGCGGCATCATCTTTAATGCTGTTTGTGTCTGTTTCGTTTTTAACGATACAGCAGTTATATACAGTTAAGAGCCATATTGGGTCTCAGATCGATAGAAATATTAAAGAGATGTTGAGTAGTGTAAAAAATTACACCTTCTCTGAGTTACAGGCTCAGAAGAATGTCGCAAAAGCGGTGAGCGAATTTGTTGAGTTTTCTGCAGAAGATTACCAGCATGCACAGAAAGTGGTTGAAAGCGCACAGGTTAAGACATCTTTTCTTGCCGCAGGTGTTGGGTACGAATCAAATGGAAAGATGCTCGAAAATGTCGACACTTGGGAAGCCGGAGACGATTTCGATCCTAGAACTCGCCCATGGTACCAGCAGTCCAAGCAGGCGCAGAAGATTATCTTAACCCAACCTTATTTGAATGACTCAACCAATGAAATAAACGTATCTATAGGTAGCCCTCTGCATCAAAAAGGACGCTATATAGGGAGCATGTTTTTTGATGTCTCGTTGACTAATCTATCGGAAGCGGTGAATCAATTTAATACATTTGATGCGGGTTATATTTTTATTGTGACTGAGTCGGGCAGCACTATTGCTCATCCAAATAACAAATTTAATGGCGTCAATATTTCCGAATACTTGCCGAATATTAATATTCGAGATGGTGCACAAGAAATAGAACTGGCAGGTAAAAACCTTCAGGTTACGTTTATGCCAATACCCGGAGAAAACTGGTATGTTGGCGCGGTTGTAGATGAAGAACTGGCTTATTTTGCACTCAATAGTCTGCGAAATAAATCTATCTTATTTAGCTTCATCGCGCTGGTACTCAGTATTTTTGCTTTGACTTACTGGATTCGTTATTTACTGCGCCCTCTGGCAAATTTTAATGATGCTATTCACGGTATTGCTACAGGGCACGGAGATCTAACTCAACGTCTAGATACCAACACCGACGAAGAGTTTTCTCTATTAGCGAAAAGTTTTAATACCTTTGTTAGTAAACTTCAGGATCAACTAAAACAATCAAAGACTCTCGGTACCAGTATTAAAGAAGGTACAGAGATGACAGCCGAAGGTGCCAAACAATCGGCACAAGCAATGGGGACGCAGTTAAAAGAGTTAGAGCAACTCGCCACCGCTATGCATGAAATGTCGGTCACTTCTACAGAAGTCGCCAACAATGCTAATCAAGCGGCGACATCGGTTAAAGAGGCAGAGCAAGCAACCAGTAACGGGTCAGATATGGTGAGTGATACTGCAAACACCATTGAAAATCTGTCGAGTAAAATTGAGTATGCCGTTGAAGAAGTAAAAGCACTCACCATTGCGTCTAATAACATTGAGTCTATTCTAAAAGTTATCAATGATATTGCAGACCAAACAAACTTATTGGCTTTGAATGCCGCTATTGAAGCTGCGCGTGCTGGAGATTCGGGTCGAGGTTTTGCTGTGGTAGCTGATGAAGTTAGAAATTTGGCTCAAAAAACACAGAAATCGACAACTGAAATAAAGAGCATGATAGAACAGTTGCAAAGCGGTGCTCAGTCCGTTTCTAAAGCAATGAATGAAAGTCAACTTGAAGCGGATCAAGCGGTTAAACAAGCGACAGGTGCAAATTCGGCCCTAGGTGATATTCAGGCACTCATTCTAACTATCAGTGATATGAATACTCAGATTGCATCAGCAGCTGAAGAACAAAGTTTGGTATCAGAAGAGGTGAATGCGAATACTTTAAATATAAAATCTTTGTCTGAGCAAGTTGCCGAGGCTGCGGGTAATGCCAATTTGGCAATGAAAACCCAAATAAAAAATGTAAACGACCAAGACGTCTTACTAAATAGCTTTAAGGTGTAGCTAATCGAATAGCCGAAACTTGGTTCGTATTCGATCTTTTGTTCATTTTATATCAATGTAGGGCTCATGTTTACAGGAGAGCCCTGCATTTATTTCCTTTGCCCGTTTGGATAAAAGCCGAAATTGTAAAACTGACGGCTTGGGGTTAGGGTTGGCGATAGCCAAAAATGCAGCAAGAAAACTAGATGGGACATTAACCGTACAACATAGCCAATATGGTGGCGCCAAATTCATTTTGAATACGACCATATAGGTGTCGCATTACACGCTTTTTTGAAAGGAGAAAGTTTCAGGTATTATTTTATTTAAAGATAGTATAGATGAAGGTTTCAAGCTCATATTGTGAACTAAAGTAACGTGGCACTGGATATGGACTGATGTACACCTCTTTTATAATATTCGCACTCATTGTTTTTATGTCTGATTGTTGAATCATATTGGGTTCAACTCTAATATTAAGCGTTTCACAAAGCGCCGTAACGCGGTCCACTAACTTATTTGCCTTATCCAAGTCACAGCCCTCGGTGATAGCAATTGCCTCGGCCATCTCGGCCATTCTTTTCGTCGCAGTGGGGACATAAAACTTCAACACATGTGGAAGCACTAACGCGTTGGCAAGCCCGTGAGGCATCTTATAGAATGCACCGAGTTGATGTGCAATACCATGGACCCAACCAACACTAGTTTGAGTAAACGTTATGCCTGCATTATGAGAGGCTTGAGCCATCTTTAAACGACTCTCTAATGATGTGGCTCCTTCTCCATAACATTGAGGTAGGTAGGCAAAGATATCCCGAATCGTGTCTAGATTTATGTTGTCTAATTCCGGTGTTGAAAACAGACTTAAATAGGATTCCATTGCATGAGTGAGCGCATCGATTCCCGTTGTCGCGGTAATTGCAGGCGGTAAGCCAACCATCAACCTGGGGTCTAGCACTGCAAGGTCGGGAACAATCTTCATACTGATGATTTGTTTCTTCTGATGATCAATTTCATCTGTGATAACAGAAACAATCGTGGTTTCTGATCCCGTTCCTGCGGTTGTAGGTATGGCGACAAAATACGCGCCTTTACGCCTAATTTTAAATAGGCCAACCGTTTTTCTTGGCAGAGTGTTATTCAATGCGCAGGTATTAATGACTTTAGCTGCATCGATAGACGACCCTCCGCCAATCGCAATTATGGCGTCAAAGTTGTGTCTCTTGCATGCTTTAATGCCTTTACTAATGATAACAAAATCAGGGTCAGGAACGACACCATCAAATATCGCGTAATTAATTGAAGCCGCATTTAAAGCATCCAATATGATCTGAAAAGCAGGCAGCGTACGAAACACTTTATCGGTAATCACGACTGGACGTTGAATGCCTTTTAATTGCAATTTCTCAACCATATTCGTCACCGCAGAGTGGTTTGCGATAATGATTGGTGTTGGAAAAGAAAGACGGTGGGTAATGGGTTTCATTAACTTCGCGTAGCCTGAAAAAAGATGTTTTTTTATTGTGAAATGGCAGCGTTGAATATTCATCAGGTGACCTCTATATACTCTCGAAATGGCATCCTGCCATCTATCTATAATTAGCTTGCCCACTCGAAGTGAATCAGTAAAGCGTAGGTGATCAAATAGCAATACGCTAAAATCTGTTTTGTTTATAAGACAATTTAGTTGTACTTATTTATTGGAGGCACGGCAGTCCGATGAGTAAATAATCAAGTGACGAACGTCGATAGTTGAGATGATAAGATTATTTTGAAGGGACATACACTTTATATTTTGAAGGGACATACACTTTATGACTCCTGAACTTTAAGGTGAGTGTCCCCGTTATTCCATCGTCAACGTTAGTTGGGTACGTTTAGGGTTATCTTTCGTCGCGGGATAGCGAATGCCGTTATACATACCTGAGTAGGCGAACAGCCCAAGTAAATTACTATCGCTAGTGGTTGCGGCTAACTGGTCTTTGGTCAACGCGATTTGGTAGCCGGCTTCCTGTGCATCAGTTATTAGGTTTTTATTGTCTTTACGTTTAGGTTTTATTTTCACAGCGCCGTCAGCCATCTCGACAAAATCGTCATAGACTTTTCCTTTGTCATTCACTTCTTTTGGCAGCCAATGGCGTATGCCGCCTGAAAGCATTACATCGACACCTGACTCTAACATCTCTGCCGCAATAGTGTTTTCTAGTGAACCGTGTGGTTGATGGGCAGCGAAAGAGGCCAGCGTCGCGTGGGTGATACGAGTATCGTATAGTGAACTGAGATCTCGTTAAGGGTTGGGAAGGGGGATAATTTGAGGTTGTCAGGAATACACGCTAAATATGCTCATCATTCTCTGATCTTTGTGACTGTATACAGCTAATTAACATACATTGAGTTTCTTATTCTACTAACCTTATAGATAAGCCACGAAAGGCGGATATAACAATTATAAGGATAGAATATGAGCAACCCAATTGTCGAAAACAACAAACCTATCAACGTCGAATTGACGAAAGATCAAGAGTACTATTTTTGCACCTGTGGTCGCTCAGGGAATCAGCCTTATTGTGATGGTTCCCATGCAGGGTCAGGTTTTAAGCCTAAAAGCTTCATTGCGAAAGAGAGTGGCGGAGCCTATCTTTGTCGCTGTAAACACACCGCTAATCCGCCTTATTGTGATGGGTCTCATAAACAGTTCTCTAATGAACAGGTTGGGCAGGAAGGACCCGGTGTTCAGATACAGGCGGCGGGAAGTATGCCGGTTGCTGCGGCCACCAAAGAAGAACCGACGGTCGAATTTATCCATCAGTTAGCACGAGAAGGCCTCTCCAAAATGGGACATCACGGTCCCATGACGTCGATGGGTGTACCAAGGAATGAACTCCCTCATTGGGATGACCTACAGATTATGGTTGCACAGATGGCGACCAAACCGTTGCTAGAAGACGTTCCAGTGAGCACTCAATTGGTTATCGGTCCAAACGCCAAAAAGCCACTGACACTGAATATTCCGCTGTTTGTGTCAGATATGAGCTTTGGTGCTCTGTCGGAAGAAGCAAAGGTTTCACTAGCGACCGGAGCCGAGTTGGCCGGAACGGGAATATGCTCGGGAGAGGGAGGAATGTTGCCGGAAGAACAAGCCGCAAACTCACGTTATTTTTATGAGTTCGCAAGCGCTGGGTTTGGTTATGATGAATCTAAGTTAGTCAATGTACAGGCGTTCCATTTTAAAGGCGGTCAAGGTGCGAAGACAGGGACAGGTGGTCACTTACCGGGCAATAAAAATATCGGGAAAATCGCCGAAGTTAGGGGAATAGAAGCGGGGACTGCTGCCATATCGCCGCCGACCTTTAAGAATCTTCATACCACAGAAGATTTTAAAAGGTTTGCGGACAGAGTTCGTGAGGTGACTGGTGGTATTCCAATTGGCTTTAAACTCAGCGCTAATCATATTGAAAGCGATATTCAATTTGCGCTAGATGCCAGTGCAGATTATCTCATCCTTGATGGGCGTGGTGGAGGTACGGGCGCGGCACCAGAGATGTTTAGGGATCATATCAGCGTGCCAACCATTCCGGCTTTAGCACGTGCGAGAGCTTATCTAGATAAACAAGGTGTGAGTGGAGAAGTGACCTTGATAGTCACAGGCGGACTCCGTGTTCCAATGGATTTTGTGAAGGCAATGGCATTAGGGGCAGACGGGGTGGCGATATCCAATAGCGCTATGCAATCCATTGGTTGTGTTGCGGCTCGGATGTGTAATACCAACAATTGTCCTGCTGGCATTGCGACTCAAAAGGCCGATCTACGCCAAAGGTTGAATGTTAGCAAAGCGTCGGTGCAGTTGAAGAACTTCTTTGAAGCTTCGGTCGAGTTGATGCAGGTGATGTCTAGAGCTTGTGGGCATGATGCGCTAAACAAGTTTAACAAAAACGATCTGGCGACTTGGAAGAAAGAGATGGCGCAATTGTCGGGTGTGAAATATTCAGGGGTGAATAAGATATAGAACAAGAAATCTATTACCTTGTTCGTCACCCCCACTTTGTTATATGAAGCGTTAATTGATGAAGTGGGGGACGTGATGATACGTATAAATGACTTGTCAGTAACGATGACTAGAACCAGTTCTTTTTCTTGAATATCCAAACCTGAATAATGACGACACCAATAAGCAACAAATTAAATATGGCAAAAGAATCGCTGCTTTCGGCGCCGGGAATTCCGCCTACATTGACCCCAAATAATCCAGTAAGAAAACCGAGAGGCAAGAAAATAGCGGCAACAATCGAAAGAACATACATGCGATTGTTCATCTGTTCGGCGAGACGATTACTGAGCTCTTCTTGGCTAACAGTAGCGCGGTCTTTAATCGAGTCCAAATCTTCTATGTAGCGAACTAAGTGATCTAACGTTTCACGTAGTTGAATTTTATCTTCATTAGAAAATAGAGTAATTTTGTCACTTAATAACTGAATCATAGCTTCTTTTTGTGGCGACAAGTAACGTCTTAACGAGATGATCTGTCGGCGTAAAATCGAAAGTTCATTACGCAGACTATAATTAGTTGACGTGAGAATAGCTTCTTCAATATTGGCTATCTTTTCCTCAATGTCGTTGATTGTGTCACTCATTCTTGAAATCAATTTTTCAGTTAACTCTATGACAAAACGAGATGGTGAACTTGGCCCATTTCCCTGGTTGAAATCATTTGCAATATCTAGCGTCGAAAGTAGTTTTCGACATCTTGTACTGATTACTTTGTCATTTGTGACCCACAAACGGATAGAAACCATATCTTCGGGATCACTACCAGCCGCTAAGTTGACCCCTCTTAATGAAATCAATAACCCGCCATCGAGGCTCGTTGCTCTAGGGCGAGTCTCCTCATTTAATAGAGCATCAATGACGGTAGGGTTAAGTTTACTGTGATTTCTCAACCATAGAGTCGTGGAAGGAAGCGTGTAATCAAAATGAAGCCAGTGCGACCTATAAGCATCTAGTTCAGCAGTATTTTTAATTCTCTTCGTCAAGCCACTATTGTCGAAGTAGAACCCATATAGGATGTCAGAAACTTGCATCATGAACCTCTTTCGGTTTTCTTTTCGCTACTATGCGCAGAATTACTTTAAATCATAGTTTGGAGTGATGATCAAACATACAATTAATTCACTTAATGAGCGAAATAGAAGCTTAGGCATAGCTTCTCATGGAGAGAAAAAGATGAAACGAGCAATATGTTTGATCGGAATGTTAGCCTGTACCTCAGTGAATTCAAAACCACAAGATCTCACCTGTTCTGAAGCTGCCGACAAAACGAAAAAAGTCGAATCAATCTCTGCCAAAAATTCGGTCACTTATGAGAATTTTCTGCGACCAATTCATCATTCTGAACGCTCTCACTCGTTAAAATCTGTCGCGCTAGCGGAGACGACATTTTATAACTACCCGTCTTCAGACATCGCGAGTTACGAATATACATTGGATATGTTGGCCGCGGTGTTAGAAAACGTAAACAACTACATTGATAATGGTGATAGTACGATCAAATTTACGCGTGAAATGGCAGACTCGGTGTATCAGATGGGTATTAGCGAATTTCCGAAATTTAGTTATGAGCAAATGGAACAAGGGATAGTACTGTCTGCTCGTCACGCGAAAGAGATCAAGGTTAAGAGCAATTTTTATTATGAAGAGCTCTCAAATCAAATGACCAATTTTATGGCAAAGATAATTAGAAATGATAAAACAGGGCTCAGCATGGTTTTCTTATGGGCTGAGAGTTGTAATGTTGATGCAGATCCAATCAGTGCCGTTTATTCCGTTAATAATCAGAATGTTAAGTTCCGTAAAATGTGTATAGAGGGGGGGAGCATAAACACTATCGCTATCACACCAATGACTCAAAATGGGCTAGATTTTGTCGTTTCAGAATTCAAAAAAAGAAGATGGGTTGAGATTCCTGTGAAGGTTGAATATGACAATCGCCGTTACCCGGTTAAGTTTTGGGCAAATGGTTTTACCAAAACATGGAACGCCGCTGGTGGTGATGCATTATAGGTTCGCCTGTAAAAGAAGGTCAAAGATGAGAGAAATAACAAATGTAGTTTGTTGGTATTAAATGAACGAAGCGCGCATCGCTGGCTTAGTTTTGTTCTTTTTTCGGAGCGTATTTCTCAAAAGCGTATGTTGATGACGACGCTTTTGTTCACTGTTCTCGTGATCTATGTAGAGTAAAAAGTAACACCTAGATTAACTACTATTCGTTTCTCAACCTAATTCGTCTTACCTTCAATTCCTTTCCTACTTCCATTGTCTTGATAAATATCTTTTTAAATCATTTTTTTATCAATATGGTGTAATTTCATAATTGATTCAAAGCGCCCCTTTAGTTTTAGTGACATCGATTTTTTCAGTTCTAGCGCATTTATACTTAACTAAGATTAATAAACAGCGTGAGGTATTAGCAATTACTTGCTCCAACGACAGAATAGAATTCCCTACATCAGATTAAAAATAAAAAGATTCTGCTTTGAGGTGTATGTATGGAAAATAAAGCGAGGGTATGGTCAGAAACAGTAATGTTGCCGACATATCCTACTGGTGCAGTTGATACCAACCCCTTGTTTTTGGAAAAAAGAGTGTATCAAGGCTCTTCAGGTGCGGTGTACCCATATGGGGTGATTGACTCAATCAATGATGAATTGATAAACAAAGAATACAACGCAATTTTTCTAGAAAATGACTATATCAAGGTCATGTTGCTGCCAGAACTAGGGGGTCGAATTCATAAGGCTTACGACAAGGTTCGCGGCAGAGATTTTGTTTACTGTAACGATGTTATTAAGCCTGCATTAGTCGGCTTGATAGGGCCTTGGGTTTCAGGAGGAATAGAGTTTAATTGGCCTCAGCATCACAGGCCAACCACCTATATGCCAGTGGATGTAAATATTCGAACTCACGATGATGGTAGTGCAGAGGTTTGGCTAGGGGAAGTCGAGCATATGTATGGTCTGCAAATCAGTGCAGGCTTTAAACTTTACCCAAACAAAGCGCTCATAGAGATAACCGGTAAGGTCTATAACGGAAATCCAACACCACGCCAGTTTCTTTGGTGGTCTAATCCTGCCGTTAAAGGTGGAGAGGATCATCAGAGTATATTCCCACCAGACGTAACCGCGGTTTACGACCACGGAAAAAGAGACGTGAGCGAGTTCCCGATAGCAAAAGGCACGTATTACAAAGTTGATTATTCCCCTGGGACGGATATCTCTCGGTATAACAACCTACCTGTCCCTACGTCTTATATGGCGGCGGGTTCTGATTACGATTTTGTTGGAGCCTATAGCCACAATGAGGCTGGAGGACTACTCCACATCGCCAATCATCATATTTCTCCAGGAAAAAAACAGTGGACATGGGGAAACTGTGATTTTGGGTTAGCGTGGGACAAAAACCTCACAGATACCTGTGGTCCGTATATCGAACTAATGACAGGTGTCTTTACCGATAACCAACCAGATTTTACATGGATCGACTCAAATGAAGAGAAAGTCTTCGTGCAGAACTTCCTGCCATACAGCCAATTAGGGTCGGTACATCAAGCCAATACAGATCTCGCGTTGAAACTACATAGAGAAGAAAGAGAAATAGAATGGGGTATCTATGCAATATCCAAAATAGAGAATTGTTCAGTCGTCATTAAGTCCAACAATACCATTCTCGTTGACGAGACATTCTCTTTTGAACCTTGTCAGGTACATCTGGAAACCATCGAATACTCAAGCAATGAAAAGTTAACGATCGTTGTCACCACCCAAAACGGTCAAAAAGTACTTTCGTACACAGAGCTTGATGCGGCTGAAGAAGCTATCCCTGAACCCGCGCAACCCCCTTTGGCACCGCAAAACGTATCATCGATTGAAGAGCTTTATTTGATAGGTCAACATTTAGAACAGTATCATCACGCTAGTGGTCAATCAGACGATTATTACCAAGAAGCTCTGCGCCGAGATCCACTGGATTATCGCTGCAACCTTGCGTTGGCAAATAGGGAGTACGAGCGGTGTGACTACAATAATGCGTTAGTACTATTAAATAACGCGCTAGATCGAGCCCATCGATATAATAAAAATCCGGCTTGTGGTCGCGCCAGTTTTCTTCGAGGTTGTGTTCACGAAAAACTGGGGCAACTCGAATTAGCCTATCAGGATTACTATAAATCCACTTGGAGTGGTAACTGTGGTGATATCGGTTTTATGGGGGCGAGTCGCCTATCATTTATTCAGCACAGATACACCGATGCACTTGAAGAAATAAATCGCTCACTAGAGCTTAATCGCACCAGTTATCATGCGGCTTTTATCAAGGTAGTGATTCTAGATAAATTGGATAAAACCGATGAGGCTAGGCGCTTCAATGATACGGCAATTCAACAGTTTCCACTTGGCTATGCTTTGTTTTTTGAGAGATATCGAATCACAAAGTCGGATGAATCGAAGCAAATATTCTCGAATCTGTGCCAAAAAAGACAAGCTAATGCCATCCACGTTAGTGGCTTATATCAATCACTTGGCTTAATGGAGTGTGCTATCAGAGCGATTGATCTAATAGACGCCAACGGCGCCAATTCATTGCTCATTAAAACAGCATTAGACGACGAAATGGACGAGAGTTTATTGACCAAAGCCGAACAAGAGTTTAGCCAAAACGTACTCTTCCCTAACACACAAATAGAGTGGCATGCGCTGACAAAATTAGCTGGAAATCCTTTTGTTGATTATCAATTAGGGTGTTTCTATTATGCCAAAAAGTCTTACGAAAAAGCGGTGCTACTTTGGAAGAATGCGTTAACTATTAGGCCTGATTTTAAAGAATGTCACCGTAATTTATCTGTTTACTATGCAAACAAAAAACAGGACTTAGAACGTGCGCTCTGCCATATGTCTTATGCGTGGGAGCTTGATTCTCAAGATGCCAGAGTGCTCTTTGAACTAGACCATTTACGCAAGCTGATAGGGCGCTCACCTGAAGACAGACTCGACATGCTGAATAAGCACCAGAACATCGTGCTAAAGCGGGATGACTTAAGTGCCGAGTGGATAGCACTGCTTAATATTTCTGGAAATCAAGCCAGAGCACTAGACGTGCTAGAAAGCAAAGTATTCCATCCCTGGGAAGGTGGTGAAGGTCGAATCACAGGACAATATATCAATGCATTATTACGCCTAACGGAACAATTCGTTATGGACGGAAAGTACGCCAACGCAAAGCAGCAGTTGGTTAAATCTCTAACCTATCCAGACAATTTAAGCGAAGGACGTCTTGTTGGGCAAAGCGACAACGACATCTATTTCATGCTCGGTTGCATAGCTGAAGTACGTGGTAATGCTGAAGAGGCACAACAGTATTGGCAAAAGGCGACGCTTGGTTCTAGTGAGTTAACGGAAAGTCGCTATTACAATGACCAACCCGCTGATTACCTGTTCTTCCAAGCACTGGCTCTTGCTAAGTTAGGAGAACGAGACCGCGCACTGAAGCGTTTAACCGTGATGAGAAACTGGGCAAACGATCATCTATCTCAAGATGTTTACGAGGATTTCTTCGCTGTCTCACTTCCCGAGCTGAATGTATTTGACAGGGATATCATTCAAAATCATCAAGTTCATTGTCGGTTTATTCGATATCTCTCTTCACTTGGAGAAAGTTTGTTATTGGACACTGGGATCACGCAATCAACACCGGATAAAGCGGCCTTGCTTGAATTGGAGCCGGGGCATAGCAAGACCAGCTTGATTGATTCACTTTTACCACTGTTAACAAAGTTTTTTAAACATTCACCCCATTAATACTAAACATAGATTACTTAATAGCGTGATTAAACATCAGAATATATACAGAGTAGTGCATTACCATTAATTTAAATAATAACGGTACTTTACAAACATAAAGCAAAATGCGAAACGCTGAGTCCTTAACGTGATAAGGCGCGTTTATATTCCAACGCATTGGTCTAACAAAATAGGGAACATTATGAAAAACCTCTACAAAAACATCGGAACGGTATTGCTTACAACATCCCTTTGTTCTATTTCTTTGGGTGTCGCCGCAGAAGCGAAGAAGAAGATCGGTTTTATTGTAAAACAACCAGAAGCAGGCTGGTTCCAAGATGAATGGAAGTTTGCTGAAATAGCGGCAAAAGAAAAAGGTTTTGAACTGATTAAAATTGGTGCGCAAGATGGGCAAAAACTGATGTCAGCGTTGGATAACCTTGGCACACAACAAGCAGATGGTGTCATTGTTTGCGTACCAAACGTAAAACTAGGTCCAGCTGTTGTGGCTGCCGCGAAACGAAACGGTCTCAAACTTATGTCTGTCGATGATCGCCTGATTGATGGTAATGGCAATCCGATTGAAGACGTCGTTCATATGGGGATTTCTGCTTATAGCATTGGACGAGAAGTGGGTGATGCACTACTAGCTGAAATTGATTCACGTGGCTGGGACAAAAACGAGGTTGCTGTTATGGCCTTAACTTACAAACAGCTACCAACGGCCTATGAGCGCACGAAAGGTGCAACGGACGTATTGAACGAAAACAACTATCCAGCTGCAAATATTTTTGAAGCCCCTCATCGATTGGATAACACCGAGCAAGCGTTTAATTCAGCTAACAGCCTTATTACGCAAAAAGGTGAGTTTAAAAAATGGATAGTGTATGGAATGAACGATCAAGTGGTTATTGGTGGCGTGCGGGCATTAGAGGGTAATGGTATTTCGTCGGACAATATTATTGGACTGGGTATCAATGGTACGGAAGAAGCGATCAACGAATTTCGTAAGCCGGTTGCCACGGGTTTTCACGGCACAATTATTTTGAGTGCTAAAGCTCACGGATATCAAACGTCTCTCAATATGTATAACTGGGTAGCCAATGGTGTTGAACCTGAAAAGCTTGTGTATACCTCTGGTTATCTGGCTACACGAGATAACTTCGAAGAAGTGCGTAAAGAGTTAGGTCTATAATTGTGATAATTCGGGGTGAGTAACCCCGAACACACCAAGGATTATACGAATGAAGAATCAACTCGAATTTCGCGATGTATCTAAAAACTTCCCCGGCGTTAAAGCACTCGACTCTATCAGCTTTTCTATTGGCCATGGAGAGATTCACGGTCTTATAGGTGCTAACGGTGCAGGCAAAAGCACCTTAATGAAAGTGCTTGGCGGCATTCATCCAGCAAGTTCCGGTCAGGTTGTCGTTAACGGTAAACCGGTTCATTTCCGATCACCTAGTGAAGCGATAAAAAATGGCATCGCGATTATTCACCAAGAGCTCCAATTGGTTCCTGAACAGACAGTAGCAGAAAATATATTTTTAGGTCGACTCCCGACAAATAAAGGAAAAATCGACTGGAAAAAAATGAACCAACTTGCCGACGTTCAGTTGAAGAAACTTGGCCTGAGCTTCTTACCGACCGATAAAGTCAGCAAGCTTTCAATGGGTCAACAACAGATGGTTGAGATTGCTAAAGCAATGATATTGAATGCCAATATCATTGCTTTAGATGAACCAACAAGTAGCCTCTCAGCCGCAGAAACAGAGGTGCTTTTTAGAGTGGTTCGTCAGCTACAAGAACAGGGAAAAATACTGATTTATATTTCTCACCGAATGGCGGAAATATTTGACCTTTGTAGCTCATGTACTGTGATGAAAGATGGACAACATGTTATTTCATATGATGATTTAACCCAGATTGACCGCCAGACAATTATAGAAAAAATGATAGGTCGAAACCTTGGCGATATGTATGCCTATTCTCCCCGTGACCTTGGTGAGACCTGCTTTTCTCTCAATAGTATTCAAAGTAAGTTGTTCCCTAACAACGTTCAATTTTCAGTACGAAACAGTGAAATTCTTGGTTTTTTCGGGCTGGTTGGTTCTGGTCGAACCGAGTTGATGAAATCCATTATTGGTGCGTTATCCAGTCAGCATATCGATGCCTCTTTAGATAACAAAACACTTCCGACGTTGACACCTAAACGGGCTATTGAAAATGGTATTTTGTATTGCTCGGAGGACCGAAAAAAAGAAGGAAATATTACTTTTCGATCGGTTTGGGAAAATATTACCATCAGTAGCCGTCGTAACTTCTGGAAGCTTGGTGGGATATTAAATCTAGGCAAGGAGATGGAGCAAGCCAAACACTTCGTCGATCGGCTAGATATTAAAACCCCTTCCCTTGAAAAAGAGATCCAATTCCTTTCTGGGGGAAATCAACAAAAAGTAATTCTAGCTCGTTGGTTATCTGAACCTCGTATGAATGTACTTATTGTGGATGAGCCCACTCGGGGCATTGACGTTTCTGCCAAAAATCAAATCTATAACGTCTTGTATGAGCTAGCGAATAAGGGGATCTCAATTATCGTAATTTCGAGTGAACTACCTGAAGTAATGGGCATCACCGACCGTTTGTATGTCATGCGGGAAAATCAAATATCGGCTCAATTTACGCGTGAAGAATATCAAGAAGAGAGCATTCTTTCTAAAGCTTTCCCAGAACAGGAGATGACAATATGACGACTGTTAATAGCACCACAGATGTTAATAAGACCACTGAAATAGAACTACCCATGAGTAGAAGTGCCACAACATGGTCGTTGATTCGTAGCAGTGAAAATTTCAACATCATTGTTGTCTATATATTGTTATTTATTTCGTTAGCGATATTTGTCCCTTATTTCTTTTCGCTAAGAAATATGGTGGGGCTTGGCCTTTCAATATCACAGATAGGAATGGTAGCTTGTACGATGATGTTCTGCCTCGCATCGAAAGACTTTGATTTGTCGGTGGGATCTCAAGTGGCTTTCTACGGCGTGCTTGCGGCATTAATTGTCAATGCAACAGACAGCTTTGTATTGGGTATTATTGGGGCATTGATAGCCGGTATTTTTATTGGTCTTATGAACGGAATTTTTGTTACTAAAGTACGCGTAAATGCGCTTATTGCCACCTTGGCTATGATGGAAATTGTACGAGGCGGTGCCTATATTATTTCGGGAGGTAATGCTGTCGGTGTAGTAAACATGGACTTCTTCATGTTAGGACAGTCGACTATCTTAGGGATGCCGACCCCAATTGTGATTACCATTCTCTGTTTTGTCGTGTTTGGCTTCTTGCTTAAGAATACAGCTTATGGACGAAATGCTTTGGCGGTTGGTGGTAATGCCGACGCTGCAAAACTGGCGGGTGTCGATGTCGATAAAGTGAGAATCACCAATTTCGCTCTGCAGGGTGCAATATGCGCTATTGCAGGGGTCATACTGGCTTCCCGTATCACCAGTGGACAACCGAATGCATCGTTAGGCTTCGAACTCAGTGTCATTTCAGCCTGTGTGCTCGGTGGCGTATCATTAAATGGTGGTAAGGCGAGTATTATTGGCGTTGCTGTCGGGGTGTTGATTATGGGTACGGTAGAGAATGCTCTGAACCTACTTAATATCGATTCCTTTTACCAGTATCTAGTCCGGGGTGGTATCCTACTTCTTGCGGTTGGTGCAGACCAGTATCGTCAGCGGTTAGCGGAAAAAGGGTAGCTTTATTCAATATTAAGAGGGAGTCTATAATGCTCAAAGGCATGAACAATCAGTCGGTCAGGATTTTCAATTCGAAGCTGATTATTAGACTCCTTTTTCAATATAAACAGTTAAGTAAGTCTCGCCTATCTCATTTATTAGAGCTCAGTATTCCTGCGATCAGCAAGATCCTTCTTTTTCTTGAGGAGAAGGGTTGGGTAGAACACGTTCAAACCAAACATACCGGAAGAGGCAACTCGAGTGGGGTGTATCAAATATCGCATAAATCGAGCCCAATTATTTGCCTACATGTAACGCCCACAACCATTTCGGCGTTGGTTGTGAATGGCAAAATGGAGCTTATCCTAGACCGTTGTGAAAGGGATGTTTCGCCAGCGGTTCCAGAAGAATTAGTCCAGTCCGTTATTGACGTTTATCGACGTTGTGTAAAAGAAGCGAATGTAGGAAAACTCAAGATTGCCCTCTCTTTGCATGGACAAGTTGATATCCATGCTGGCACTTCTATGTTTATGCCCCAAGCGCCATGGAATACACCCATTGATTTTAAATACATCCTAGAAGAGCAACTGGATACAGACGTTACCGTGGATAACGACTGTGTGATGCTCGCACTTGCTGAAAAATGGATAAACCCTGATCATGCTCGTGACTTTTGCGTTATTAATGTCGACTACGGTATCGGTTCTTCATTTCTAATTGATGATCAGATATTTAGAGGTGTGCTATACGGAAGCGGGCAGATAGGCCACTCAATCATCGACCAAGATGGAAAAAAGTGTGGCTGCGGTCGATACGGTTGCCTCGAAACGGTGGCATCGACAAAAGCGATGTTAGCGGACATTCGAAAGCAGACTAAAAATCGACTTTTCTATGAGCAGTATTATCTCGATGAATTTGAATTTGAGCAATGTGCCCAACTATATTTGCAAAATGACCCATTGGTATGTCGATTCTGTAACAAGGCCGCGAGTACATTGGGTATCAGTATTTACAATTTCTTAGTGACGATGAGTGTCAATGATATCGTTATTTATGGTGAAGCCTGCAGGCTAGGAGATCACTGGTTAAGTGTTATTAAAGATCAGGCGCACTATAATCCATTTGAAGGGAACGTCATTTCAGTTAAAGAGCAGAAATCCAGTATTCGATTTGGTGAACTTAGTGAGACTCAGTTGTTACAAGGGATAGGATATCTGTTTATTGAAAAAATGCTGATAGCCTTTAATTAAGGCTCAATCAATTCTCTTTGCGACCAAACCGAGTTTTCCATACCCTTCGTTTAATAATACCAACACCTATGCCCCCCAACAAAAAGAGGGTAGCTGATATCATCAAGACTCCCATTTTCATGGAAATAACGAGGGATTTGGGATTACCTAAAAAGGTAAAACCCTCAAGTTCCCGTTCCCACTGGAATAGCGGAAGGACGGGAATGATAAGGGTTTTCACAAGTGGCCAAGAAACCTTATTTTATGACGCTATCGAGTAAGGAATCATCGGCAACCGTTGGGATCGTTACGGTTAACCTAGGCTCGGCGGCCATTGCTCTTTTAATCGCAAAAATAGCGCCATCGTTTCTCGCCCAGCTTCTTCGTGATATACCGTTATTTACATCCCAGTGGAGCATCGACTTTACTCTTCGGTCGCAATCTGCTGACCCGTCAAGCATCATACCAAAGCCACCATTGGTTACTTCGCCCCAGCCAACACCGCCGCCGTTGTGGATACTTACCCAGGTTGCGCCACGGAATGAATCACCAATCACGTTGTGAATCGCCATGTCCGCGGTAAATTGTGAGCCGTCATAGATGTTCGACGTTTCTCTATAAGGCGAATCAGTACCGGATACATCGTGATGATCGCGCCCAATAATGACGGGAGCCGAGATTATCCCTTGCTTGACGGCATCATTAAACGCCTCTGCAATCTTCATTCGGCCTTCGGCATCTGCGTATAAGATACGTGCCTGTGAGCCAACAACGAGCTTGTTCTGTTTCGCCTCCCTGATCCAAAGTAGGTTATCGGCTATCTGTTGTTTGATCTCTGAGGGCGCTTCGTTGTACATCGCTTCAAGCACATCACCGGCAATCTTGTCCGTTATATCGAGGTCTTTTGGATCGGAAGAAGAACAGACCCATCTAAAAGGCCCAAAACCATAGTCAAAACAGAGAGGGCCCATGATGTCCTGAACATATGAAGGATACCTAAAGGTTCCGTTCTCGTTCATGATATCGGCACCTGCTCGGCCGGATTCAAGTAGGAATGCGTTACCGTAATCAAAGAAATACATCCCTTTGTCTGTCAGCTTATTGATCGCATCGACGTGCCTTTTCAGTGAAACCTGTACGGCCTTCTTGAATTCCTCGGGCCTGCTCGCCATCATTTCATTGGACTGTTCAAAGCTATACCCAACTGGATAATAGCCACCGGCCCAAGGGTTATGTAGCGATGTCTGATCAGAGCCAAGATCGATGGTAATATCTTCGATAACGAACCGCTCCCAAAGGTCGACGATATTACCAAGATAGGCCAAAGAGACCGGTGTTTTTTCTTCCACCGCGTGCTTCACTCTAGCGATCATCTTGTCCATCTCTTCATGCACTTCGTCAACCCAACCTTGTTCCAACCTTTTATACGCTGCTTTCGGGTTCACTTCCGCCACGATACCTATGGTTTTGGCGATAACCGCCGCTTTTGGTTGCGCGCCGCTCATTCCACCTAAGCCAGAGGTCACAAAGATAGGAAGCTTGGATTGGTCACGGTCTTTTATCATTCGGGCCGCGTTCAAAACGGTAATCGTCGTGCCATGCACGATACCTTGTGGACCGATGTACATAAACGAGCCGGCTGTCATCTGCCCATATTGGGTTACCCCTAAAGCATTAAATTTTTCCCAGTCATCGGGTTTGGAATAGTTCGGCACCATCATGCCGTTTGTGACCACGACTCTTGGTGCGTCTTTATGGGAAGGAAACAGCCCCATAGGATGACCAGAATATAAAACCAATGTTTGCTCGTCGGTCATCTCGGCGAGATATTTCATCGTCAGTCGATACTGGATCCAGTTTGAGAACACGGACCCATTTCCACCATAAGTAATCAGCTCTTCCGGGTGTTGTGCTATCGCGTTATCAAGGTTGTTGCTCAGCATGAGCATAATCGCGGCCGCTTGTTTACATCGGTGCGGAAACTCATCAATCGATCTGGCGGAGATCACGTAAGAAGGCATAAATCGATACATATAGATTCGGCCAAAGGTTTCTAGCTCTTGGTAAAACTCTTCAGCGAGTACGGCATGATGTTGAGCTTCAAAATATCTGAGCGCATTTTTGACGGCCAGTTTTTTCTCACTTTTCGTCAGAATGTCTTTTCTTTTCGGGGGATGGCTTAGGCTTTCATCCCTCTCTTTTTTTGGTGGAAGAATCTTAGGGATACCCTCTAAAACCATTGCCTGAAAACTCATTTCACTCATCATTAGCCTCGTTTCTGTTCTCTTTCTTTCGGGAATACAATTGTGCCCCTGCCTTTAATAACGTCGCAATCATCTGCTTTAAAAGTGGGCTGATTTGTTGCTTCTTTGCACTATCCATCAGGTAGCCTTCGATACTATCTTGTAGATAGGTCGCTTGAGATAGCTCCAGTTGTATAGCGTGAATATCCTTGTCTGGTTGGCCGAAAAAGCGGGTGATATGCCCGCCCTTAAAGCGACCATTGCAGACATGGCTATAGCTGCTAGCCGCAACGACGTTATTGACGCTTGCTAACAAATGGTCTGAGCAGGCATCGCCAGCATTGGTACCAAAGTTAAAGTCGGGCAATCGGCCATCAAACAACATCGGCACTTCTGCTGCGATACTGTGGGCATCAAATAAGATGGCATAACCAAACTTGGCCTTAATACGGGCCAATTCAGAAGCGATTTTTTGATGATAGGGCTGCCATACCTCGGTTTTTATCTGTTCTTTTCTCGACTCGCTATGCTGACTATCGTCTATAAATACGGGCTGAGCAGAGAATGAAATTTCTGGAAAAAGTCCCGTTGTTTTACTGCTGTATAAAGGCTTGTCATCGACCGGACGATTCAAATCGATCACATAACGCGAATAGTTAGCGCTGATAACACTGACATTGAGGTCGGACAAAAAATCATACAGTTCGGTCACGTACCAGTCGGTATCCGGTAGCGGTTTCGCTTCTTCACTCAGTACCTTGCTCATCTCTGGTAACAGGAATAGGCCGGCATGAGGGATACTCACCAAAATAGGGCTGTCGCCTTGAACAAAGTGATAAGGATTTTCGATTCTAGACATGACATGCCTCTCCGGATTTGACGCGGGTTTTAACCAGATTGCCACCAAGCCAATAACTGAGTTCGCCGGGGCTCTCAACGTCCCAACAGATAAAATCGGCCACTTTCCCTATCCCGAGTTCGCCATGGGTGCTGGATAAACCAAGCGCTTTAGCCGCGTGAACGGTGGTTCCGGCCAATGCTTCTTCAGGGGTTAGGTCAAAAAGGGTGCAGGCCATATTCATCATCAGTCGCAGTGATAGGACGGGTGACGTGCCGGGGTTGGCATCCGTAGCAATGGCAATGGGAACTTGGTATCGACGCAGCAAGTCGATAGGGGGTCTTTGCGTCTCTTTTAGCGTGAAAAAAGCACCGGGTAGCAACACGGCGACGGTGCCATGTTCTGCCATCGCGATCACGTCTTGCTCGGTGATGTATTCTAAATGGTCGGCGGAAAGCGCTTGATAGCGAGCCGCTAACGATGCGCCTCCGAGAGAAGAGAGTTGCTCTGCGTGAAGCTTAACGGGCATGCCAAGCGCCTGCGCGGTAGAAAAGTAACGCTCGACCTGAGCCGGGCTAAACCCTATCCCTTCACAAAACGCATCGATAGCGTCGGCAAGCCCCAGTTTGTGTATCTCTGGTAATAGTTCATCGCACAGGTAGTCAATATAGTCATCTGGGCGATCGATATATTCTGGTGGCAGAGCATGGGCGGCTAAGCAGGTGGTTCTGATATCTACGGCGTGTTCAGCGCCCAATGACCGAGCAACCTGTAGCATCTTACTTTCATGCTCTAGGGACAAACCATAGCCGGATTTAATCTCTAATGTGGTCACGCCG
Organism: Vibrio sp. DW001; assembly: GCF_029016285.1. Classification (NCBI taxonomy): domain Bacteria; kingdom Pseudomonadati; phylum Pseudomonadota; class Gammaproteobacteria; order Vibrionales; family Vibrionaceae; genus Vibrio; species Vibrio sp. DW001. The sequence goes on along the minus strand of NZ_CP091975.1, from coordinate 2,292,715 downwards.
TCTTTCATCAGCGCGAGCAGTCGGCGTTTTGCAGAATCGAACAACTGTTGATGGCTCTCTTCGCGGGTTGATCGGACTGAAGAAGCAATACCGCCTCCGTTTTCAGACAGGGTTTTGTAGCTGACGCCATTTAACCTTTGTTCAAACTCATTGGCACGGTTGCCACCAAAAACCAAGTGGGTGTGGCAATCGATGAGCCCCGGCGTCACCCAACCGCCACCAAGATCATGCTTGGACTGGGCTTGATAGGCGGGCAGCTCTGCCTGTTTTCCGATCCAGCTAATACATTGGTTTGTTACCCCCATGGCGGCGTTTTCGATGACCTGATATTGGCCATCAACCATGGTGGCGACATGAAACCCATGCCAGATTGAATCAAATGTAAGCGTGTTGTTCATAGTCACCTCGGGCATTAGCTACTTGGTAATAAACCAGCAGGCATAAGGTCGTTGTGGACCGCTTGTATCAGCAGGTCATTGGCTTTTTCAATATCAGCAGCAAAATAACGGTCTTTGTCATAAAACGGCACACGAGCGCGAAGCTCCGCTCTCACTTGTTCAAGCCGTTCTGTTGATTTGAGCGGGGCACGAAAATCCAAACCTTGAACCGCAGAGAGTATCTCTACCGCCAGAATACCCCGTGTGTTTTCGGACATGTCCTTCAAACGGCGTGCGGCGAAGGTTGCCATAGAGACATGATCTTCTTGGTTTGCCGAGGTTGGTAGGCTATCCACAGAGGCTGGATGCGCGAAGGTTTTATTTTCACTCGCCAAGGCGGCGGCAGTAACCTGTGCAATCATAAAGCCAGAGTTAACACCGCCATTATTGACAAGGAACGGCGGTAATTTACTAAGGTTGCTATCGATGAGTAAGGCCATGCGACGTTCGGATAAGCTGCCAATTTCAGCAATCGCAAGCGCGAGGTTATCTGCCGCAAACGCGACAGGCTCGGCATGGAAGTTACCACCGGAAAGGATGTCACCTTCTGCGGCAAAGACCAACGGATTATCTGATACCGCGTTGGCTTCAACTAAGAGAGTCTTTGCAGAATTACGTATCTGATCTAAGCAGGCGCCCATTACCTGTGGCTGACAGCGCAGCGAGTAGGGGTCTTGAACCTTTTCGCAATCGACATGTGATTCGCTTAAGTCGCTGCTTTCTGTGAGTAGGTGACGATAGGCCTCGGCGACATCAATCTGGGTTTGGTGCCCACGGACTTGATGGATACGGTCATCAAAAGGACGGCGGCTACCGAGTGCCGCTTCAACCGACAATGAACCACACACGACGGCGGATGCAAAAAGGTCTTCAGCATGGAACAGACCTTCAAGAGCAAACGCGGTAGAGGCTTGGGTGCCATTCAGCAGTGCTAAACCCTCTTTCGGTGCTAATGTTATGGGTTCTAAACCCGCAATAGCCAAGGCGGCTTGCCCTGAAATGATTTCACCTTTATAGCGCGCCTGACCTTCGCCCAGTAATACGGCGCTCATGTGCGCTAAAGGTGCTAAATCGCCAGAAGCACCGACCGATCCTTTTTGTGGGATACAAGGATACACTTCTTTGTTAATCAGCGTGATAAGTGCCTCGATAACTGACAAACGGAGACCAGAAAAACCGCGCGCCAAGCTATTTACCTTAAGCACCATCACCATTTTGACCGTTGCATCGTTCATTAACTTACCAATGCCCGCCGCATGAGATAAAACAATGCTGCGTTGCAAGGTGTCGAGATCTTCTTCCGCTATTCGAGTATTCGCGAGTAAGCCAAAACCGGTATTGATGCCGTAAACCGTGCGGTTCTCTTTAATCACGTCGTTTACGATCTGCGTGCTGGCGTGAATCCCTTCAATCGCGTTTTGATCCAGCGATAATTTTATTGAATTACGGCTAATCTCGCGTAACTCTGGCAAGGTGATTTTTCCAGGATTTATTGTCAATTCAAACATCAAGCACGTCTCCATTACATCTATTGTTTCGTTTTTTTGCTGCAATCATGAGTAAGTCCAATTTAGGAATGACAAGATGATGCTACATGTATATACAAGTTACTATAAACAATAAAAGTAAATCCCAAGGAGTGCAAGTTTTTTAGGCAAAGGTAGCGAGTTTTGATCAAAAAAAGCAAGGCGGGTGAACGTTAGGCGTAAACAAACCATTGTTTATTGCCACTATCGTCCACCAATAATGCCTTTTCGTCACACCCGTGAAAACCTAATGTTGTTCGGTTAATGCTAAATACTTCGTCATTCCCGTGAAAATGGGAATCTTGGTGATACTAGATCCCCATTTTCATGGGGATGACGAAGGGTGGCAGGGATGACGAAGGGTGGTAGGGATGACGAAGGGTGGTAGGGATGACGAAGGGTGGCAGGAATGACGAAGGGTGGCAGGGATGACGAAGGGTGGCAGGGATGACGAAGGGTGGTAGGGATGACGAAGGGTGGTAGGGATGACGAAGGGTGGCAGGGATGACGAAGGGTGGCAGTGATGACGAAGGGTGGTAGGGATGACGAAGGGTGGTAGGGATGACGAAGGGTGGCAGGAATGACGAAGGGTGGCAGGGATGACGAAGGGTGGCAGGGATGACGAAGGGTGGCAGTGATGACGAAGGGTGGTAGGGATGACGAAGGGTGGCAGGGATGACGAAGGGTGGCAGGAATGACGAAGGGTGGCAGGGATGACGAAGGGTGGTAGGGATGACGAAGGGTGGTAGGGATGACGAAGGGTGGCAGGAATGACGAAGAGTTATAGAAATGACGGGTACTGGCAGTGATGACGAAAACTGACAGAACTGACGAAGAGGACTGTTTATTAAACGAGTTTACTGCCCAAAATGACCGAATAATTGAAAGCGAGAACCGGGGGATAAAAGCCGGGCTGTTGTGACCAGTTGATCGTTAGACCAGGTTCGACGTTTGATCTGCAAACAGGGTTCGCTTATGTCTATCTGCAATAGCTGACACTCTTCGGGTGTCGCTATTACCGCTTCTACAAGGTGTTCGCCTTCAGTCATGGGGGCCACCTTCATTAGGTAGTCATACGTGGCGTTATGTTGAAATTCTTGCTTATCGTAGTCGGGTGCGAGGATGGCGTTGACGACACGCTCTTCGATCTGAATCGGTGACTCGTCTTCTAGGTGCAAGATTCGAGCACGAAAAATAGGGTGGTTGGTCCGAACTCCAAGGTTCATCGCCTCTTCCATGCTAGCTTTAGACTGCGTCAGCTCTATTAATTCAGCTTTGTGTTGGTGGCCTCGTGCCGCGATTTCTTCGGCAATGTTGTGGACTTCAAACAGACCAGAATGCGCTTTTTTCTTTGGAATATTCTTCGCAACGAAGGTTCCGACGCCTTGTTGACGTGCCAATATCCCTTCGCCAGTCAGTTCTCGCAAGGCTCGATTTACCGTCATGCGGCTAACACCCAAGGCCTTTACCATCTCAGATTCTGATGGTACTCGTTGATCGGTTTTCCACTCTCCGCTATCAATTTTCGCACAGATGGCTTGCTTTACTCTGGCATAGATAGGCGCTGGAGAATCCTCGATCGATTCCGATAGGCTGTACATCATGCTGCTGGTGGTTTCGACCATAGTTGTGCCTTGTTTGACCTGTGCGTATTGAAGAATAGCGGTGGTTATCGTTTGATTAAATGGAATTATAACCACTATTTTGGATGCATAACAGGTTTTGTATAGCAAATTACACAACTTGTATAGACAAGATTGATTCTGATACACTGAATTTCATCAAGACGATAATCAAAAGGGTCCTCATGACAAGCCAAGTATATTTTGCAGAGCAAGCTTTCCTAGCGGAAGGGTGGGCAAACAACGTTCGTATTGAGGTGCTTGATGGCGTGATACAGGCTATCACCCAAGATACGAAAGCCGATGAGGCGATTCGGTTAACCGGACCCACGTTGCCCACCATGGCGAACCTTCATTCCCACGCCTTTCAACGTGCGATGGCCGGAATGGCAGAGGTGAGTCTAAATCCAAACGACAGCTTTTGGAGCTGGCGTGACCTGATGTATAAGATGGTGCAAAAACTGACACCGGATGATGTTGGTATTATCGCGACCCAGCTGTATATCGACCTATTAAAGGCGGGCTACAGTCAGGTGGCAGAGTTTAACTATCTGCATCATCAGCACACAGGCCAACCTTATAGCCAAAAAGAAGAAATGGCGCAGCAGCTTATTCAATCGGCCAATACCGCTGGGTTAGGATTAACCTTATTACCAGTACTCTACAGCCATTCAGGCTTTGGTGGGCAATCGGTCAGTGTAGGGCAGGCGCGATTTATCAACACGACCGATCAATATCTGTCTATTCATCAAGGTTGCCAAAAGATAGTGGCAGACCATGACCTACACCAAATTGGTGTTTGCTTTCACTCTTTACGAGCGATAACACAGGATCAAATCCACGATGTATTGGCAGAAACACCGGATAACATGCCGATACATATCCACATTGCAGAGCAACAAAAAGAAGTACAAGACTGTTTAGGCTGGAGCGGTCAACGCCCCGTGCAGTGGTTAGCGAACGAAATTGGCCTAGATGAAAGATGGTGTTTGGTGCACGCCACACACCTAAGCAATGGTGAGATGTTGTCGATTGCCCAGCATCGCGCGGTTGTGGGGCTATGCCCTACGACGGAAGCGAATCTAGGAGATGGATTATTTCCTGCGGTTGAATTTATGCGCGAGAAAGGGCGTTGGGGGATAGGTTCAGATAGCCATGTGAGTTTATCGGTAGCCGATGAATTACGCACATTAGAATATGGCCAACGTTTACGAGACCAGCAACGTAATAGGCTGTATAACCCGCAGCAAAATCATGTTGGCGATTTTCTCTTTCAGCAAGCACAACAAGGTGGTAATCAGGCGTCGAATGTAAAACTGGGATTGGCTGTGGGTCATCGGGCCGACTTTATGGTGCTTGACCATCAACATCCTTTTATCGCCGCCAGTAAAAGTGAAGACATCATTAATCGCTGGATATTTGCGTGTAACGAGAACCTTATTCGCCATGTTTATGTGGCGGGCAAACCGGTGATTAGTGATTTCAGGCACGCTCAAGAAGATCAAGCCAACCATGATTTTACGACCTTGCTGAAACGCTTATTTAAGTAATTGGTGTGGGCGATGATGCTTGAGTCTGGTAAAAGTGGATTGCTACGATGACTAGGGTTCAATTTCCTCGCCATCCCACGCGAAGCATTTCCCGCTGTCGGTTGGGGCTAGGTTTGCGACGACGTTGAGCAATGACGAGGCCGAGAAAGCAGGCGTGAATAGTTTGTCCTCTGGTATGTTATGCCTAAATGGTTCGGACAAATGGCTATTTACCGTTCCGGGATGCAGGGTAACAACGATCGCTTGTTTGTTGCTTCTACCTATCTCTATTGAGGCGCTTTTGATAAGCATATTAAGTGCGGCCTTAGACGCCCGATAGGCATACCACCCACCAAGGCGATTATCAGAGATGCTACCAACACGCGCCGAAAGGACCGCAAAAATCGTGCGATGTTTACGATTCAGTTTGGGTAAGAAATACTTGGCGGCAAGTGCGGGCTGAATGGTGTTCACTTGAAATAGGCGCTGGAAGTTGTGTTCCGATAGGTCCGTAAGGCACTTCTCCGGTTTTAGTTCGCCGTCATGCAAAATGCCCGTCGCAACAATGACCATATCAAGGGGACCGTCTTTTGATGCCAACAGAGCGGCCTGTTGAATGGAACCTTCACTTTCGTAATCGATAGAATGACACCGTAGATTATCCGTCTGTTCTGCTGAGTGATGCCGAGAGAAAGCGTGGATAACTGCATTCGGGTGCAAACCAGATAACTGCTGCACGAGCGCACTTCCAATGGCTCCTGAACTACCGATAACTGCAATGTTGTTGACCATAGTACTTCCCAAAGACGCGTATTCACTAGATATCACTACGAGTGATTTCAAGCAATCGATCACTTTACTTGCGTTTTATAGCAGCGTGCGGCATGAGATAATACGGACTTTATTATGGTGACGTTCTTGGAACGTTGGTATCAACGACCCTTGTATAGATCAACTCCGCATCATTTGGTTCTTCAAACATGCCGTTTGCTACCTCAAACATTTTTGGAGATACCGAGAAACTGAAGGTACCACCGGTTTCTGTATTTCGCTTTGTCACTCGAGATTGGCGTGTGGCGAGATCGGTCGTTAAGAAATAAAAATGTTTTTCAACATTCATCTCTTCGCACAGGGTGTTGATTCTTTCTCGGTCGGCTATTTTTAGTAGTCCTAGGTCAAAAATTACATTATGTCCTAAACCTATCGACTGCTTAGCGACCGACCATATTTGATGTTCACACCTTGCAACGCGCTCAAATGTCCAACTAAGGTCTGGCATGCCGTTCATGTCATCGAAATAAAGCGTTTTAAACCATTCGTCTATGGAAAAAATCATGGCGTTATGTTGCTTCGCTAACTGTTGAGCGAAGGTGCTTTTACCGGCTCCAATAGGGCCAAATATAATATGCATGCTACTTTTATTCATAATAGATTTACCTTACCAACGCCGTTTTAAAGTGAACGAGTTTTAGCGATATTCACTTTATTTTATTGTTCAGTTCGCTGAGCAGTTGCAGCTCTTTCTTAGAAAACAGAGAGAATGCAGACTGAGCAGTGTGTTCAACCGCGACGGAGGCGTCTTGGAATAGCTGTTCGCCAGTCGCAGATAGGCGGACCAAACTTTGTCGTGCATCCCTTGGGTTGCTCTCTTTTACCACAATGTGAATCTTTTCCATTGGCGCCAATAAACGAGTGATGCCAGACGCGGTCAAACCAATGTTGTTTGCCAAGTGAATTCTGCTCATGGCCATCCCTTCAGCACTGTGTAGGTGGTACATAATGGTGTACTCGGTGAAGCTGATACCATGTGGGCTTAGGCAAGAGTCCACCTTTTTGTTTAGCGCTGAACTGATAAACGAATGCTCGATTAAAAGATTGGATTGTGGCATTAAAGACATAATAATTACCTTGTGTAGTCGTTGATTAATAATTGAATGGTAGTTGATTAGTCAAGTATGTGTCAAGGCAATGAAACGTCAATAATTGATTACGTGGGTATCATTTAGCTCATTTTCTTGTCCGGTGATGGTTGAGTTGAGTTGGCTTTGGGCATGCTGAGTCATACGCAATTATAAATAACGGGCATTTTACCCTTCCATTGGTGCCATAGAACCTCATCACTGATCAGATTAAACATGAAATTGGCGACGTTAATACGACTGGTTTTACCCGCGTCAAAGATGACATTCCTAAGCGGTGAATGATGCAGTTCGTATTGGCTCACAAAGGGGTCGTCTGTCAGGCTGTCTGGACGAACCACAACCCATTCAATATGTTTATGCTGTTGGCCTATTTGAAGGCGAAGAAAATCGGCCGCCTTTTCATTATCGAGGTGTGGTGGCAGCGCCCAACGCAGTGCTGAAATAATCATTCTTTGTGAAATCGGGGGGGTCTCGGGGATATCGTCATTGCTGTTGCCTGTTGTATTCATAAGGATGAACTTTACTTCCTGTTCAAGGCTCATCGATTCTAGTGTGTGGGTTATTTTTTCGACGGCATCGGTGACGAGTTTTCTTGGTTGGCCAAACAGCCCCTTGGCGGTGAGGTTATGGCCTAAACAAGAGATAACGGCGTCGCACGGCTTAAGATAGATCGCAAGCTCTTCGGTTGGCAGCTCAGAGATGTTGGCTTTTATGACCTGTAAATGCCCTTGTAAAGGGGATTGTTCGCTAAACGATTCAGGCAGCGAGCTTTCGGCGCGAACAATGGCCGTCACGTTGATACCCTTCTCAAGAAATTGTTGAACCACTAACCGACCCGTCGCGCCACTGGCTCCTAACACTAATACTGTTTTCATTACGTCTTCCTGATTGCTCTAGGTTCTTTGTTATTTCAGATGGCGATCGTAACATTCGCCATGTAGGATAGGTATGTCGATATAAGCACAACAGGTATGCATTTACGTATGGATTGGCAATCAGTTAACTTTGACTGGAATCGGGCTCGCGCCTTTTTAGTTACCGCAGAAGAGGGGTCTTTTTCTGCTGCTGCACGGGCTTTAAAGATGACGCAACCGACACTTGGTCGCCAAGTTACCGCACTAGAGCAGGAGCTGGGCATTGTGTTGTTTGAACGTGTCGGGCAGGGGCTTATTCTTACCCCAGGGGGCCTAGAGCTTCTTGATCATATTCGAGCGATGGGAAACGCGGCTAACCTTGCATCGTTGACCGCCTGTGGCATTTCACAAAACATTGAAGGGACCATCTGTATTAGTGCCAGTGAGGTTCACGCCGCATTTTGGCTGCCCAAGATCATTGCTAAGCTGCGCAAACAACATCCGCAGATTCGCATAGAGATTGTCTCTACCAACAAAACAAGTGATCTAATGCGCCGAGAGGCAGACATTGCCATTCGAAATTTTCGTCCTACACAACCTGAGTTGATTGCAAGAAAGATAAAGGAAGTGGCGGCTCGTTTTTACGCTACACCCGCTTACCTTAATGAGATAGGTAACCCACGCTGTATAGATGATCTCAATAAGGCCAGTTACATCAGTTTCGACCGCAGCGGAATGTTGATCAAAGAGCTTAACAGCCGGGGCCTACATCTTACGCATGGTAATTTCCCTATCATCAGTGAAAACTACATTACGCACTGGGAGCTGGTAAAACAAGGCTTAGGTATTGGCATCATGCCCGAGAATGTCGGTGACTCGGAACCGTTGGTAGAACGAGTACCAACCGAGTTGGAGCCGTTTGTTTTTCCGATATGGTTGACGACACACCGTGAGCTCAATACCAGCCGCCGAGTGAGAGTGGTGTTTGACTTTATTACCGCTGAGTTGTTGGATTTGCTGGCGTAGTCTTCACATTGTTTTTGGGTGTCAAATCTTGTTTTACCGAACATCAGAAAAATGCGAATTCACGAACAAAATCAAACGTTCTGTAGTGGTACTCTACTTGATGTAATAACGATATCTCGTATCAACAGGTTGAGGAAGTAGCCGTATGTATAAACACATTCTAGTTGCAGTAGAACTTTCAGATGAAAGTGACTCACTCATTGACAAGGCGGCGGTTTACGCCAAAAAGTTTAACGCCGATGTCTCATTGATTTATATTGATAGCACCCACGGGGAAATTTACACCGAATTTTTCGACATGAATTTGTCAGAGAGTAAATCAAACGTTTCGGAAAAAACCAACCGTTACTTTGAACGTTTCATTAGCCGTTCGGAAGTGCCGATTAAGGTGGCGTTAGTTGGAACCGGCAATATAAGTAACAAACTCCCTGACGTGATAGAAAAACATGACATTGACTTGCTGATCTGCGGTCATCACCACGATTTTTGGAGTCACTTTATTTCGACCTCTCGCCAATTAATTAACACCAGTTTGGTGGACATTTTGGTGCACCCGATTGTGGAGAAGAAAGGGGAATAGAGGTAAGCACTGTACTTAGTTGATGTCACGTCTTCTAATGTAGTGAAAATGCTATTCTATGCATCAAACCTTCGTTTCTCCTTTCGGGATAACAGATTTCAAATGAGGAGGTGGGGGCCAGCAATAGGCGGCCTTCCAGTGCTTCTGATTGTCTATATGAACGAAGGTTTATTGATAAGATAAGGTTGACTAATTCTGGTTTGCATATAAACAATCCGCCTTCTAAAAGAAAGCGGATTGTTAAATGAAACCCTTATGAGAGCAAGTTCATACAGAAAGTGATGAGCAGCGGGTTAACCAAATTAATCACTATGACAGTTATCACTGGTAACATGACCCATGCATTAGGTGCTGCACCATACTTCTCAATCACTACCGACATGTTTGCTATTGCGTTTGGTGTTTGACCTAGACCAACACCACAGTGTCCTGCTGACATTACTGCGGCTTCGTAGTCTTTCCCCATCAATTTGAAGATAACAAAGTACGCAAAACACGCCATGAGAATAAGCTGACCAAGCAAGATGATCATCATCGGAACCGCCAAGTCGAACAACTTCCATATCTGAAGGCCCATTAAAGAAAGAGCCAAGAACAGATTAAGTGCTGAGTTGCCGATAAGATTAATGTGAGGCATCGCAATTTCGTATCCTCTTGCATCTGCAACGTTACGCACTATGGCTGCTGCGAAAACACCACCAACATAGTAAGGGAACGTAATACCAGTTTTATTCAGGCCAGCAACTAAATACGCACCAAACGCCATCGTAGCCAGTATAATGATAACGCTTGTCATTGGGGTAACGTTTGTTTTCTTACTGTCTACTTGAATAGCCGTTGTCACCGTAGCACTAGAACCGCCAGTTAAACCGTGTTTTTCTACAAGTGCTTTTGCGATTGGGCCACCAATAAGGCTACCCATGATAAGACCAAATGTTGCCGCCGCAATACCAATAACAGTCGCTGAATCTACACCCAGCGCTTCAAAAGACGGGCCAAATGCAGCTGCTGAACCCAGTCCACCAGACATTGATACTGATCCTATTGCCACACCCAATAGAGGATGCAGACCTAATGCTTGAGCGAGGCCCGCGCCCACGGTGTCTTGTAAAATTAATAGTACAACAGATAACACGGCTAGAACTGCACCTTGTTTACCACTGCTTTTAATCACTTTTACACTCGCCAAGAAGCCTGTACAAGTGAAGAAAAGAACCATTAAAAATTTTGTTAGACCATGATCAAGCTGTATAGAAAATGTGTTTGTTTGGTGTCCTAAAAGCGTTAGAAGCGCGTAAAGTAAACCACCAATAACAGGGGTTGGAATAAAGTACTTTTGCAGGAAACTTACTCGTTCTTTTGTCTGCTGTCCAACAAACAGGATGACGGCAGCAAGGCCGATTGTTTGTACTAAATCTAATGTGATGTTCATAATAAACTCTTTTGTTATCTGGATTAAAGGGTTGTATTTATTCGTTGTCCGTTTGAATAGAAGATAATTTATCTTCTAAGTTCAATAGGTTAGCCGTGGTTCCACCGTTTATTATTTGTTTTATAAATTCGGTTTCTTTTTCTTCGCGTTTCAGACTCAGTTCAATGACTTCGTCCAATCGGTGCCTTTTGACTACAACCACTCCGTCACGGTCTCCTACAACAATGTCTCCAGAGTTTATTTCTACACCAGAAATATGTACTGGAACTTCAACCTTCCCTACTTGGTTCTTTCCAGTGCTTTTAATGCTTAAGCCCTTGGAGAATACAGGAAATCCCATATCAATAATTGCAGTCGAGTCCCTCACGGCACCATTGATTAAAAGTCCACTTAACCCCATACGCATCGCCTGAGATGTCAGTACATCCCCCCACGGTCCAGCTTCTATAAAACCTTTAGCATCAAGTACCAGAATGTCTCCTTGATGTGCCCGTAACATTGCGTAATGTACCATCAAGTTGTCAGCAGGCCTCATATCAACGGTATATGCTGGACCAGCAAAACGCATATCTCCGTGCAATGGTTTGATACTACTATCTAATGCCCCTGTAGCCCCCTGAGCTTCATAGATAGTTGCAGTGCCTAATTGTTTTAAGCACTCCATCTTCTCATTAAAGCTATTCTTAAGGGGGTCATGACATATCGAAATATCACCGTCACTCATCATTTATCTCCTATCTATATAACTGAACTAATTATTAAGTTATATTTAAATGAATACAAACATCGTTTTTTGAACTTAAGATAAGATTAAATGAACCTAAAACAGATAAAGTACTTTTGTGAGATTGTAAAAGTAGGCAGTGCTGCACAAGCCGCAAAAAACTTATACGTTGCACCCACAGCAATAAGTATGCAAATCTCTCAACTGGAAACCGAACTGGGCGGGCAGCTATTTGACCGCACCACGCGCCCGATGGAACTGACTGATTTAGGCGAGTTTTTCTACCCTCGTGCGACGGATATTCTTGCCAACACAAATCAACTAAAACGAGAAACAAAAAAAATCGTAGCGGGTCAGCATGGCTGGTTGGGGCTGGGATTTGTCCGCTCTGCCTTATTTTCCTTTATGCCTTCAGCGATAAGAGCATTCAGGAAAGAATACCCTGAAGTCCAGCTCGACCTTGTTGAAGAGCTTTCTGACTACCAACCTGACAGTATTAGAAGTGGCAAATTCCATGTAGGTATATCCAGATTTATAGGAAGCCCTGTTGTGCCTGATGGGTTTATTTATCAAGAGATAATGCAGGACCCATTCGTTGCTGCGGTTCCAGTAAACCACCCATTTGCTAGTAGAGAATCGCTGAGGTTGAATGAATTGTGTAAAGAAGAATTCATCGTTTACCCAAAAGATCCTTTGAGCGTATTCAGTGGACAGCTGCTGTCATTGTTCAGGGAAAATGGACTGGAACCCCAGATAGCTTATGAAGCCGTAGAAATAAATACCGCAATTGCCCTAGTGTCTGCTGGATTAGGTTGTACATTAGTTGGAGAGTCGATATCCAGTCACCAAAGTAATGATGTAGTATTTGTCCCAGTTGACGATCTCAAAACAAAAAGTGTTGTAGGCGCCATATTCCTAACCGACGAGAAAAGTGTGTTTGTAAAGAAATTTGTAGAGTGTCTGAAATTAGGCTGCGAATAAACATGCATACTTAAGGCTCATAACCCGTTGTTAAAACTTGCTTACTTTTGAAGTGATTGTGCATGGTTCGGTAACATCTAAGTATTAGTGAGCTCATCGAAAGCAGGTAACGAGATTTGTCCGCCTAAGGTCCTCGCAAAATCATGTTGGGGAAAAGCCTGTTATCCAATCCATTCCATTGATGTAGCTCGAATCTGGGTATCCCTAATTAACGGCTTTACGCAACTATTAATCTTTGAATTATTTTTGCATAGTAATACTGCGATCTCTAATGTTACGTAATGCAAGCAGATTGATAGTTAACCTTTATGTAAGTGACGTAATTCACCGCACCACTACAACAGAGTGTATTATCAGAGAGTGACCATTATTTGATAGGTGTCATTGCCCTTGCTTATCCGAATGGGCAAACTTATTCATAGAATAATTTAGTTTGGTCTCCCTATATGTATAAATTACTGGCCCTACTGTCGATGGTGATGTTATCTGGGTGCGTTGCAACTCAAGGTGGAATGCAGGATTACCTTGTCACAAACCAACATTTGCCGACAGACCAAAAAATTGCCTATTTGGAACAACAGAACCCATCCGATGGATTCAGTTCGAACGGCCCATGCAATACCTTGTTAGAGTGCAGTATTTATACGAATGATATTGAATTGGCTGAATGGTTATTGGCTAGGTGGGAAGACCAATATCGTATGCACATGATAGTGAGGGATAAAGTCTATTATGACGATGAGTATTATAAAGTCAGATATACAATCAACGCGCCTATAAAGTTTGGACTTAATGATGAAGACGCTGTGAAGTTTATTCGGCTTATGAAGCAGCACCGAATAGCGTCGGATGTTTGTGGGTATGGAAACCTTTCACCAATTACCAATGCCTATATTAATAATTATCCTAAAACCTTGGCCTTGCTGCTCGCCGACCATAAAGTAACGTCTAATGGTAAAGCAGACTTAACTTCCACGACCGAATGCAAGTTTCCAATAGACGCCTTAAAGGTGCAATATGTGCCTAGTTGGGATAGCGCACCCGGACTGCTTGAGATGGCGATGATGTATTACGACGGCAGCCCAGAAAAAAGCCAAATGTTTACGACTATTTTGGATAACGGATCCGATATTGAAACGGTCTCTAACCATAGAGATACACGTTGTTATAAATACTCAAGAAGTTCAGCGTTGGCTTATTCGGCATGCGAAAATAACGAGAAATCGTATAAATTCTTAACAAAATACTACACGAAAACAGACCGATTGAGTTTGGATGACAAGCAAAAAATCTTCGCACACGCACAAGAAGTGGTAAATAACACGCCATCAGTATCAGATCTTAAGAAAGAAGCCGATGAAGATGAACGCATAAAGGCTCAGAAGTGGAACGATTATAGATCTGAATTGGCAGCCGCTAGAAGCCAACTGGAAGAAGAAGTGAGACAGAACGCTAACAAGAAAAAGACAGCACAAACAACCCTGCTATCTAATGGTGAGAATACCCAAGCAGCGCTTGAAAATGAAGTTAGAAACCGTATTCACGCTCAAAATAGTAGTTCAGATGGCACTATTGTTATAACCGCAGAAAAAATGGGCGTTGCTGACTAAGCAAAGACCTTACTGGTTCAATGGTGGGGATAAATCATTCAACAGTGTCTTTCGTATATAACTCTATTAGGCCGTCATCCTCGTGGAAACGAGGATCTCGTCAAGCGCGTAGTCAACCAAATACATCTTAAACCATGCAGTAAAAACTAACTCGGATCTATCACCATTAGTGCTCGATACTCGTCAAAGGCAAATTGGTCGGTCATGCCACTGATGTAGTCTTGAATCAACCGTACCCGAAAATAAAACTCCCAAACATCGGGCGCATATTCATAGGGTAATTTGGCAATGGCCTCTTCTTTCAAGGCATTCGTGTAAGCACGCAAATGTTTACTAGGGAGTTTATTGAATAAGCGCGTTTCATAAAGTGGTGTGTCTTCTTCACCTTCAACAATCTGGGTGAAAGTATCGCTATCAAGCTCGATAAGCGGTTTGTAGATATCCAGAAGCCCGGTAATAATTCGATAGCCTTGTAACTTGCGGGCGTCTACTTCTGGTGCGCAGATGGCGTATTTTACTGCGATGTTTTTGAGGGTTTGTACTAACGCGTGTTCGGTGCTTTCATCTTCAATTAATGCTCGATTAAAGCGCCCGTGATAGATAGCGTCAATGTTTTCAATAAACTGGTTCGCGGCGTAATTCGGAACTCGTTTATTTATCTCCACTCGGAGCGTAATGAAGAAATGACTTGTTGCGCAGTTATTTGCTTTCTGTGCACTTTCTGAAGCCAATTTTACAATGTCTTCCATTTCGTTAGTGGCTGCGTTTTTATACTTGGCCAATAGGTTGGAATACTCTTCAATTAAGATTCTTTCTAAGTGGGATGGGTCAATAATGTTTTTCTCTACGGTATCTTCTATATCCGCAATACCATAAGAGATATCATCGGCGGCTTCCATAATATAAGAAAAGGGTGAGCGGCAGCCTTCTTCCATGCTCAAGCAGGTGCGTAAACAAGAGACGTAGTCGTCTTCACTCACGTAATAACCGACTTTTTTCTTCAAATAACTCAATTCATCGTTATAGTCTGGATTTTTCTTTTTTAGTTCTTTTGGGCTGAGTTGGTCTGCCCGACGGGTGTATTTTAGAATGCCGGATACCTGTGAGAAGGTCAGGTTTAACTCTAGTAGGGTGTGGACCAATCGAATTGCTTGGGCATTGCCTTCAAAGTTTGATAGGTCTCGATAAAGGGGTTCAGGTAGTTCGATTTTAGCTTCAGCGGCATTGGTGGCTATAAGGGTATGTAACTGTTTTTCAAACCAACAATTAATCGCCTGTTCACCAAAGTGACCAAAGGGTGGGTTACCAACATCGTGCATGAGGCAAGCCATCTCAACAATAGATTCAAATTGTCGCTCCAACTGATCTAAGTGATAGTGCTCTTTTTCCTGTTTATCTAGTTGCTTAAATACCTCTTGGACAATATATCGACCCACTTGTTGAACTTCCATTGAGTGAGTTAAGCGACTTCGAACGGCAGAATTTCTTTCTAAAGGGAATACCTGCGTTTTTTGTTGTAAGCGACGAATGGCAGCCGAATTGATGATTCTTCCTCTGTCGCTTTCAAAACTGGATAAACTGGCAATTTCTTCTTGGTTAGGATGAAAAGACGAAGCTTTATTGATGTCGCCATTAGAGCGATAGAGGCGCTTAGAACGTACTTTACTGTTGAAGTTAATGGTCATCTTATCCCTTATATGCAATCAATAATGCTACCAGAGTTATAGTAAGAGATTAGGTGCGTATAAGCCAGTAAATCAATAGCTTGAGAGTTTGTCTGTTCTTAAGCTAAATACACCCTTGCTTTAAACTGCCTTAGTCAACATAGCGGTAATTTCTGTGTTGTTTAATACCGTCCCTTGTACTTGTTGAATAGAGAGAACAAAATTGCTCGCATCTCAATATGGTTATTGCTATGTACGCCAATGGTGATGAACTGGTCACATTTATGAAGATATGTTTCATTCACTATGAAAATAATTTTCAATATAGATCACATATTTTCTCCATTTCATTTGAAGAAAATCTTCATGCGTCTAGTATCAAGACGAGCCAATGAATATTTTTACTCATCAAAAGAAATAAAATATCTTTTATAACAATAATTTAACGGAGGATGTATGAACAACATTTTTTCAGTACTTCAACAAATCGGTAGGGCATTCATGCTGCCTATTGCCGTTCTCCCCATCGCGGGGATTTTGCTCGGTGTTGGTGGTGCTTTTACCAGTGGACCACTCATCGAAACGTATAATCTAACCTTCTTAGCCCCAGGAACCGTGACCAACCAGTTCTTAGTGTTGTGTTTTAAATCGGGTTTATTTGTATTTGCAAACTTACCGCTTTTATTTGCTGTTGGCGTGGCAATAGGTATGGCGAATAAAAATAAAGAAACCGCCGCGTTATCGGCGGTATTAGGTTTTCTTCTATTTCATACCGTCATCGGTACGTTGTTGGGCTTTCAAGGCCTTACACCTGAAACAACAACCGTTGATGCGCTTATTGCATCAGGCGCAAGCCCCGACGGAGCGGTTGGTTTAACATCACTGTACACTAAAGAACTGGGTATTTTCACACTTCAAACGGGTGTATTTGGTGGTATCGTATGTGGTTTATTGTCTGCGTTTATTACCAATCGTTTCTCGAATGTCGCTCTGCCTGATTATTTAGCTTTCTTCAGTGGTAACCGTTTTGTACCAGTGATGACCATGTTGCTCTTTATTCCTCTCGCCTTCTTTTTTCCTTTTATTTGGCCACCCATTTTTAAATCTATTATATTCGCAGGTGAAGCATTCTCTGCTATGGGATATATAGGTACTTTCTTCTATGGTTCGTTAATGAGATTGCTGAATGTATTTGGACTCCACCATGCTATATACCCATTATTTTGGTATACCGAGCTTGGCGGTGTTCAAGAAGTCGCGGGTGAATTCGTCTCTGGGGGACAGAAAATTTTCTTCGCTCAACTCGCTGATCCAACCACTGTTCATTTTAGTTCAGAAGCGACACGCACAATGACCGGCGGCTTCTTGCCAATGATGTTTGGTCTGCCCGCCGCCGCTTTAGCTATGTACCGCTGTGCGGATGATAAGAACAAAGCGAAAGTAAAAGGCATTTTGATTTCAGCCGCGCTTACTTCATTCTTAACGGGGATCACAGAGCCTTTAGAGTTTACTTTTCTGTTTGTTGCACCAGCACTTTATGCCATTCATGCGGTACTTGAAGGTGTGGCATATATGCTAATGCATATGCTTGATGTGGCGGTTGGTATAACGTTCTCTCGCGGTATTATCGACTTTACGTTCTTCGGCCTATTACAAGGTACAGCGAAAACATCGTATCAATGGATACTGATCTTAGGGCCAGTTTACGCTGTGGTTTATTATTATGTGTTTAGCTTTATGATCCGTAAATTTAATTATTCAACACCAGGTCGTAATGACTCGGACAACAAGCTTTACACTCGCAAAGATTATAATGGTAAAGACTCCGGTTTAATCGACGATATAGTGACAAACCTAGGCGGTGTAGAGAATATCTCAACGTTAGATGCGTGTATTACACGCTTGCGTGTCAGAGTAATAGACAGCACATTAGTAACGGATGATGATGTTTGGAAATCATTGAATGCAAAAGGAGTGATTCGTTCTGGTGACGGCATTCAAATAATATACGGCACCCAAGCTGAAACCTATAAGAATCAAATCATAGAAAAGTATAATCTATAGCAACTTATAAATAATTGAACCCAACGTCAGTTGGGTTCTTGTTTTTTTCGTCGCGACTTGAGTTATACTCGTAGCGAAAGAAAATAGAATGAAATCCATCATGAACACGCCTATTCAAACTAACATGCTCACTCGACTGCGTTATAACATTGACGACTACAGTCCCAAGCTCAAGAATGTTGCCAACTTTATTTTGTCAAACTCTGATAGTGTTCAGTATTTTACGATTACTGTACTTGCGAGAGAAACGGCAACGAGTGAAGCGACGGTCATTCGCCTATGCAGAGATCTAGGGTTTAAAGGGTATTCTGATTTTCGAATGGCATTAGCGATTGAGATTAATCAGCCACAAGCTCATCAAAAGAAGACAAAACGTAGTGAGAATAGTGATTTGATTCATGTTGCCACTAAAAATGCGATGACTAGCTTGCAGGATACCAGTGATTTAATTGATAGAACGCAGGTTCAGCGCATCTGTAAATTAATCCATGAGTCTAATAATATTTATTGTGTGGGTGTAGGAGCCTCTAGTGTGGTAGGTCACTACCTTTCTTACCGTTTAACACGTATTGGTAAATGTTCAATAATATTTGAAGATACACACATTGCTGCCATGCGCTCAGTTACGTCTAAGCAAGGCGATATGTGGTTTGTAATATCAAGTTCAGGTTCTACTAAAGATGTTGTTTATACCGCCAAGAAAGCGCAAAGCCAACAGGTTCCCGTGGTTAGTTTAACGAACATTCGCCACAGCCCACTTTCAGCAAATTCAGACGAGGTATTAGTTGCGGCTCGTCCAGAAGGACCGTTAACTGGCGGATCATTTGCCTCAAAAGTGAGCGCGTTACTTCTGATAGATATTCTAATTAACCAGCTGGTGGATGAGTACGAGCAGTATTCAAAGGCGGTAACTGAAACGGCCGAAGTGACTATGCAATTTATGGTTTAGCCAGCTAATCTGCGTTTATACAAACAAGATAAATGTCGACCTTATTTCTCGTTCCCACGCTCTAGTGTGGGAACAAATACGTGATTGAGAGGTGCAAGGTATAACGCTAAAATTAGCCTGACTGTAAATGCAAGAAGGGCATTAACAGATATAAGCAACCGCTTATGTTAAAACTGCAATGAGTCACCTTGCTCAGGGAAGATAAAATTAACACCTAATTTGTTTTTATCGGCTAACTGTTTTTGAATGATAACTTTAGGGTCTTCGACATTTTTTAAGCTGTATTTAATGTGGCTTATAACCACATCTAACCCTTCTAATGAACCAGTACCATTCATCTCTTCTAATACTGTTAATTCTTTTATCAGCCAGTTTGGTGTTAAATGGCCAAATAAAAGTTTATCAGGTGTTTCATTAGTGAAAGAAACCTCAATGACAATGCCTTTTAATTTACCTTGCTCAATAAAAGGTGCCAATGTTGACCAAGCACTATGCAATGCCGAGCTTTTTTCGATTTCATCTGGACCCGTATCACCGAAGTAAGCAAACACATCATCTTTATTATTTTTTAAAATAAATACGGTAGACTGACCACCAGAATGAGAAAGAGGCAATGCCATAACACGCATTGTTGTGTTTGAAATTGTGCTCCATTGAGTAGGATTTAGGTCAACATAATTGTATTTATTAAGCTTAAAACCACGTCCTTTGTTGGCAAAGTTAGGCCATGCTGACCAGTTAAAATAATTATCCATCAGATCTTGATTGGTTTTTTCTAATGCGTAAATAGGTTTTTTACTGTCATCTGGTGAGGAGATAATCAAACCTGCTACATGATCTAAATGCGCATGACTAATTAAATAACCTTTAATCTTTTCATTTAAAATATAACCCACTTTGGTATAAGGTGAATTATCTGACAAAGCAACGTGATCAAATGCGCCTTGTTTCTCTGCAACAATCAATCCATTAACAACCGTTCCTGAATCAAGCATGACAAAATTAGAATCTTGTTCACTTTTAATTAAAAAAGCCGTTAAGTTACCATCTTGTATTCCCCCTTTATTGCCTAAAACAACCGTATCAAAACTGGCGGATTGAGCAATAAAAGATAAAACACATAAGCAAGCGGTAAGTAACACCGTTAATTGATTTTTAAACATATAGAACTCCATCTATTGAGCATTCCTTGTGCGTAAATAATATCATACCGCGAGTGAGTGAATGAACTATGTACTATTTATGTCAAAAAATGCTCTTTCGACTTGATACGAAAATTCGTCGCGAACAGACACTATAAAAAGCTAACGGTAATCTCTCATTCTCACTCAAGATCAGTACCCCTTCATTTCATTGCAAGGTCTAGTCACGGGTGGTTGTTTATCGTAGGAAAACCAGTAGAGAGTGGTCTACAATAAATTACCCTATAGGTAAGAAAGTGTAGACCTCTTCAGGTCGTTAAGTTACTGCAAGAGAACGAGGTTCGTAAAAACATTAACATGGAGATGAGCCGCTTTGTTCCGAAGCATATTAAAGAAAGAACGCTCGATTACCCAGATTATTGGGCTTACGTGCCGTCAGAAATCAAGAGTATGTCACCCCAAATACTTAAAGGTGATAAACCAAACAATAAGTTTGATATGAGCCTTTAAACTTAACAGGGAATTAGATTGCCTTCCCACGCCCCCGCGTGGGAATACACACGTGACTTAAAGGCGCGAAGCACCACGAAGCTCATCTTCTGTAACCAGCTCATTCAAATAGTTAATCACCGTTTTCATCTCTAATTCGTTTTTATCCGTGCAGGTAGCGTAAAGCGTCGAAAGGTAGTCGCGGGCGAGTAGGGGGAGTGTAGTGTTATTTAGGTTTGGCGTTGAATTTGCGTTTGGCATAGGTGCCTCCGTAAGCGATTGAGCGAATCATCACCGAAAGGTCTCAATCATATTAATCCTTATGTGTTTGAACTTAAAGGGAGCGCCATTTCAACTAACCCTTTTACTTCAGAAATTCTAACAAAGCCTTTGGACTCATATAGTTTGATTGCTGGGTTTTCACTAAACACGCGTAGAACTAGCTGATTAGACTGACAATTGAGCGCATGTTTAACAATTAACTCAAGAGATTCAGACCCAACACCTCTACCTTGAAACTCAGGTAAAAGCTGAAAGTCCCTCAGGAAGGTAGTCTCGCCACTATAGCTAAAACGAAGAACACCAACACGCGTGTTGTCTAAGTGAACTTCATAGTTATCCAGCTTTTCCCAACTACATAGGAACTGGTTGTGATCCCAGATAATATCGCGAGCCTGATAGTAAGCAGCCATATTAGTCTTGGTTAAAGACTCTGCGAATAAGGGGTCACTACTTCTTACAAGCTGTATTTCCATACTGTTCCCTCTGGTTACACATAGCTTTTTATACGGCTCTTGACCGTACTTCACAGTCATATGATGCAATCTATTGTTTGTAATTTCAATTTTAATCAAAAGCTTAGTAGTTAAACTAAGAAGTTAGACAGCGATATGAAGCATAAACTCTGGGTGAGCTGAATTCGGAAAACTTTTTGTAGGGTAAAAGCACGTCCGAAAAGTACAGTCGTATATTTACTCTAAGCAGAAATGGGGCAGAAACGTGCTAGCGATAACCGCGCTGGCACATCTCTGGACAGAAACGAGTTTGCAGCTCACCTCTTCAAGCTCATTTTTAGACAAATGTGAGTCAGTTATATTACTAAATTAGGATATAACTGATTAACTGAAGTATGGAAAAGTAACGCCTTGCTAAGCGGATAAAAATGATTGGTTAAAATCGCGAAGCGATAACCAACTGTTTTTATTCCATTTAAGCAACTTGTTAGTTTTTGATTAACGCTTCAATATCAAAGTCTTCAGAAAAGTAATCTTTATAGACTTGAACTTCAGCTTCGGTAAAACCAAATTCATAAATGAACTTTTCTGCTATTTTTTCAGGATTAGGGTCTAATATTTTAATTTTTGGTTTGTTAACTCTTTTCATAAATGACTGTATAAAAAGCTGAGTACTCTTTATATCTGTTTTAGGAAATGAATAGCCAATAAGAATTATCTCGTCAGCCTTTTGAATTGCCTCTGATGTTTTAGACCAAAGTGAACCAAACAACTCTCCATATTGATCATATTTCTTTTGTTTAACTGGAGGAATAATCAATGGAATTGTCGGCACACCATCTCGAGGTGCTTTTCCTTTTTCGAAATGTGGTTTAGGTTGGCTGACAAATTCAATTTTTTGCCCATCTGGATCATATGCGACCATGTCTAAATTCACAGGATAATACCCATAAGAAAAACGCCCATAACCTTCCATAAAACGCCCTCGGTGGCATGGATAAGGCTCCTTTGTTGACTCATATACATATACGTCTTCGGGTTTCACAAATCGATTTAGAGTTGTAAAACCATCAAGCATATTTGGATGAATTGTTAACCAATTTGTTGAACCATGAAGTTTTAACAATTGAACCATTTCATTGTTTGGATTAGTATCTGAGTCGTCCCAACCGTTCCTATAAACAGATTTAGGGCTGAAGCTATACCCTTGATTCACGTTCCAACTTGATGTGTGTTCTAGAGCTCGTTCAATTAATGTATCCCAGTTAAATGTTGCTATAACATCACTTTGAGAAACTGATTCTGCTAGTCTTAAATGAGGCTTTGAAATAGGTCCATTTTGAATCTCATTAATCACAAATGAAAATAAATAAATTAACTCGTTATAAGACATTTGGTGAAACATGGATTCATTTTTGTTTCCTGCAGCAAGTTCAATTTGTATATCTTCTTCAATAGATGAATGAAAGTCTTCTATATCTATACCTTTACGAAGATAAGTATATGGATCAATACCGTACTTATTCATAATATATAAATGAATTTGCCCCTGTAATACCCATAAATTATTTGGTATATCTAGCTTGTCATATGTTTCAAAAAAATCACAAGCAATTGGCATTCTTATTCCTGTTTTAGAGTCCCCATATGCTTTGGAAGCACCAGCACCTAATATAAAAAGTTTCACTTTAAACTCCCCAAAAAACTAACATTCTTAACAACAGGCCTGCTCGTTTTTCTGCTTGCCTAACTTTCATTCAAGCTACCATAAATCACTGAAATATAATGTATATATATCACATTTCGCATTCTGTCTTTACGTAAAAACGAGCGAGCGCGTTATCACTTTTAACAATGCTCGTTATCTTGGAAAGACGAGCGCTAATCCTATGATTAACAATAACTTATTTAATCTTCTATCGACAAAACGAGACTGAACCCTCGACAAGGCAAGCCAATTTTTAGAATAAATTCGACGACATATGGGAGTGCGAGGATTGTAGTGGATTAATAGATTTGGCTACATAGCTAGAGTTTTTTTCATAAAGAAAAGTATACCAGACGCCAATTTAGATACGACTCAGAAAAGCCAGCGTAAAACATAATGGGGCAAAACCTTGTTAGTCGTTCGGTAATCACACGTGTGATCACATGGCGGTATCAATCAAACTCATATCTCTCTTATTCCCACGCTTTAGCGTGGGAACGAATACGTGATTTAGAGGTGCGAGGCACTCCGCAGTTCATCTTCTGTAATCAGCTCATTCAAATAGTTAATCACTGTTTTCATCTCTAGTTCATTTTTATCCGTACAGGTGGCGTAAAGCGTCGACAGATAGTCGCGGGCGAGTAGAGGGAGTTTGGTATTGTTCAGGTTTGGCGTTGAATTTGCGTTTGGCATAGTAGCCTCCGTAAGCGATAGAGCGAATCACCACCGAAAGGTCCTAAGCTTATGGGTGGTGAACTGAACAGGGTTAGGACTACCGCCACTTACGAAACGGCCAGCCGAAGCTGCCCCGCTCAGCCCACCATAATTCTAGGTGTGCTGGGCTACACATGATGATTTTTAAAAATCAATGTGTCGTAAGTGTGTAGGGCGGGGTCCTAAACCCGACACCGGATTTTGCCAGTGCCGCAACAGAGTATAAAAACATAGGGTTAGGTGCAATGGTTGTTTTGTTAGGTTGGTCTAAGAACGGAAGATTAATTGCAAACATAAACTTAATGGAATCGCTCAATTACTTCTTATAAAGTGCATGTTCTTGTAGTAGTTTGCATCCATTTAGTGGTTTCTAATTATGCTTGAAGTTTTGGATAGTGGTACAGGCTACTATCAATAAACAACATACCTCTTTGGTAGAGTCGTAATGCTTTCTATTATGTTAGAGCTCTATTATGTTGTCAGGCAGATTGTTATAATTCTGTTGTCGATGAGTAAATAAAAATACAATTTCCGATCATCTAACTGATTAACATGAATTAATTTTCCCATAATGTCATTTTTATTTTATATTTAATTAATTTTTTGCGGGTTAGATTGTTTTTTTTTGAGCTCATGTCTATATGATAGCAGTTTAGTAACAGCACAAGGCGCATGCAGTCACCACTGAAAGTGATACTGATACTATTTCTTTGTTAGGATACGACACCACTATGCATGCGTAATAGTGGTCAATGAAATCAAAATATCCGCAAGTCAGTAAGTATTCTAGTGGTTTAAAGTGAGATTAAGCTGTGATAAACCTAACTCACGATTTGATAAGGTTTGCCAGTGGAGTCAAGAAATGTTCGGATAAAACAGTGAGTCGAAACATACATAGTCGATCAATTCTTTGTCAAACAAATCAATGTTACCTAAACAAATGCTAATATTTTAATTATTATGCATGCAATTGCAATTGTATGTACTTTTTTATGGAGTCGAGCTACTTGATAAACTTTCGAACTGTGCTCAGTGTTATGTCCAAATCTTCACCGTATGCAGTATCTACCGAGCGAGATACTGTACTGTCAGCTGATTTGGATGCGATAAAAAAATACCTTTATGTAGAAACAGATATTGAATCGGATTTTAAAAAGCTATTAACTGGCTTATCATCAACCGATAAAAAGGTTATTTTTTTGTGTGGTAGTAGTGGTGATGGGAAGTCTGAGATACTGACAAAGTATAATAAAGACTATGGAAATAGAGCTGATTTTCACCTTGATGCAACGCATAGTTTTCGTCCGAGTGATTCGGCTATTGAAACACTTGATGAGTTGTTTACTGACTTTGAAAGTACAGCGAAACCGTTAGTTGTGGGTATCAATATTGGTATGCTAGGCAATTATGCACAAGAAGGCGCTGTGACAGAAGTGACAGCATCTATCAAAGCCTTTTTAGAGAAGCAGCCGACACCAGACAACCATATCTATTTAGACTTTGAAGATTACCCTAAATTCGCGTTAGAGATTGATGGCCACACCTCTAAGTTTGTAAAAGATCTGCTACAAAAAATTACAGCAAAAGATGAAAATCTAATTCGTCAACACTTCGATGTAGAAATGCAAAAACAAAGTCAGGATAAAAAGCTATGTGCTAACTATCAATTATTAGAGCGTGAAGAAGTTCAAGACGTCATTATCGATTTATTGTTTAAAGCGCGTTTAATGAAAGACCAATTCTTAACGGCTCGAGCATTATTAGATTTCATTTTTCACCTTCTTGCTGGTCCTGGTTACTTGTTTGATAACTTATTCAAAAAAGGTGATAACGAGTTAACCAATATCATCTCAGATTTTGATCCATCGATTAAACGCACACAAAAAATAGACAAATTCATTTTATCTCATTCGTTGCAGCTCCCTGATACTGATTTTGAAGATTACAAAACGGCATTATCTGATTTTGGTATACGACGGGGACAAAGTGCAGAATCATATATACGGTTATTCTATCTGTTAAGAAAGTCTGAATATGGCAATGAATACCATAAATGGTTTGTTGGCGATTTTGATGAGCACCTAATAGACAATTATTCAGAAGTTTGGCATTTGCATACTAGTTTCGATAACTCACCAGAGCAAAAAGAAAAATTACGCCATTTTTATCGTCAAACAGCAATCACAGCCATTCATAAATATAACAATCGTAATGCGCCTAAATTAGCAAAAGGGGAGTTCTTTATCTCTGAACATAATGGTTATTTCTTAGCTTCATCACTTGAGCTAAAAGCCGATGTAAAAGCGATTAAAAATAGCACAGAGAACAACACCTCTTTCTTCACGGCAAATTTCCGTGTTGGTGATAAAACCTTATCATTGATGGTAAATATAAATTTGCTGAACCTAATGCAGCGCATTGTTTCTGGTTATCGCCCCAACAAACATGATAAAAATACCGTTGTATTACTTGATGAATTAGTCGATGAAATTGCTGACATTGCAAACAGCGCCGATACTCTATACATCGTCGGCAAAGGGCAACAGCAATATAAAGTTACCAATGTAGATAATGAAGACTTTGAGGTGAGTGGATTATGAGTTTAATGTTAAGAGCTGATTTGCCTCAAACTAAAGATAAGGTGAAAAATAATACCTTAACAACCTATTTCCCAATTAACACAAAAGACAGAAAAGATATTTTTAATTGGGACAATGTATTAGGTTACGTCGTTAAGACATCATTTAGAAAAGAGCTACATCTTGAAAAACTGACCGATGATGAAAAACTAGCGATAAAAGAGGGTGAAACGACTGAATCAGACATTGCGCTAGTAAAGTTCAAGTTAAGTTGTGAACACAGTTTTAAAAACAAATTAGATGAAAGTGATTTCTGGCCAATTTTAGAAAAGATGTACTTTGAAAATGATCAGATTTTTAAAATATCACCTGAGTTTTTACTGTTTAAAACCATAAAACAAAAAGGCAGTGCAAGGGATGCAAGCTTGGGTAATATGTTTTCCAATTTGTTGCAGAACTTCTTTTTTAATGAGAAGCCAAATAACAAATTTAACTTCTTAGAAGGTCAGTTGTACTCTGAATTATTGAAGTTAATGCAGCCAAGTAAGAAGATTAAAGGTGACGAGCTAATTTTTTCTAAACCGAGCGAAGCACCATACCTGCCATTTATGGCTAAGCATATACAACAAGATCTCCGCTTTTTAGGTAAAAGACCTAAATATCTGCTTTCAATCTTCAAAGAGTTTTTGCACCTTTACGCACACCTGTATACGGCGCAGTTAGCGCTCAATCTGAAAGGGTGGAACAAAGGGGAACCGGAAGCACAATTAAGTTACTACATATTAGACAGTGAAAAAGCCAGTGATGAACGTTATTTAGTAAAAGATTATGGCTTTAGGCAGTTGTCTAATGCGTTATGGAACATTTTCCCTTACCTATCAATGAATGAAAGTCTGCAATCCAAAAAAATTGATAATGCAGTGAATACCGTTCAACCATTATGGGTATTAGCTGAAAACTTGCAACAAACCCCTCGCTCAACCACTCTGCTTAAAAATTATACTCTGGCATTTAAAGAGAGCCGAGATTTAAATTTAGATTTGACTGAAAGTGAAAACCCACAAGATGTGTTAGCAGACCTACTTAATTTGAGCAGAATGCAGTTTGGTATAAAAGAGACCCGCCATGAGATAAACAAGCTTTATGTTAAAGCTACAGAATCGGAATTCTGTAGCCATTTCGCCCAATCACGTGGCCGTGCAGGGCGAGTATTAGTCTTTAACCAAGATTATCTATTGTTGTTAACTAACTTAGCCATTGGAGAGCAAGACAAACTTCGTTTCCACGAGTTAATTAAAGCCTTTCAATCAAGAGGCGTATTTTTCGATAAACAGAGCCAACAAGCCTTAATCAACTTCTTTGAACGTATTGGTAATGTTGAACGTATGAGTGATAGTGGAGATGCAGTCTATGTCAGAAAAACAATTTGAGATCTTTCTAACTGAGCAGTTTTTAAAGTTAAATGAGACAAAACTACAACATGGCTACCGTTATCAGTTCCAATCGCCGAATAACAAAAATAGTCTGCGTTTATACAATGCGTTCATCGAAAAAAGTGATGACCAAATAACTATTAAAAACACTACGATTAGAGCATTAAAGTGTGGTAATACAAAGCTATTGCCTGTACTACACAATGAAAATGGCAGCGGTTATTCAGAGAATTTTATTTCTCATCTTCGTGATGAAGTAGCCGGACAACAAGGGGACTTTAAAGGTTGTGCATTGTTGGTTATTCACAACAGTATGCTGGATACATTAATTAACTCAGCGGAAGATATCGCACAAGTTAGCAGTGTTTGGCATCCTGAAAAAATTAAAGATGCCTTAAAAAGCTTAATTGACCCGCATGCAAAAGACCGTAAAGTATCTGAGTGTTTGTTAGACCACCGCTTTGCACAAATCGTGGAAGATGGTGCTACCATGTTTGGCTTTGAAGAACTTTACAAAGCAATTTTAGATGGTGATCTACAGTTCCATGAGTTGGGTTTATTAGACGATCCTGAAATACTGAATTGGAGCGGAAAACCAGAGCAGATTAACAATCGATTAGAAGAGAACAAAAAGTTATTTGATCGTATCAATACGGTAACTGAACGCTTTTCAACAGAGCTTGAAGAGAAGTTTGCAGAGAATGACTTTAGTGACAAGTTTGTTGCGAAGCATTTTTCTGATGAGAAATTAGAAAACTGGAAAACAAATCTAACATTTGCCGATTGTTTAGATGAAAAAAAGCGTAATGTCAGCAATGTATTAGAGCTTGAGTCGATTGATTTACAACAAATCGGAAAACCTGCTAAAAAAAGTAAATCAGACAATAAAGCAGGCAAACGTGAGCTGCATATAATTTTGCCTTTACAGCCAACCCAACAGAGTTTTGACCTCTCCTTAACCTTCTTAGGCGGCAAGATTGAGAAAAATCAACTCAAGCTACAACATACGAAAGATCCAAGTATCGAAATTCAACAACCCAATAACAGTGGTGGCAAACGTAGTAAAGTAACTGTAACTGGTGCATTTACGGGTGAACCTACGTATTTTAGTTTGATTTTAAAAAGAGATAAAACCGCAGAGTGCTATAAGTTTCGTGTGTTGGTATTAACCGCTGAAAGCTTTTACCTACCAGCGTTTGAAAATATCTTCTTAATTGAGCCAAGTAAAAAACGAATTACCCTACAAACTGAAGACAACAGTTTTGTGATAGCCGAGCAGGGTAATAAGGCTAAGCTAGAGCAAACCGGGCAACGGTTTGATAACCAAGATATCAAAGAGATCGATTTTGAAGCATTGGCCAACGAGTCAAACGATATAATTTTTGAGGTGGCAAGCCCAAGAGGTTGCTTAACTTTTAACGTAGAAGGGGCTGTAGCATCCGATTCACTCTCTTTACCACTTATGTTAGATACAGAGCATTTTGTACATCTGTTTAAAGATAACAATTATGCATGCTTTAACCGCAAAAAAAACAAGGTGTTGTTAGACTATAAAGAAGTTGCCCCGAAAGGTCGGCGTTTGACACTACTACAACGTGAAGCGGATTTTTTAGATAAACAGCTATTAAACCATCACGTTGATCCACAAAATAGTGTGGAGCTAAAAGCGATCGAAGTTGATTTCCCAGAGATCTACCTTGCATATCAGCAATTATTTGAATACTGCACAGTCAATAAAACGCTCCCAAGCTTATCGAGCTGGGGCGGCGAATTTAGAGAGATAGTCTCGGAATTAGTAGAAGCCTATAACGAAGCGATTGCTGCTATTGGCTATGATGTGATGCTAACAAAATCTGAAAGGTTATTAGTTAATATCGGGTATGCGCTATACCAAGAAAATGAAGAATACCGTGAATATATAACGCCACTTCACCCATTAGTATTGGCTTATCACCTCAGCCTTGCAACGGCGATAGTCATGGATAACAGTAACGATAACAGCAGTTTTAAAACACTACCTAATGTGACGTTAGATCGCCTAAATGCACGCGGATTATTACCTTTTGTTTATCACCCTAAACATGAGTTTGCTTTTACCAAATTAGAAAAAGATAACTGCATGTGGTTAGAATTAGTCCCTCATCAGGAAACAAGCTACAACTACGTGCGTAAATTAGTGAAAGATAAAGTGACTGAGTTTAAAGATGCCTTCAGCTCATTATTTACCGCGGGTAGCAAAGCTACACTGATTATTAACTCTGTTAATAATCATAAAAATGTTGAACTGTTTATGGGGCTAGTGGACTACGTTAAAACGCAAAAAGATAAAGTCTGCCATATTCATGTGAATCTTTATGATGATAAAGAAACGCGCTGTGAATTCGACCGTTTTGCAGAAACGGCGAGTTATGATGAGTTGAAGTCATTATACAGTTTAGATAAAGGTGCAATCCGTGAACAAGCCGATGCTATTATCGATTTACTACGCACGCGTTTGACTTACAGTAAGTTCCGAAACGATGAATGTAAAACAAAGCCACAAGCGTATGCACACCTGAGTTTTTTTAGAAATCACCATAAAGTTGAACCAACAGATGTAAACGTATTAGAAGAGATAAGTGGTGTGGTTTGCCATGGATTATTAGCGGGTGAAGCTGCCGATAGTAAAGAGGAAAGTTATTTCACTGCTTTTGGTTTAAAGAATGTTACGACTGATAACAATGCGCACCTAAGCATGGCTCGGCGCCTAAATGGTCTGATTAAACCTGCTCGTAAAGCTAATGTACAACATGGCCGCGCCAACTCATTAGCATTAGCGGTGAGTGATGATTTTAAAACACTACTTGAGCGCTCTTATGATAATTCTATTTGGACCACTATTATTGACCCTAAGGTTACGTTAGACTTTTTTGAAAGTGCTAAAGATATGGTGCTGATCCATTACTCAGACAACTACACTAACTCAACTAACTACGATGCGATTACCGTAACCAAAGAAACGGATTTGTATAAAAAAGTATTAGAACAGGATGAAGGGGGCATTATTGAAGAGTTTAATGCCTTTAATGGTGAGTGGTTACTGAAAATGATCACCGCCAACAGCAACGAGCGAAAAGAGAAAAAAGGCATTATTGGGGCCTATAAATATATTAACTGCTTATTAGCAAAATCCGATATTACCTGGGTGCCTTTGTCAGTCGCTGAGATGGTGCGCGTTGCGGGTAACATTGGTTTGAAAATGAACGATAGCGATTTCTCGCGTAATGTGCACGGTTACAAATCGGGTGCGATCTCAGATGATGTGCTGTTTGTCGGTTTTAAAGGCAATCAACTTTACCTATTACCCCTCGAAGTAAAAGCAGGCCTTAAACAAACCCATAAAAAAGGGGTGGAGCAAGCTAAAGAGTTAAAGCGTTATTTAACACAGGATATTCTAGGGCGCGATGATTTAGCGGGGCACTTGTATCGAGGTCTATTTATACGCCAGATACTTATGCAGGTAGATAAATATAAGCTGTATAACCTTTATCAACCAGACTACTTTAACCCACTACTAAAACAGCGTGAGTGGTGGTTACAAGGCGATTATCAAATAGCTGAACTGCAAGACTACCCAGAAGGGTTTTTAGTAGCAATGGTAGATAATGACACCTTCTTTGAGGCAAGTTTTGAAGAAGTACAAAACATTCTTAAAATTCAGTTGCCAAGTGCTAACTTAAATCATTTAGTAAGCACGCCATTAGCAGAATTAATGGCAGATGCTTGCTCTGATACATTAAGCAAAATCCCTGAACAGTACCTGTTAGCTAAAACCATTAGTAAAAAAGCGGTAACAAGTAGCCCAGTAGAAAACGGCAATGTAAGTGGCAGCACTAAAATAAACACTGAAGAGGCTTCAGTTAAAATCGATAACACGAACGAAATTAAATCAAAAGTAAAGGCTGTAGACTCACTGGATAAATATAATCCTAATGATAACTTAAAGGTATTAGTTGGTCATAACGTACGTGATGATGAGGCGGTTTTTTGGGAGCCAACCAATACAGCGAAATTCATGAATACCAACTCTGGTATTATTGGCACCATGGGCACGGGTAAAACGCAGTGTACGAAAGCAGTTGTTACGCAGCTATATCGTGACCAACATAAAAATGTAGATGGCAGCCCAATCGGTATTCTGATTTTTGATTACAAGTCAGATTATGTGGATGACAAGTTTATTAATGCCACCAATGCGGATAAATTTGATTTAGATTGTTTGCCTTACAACCCGTTAAGTTTATTTGGAGATAAGGCAAAGCTTCCTGTGCATACCGCGAGTGCATTTGCGAATACTATGACACAAGCATTTGGGTTAGGACCAAAGCAACAAATGCGTTTAAAAAATCTAGTTCTTGATGCTTATGAGCTTAAAGGGATAGATCGTACTGATAAAAATACATGGTCGATTCCTGCACCTACATTGAGTGATGTGTGGGATGTATATATGGGTCAAGACAAAGTTGAACAAGACTCTTTATATGCAGCACTTGATAGCTTAGTGTCTTTCGAAATTTTTGAGCCCGATGCTAGTAAAGTGAAAAGCTTGTATGGCTTGATTGAAGGTGTGACTGTAATTGAGCTTGCTGGATATGACTCAAGTATTCAAAATTTGGTAGTCGCTCTAACTTTAGATCTGTTTTATTCACAAATGCAGAAGAATGGTAAGCCTGAAGTACAAGGGGACTTCCGCCAGGTGACTAAATTAGTGCTGGTGGATGAAGCCGATAACTTTATGTCCCAGAATTTCCCAAGTTTACGCAAAATCTTAAAAGAAGGGCGTGAATATGGTGTTGGGGTGATTTTGTCCACACAAGATATCACCCACTTTAAAACCAGTGAAAATGATTACTCTTCTTACGTACTTAGCTGGATTGTACATCGTGTATCGCAGATCAAAAATCAGGATATTAAATCGATTTTTAATAAAGATGATAAGCATGAACAAGAAAATTTAATGAAGTCGATTCGTGAGTTAGATAAGCATTACAGCTTATATGTGGATGGCGATAAGAAGATAACTAAAATCAAAGACAAAGCATTTTGGGAGTTACTTAAAGATGAATGATGCTGTAGTTGCAGAGAAAAATGTTAAGTCGTAAACCATGCGTATATTCAAATGGTCGAAAAAGCCAAACGTGATGCTGAAGCAGCTTATCAACGTGGTCATTTAGATGTAACTGCTCAGTTATGTGCTTTAGCATGCATAAAAAACAAACAATATAACTCTTAGAGTTAGTATATTAATAAAAATTAATTAAGGGATGACATGGCAAACGTTCATGATTTTATTATTTTAAATAAAAAAGTTGATAAATATGCCAAAAGGCTAGCAGATAATATTGGTGTTGAGCTACCTGAAACCGCAATAGAAAAGCGCAGATTAGGGTTTTATATCTACATATTAGAAAGTTTATGCAGTGAAAGTGACGTTGAAACAATTACTGATTTCATTATTGATACCGAGTTTAATCGGTTTGTTTTTGATGAATATATAAATGATAATGGTATGGATGCCGTTTATATTAATGAAGAGACAAAAGAAATAAAACTATTTAATTTTAAGTTTAGGAAAGAATTTAATGCCGATAGATCTC
Organism: Vibrio sp. DW001; assembly: GCF_029016285.1. Lineage (NCBI taxonomy): Bacteria > Pseudomonadati > Pseudomonadota > Gammaproteobacteria > Vibrionales > Vibrionaceae > Vibrio > Vibrio sp. DW001. The sequence goes on along the minus strand of NZ_CP091975.1, from coordinate 2,259,360 downwards.
AAAGCTTAAATGACAATTTCACCTCGACCAAGTTTTTAAATTTAGTTTTGAGTGACAATAAATCTGAATTTGATAATTATCCAATTAAAATGAGAGAAAAGCTTTATAAACTTAGTGATGTGTTTGTAAGACCTCAAGAAGAATGGAATGTTACTTTGTATCAAGTAAGTAATGAAGCTAAAGAGGTTTTAGAATTAAACGAGGAATTAAAAAACCTAACAGATTTATATGCTATTAAAATTGAGCCAATTGGGCTGCCTTCCATTGCTACATTTATGTCAATTAGACCTGAAAAAATCAATGCTAAGGTTATTTTAGATAACGAAGCTGTTATGTGTTATAGCGAGGATGCAAGGGCTTCTGCAAAATCATTTATAGCACGGTTAAAGTGCAGTGATATATTGAGAATGACTAGTAATGTCGCTGAAAACCGAGAAAGCTTATCACCGATAGAATCTGAGTTTTTGAATGATAGTTATTTGGACTTTAGTGTTTTGTTTGATAATGTAAGGGGTTTAGTTAAAAATTCAAAATATAACTCTAATATTGCTAATACATTAAAAAACGACCCCAAGAAGTTTTTCATGTATAACAATGGAATTACATTAATTGCAGAAGATATTAAATCTAAACCTTTACCAGGTAATAAAAGCTTAAAGCTAGAAATAAATGGTTTTCAGATTGTTAACGGTGGTCAAACCGTGAGGACTATTCATGATTTTAATAAATTAGATAAAGAAAATTTAGAGAAATATTTATATGATAGTGAAGTTTTAGTACGGATGTTTATGCCGGATGCTGAGCTAAATGAAGCTCACAAAATTGCAGAGTTCACAAACAGCCAAAACCCAATTAAAGCGGTTGACTTAAAATCATTAGCATCCGAACAAATTGATATTGAACGTTATCTTGATGAGCACAATATTGCTTATGCTAGAAAAAACGGTGATACAGGTAAAAGCGATGAAAAAGACTATACGCATACAATTAATATGGAAACATTCGGAAAAATATTAAAGGCAATGGATGGTTCTCCAGACAAAGCCACGAATAGTGTCAAAAATATTTTTGAAAAAGAGTATCAGAGATTATTTATTTCTAACTTTGATATAAAACAAGCTCCAATATTAATTGAAACTTATTATAGCATCATAAACTATTACAAAGATTCAGACTTTAAAGGAAATCAATTGAAATATTTTTATGTGGTTTATTTAAATAGTAAAAAATATATTGATGGTTTTGAAGAGCTTGTTGTTGAGTTAGAAAGTTACATTGATGATTCAGACTTAGTTAAAGAGATTGGGGAAGTGAAGGCTCTTGGCACTACTAGCTTTAAGGATGAACTCATATCATTACTAGATAAAAAATATCTTTGTTAAGTTATTGTTTCAATAATATCTTTGTTAAATGTAGGGGTTAAATAGTATGAAATTTGTAGCTAGAAATCTCATGGAATTGAAGATGCTAAATTTTAGATTAGAACGGTTTTAATATATGGCTGAAGATATATTAAGTGGTGAAATATTAGAAGAGATAGAACGAGAAGATGAAAAGTTAAGAGTATTGGGCTATATCTCTAAATTTCAACGAACATTTGTACTTTGTCCTTTATTTTTAGGGAAGGTGGATGATCTACCTGATTTGGAATGGAACACTGTGGACTACGATTCTGGTTTATTTGAATTGCCGGATGAGCAAGGGGTATATGCTTTTTCAATAACAGCTAAAAACAGCATGAACTTACCTAATAACTCTTATATTCTTTATATTGGTAAGGCTGGGGATTTAGATAGCGATAATACGATTAGAAAAAGATATCGGAACTATGTAACCGATTCAGGCTTGAAGGATCGTCACAAAATAAGAGCTATGGTGAAACTATTTGGTGGGCACCTTAAATATCACTATTCAATTACTCCGGATGGTATATCAACAGGAATTGTTGAAAAACAATTAACTAAAGTATTTATCCCACCATTTAATGTTGCAGATTTTGACACTGACCTTAAAGGTCTACTAAAAGGAGTTGGTATTTTATGACATCCAAAAAGCTATTAATGCCTTGCCTCAGAGGATGTTTTGGTAGTTGGGATACTTATACGTGTCTTATGCCATTGATTGAAATAAAGAAGAGAGTTAAATTTGCTGATGAACTACATAATAGTAAGAAACTAACACAATTAATTCAGCGAAAACTTGAAGAAGAAAGAGGCACGGAAATCTCAGAATACCTTTGTAATAATAAGGACCGATTCTTTAATTCTCTAGTGTTGGGGGTTTATGGTGGTGAACCTCAATGGCATGATATTGGAAATATAACCCCAAATACTGTTGAGGCTGAAAACTTTTATATCCCAAATTATACCAAGGAAAGTTTGGGTTTTATGTCCATTAAAGATGGCCTGACTATGTTTGCAATTGATGGTCAACACCGTTTATCCGGCATAAAAAAGGCTTTAGATAAAACAGATGACCTGAACAAGGAGCAATTACCTGTAATTATTGTCGCGCATCATAAAAGTGATGAGGGTATTAAACGGACTCGGAGGTTATTCACGACATTGAATAAAAGGGCCAGAATTGTTAAGAAAGAAGATATTATTGCTTTAGACGAAGATGATCTTGCCGCCTGTATTACTCGTGAAATAGTTGAAAAAAGTAACTATTTTAATGAAGAGAAAGTTTCATTTAAGTCTGGTAATTTGAACGACTCAAGCAGCATAACGACTCTGGTTAATATTTTTGATTGTGTACAAAAAATAATTGCGTACAAGTTAAATTGTAATATTTCAGAAATTGATCAACAGAAAATTGAAGTATCCCAAGAAAAAAATATTACTAATTTCGTTCATTCATTTTATGAATTAACATTTAAATTTATACCGGAGCTAACAAAAACTCTTGATGATATAAGCGCTGTTAGCGCAGTTCTTAAGTATAGAAAATCAAAAGATACTGCTGGTCACTTGTTATATAGACCACTTGGTTGGGAGATATATACTGATTTGATATTAATGCGCTTGGATGAAAATCGTAAAGAATTAGAAGGCTCAATAAAGGAAGTGAGTAGTAAAGACTTGATGCTTGATGGAGCTATATGTAATGAGATAGTTTGGGTTAATGGGAAAATGCAAACTAAGAGCCGTATAACAAAACCTAAGTTGAAGGATTTGTATCAGCTAATTTTCATACAAAGTTAATGCGATGAAAAAGTCAGTTCATAAAATAGTAAGCTTTAGTTGCTCAGACCTGATCTGACAGCTGCCCATTTTTGATACGGCGGCTGTCAGTTTATATCTGAGCTATTTCTCTTTTTTATATAGCACTGGATCGGTTAGCTTTAAGGTGAACTCGGCTACCAACTGGGTATTACTAAACTACCTTCTAACTTTTTTCTGCTTCTTGAGCCTTGGTTTTGAGATCTAGATAAAAATTGCTTCATCAAATGAAATTGAAACAATGGAAGATAAGCCATTGTTCGGTTATAACTTTTTAGCAAGCGCTTCTATGGACTTATGATTCCTTAGTGAGGCAATTCCATCCTCAACATGGGCAGCCCAAGCTTGTTGGTATTGCTTAGTATCAAATTCTGGATAGTACATTTTCAATACTAGCTCAGTTATATCGCTAGTCTCACCAAGCCAAGTAAACTTATCCAGTACTAATGAACCATCAAGTTTTGCATCCTGGTCGCTATACCTAAAATCACTTTCAATAGAGCGGAAGAAGGCGATACGTGCAGAGACATTTGGCGTGATACCCGTGTAGCCTTTTAGTTTCTTCAGCTGTTCCTCTGTTGTACGCGACAAACTCATTCGGTTCGGTAACATTACACAGACTCCTTAGTTAGCTCTTTCCAAAAGTAACCTTCTACTAGTTTCGATGACTTGGTTGTGCCGTCGAAACGAATTTCATATTTACGTGCAATGTCATCTTGAATCAAATTAGTATAATTTTTATCGATTTCAGTATCTGTAGATAAAATAACGACTTGGTGACTTGCTGTAGGGAAGTAGTTTTCTACAAGCTTATCTCTATGGTGTGAATCCAATCTACCCAATGGAGTATCGATGATAATAGGTAATTTTCGACCAGATGTTTTACCTAATGCTTCAAGAATAGAAATAGCATAAATTTGTTTTTCACCTGCGGACATAGATTTACGGTTGATCTTAATGCCATGCTCGTCGATTAATTCAACATCAAATGTTGTTGGGTTTATCGATGCTGAAAGCTGAATGTCTTTTTTACGAGCTAGTTTCTTATATGACGCAACAAATTCGCGTTCAAGTTGCTTAACGCGTGCTTTTGTAAGTTGCTCACCAAATTTTTCAAGAAGTAACATGGAGTTTTGAGCGTTGGCCGTGCCACTATCTTTGTTTGACTGATCTTTATTTTTATCATGTAATTTTTGAATTTGTCTTGTTTTCTCAAGAGCTAATCTCAACTCTCTTTTGGCTTCTTCTAATAAGTCGTGATATTTGATAATCAGTTTTTCTTTCTTTTTATCAAGGTCACGTATATTAGTAAATAGCTCTTGAACTTGTTCTTCTTCAGGCGCTCGTGCAATGTTATTAGAGGCGTTGTCAATTTCTTCTTCAACCTGTTCCAAGCGTGTTCTAGTTTTGTCAAAGCGATGAAAAGCGTGTGATGATTGCTGATTTATTTGGTATTCCACAGTAGCGGCTTCACGATCAGAAATATCAAATAGACGCGTTTGTTCAGAAAAATCACCTAAATGTTCTGTTAAGCTATCAGTAATGGCATCCATTGCAGCAGGAGCGGAGCTACTCAGGTTAAATGCAAGCTTATCTTTTAGAATTTCCAGGAATGAGTCTAATTCCTGTCCAAAGTTTTGCTTTTGTTTAATCTTCTGTTCTTGTTCTATGTTACTCAGTAACAAAGACATTGTTTTAGGAGCAAGTGCAAATGGTAAACTTGCTTCCATTTCCATTCGGATCTGCTTCTCAAGCTCTATCTTTTCTTTAAGAAGCTCATCAACTTTCAGTGTTTCGGTTTTTCTGCTTTTTGCCCAAGCTCCGCCATTTTGAGACAGCTTATTCTCTAAAGTTAGGATATCGCTTGTGATGATACGTATATTTTCGACTACCCGATCAACTTCTCCACGCAATCCTTCTGCATTTCGTTCGTGTTCAATGCGCTTAACATCGAAGGAGTCCATCTCTTCTCTAATAGATTGAGTGAGTGTGACAGAGCCTTGTTTTTTGAGGTATATACTTAGATCGCTTTTCAGCTTACCTATTACATCTAACCCAAGTAGGCGACGTACGGCAGTTTTTAATACACTGCCGGATTCATCTTCAGCAAGGTCAGCTATTTTCTCACCATCGAAGAAGAAAAGGTCGGCAATACCTGTTGGGATTAATTCGTTTAAAAAACCTTGGCATTGATCGTAACTAAGCTCTGGAATCTGAATGCCATCTTTTTCAAGAGTTAGGCTATCTTTTTTATCTTTTTTCCAAACTCGTACAACTTTGTAGGTGTTCTCTTCACCGTTTTGGCTGTATTTGAATTCAAGTGCAATTGAGGCATTATCTTGTACGCCACCATGGCCAACACCCTTATGAATAAGTTCACCCAAGGCGTTAATATAGTCAGCGTTAGAGAGTGGTTGCCCAAATGATTGGCGGCCAAATAGTGCGAGGCGAACCGCCGTTAGAATCGAAGTTTTTCCTGCACCGTTTAACCCACCAAATAGAATGATTGGTCGTTCAGTGCCTTCAATCGGGCCCGTCTTGGCCAGTCTTGCTGGTGCAGGTCGTAAATCAATTTCATGAAAACCACGAAAAACTCTGAAATTGTTTAAGGTTAATTTAGTAATCAGCATGGCTTAGTTAAAACTCTTTTAGTAGCTGTTTATCAATATCAGCCAATTGTTGGTTGTATCGTTCGATTTCATGTTGGTGAATATCAAACTCTGCTTTGCTTTGAAGTGCAGCATTCTTTTGCTTGATCTCCTCAAGGCTTCCCCAATCTTGCTTGAGTAGCGATGCAATTTTGTTACTGATACCGTTACGCCTGCTTAAGCCTTCCATTGACATTTCAAGTTCAATTAGCTTCATAATTAGCTCTGGAGCGACATCAAAATTTTCACTCAATTCATTAATTAATTGAGCATCGTTTTTACCAAAACTAGCATTATCATCGTATACCCAATCTAAATCATATCCATATACATCACGAAAGATGGTCGGAAGAGAATCGTCCCAATCCGGCTCGTTTGGATCGTGAATCCACTCTTGCCTAATGGCATGTAATTCAGGAGTAGTAATCAGTTCGATCTCACGACCTTCTGACTTATATTTTTTATTGAGTTCTAATAATTCACGAAGCCATTGTCTCCGATACTTCAACCAATATGGACCAGGGATAAATCGAATTAAATGCCATGCTAACTCTGTGGGGTTAGGGTGAGCTGATGTGCTTTTTACTAGTTGAAATGAGTAGTGCTCGACTAATTCACCATTGCTAAGTAGCTTAACCTGAGTTTCATCTTTTGATATCTCTAAAGATTGCCCTTCCTCTAAGGTGATATGATTTTTAATATCATTAAGAGTTTTTAACTTATCACCTTTATAGGAAGCCTGATTGGTTACTTTTCCGGTGCGGCGCTTGAAGTTTCGGTACTCATCTTTATTCGTAGGATCTGTTGTTATGGCTAAGTCATTACGAAACTTCAGGAGTGGTGCCATCCATTCTTCACCATTTTGGATTAAGCTTTCCATTGCACGGTCTTTTGTTACTACGGTACAAGTCCAGCATCCAAAACGAGAATTACCACAGGAGGGCGTAGTTTCATCGATAACCATGGGACATTCGCCTTGGCCAGATGAATCTTTGTACAAATTCCACAATATAAGGTTTTTGCCACCCCATGGGTTTTCCCATTCAAGATCGTAACGGTTACTCCAAATATTTGTTGTGCCGCGGGGTGTTTCTTTTGTTTCTAAATGACAAAGTCGTAATATTTTCCATACATCGTTTACTGCCCATGTATCAATAGGTGTGTAAATAAACGCATTAGAAAGTGTAGTGTGCCGAGCTAAACGAGAACCATCTATTTTATGTTTGGCGATGACTTGTGCACGAGATGCACTCTCTTCACTTCGAGATCCCAATACAACAATAACCTCATCAAACTGAGATACTTTAGTTTTAATAAAGTCACTAACCGGATTGATTTTCATCCGTTCCGTGCACCAACGAAAAGAGCGAGTTGGTGCAGGGTAGCCCTTTCCTAATAAGCTAGACCAAAATGTTTGATCTGCTTCAGGTACAACTTTATGGCAACTGATAGGAAGTTGATTTCGTTTAGCGCCTTTTTCGATAGCCGCGAGTGAATTGTTGATGTGATTCACAACGACAGGTGTTTCGACTAACGTGTCAGAAGATACAACAAAGATAGGCTTGTGACGGTCTTTGGATTCCAGACCTAGTAGTGCCATATATATAAGAGACATCACTGCTGAGGAGTCTTTACCGCCGCTGTAGCCTATAACCCAAGGCCTTTTATCTGCACGATAAACTCGTTGAACATCGGCAATATAATGGCTTAATTTATTGTTAGCAAAAGTCTCTAGATTAATGAAATCTTGATATTCTTCGTCAAGATCTACCGCTAATTTTAATTTGTTTATCATGATAACTGTTTCTCTAGCGCAATCTCATCCGGGGTCAAAGGTAACCCAAGTTCAATTTTTAATACGTTAGTAGTCAACTGAATATTTATTGTCGATTTACTCAGCTTCCCGTGATTCATACTACGTTTTATCCATTCTGGATTGGTTTTTCTCCAGTCGATGTTGGATAGTAGAGCCAACTTATTTTTCCATTCAGATGGCTCTTCGCATAATAGGTGTTTACCCAGTAGCCCTAGAGCATGGAGCCCAACGCCATGAGCATGGATATATTCTTGTCTTAATTGAGCAGGATAGACTTCTTTGTCTATGACCATCTGCCAATCTTTTATGTGTTTGGTCACTTCTTGCCAATATTCGGCCGCAAGATTTCTTTCGTCTTCACTAAACCCATCTTTTGGGCCTTTACTCAATAAGGCACGAGTTGCCTGCTTAATGCTGCTGAGAGTGAAAAGTTTGGCCGATTTAGGACTTATACTCGATTTTTCCATTTCTGTATGGCCAATAAATGGTTTGATTTCATCCGCTAAATATCGAGCCAGCGCGGAGCTTTCGTCTCGGTGGTCATAGCGAGTACTAAGCGAAGGACTGGGTTTTACTGCGTATTTATTTAGATCAGCAAACATTTGTTGACTACGTGTTAGACCTTCATCAATAAAAAATAGAACGGGAATATTATCTTGGCCTAGATCTGGGTTTTCTCTTAATGCTTCTTCTATGGCTTTTCTGCGATGTTGTCCGTCATTAATGAGGATTTGAGCATCCATCGGAATTTTCAAGGTGCCTAAGTTTGGGGCATCGTTATGGCCGTCAAAAGAGATCTCAATACCAACAGAAGCAGTCAAAGCTGAAAAAACGTACTCATTTGGGTTATCTAAAAGGTACTTCACCATTTCAGGAATTCGAGTCTTGTTCAGCGTCCGCTGAGCGCGAAGTTCTGGTGGCACATCATCCTCATTATAACTAAATATTTTTGGGATAATTCTTAGTGGACAAGTAGCAATATAGAAAGGTCTACCTGCTTGCATGCCTCTCACTGCTGGAAAGGAGTAACAATATCCTGAGTCTTGATTTGTCATATTTCACCTTATGGTTTGTTATTTACGAGACTTAATTAAGGTTGGTACGTCAAATAATGACAAACTAAGCTCTCATTTTTGTATGAGAAAATTACGTTATTAACAAACCTTAGTTCAGGTATGCCAAATTTGAGCAGGCATTTTACCTATATAGTGGGTATTAATCTATATGAAATATGATAAATGCAGGAGATATAGTTGCGTTATTTACCAATAATCTGGTAATTGTGAATTTTCTTTTTCTTTATATCTAGTTGGTCAAAAAATAGTTGATGTGGTTGCTGTATTTCCTCACTAAAACTGTATGTTAAAAGTTTCGACAATCGCATATCAAAACTCAATTGCTTCTTATAATTAATGCCAGTCTCAGGCATATATAAGTGCTTGTTTAGTAAAGGAGGTCTGTATTTTTCATCCACGTAATCAAAAAAATCAATGTCTTGATCGGCCATTTTAATTTTTATCCTTTCAACTAAGAAAGGTACAGATTTTTCAAAGTCGTCGTAGACAGTAAGTGTCAGTTTGCCTGACGTCGTATGGATTTTTATTAAATCTATGTTGTCATCAAGATCGCCATACATCTGTAAACCTGCGGCAACATACGTGCGAAGCAGCAGTGGAAGGTCATCAATATAGTTTTTTTGTAATAACAATGAATGACCAGTATTTAATAAACTTGCAGGTAAACTTTTGTGTGCTTTTTCGCATTGAGCTTGAACCAATGCGTTATCTGAGATTGCAAACAGTAGTTCGGCAGCTAAATTCATCGCTGTTTTGTAATCAGAAAACAGTGCTTTAATATCTCTTTTAAATGCATCTGATTGGCTAGTGTATGGCTTGCGCCTCTCGAATAATCCCATTGCTAAGTAGAGTAATAGATCTTCTTGGCGTGATTTTTTTGCTTGTTCAAACTCACTGTTATCAAATAGTTCTTGTAAGAGTCCGAACGTTTTTTTATGAGAGCCTATGAGCTCTCGAACCTTTTCTGACTGGTCAAACTCATCGTTCGCTGGGATTCTACCTAGCTTGAGGCAAGTTCTCCAAAAATCGTCAAATAGGGTTTGGTTTTGCGTAATGATAAGCTTAGCTTTATCTTTTGATTCAATTGGAGTGGGAGAGGTGAGGTGCTCCCATTTATGATGGCGTTTATATTTATTCTGTAGGTACAATTGCTCTTCAATTTTATCTTTAAAAATGTAAAAAATACCGGGTGCTACAGCAATGACATCTTCTTGGATTGTTCTTTCTATATAGGTTTTAATCTCTGATTGAGCGTAGTATTTTTGGAAGGTATTTCGAGAAGTAATCACGCCATCTTTATAAGCCCTAAACTGCGCTATGTGATTTTCGTTTGCCAACATAACTGATACAACAAGAAGCTTTCCTGCTAATTCAAAAGCCCCCAACAACGCTTCGAGCCTTTCATCTTGGTCTTCAATAACGTTAAGCACAAAACCGAGATTAACAATATCAGATCTGACTCTATCATTATCAGGTTGAAAATTAGGATCCCATCCAATGGCATCGAGCCCATGTGCTTCTAATTCTCTCAGGTCGTCACCGCGACCACACCCGTAATCGAATATCGAATATGAACCCTCTAAGTAACCATATTTAATTAGGCTTTTCATCGGAGCAGAAAGTTCATGACGAACAATTGCGGTTTTATGCCTATCAATACCAGTCTCCTCGTCATTAGTTTGAACAGCAGAGCTTCGAAATAATCGGCCATCTACAAGTTCATACCCGTGACGAGCAATAAGGTTTTCCCAAGAACGCTTAAAACCAATCAATCGACTATTTTGATAAAGACCTGCGTTTTCACCCTCTTGTGTTAGTGATATAAAATGTTCGTAGTGGTCATTATCGGATAAAATCATCGTTTCTTTGCGGTGTAGTATAGGGGGGTTATCAGTGCTCTCATAGCTTGTGATTTTGTGTGTAAGTTTAGTAAGGTTAACGTTCAAGCTTTGTTTTAAAGCAGGGTAAGAGTCTGTATAGAAATCTGGGTAGTGTAAAAGAGAGATGCGAAAATCTTTTTTGAAAAGCTTAACCAGATTCCAATCCTCATTTTTTAGGTTAACAGCGTTGGCTACAGCAGGGACAAACTTTGCTAGGACGATAGGCAAACTAGAAAATGCATCTCTATGTAGATAAATGGCGTCTGGTAGATGCTTACCGGTTGCGATTTTTGAAACCAATTGAGAGAAAGTTTTCGCGTCCATTGCGTGCCTACAAATAAAGTTATTACCGGATTATAAATTATCGAATAGTGTATGCGCTGCCATTTCAATCGCGCTTTTTCGATTTACGCGAAGCCCGTCACTACGTGCGGTTCTGATTAACGCGTATTGAGCGTTTTCGGGACCAATGCTTATGTGTACTGGCCGATCTTTTCCATAAAAATAGAGCCTGTCATATGGCAAATGCTTTACGAGGTATTTAGCAATCTGATCCATTTTATTTTCGTAGCCGACAACATAAAAATCGCATGAAGCGCCATCTCTCTTACAGATTCTATTTCCTTTGTTATTGAGTGCCATTGCCGCATGTTGATCAATGTTGGGGGACATATCCCCTGGGCTATTTTTCTTAATGTACTTTAGTAATGGTTGACTGGTATAACCATATGTAATCTTTACAGTTCCAAATTTGGTTTCAATAGGCTCTAAAATATCAGAGCAGAGAGTCTTGATATGTATTATAGATTCACTATTAGCTTCATTTGTATCTCTGTATTCTGGATGTCGTTGCTGATGCCAGTTTAAGATACTTTGTAGAATAGAATTCACGTACATATACCTAACGATACATATTAAGAATTCGATTATAGCAGGAAAAAGCGACACGATTACTCAACGAATTAGTTTGAACAACGGAAAATACTCAAACCTTACGACAACACCCAATTCTTAAGTATCATTCATTTTCTACCCGTCTCTACCGTTCCACATTCATTCACCAACAAAATATGACTTGCCAGTCATATTGTTGCGTGATAGTTTATGACTATGCAGTCACAAATGGATAATCTAGTGCCAAAGAAGACGTTTTTGAACCTAAATGAAGCCAAGAAAAAGCAAATAACCGATGCCTTTTTAAGAGAGTTTGCGACCAAACCTTTTGATGAAGCTTCTCTAACCGTTGTGGTAAAACAGCTAGGTATCGCGAAGGGCAGTATTTACCAATATTTTGAAACAAAACTGGATCTGTTTCTTTATCTTATTGGAGAATGCGGTGCCACCAAAATAAAATATGTAGGGTCCATATCGCGAACCGATTACCCCGACTTTTGGCATTATTTCCGCGCGCTATATGAGCATGGGGTTCAATTCGATAATGAAAATCCTCTGCAAAGTCATTTTCTGTTTAATCTCATCAGCAACCTTAATTCGCCGTCAATTAAAGACCTGTACGAAGACATGGTTAAACAAACCATATCCGCCTTTGAAGGGATGGTTGAACATGAAATAGAGCGGGGACTTTTCCGTGATGATATACCGGTTAAAACCATGGCGTTCATGTTGTATAAAATGGGTACCAGCATTCAAGAGAATATGATATTTGCAGAGGTCATTAACCCGAAGAAAAGCATCCAAGAAAATACCCCTGTGTATAAAGGTAAAAAAGACGAGTTGATGATAATGGTGGATGATTATATCCGATTAACAAAGCCATCATTTGATAAGTCTACACTGAGAATAAACGAATGATACAGATAGAAGATTTGGTATTTCAATACCCAAAAAATGATACCCCAACGTTGAAAGGGTTGAGCTTTACTATTGCGAAAGGCGAAGTGTTTGGGTTTTTAGGCCCATCAGGCGCAGGCAAAAGTACCGCGCAAAAACTGTTGTATAAAACCTATCGAAAATACAAAGGCATGGCAAAGGTAGACGGAAAAAACCTGTCCGATTGGGATAATACCTACTTTGAGAAAATAGGTGTTGGTTTTGAATTACCCAACCATTATCTAAAACTGACAGGAAAAGAAAACCTGAACCTGTTTTCTTCTTTTTATGAAAAGAAACCAACCAAAAGTATAGAAGATCTTTTTGAAATGGTGGACATGGCAGACGCAATTAACCAGCCCGTTGAAGCCTATTCTAAAGGGATGAAAATGCGCCTGAATTTTATAAGGGCCATACAGCATAACCCAGACATACTGTTTTTTGATGAGCCAACTTCTGGGCTTGATCCTGTTAATGCACACAGGATAAAACAGCATATTTTAGCGTTAAAGGCGGAAGGGAAAACCATCTTTGTAACGACCCACAGTATGGAAACCGCAGACCAAATCTGTGACCGTGTTTCCTTTATTGTTGATGGCAAACTACAGGTAACGGATACGCCTAAAAACCTTAAAAAGCAGTACGGACGCGAAGCGGTAATCGTTGAATTATACAATGGTCATTCCGTCGAGTTTCCATTGAAGAACTTGGGCGAAAATCAAGAATTTTCGGCCTTTATCAAGGAAGATGAAATCAAACGAATTCACACGCAAGAAGCCACGCTAGAAGAGGTTTTCATTCGTATAACAGGTAAGTCGCTTTGATATGAAAAAATGTATAGTGCAATTAAAATGGCAATTTTTGCTGCTCCAAAAAAACAGTATTATTGGCATCAGTGTCGCGGTGACGCTTATCTATGGTGTGCTTTTGTACCTTTTAAAAGAGATGGGCAGTGTAGACATGTTGCTTGTGTTTTTGGTGTTAAATGATCCTGCTGTCATTGGGTATTTTTTTGTGGCATTGGCGATCTACACAGAGATTAAGCATCAAATATTGCCGGCAATATTTATCACACCTTTAAATATGCATACCTACCTTTTGTCCAAAACTATCGCAATATCAACGATCGGACTTGTCTGTTCTTTGGGCTTAGCGATAACCGTAAAAGGTGTAGATTTTGATATGCTGCCCTTTATTATCGGCACGATGGGGATATGCGTACTCTCTACTTTGTTAGGCATTTTTATGCTTACATTCGCAAATGAATTTATCAAGTTTGGAATGCTATCAATCCCTGTTTTTCTAACCTTCATTAATGTCCCACTCTTACAATATTTGGGTGTTGTCGATATGGGTTTTATTAAATATCTATTTCCTATTCAAGGGAGTTTGGACTTAATAGACACCGCCATCAGTGGGACAGATATTAACGATTGGGGCGCTTATATTTCGGTTCTTGTGATGGTGCCGTTGTTTTATTGGTTGGCATTTAAACAGTTCAGTAAAAAGGTGGTGTATCAATGAATAAAATACTAAAACTCTCAATCACCGACTTCAAAATTATTTTTCGGGATAAATCTTTGAGAGGGATGTTGTTGTTACCGGTATTCCTATTTATTTTGATCGTGTGGGGGGTACCTGCTTTAGTCGAAAAATACGATTTCTTAGTGACCTATTTGAGCCTGTTTTTAATTATTGCCGTCATCGAGAATACACAGGCGTTTTCCTTTATCAGCACGATGGTTTTGATAGACGAAAAAGAGAATGATGTGGCTAAGGTTTATGGTGTCGTACCACTCTCTAAGTTTGAATATATTGTGTCTCGGTTTCTTATTCCTTATCTATTTACGCTGCTCTTGAATGTGATCTTATTTATGGTGCAGCCTTTCTTTGACATTGATTTCACTGACAACGTATTAATATCTCTGCTTGCCGCGTTAGTAGTACCCGTGTACGCGTTGTCGATTAATTCAATTGCTCAAAATCGAATGCAGGGAATGATTTACATCAAAGCCTTCAATATGTTGGTTCTATTGCCTGTTTGTGCTTTTTTTGTGCCTGAAAAACTTAAGCATCTTTTCGGTATCTTTCCTACGCATTGGATTTTTCAAAGTGTAGAGAATGCCACGCAAGGGCTGCCTATCGGGTTCATGATAACCATTGGATTTGTCATTTCTACGGGTATGCTCGTCTTTGCATCAAGAAGCTTTATTAAAAATCACTTTGTTTAAATGTTAGGTGAATACCAGTAAATAGAAGCACTAACCCTAAAAGGGAGGAAGGGCGATTTCGCCTTTAATCTGACTATCGATAATACGAGTGAGTACTGACGCCTTGAAGGGGATGCGTTGTTTAATACCTAACGCGCATCCCAACGTTCAGTTCTCAACGAACAATGGTTAATGATCAGCTGTTCGGTTTTCAAAAAGCCGACCCAAAAACTACAATTGGTGTTGTGCGGATGACGAAAAGTGTCCAAATAATATACGGTGCCAATGTCATTACCATTGCCTCCGGAATTAAAGAAGCATTAGGCATTGACTCTTAATAAGTCTTTGGCGATATCGATACTGAGCAAGATAGCGTACTAATAAACCTTCCTGTGGCTAAGCGCGACAGGAAGGTTTTTTTGATTAGCTTAAAAATCCTAAACCATAATGATGGCAACCGTTGCAGAGACAAAACTGACGAATGCAATCCACGTTCTAATGGTATGCATAGACGCCCATTTTTCTAGTATAGGTTTTGCAACCGCTACATCGGTTGTCTGTGAGAATGTTTTATTGGCACTGCGGAAAAAGAACAGATAAAAGCCTAATAATAATAATGCACTTACCGCACTAATGAGCCACGCAGATCCAACGAACCTGTTTGGGGTCGATACAAAAACACATGCAAGGATAGGAAAAACGGTTCCCATCACGGTTAATGGCGCAAAGTAGCGGTAGAGGCTCGGTGCCATTGTATGGTGAAGTTTCAAAAATTCTTCTGTCAGCATTTGTCGCCAATAAGGTACCAGTATGCGAGCTTCGGTTAATAATCCACCCGCTAAAAGGCCCGTAGTCACAACCGTTACTAATTCTAATATGATAGTGATGCTCCTAAAAAGGACAGGTTTGGTAACAGAGTTAGGTCAATAAAAGTTGAAGTCATCCTTGGTCTTCTTGACTAGGCAGTAATATTTTTTTTAATAATCCAGCGAGCTGTTTTTGCTCCTCGCTATCAAGAACATCAATCATCCCTTCCATATTAGCGACATGCGCTTCCAAAGCGATATCAAGTTCGGTCACGCCCTGAGCCGTCAGTTTTACTTTGCAACTTCGACGATCTTTTTCACTGGCTATTCTTTCTATCAAGCCACGTTGAACCAGTATTTCAATACGGGTGCTCATGGCTCCGGACGATATCATCAATGTTTGATAAAGCTCGGTCGGGGTCAGTGGTATCTGGTTGCGACGCAGCGTCGCAAGAATATCAAATTCGATACTCGTCATTTTTTTCTGCTCGAAAACGTCGTCCAACTGTTTCTTCCAACGCCTATTTACTCGACGTAAACGGCCAACAATCCCCATTGAAGAGCAATCTAAATCCGGTTTAGCGTCGCGCCATTGTTGCAAAATATGGTCAACTTGATCCTGCATAAATAACTCCTAAGAAAATAACTTTTAAAAAAGATACTTGATCAAAAGAAAAATATCCATTACTTTATAAAAAGTATCTTTTACAAAAGACACTTTTTATAAAGATTATCTAACGAGGAAAGAGTATGAAAGGGATTCAATTGTTAGGGACGATGGCGCTTACGGCTATTGCGCCCATCATTTGGGGAAGTACCTATATTGTGACTACCGAGTTGCTGCCTGAGAACAGTCCGCTTGTCGCGTCAACATTAAGAGCCTTACCCGCGGGTTTGATGTTAGTGCTGCTAACCCGAATGTTACCTACAGGACAATGGTGGGGGCGACTCATCGTTCTTGGTTTTCTTAATATCGGCTTTTTCTTTTACTGTTTATTCTTTGCGGCTACTTACCTGCCGGGCGGAATGGCGGCTTTAGTGATGTCTGTCCAACCAATCTTAGTCATGGCATTGAGTTATGTTTTGCTTAATAACACATTAAGCCTTAAGCAAGCTTTAGCGAGCCTAGTCGCCATCGTTAGTGTCGCTCTATTGGTTCTTAATAATCAAGCGGAGCTAAGCACGAGTGGAATAGTGATGGGACTTTTAGGCACAGTTAGTATGGCCTCTGGCGTGGTGATGACGAAACGCTGGGGCAGGCCTTACGGAATGTCGCTACTAAATTTCACTGGATGGCAGTTGCTGTTCGGTGGGCTGATGTTGCTACCTATGGCTATCTGGTTGGAAGGGTTACCGAACGAACTTAGTTTGAATAATCTACTCGGTTATGGCTATTTAAGTGTGATAGGGGCGATGCTGGCCTATTCGTTATGGTTTTACGGAATAGACAAGCTGCCCACTATTACGGTCTCTTTTCTCGGCTTTTTAAGCAGCGTTTCAGCGGTCATTCTTGGTTACATTGTTCTGGACCAGTCATTAACATTGTTACAGTTGCTCGGTGCTGTCGGCATTTTAATCTCAATTTGGTTAGCGGCTCCAAGGGCCGCTATCAATCATCCTATTACTAACAATCATCCTATTACTAACAATCATCCTATTACTAACAATCACCCTATTACTATCAATAGACCAATTACGATCAACCAAACCACGACAATAAATAACGCTCAAAAGGAATCATCATGAAACTGACCATCATTGCGGGGAGCCAACGCGCTCAATCACAAAGTCTTAACGTGGCAAACTATTTAAGTAACGTTGCTCAATCTCATTTCGACCAGATCAAGGTGTTTGATCTGCATGAACAGAACCTGCCATTTTGGAATGAAGGTGTGTGGGGCGGCACTGATGAATGGGCACCGTGGCGCGAAATGGCGAAGGAACTTGAATCGTCAGACGCATTTGTTTTCATCACACCAGAGTGGCATGGCATGGCGACACCGGCATTGAAAAACTTTCTCTTATTAACCACAGACAATGAACTGGCCCATAAACCTGCACTTGCAGTCAGTGTTTCCGCAAGCGTCAATGGGGTCTACCCGATCAGTGAACTGAGAATGACCGCGAGCAAAAACAATCACGTTTGCTTACTTCCGGACCATTTGATTTTTCGTGACATCGAAACATTATTGGATAAGGAACTTAACTGTAAAAATGAGCACATAGCCGAACGAAGCCAATACACCATCGGTTTGCTTGCGGCGTATGCTAAAGCTCTACAGCCGGTTCATAAATCGATGCTTGATGCTGGCAAACCATTTCGTTATGGAATGTGATTAATTGAGCCTTGTAACCCTATCAACTGGCTGTAATTGATTGAAATACTAGCTGGTATAATTTTTGAGATGTGCTATTGATTATAGAGATTAAATAGAACAGGATTGCAACGGTAGTCGTCGCTTCAATAATTATAAGTTGGTTAGGAGAATAGAATGAACTGGTATCTGTCGGTCTTAAAAAATTATGCTGTTTTTGAGGGAAGAGCGAGACGCAAAGAATATTGGATGTTTTTTTTAGTCAATATACTCATTAGCATCGCATTTCAAATGGTAGATGGCGTGCTAGGTACGGTATTCCTAGGGCTAATTTATAGTTTAGCCGTATTTGTCCCTTCCTTGGCTGTAGGGGTAAGAAGACTACATGATGTGGATAAATCAGGTTGGTGGTTATTGTTGGTGCTCATTCCGGTTGTTGGTGTGCTAGTACTGATATATTTCGCGGCCACCGAAGGAACTCAAGGCTCGAATCAATACGGGTCTAGTCCGAAGTAATAAAAATGGCCACTATCATCCAATAGTGGCCATTTTTGCTTGTGTGGTTTAAAGGCTAACGGTCGTCTTTCTGCATGAGTTTGTCACTTTAAATCGCTGATTTTTCATATCCAATCTAAGCTACGTGTTGTTGTCGCTCTAATGCCTTGATAATGTTTTCCTTAATTAATAAAGCCCACTTCTTGGCGACATACGAAGGTTGGTAGACCAAATAGAAAGGCGTTTCGTTCAGGTTCTCTTTGAATATGTATAGGTCTTGGTAGTTGGTTTGGTCAACGAAATATTCTGGCAGAATGCCAACACCCGTATCGGCAATGATCGCTTGATAGATGGCAAAACTGTTGTTGATTACCTGCATATTCTTATGTTTATGAAAACGTCTATCGTGTTGAAGAAAGAGCTTTTCCCAGGTGTTACTTTTTTCCGAATTTCTCACTATCAAACGGTGGTGTTCGTTGATTTGGTCAAATTGTGAAAGTTGGTTTTCTGATGCGTACCGCTTACTACACAACAATAGATTTTTCGATTCCATCAGAGGTAAATACTCCAAACCGCTTTCGTCAGTATTAATTCTGATGGCGAAGTCGAATCTACTCTTCTTAAAGTCTACCACGTTGTCGGTAAGGTCTAGGTTGATGATCAGTCTATCCATTTCAAGTTGAGAAAGCGTGGGCGTAAGCAGCTTCACACCTAAATCTACAGGTGCCGTCATCTCTAACTTGGTTCGATTTTTGTTCAGCTTAGTGTCTGAGACCACTTGATTAAAATTGCGCTCTAGAACAACGTATTCTTGAAAGAGTTTATTACCCTTAGAGGTCAGTTCCACCTTGCTTCCCTGACCTCGAATGAAGAGCTTAAATCCGAGTTTTTCCTCTAAGCATTTGATCTGATAGCTTATAGACGATTGAGACACGGCTAATTCAATCGCAGCATTGGAAAAACTAAGGTGCTTCGCGACGGCAGAAAAATAGGGCAGATGGTTAGCGAGATGTCTAAGCATTGGAAAATTCGATATATAAATAGAATTAATCTATTTTATTTATATGACCCGAATAAGGCAATATATAATCTATCGAAAGTCAATCTAGCCCGAAAAATTGGGTACAGCGGTCGCATTTGTTGCGACATTCGCTTACGGAGGTATGTAATGCGGGCCCGTAATTATTGGTTTAATCGCTCATCAAACGTCATTAAAAGGCGCCCTTTATCTGTTGGTGTCTCTTCCTATTTATACGCTGTTAATGTCTCATTTATTGAAGAGTAATGATGTACACGAATCAAAACATGAAATAAGAATAGGGTAGGGATAAACAATGAATAATGCACACGTAGGCGAGATGGTTCTAGATACCATTCAGATTAAAAACGGCGTTACTCAGGTAGCACAAAGGCTTAATAAAAAGTTCGAGGGGCAATGCGCGGTTGTTATCACCGTTGTTCCGGGTGGAATACTTTTTACGGCAGATCTGGTGAGAGAATTAACCTTTGATATCCGTATGGACTACATCTCTTGTCCCCATACCTCCGGGGATAGAAATAACGATTCTGAGATCGTGTTCCACCAAAACATTGAACTGAAAGGAAGAAACGTCATTCTTGTCGACGACGCGATCGAGTCCGGAGGAACAATGAAGCGATTAGCGCAGTACCTCAATGACCAGTTTGAGTTGAAGTCACTGTTGATCGCGACTCTGTTTGTCAAACCCGGTCGAGTGAATATTCCGGTAGAACAATATTATGCCGATGAGATGCAGAATGATGACCTATTGGTTGGGTACGGCTTACCTTGGAAAGACAGACAAAGGAACCTTCCATATGTGTCAAAACTCGTTAAGTAAACAAGCGTCTAATCATTTGTGTTCGCCTAAGAGACCACCGTTATGACGAACGTAGTAAAAATAAATCATACCAAGCCCTCTGATTATGCGCAGCCTGAAAATAAGCATAACACTTTACAAAGCAGGGTAAAAAATAGGATCGAACTTGAAGCCCATTTATATATGTCGTCGCTGTTGACGCTTTTTCAATGGGAAGATGAGAAGGATAATGAAAATGAAGATTGATCACGTAGCCATTTGGTGCCTTGATTTGGAAAAAATGCGGTATTTTTATGAGTACTTTTTTGACACCAAGTGCGATGAGAAATACGAGGACAACAATGTTGGGTTTGCCTCTTATTTTCTGACGCTTCCAGATGGTATCCGCATTGAACTAATGGCAATGGACTCGGTAGAACTTCCAATATCAGATGTGTATACGCAGTTTATCGGGTTGGCCCATTTGGCTTTTTCATTAGGCTCCGAAAAACAGGTCGACGACCTAACAGAGAAACTGGTGTCAGACGGATATGAGTTATTAGATGACCCCTGCAGAACGGCCAACGGCTACTACGTAAGCGTCGTATTGGATCCAGAAGGTAATCGGTTGGAATTAATGGTGTAATTACAACCGTGTCTATTACTTGATTCCTCTTTCTATCCGTAATAGGACGGCCCCATTTTGAGCAGGAAAGAGAAAAAGAACGGGTGCTTAACGCGACAGTAGATATTGGTTATACGCATAAAATAAACATGGTATTACTTATTCACAGGGTGGGCCAAAATGAATGACAGCCAATCCACCGAGGGACGTCTCGCGATATTTCTTGTTCATGTCCTTGCCCGTTCGATACATGGTATCAATCACTTTATCTAATGATATTAAGCATTTACTTGTTCGTTTGAGTGCCATTCTTGAGGCGTTGATTGCCTTTATCGCTCCCATAGCGTTGCGTTCAATACAGGGCACCTGAACCAATCCACCGATCGGGTCACATGTCATACCAAGTGAGTGTTCCATGGCAATCTCTGCTGCGATACAGATTTGTTCATTGCTCCCGCCACGCAAAGCGGTTAAACCTGCAGCGGCCATCGATGATGAAACGCCGATCTCTCCTTGGCATCCTACCTCTGCGCCTGATATTGATGCATTCATTTTATAGAGTATGCCTATCGCACCAGACACGGCAAAAAAGTCTCGCAGCTGTTTTGTATTTAATGGGTTAATAAATCGGTCGTAATACATTAGTACCGATGGAATAACACCAGAAGCACCATTGGTTGGCGAGGTTACCACCTGACCACCCGATGCATTCTCTTCGCTAGCGGCAAAAGCATAAACGTTTATCCAATCGAGCATTTCCATTGGGTCACTAGTCAGTGCATGATTGGACTCCAATGTTTTTAGCAGCGCAGGTGCTCTGCGTGTAACGTTTAATCCGCCGTCTAAAATGCCTTCGGTATTGAGTCCTTTTGTTACGCACTGAAGCATCACTCGCCAAATGTTGTCTGTAAGTTGATCGATTTCATTCTCGGTACGAAAGGTGCGTTCATTGCGCATAACCAAACCGCCTAAACACAAGCCTGCGTCGTCCGCTTTTTTAAGAAGCTGTTCGGCTGATTGAAAAGGGAACTCAACGGAATTACCTTGGCTCAAGGAGTCATTATTAAGCTCATCTTCTGTCGCAATAAACCCGCCGCCAATCGAATAATATACTTCGTTGTCTATCTGCTTTCCGTTTGTGTCAAAGGCCGATATAGCTAACGCATTTTCATGTAGCGGGAGGTTATCACTACGAAAGACAATATCAGTGTCCACATCAAATAATATAAGATGAGTACCCGAAAGACAGAGCGTTTTAGACTGTGTGTGTTGCTTGAGTAACGCGTTTGCCGTTGCAATATCAATACTATCTGGTTTATTGCCCATAAGGCCAAGGATTACGGCTCTGTCGGTATGGTGTCCTTTCCCTGTCAATGATAGTGAGCCGTATAGGTCTACTTGAATTCGATGGATACGGTTGAGTTTTGGCTTCATTTTACAACCAAACGAATAGCCCGCGATCATTGGACCATTAGTATGAGAGCTAGAAGGGCCAACGCCAATTTTATAGATGTCGAAGATAGATAACATAGAATCACTTATTTAAGATAACGCGGCTAACAGCCAATCAGGGATGTAAAAGCAAGTACTGATAGTGATAGCCGCGAAGATTAGCAGCATAAACTGACTCTTCGTTGGCTTCTGGTATAGGCTTTTTTGTGTTTCAATAAACGCCATTTGCTCTGGAGTATTGGTTCCCCAGTAGCGACTGGTGAGTAACCCAGAAATCAGAAAGATTGCGGTTCCAATTGGAGCATACCAAGGCCACGATATGTCGCCTGTTCGGCAAATCGCAATGGCAATAATACTGAGAACGCTACCGACGATAACGCCTTTTTCGTTTGCTTTAGCAAAACCAAGTCCCAACACAAATGATCCCAAACGAATGCCAACAAACACAGAAGTAAGGCTAGCTATCGTTTTGAGTACCGATTCATTCGATATAGCGAAGAGAGCAGGAATAACGACGACGGCGGCAGTGACGAGGCCTAGTATTCTTGCTGTTTTTTCATAATGATCAACGTGCGCATTCTTTCGTACAAAACGCTTATATATGTCGAAGGTTGCGACAGTCGCGATGGAATTATAGGTTGAATCGAGCGTCGACATGGCGGCGGCGGCAAGCGCTGACATGATTAATCCAATAACAATTGGGTTGGTATGATTAAACACGAAATCCAAAATGATATTGTTGCTGTTCTCAAATGGTTTTCCTTGATAGTAAAGATATAGAAGCACACCGATTATGCTAAAAAATAGGTAGATGAAAAACGCGCCATAGCCACAAAGAAGCATGGATTTCTGTGCATTTTTTACGTCTTTGGTTGCCAATGTTCTTTGAATAATCAGTTGGTTGGTGCCGTAGACACTAAGGTGTAAAAAAGCGACCGCAACGACACCCGACCAGAGGCTGGTATCAACACCTAGATCAAAGTCTAAGTTAATAATATTGGCTTTCTCAGTGATAGCGGAAACTTGTTGTACCGTCGTTCCGTCTTGTAAGTTGAGCAGAAGAATAACAAAAATGGATATGCAGCCAATTAAAAGGACCGCAGATTGCAGCATGTCGGTCCAAATAACAGTAGAAATCCCGCCAGAATACGTATAAACGGCAGTAAACAGCGTGATATAGATGATGGCTTCTTGTACGGATATGGGGAGGATTTGAACCAGAATTAATGAAACAGCATATAAGATGACACCAGCAGAAATACATTGCACCAAGATAAACACAAGTGAATTTATCGTTCGCGCAATGATACCGAACCTATGCTCTAGGTATTCGTAGATCGAGGTTAGTCCCAATTTATAGAAAACTGGAATAAAAAACACAACGGCAAAAAAGATAACGATGGGATAATTCAAATGTATAGCGAACGCTTGCATGCCGCTAGTATAAACCCAACCTGGTTGGCCAAGAAAAGTCATCGTACTGATATAGGTCGCCAATATGGACACGCCAGCTGTAAACCATCCAAACTGACGATTCCCTGTGGAAAAATCGCCTTTGGTTGCACTACGTCGGTTAACTAAGTAACTGATCATTAGTGTTGAAATGGCATAAAGAGCCATAATCGCAAAGCTTGAGTACGTAACCATTTTTGTATTTAACCTATCACCATTACGAATATATTAAGTATCATGTTCCTTGTTATTCCTATCATTATAGAAATTACGATGAATTACCAGTCATCATCTAGCGTTTTTCATATAAAACTCTGCGATTTTGATGGTAATTAAAGAGATTGTTAAAAAAGGTAGATCATGGTCACATAAATCAATAGTTTGGGTGCGTAGTCATTTTAAAGTCGATACATGTCACGGTTTATGACATCAAGAAGTGTGTAATATTCACCCACTGGATGAGAGGTGACAGCTCATCGAACTCAAGAGATACACATTTATTAAACTTCAGACAGAGGATAAGTCGCTCATGACCGCCAAAATACACATGAACGAAGTGCCATTGCTACAAAGAATACTCGCTTACTTAGCTATTTTAGTTGGTTATTTTTTCTACTGCTACAATTTTGTTATTGTAGATTATGTACGGCCCTATATTGTAGAAGCGTATGATGGCATTACTTTAGCTGATACCGCGCAATTCTATACGTGGCAATCGGTCGGCGCACTAATTGGTGCATTCAGCTGTGCTTGGGTAGCATCAAATATTGGTAAAAAACCCACTCTTATCGCAATCACAGCGCTAAACGGTGGTGCAACCATTATTAATATGATGTTCACTGACTACACTACTTGGGCGTTAATGCGTTTCATCATCGGTATTTCACTTGGGGGTTACTTCACGGTAGCGGTATCGACAATGATTGGCTTGTTTGAGCCAAGTGTTCGTGGAAAACTGACTGCTTTTGCATCAAGTATGTTTTCGTTGGCATTGATGGTAATGGGTGCGTATGCAGCATTTATTACCAGTATTGATGCGCCATGGGAAAGCATTATGTGGATTGGTGGTATACCGCCGCTTGTGGCTGTGGGGGTGATGGTATTTGTACTTCCATCAGACAAGAAGGTCATAGCCTATGGTGAAGAAGACCAACAAGGCACTGAAGACGCACCCGCGAAGAAAGGTTCTTGGGCTGAGATGTTTAACAGCACCCATCGTAAGATAACCTTATCTTGTTTATTACTTGCTGGCCTTAACTTTTATGGCTATCAGTTCTTCGGTGGTTTCGTGACGACTTACCTAAAAGAAGTGCGCATGTTTGATGGCGCAACGATAGGTATTATATTCTCTATATCTGCATTTGGTAGTCTGTTCGGAGCTTGGGTTTGGGGTGTTATTGCCGACAAATATGGCCGAAAGGTTAATGCTTTTGGTTTTGTTATAGCGGGTGCCATGGCGGCAATCTTCTTCGTTGCACCGAGTGACGTATTCGTTGGTAGCGTGAACCTTCTCGCACTGCTGGGTCTTATCTATAACTTTGGTCTTTCTTCAAGTGCGGTATGGGGCGGGTACTTCTCTGAATTATTCCCTGCTCATCTTCGAAGTTTCGGTGCAGCACTATTCCATGGTGGTCGTATTATCGGAATGTGGGCGCCAATGGTATTGGTATTCATCAAAGATCGCACCGATTTAACGACGGCTATGTGGGGATCACCAATCGTATGGGTTATTGCTGGATTAGTTTGGTTCTCACTTCCAGAAACACTGAAAGGCGGCATCTTTTATAAAAAGAAAGATTTAAACCAGCCAGCGACTAATCACTAAACCTATTTAATGCTATTCGTTTACTGAGCGAAGAAGAGTTCGCTCAGTAAACGATATAAAGAATGACAATAACAGGATTGCCCAATGAGTAAATATCAAGAAACCAAGCGCATCGTCCGCAACTATTTTGATGCGATAGAAAATGCCACGTCAGAGTCTATTGCATCAGTGCTAAAAAACTACGTTAGTGACGACTACTTATGGCGTGGTGTATATCCATTCCGCGAGCAAAAAGGAGCCGATGCAGTCGCGGATACTTTTTGGGGGCCATTCTTAAAATCGATGAATCGCATGCAAAGGCGACAAGATATTTTCATTGGTGGCACCAATGAAATTAGTGGTGAGCAATGGGTGATGAGCATGGGTCATTTCATGGGGCTTTTCGATGCTGAATGGCTTGGAATTCGACCAACAGGTAAAATGATGAACATCCGTTACGCTGAATTTACTTGTGTAGAGAATGGTAAAATCACGAAAACAGGCATGTTTATGGACCTTCTTGGTGTGATGGATCAAGCTGGCTGTTATCCACTTCCTCCGTCCACTGGCCGTCATTTTGTTTACCCTGGGCCTCGAGACCATAACGGATTATTGTTTGATGATGCTGCTGAAGAAGAGGGTGTAACAACTTTAGCGCTAGTCAATAAAATGGTCGACGACCTCAGTTCTTTAAATGATAGCGGTGCAATGGGTTGCCCTCCTGAAGTACTGGAGAAAAGCTGGTCTAAAGATATGATCTGGTATGGCCCTTGTGGCATCGGCGCGTCTTATACTATTCCCCGTTACCAGCAACAACATCAACTCCCATTTCGGAATAATCTGACTGATAAGAAGTTTAATGGTCATGTATGTCGTTTCGCTGAAGGTAATTTCGCCTGTTTCTTTGGCTGGCCTAATTTGTCTAATACTCCAGTTGGCGGTTTTCTTGGTCTACCTGGCGGTGAGATCCGTGCAGACATGCAAGTCGTTGATGTATATTACCGTAAAGACGATAAACTATCTGAAAACTGGGTATTAATCGATATACCATATTGGCTAAAACAACAGGGTGTGGATGTATTTGAGCGTACGCAACAAATTATGAATCCCGAACTTTAAATCTAAGCTATTTTGCTCTGATAACGTATAAAAACGCCCTTATAGCTGAGGGCGTTTTTAATTTTAATGAGTTACAGTGCTGTGAATTGACTTCAAAAGATAACCTATTGAAACTCTAACTCAGTGAAAAATATAAGATACTTAGAATCGAATCGAATGACTACGTAGTAGATAATTCTGTTACAATCAGCATGTACTGGAATTATGATGGTAATTGTTAAATGGCAGATAAGAACATAAGTGTGACGTCCAAAGATGTGGCAAAGTTGGCAGGGGTTTCTCAGTCTACCGTGTCTCGCGTATTCATTGATGGCAGTTCAACGTCTGAAAAAACACGGATAAAAGTATTGGATGCAGCCAAATCGTTGAATTACCGCCCCAACGCCTTTGCTCGAAGCTTGACGACGAGAGAATCCAAATTAATCGGTTTAGTTTTTCCAGACACAGATTACCCAATCCATATGGAGACATTGCAACTGATCAGTGCCGAACTCCAAAGGAACGGTTATTCTGCCGTGCTAATCCCATGGGAACGTGATGATAGGAAACACCGTACAATACCAAATATTTTTCAGTACAAAGTAGATGGTGTTATTGCCGCATCAGCTCAATTTAATACCGCGATATATGAAGAATGTCAGAACTTCAATATACCGATTGTTCAATTTGCCCGAGTGGAAGAAGGAACGAAGTGTAGTTATGCTATTAGTGATAACTATGCCGCCGGATATAAAGCAGCAAATGAGTTTATTGAGCGCGGAGCAAAAAGGCCAGCCTATATAACGGGTGAAATTCCTACAGCCACCAACGCTGAACGTTTAGCTGGTTTTGCGGATGCGACGCGAGAACTACTTGATATAGAACCTGTCTATGTTGAGGCGAATTATGATTACAATCTGGCGCAAAATAAAATCAGGCATATGTTAACTCAACAAGACGCGCCAGATGCTGTATTTTGTGCAACCGATATTATTGCGATCTCATTGATGGACTTAGCCAGATATGAGTTGAACCTATCGATTCCGAATGAACTTCAAGTCATCGGCTTTGACAATATCCCACAGGCCGATTGGATGAGTTACCAACTCACTTCATTTAAGCAAGATTATAAGCGCCTTGCCCGAGAAACGGTAAAAATCGTCGTTAACCAGATACAAGAGCAGGACGATACTCTCGTAAAGTTAATGATTCCTGTTGAGCTGATAGAGAGGAATTCCTTAAAACCTAGTCAACGATAAAGGTTGCTTTGGCGCTTAGTAATCGCACTGCCTTTAGGGTGAAAATGACAAGGAACCATCAGAGTGACATCGCAATTCCAATGCCTGTTGAACAAAGTCTTTAATACCGGGCAATACGCTTCGGTTTTTTAACCAAGAGACGTGTTCTTCTACCACATTGTCTACTTCTTTAATCGGCCTAATACAAAAGCGCGGATCAGGGTGTATATCATTTTCCAAGACAAAACCTATCCCTAAGTTGTAAGCGACTGCCTCACAAATTTCCTGACGATTATCCATCACTATCGACGTATTGGGTTGTAAATTGAGGAGATTGAAATAGTCGTCAACCACACTTTGAGTACAGGTATACGGACGTGAGTAGATGAGTGACTCACGTGAGAGTTGTTCAAATGAGACTTCTGAACACTGAGCAAGAGGATGGGTGAGGGGAATAATAGCGACAAGTGAATGGGTATGAAAAGGAAGTTTGGATACCCCTTTTAAATCGTCACGCATGGGACACAATGCGATGTCAACTTCTCGCTTGAGCAGTAGATCACAACACTCTGCGGTCGGCGAAGAAATGAGCTTCAATGTAACATCAGGAAAACGCTGGCGAAATTGCGCTATCAGCGGCATAAAAACAAGCGTAGAAGCTGTGGCGACCTTCAACGTCACGTTTCCGAAGTCTTTGTTCGGGTTGGCTAATACATCGATTGCCTTGTCGAGGTCTTCGTATTGACAAGAAAGGTGATAAAGCCGCTTACCCAACTCTGTGGGGCTCACCCCTTTGCTAAATCGTTCGAGTAAAGGATACTCAAAACGACTTTCTAGCTTTCGGATTTGGGCGGTAACGGCAGGTTGGCTGACGTTAAGTTTTTCAGCCGCACGGCTAAAGTTACCGCATTTTACGATGGCGTTATACGCCCGGATCTCGGAAAGAGAGTAACCCATCAAAACCTCTTAGATTGCGCACTTCATAGCAATGGATTGGCTCATTAAGGGTGTCTTCTCAGAAGTTTTACCCAATCTAACCACTTCCAATTGGTTTTTGTCTTTTCTCTGTTCCAAGAGTGGTATCGACGCGATCAGCTTCTGAGTGTAGTCACGCTGAGGGGCGAGGAATATTTCTCGCACCGTACCTTGCTCTACCAACTCGCCACTTTTCATTACGCAAACCCAGTCACACAGGTTGGCAATAACACTTAGATCATGTGAAATAAACAGGATAGTAATTCCCAATTGTTCTCGCAGTTCTTTCAGCAAATTAAGAATTTCAGCTTGGATAGAGACGTCTAAAGCGGCGACAGACTCATCTGCAACGATGAACTTGGGTTTGCATACCAATGCCCGTGCAATACTGATGCGTTGCCTTTGACCACCAGAAAAAGCGTGTGGAAAACGGCGTAGATGAGATACATCGATATGACAAAGTTTGGCTATCTCTATCACTCGTTGGTCCGTTTCTTCTCTATTTCGTGTCAATTTCATGGCTTCGAGTGGTTCTGCAATGATGTCTCGTACCGTCATTCTGGGATTAAGAGAACTGTATGGGTCCTGAAATACTATCTGCGCCACTTTTGCCAACCGACTGCGCTTATATTTTTTTGTAGAACCAAACTCTATTGGTTTCTCTGTGTTGTGGTATTTTACCGTGCCACTGCTGATGGGGGACGCACCGAGTAACGCCTTGCCCAAGGATGTTTTTCCTGAGCCACTTTCGCCTACCAACCCAATTATCTGCCCTTGCGGTAGATCGAGATAGATGTTTTTGACCGCAACAAACTGCTCGGTTTTTCGGGTACTTCCTGACATCGTATAAGAGATGGATAGGTCCTTAATGCTGACCAAAGGATCTGGTTTGGTTTTTGGAGGCAGAGGCAGGTCATTTAGGTGTGGCAGCGCATCAAGCAGTCGTTTTGTATAGGCATGTTTGGGGGAGAATAAAACATCGTCTGCCCCCCCTTCTTCGACCACCTCGCCTTTGCGCATCACGGTGACATTATCGGCAATTTTGGACACAACACCGAGGTCATGGGTGATAAACAACATCGCCATGCCATATTGTTCGCGAAGTTCCAGCATCAGGTCCAGTACCTGTGCCTGAATAGTGACATCCAATGCGGTCGTGGGTTCGTCAGCGATGAGCAGTTTTGGCTTCGTTGAGAGTGCCATCGCGATCATGGCGCGCTGACGCATACCGCCAGATAGTTCAAATACGTATTGGTCAAAACGTGTCTCGGGGTCGGTAATGCCGACGCGTTCAAAAAGCTCTATTCCTTTTTTACGTGCGAGTGCTTTGTCGTAGCCTAAATGGATTTGCATAGTTTGTATTATTTGGTCGCTGATACGAATGGCGGGGGCGAAGCTGGCCATAGGTTCTTGGAAAATCATCGAGACAGCGTTGCCTCGCACCAGTCTCAAATCTCGCCCTTGAAGCGCCAATACATTGGTATCTTTGCCTTCATGGTTTAGCTGAATACGGCTTGGCTGTTGGATAATGGCGTTGCTTGGCATCAGGCGCATAATACTTTTTGCACTGACTGATTTACCAGAGCCACTTTCGCCTACCAGCCCCATTATTTCGCCTTGATCTACTTTCAGGTTGATTCGATCTACGGCTCTTACTAAACCCTCATCGGTTCGAAAATCGACAGTCAGGTCGCGAATCTCAAGTAGGCGTTTTTTGCTACTGATTAAATTAGTCATGTTATTTTCTCCGTTATCTGTACTGTCTATTATTTTTCAGAATATGGGTCGGCAGAGTCTCGAAGTGCGTCGCCAACAAATACAAAGGCCATGATTAATGCAACAAAGAGCACCACAGGATAGAACTGCCACATCATGTTTTGTTGTATGTCTGGATCTTGCGCTTTCTGTAGTAACACCCCTAAGCTGTTCACGGGTTCGGTGAGACCTAAACCGAGAAAACTTAAACTGGTTTCTGCCAAAATCACATACGGGAAATTGATCAGGGTATCGACGATAATGTAGCTAGAAAAACTTGGCACCAAATGACGCCATATAATACGCCAGGTGCTGGAACCGCAAAGCTGTGCGGCGAGCACATAGTCTTGATTGCGTTCGGTCAAAATATGGGTTCTAAGGCGACGTCCTAAGGTGGCAAAATCCAATGCGCCTATCACGACAGCGATAGCAAAATAACGCTGAGTGGCATCGAGTTCTAGCTCGGAGAGGGCAACGGCGCAGGCGAGGTAAATAGGGATAGATGGGATGACCCGAACCGCCTCTGTGATGCTCATCATCACCGCATCCACCTTGCCGCCAAAGTACCCACTAACACCCCCAACAAGCAGCGACACCAACAGTTTCACGATAAGGGCGACAATGGCAATACTGATGGTGACCCAGATAGCGTGAAGGGTTCGGCTAAGCACGTCTTTTCCATCTTCATCTGTCCCCAATAGGTGAACCTGTCCTTCCTCCACACCGAAAAGGTGCCTGTCCCATTTAAGGTTAAACTCATGACCTAGAAGGGTGAAATCTATCAGTTGATATTCCCAGCCTTTGAAAAAAAACTGAAGATAACGCCGCTGATTGGGGTTGGTAATAAACTTATTTTGACTTGAAGAGGTAAGGGCGTCGCCAGAGGTGAGTGCGTCTAATGCGGCCAAATCACCACCCAAAGAAGAAAGATCAAGCGTGGCTTTCTCTTTGTGGTAGCTGTAGGTAAACGGCCTGAGTGAGAAGCCATTTTCATCCCAGAAATAGACAACCTGTGGGGCGCCTCGGCGATACTCTATGTTCGCGCCACGAATCGTCGGGTCATTGGGTGCAAAAAATGGGGCAAAAAAGCCAAGCATCACGAGTGAGAATAAGATCCAAGCTGCCACAACGCCACTGGTTTTACTTTTAAAGCGGGCCTTTATCAACGCCATTTGTCCTGCGGTGTAATAGGCGTCATCGGCTTGCGTCTTTTTCTTCTTACGACGGAGTATTGCTGTAAATGGATTTGTTAATATACGAGTCATCGGTTATTTCCCCAGTACGCTTTGTCTAACCCTAGGGTCGACAGCGGCTAGAACCACATCGGTAATAAAATTCATCGCGATCACTACTAGCGCTACGAGAAATAGGATTGCGGCGGCGAGTTCTTGATCATTGGTCATTGAAAGAGCTTCAATTAACAGAGCGGCAGCATCGGTAAGGCCGATCACAATGGCGACAATTGGCAGGTCATTAAACACCCGTTGAAAGTCAAATCCTACGCTGTTAAATAAGGGACTGATTGAATGACGTACCGGATAACCTGCCCATAACGCCATACCATCAACCCCTCTGGCGCGTGCGGCATCGACATAAAGTTTGTTTGATTCGTCAACTACCAGCGCTCGTACGGTTTGAAGTTGTAATGCAGTGGCAGACCAGCCAATAACGAATATTGGCAACCATATATGGTTTAGGAAATCGCTCAGCTTTCCATAGGAAAAACCCGTTTCGGTAAACCATGCGACCCCTTGCCATTCATCAGAATAGAGCCCAGTTGGAGCCGGCTCACCAGCGAAGACATAGATAAGAATAATGGTGAGTGCTAAAAGAAAATTTGGTAGCGCCAACCCTAGATAGCTGATGATACGAAGCTGCAAGTCGACCAGTTTTTTCAATGACAGCCCAAGTGTATTGATGACTCGTTGTCGAACTGGGTGTTGCGGATTTTTGTCTGTCCACGACTTATTGATGGTGAAAGCTGAAAAAATACCAAAGGGAACCGCCACTAAATAAGAGAGGAAAAGTGCGGCAAGACAAAAGCCAAGGCTCATCCAAAATCGGTCGCCCAGAGCAAGGTTAACGGACTGACGTTTAGCACAGCTAAAACCCAAGTCCCCGCGCAATGTTAAATCGGTAACCCATTTACCCCAGCGTAAAGGCAATGGTTTGTCCAATCCCATCCGCGATCGTTCCGCGTCGATATCTGCCTGTGTAATGGTTTCACCCTGAGTGTTTTTGTAGGCAATATACTTCTCTGCACAGTCACCAGGCAGGGCTTCCATTAGCGAAAATACAATTGCGCTTACTATCAGCAAAGTAATCAAAGCCAAGACATAGCGGTTGAATACATAGTTGAAATATTGACTACCGCGTCCGCGAATAAATAGGAAACCACCTATCACAAGCAGTATCCAGAACAGCCACGTTTGCGAAAGAAAACTCATCACTTTGCTCACCTTTAAATACAATACAAACCAAAAATGACATGGGCTTCCTTGCCCATGTCTACGCGCTTATTTTCTCGTTATGTTTTACTGTTAACGACGTGATTTAATTGCTTGCTTCATCCAAGTACCATTGCGTTGGTAGATATGGGTATACGCGGTAGTAATCATATGAAGAGGTTTTAGGAACCGAGAAATTAACCAGTTTTCGATTGTGATAGATGGGTGCTACCGCCTTTACCGTGCCGATAATAAATAGGTCGGAAACCACTTTTTCGGCTATCTTTTTGCCAAGCTTATTTGACTCTTCAGAGCCAGAAGGCAGAGTGACAAAGCGATCCGCCATGACCTGCATTTCGTCTACTGTTTTCGGTGGCTTCACACCTTCAGCGCCGTTGGTCTCTCTATATTGAGACCAAAGCATGCCCGTGCGCAGGCCGAAAAAGTTGTCGTAAGGAGGCAATAAGTTCTCGTTGTTGCTCGCAATAGTGGCAAGAGGTCGTCCCATTACCCATACCAAAACCGATAAGTCGTTCGCGGTTTGTGAGTTACGATATTCATCAGATGTGACCTCTTTGATGGTGGTTTTTACACCAACATCCGCCCAGTTAGCGGCGACGATCTCTACCACTTCTGTTGCCGCGCCTTGCGTCGCGTATTGAATGGTTAATTCAAATTTCTTGCCGGACGGTAGATCACGGAATCCGTCACCGTCTTTGTCTTTAACGCCGGCTTTGTCTAGCAGCTTTTGAGCTTGCTTCTGGTCAAACTCAGTCCATTTGGTTTTAAGTTCTTCAGTGACGAAGTTAGCAGTATCGGCATCAAATGCCGTGTATTGCGTCGGTTTGCCGAGTTTGAAGTAAGCAATTTCATTGATGTAGTTACGGTTGATGGCAACGGACATCGCTTGACGGAATTTAACGTCGTTGAAAACGGCTCGTTTCTCTAAGTCTTTATCGGTCAGGTTAAAGGCAAAAGTCGTTTCACCCATTGTTGGGCGCAGACTGACGTTGTAATTACCCATATCGCGATTCTCAAGCAGTACAGGGGCAGCAGGAAGATTGACCGACTGAGATTTATAATCAACTTCGCCTGCAATTAGCTTGGTTGTTTGTATATTTTCATCACCAATGTAGACCTCTTTTATCTCATTGATATACGGCAACTGATTACCCGCAGTATCAACTTGGAAGAAGTAAGGGTTCGCCACTAGACGACGGCCTTCGAGAGTGTCCTCCACGACTAAATGGGACTCAAGTGTCGGCGCAATACCGGTGTACCCAGCGGCCGCGAGTCGCTTGGATGCGGCTTCATCTTTCAACAATGGTGTAGGAATATCTTTCCAATCTGATTGGCCGTAATAGAAGTTAATGACGTCGTAACCACTGTCGAACCCAAGTGATTTTGCTAGCTTGTCGGCGTCTTTATTAAAATCTGGATGGAATTTACTCAGGAGATGCTGTGGCTGAAAAGGTTGAGCATAATCAAGCGCAAAGTTCGTTAGTAATCCTGGCTTTGGTGCGTTTGTCGTGAAGCGGATAGTGGTATCGTTAAGCGCTTCAACTTTCATCTTTTTGCCTTCAGAAAGAAAACGCTCTTTTGGTTTCTCGATGATCTCACTGTTCATTAGGATATCGTTGTACCAAAATGCAATATCGTTTGCCGTAAATGGTTTGCCATCAGACCATTTATGCCCTTTTCGTAGGGTGATGGTTAATTGAGTGAAGTCATCATTCCACAACCAAGACTTCGCGACATTAGGCACTATCGTTTCAAGATCATCATTAAAACGGACCAAGTTTACGTGGCGAATGGAAAGCAAATCTGAGGTGCCAGATTCGGTCGCCTTAGAGATACCATCTAACACACCACCGTAATTGCCGATGCTGAGATAAGGCGCGATAACCAATGGCTCCGACGGTAAACGTTCACTTAATGGCGCGAGTGTCGGGTTACCAGCAATACGTTGATTAAGTGCGTTGATATCGGGATTTTCTCTAAAAGAAAGGCTGCAATTGTACTGCGCTTCAAACTCAGCTTTTTCAAATAGGTGCGGGTATTGACCGCCTGCATCTTTGCCTGCAACGTTAGGACATGCTGCCATGGCTTGGCTTGATAATAGTGCCAACGCACCAGCGAACATCAGTCTAGACATTGTGTGTCTCCAGTTGTGTAAAATGAGTATGATTTGAGTGATTTACGTTATGTAACTGCGGTTTTTCCCAGCGTACTATTTTCCAGTTTTGCTGATTTGCCATCTGTTGTAACTGCGTGTCCGGGTTAGTGGCGACCGGATTGTCGATAAGCTGCAACAGGGGAACATCGTTAATGGAATCGGAGTAAAAATACGCCCCATCCATTGTTTCATTATGTTTGGCCACCCACGCTTGTAGGCGGCTGATTTTTCCATCGCGAAAGGATGGCGTGCCTTTGATCTTTCCGTTATAGAAATCGTCCCCGTTGTTATCCACGTCGGTCTCAAGCTGAATAGCCAATACATGGTCTACACCAAGCAACTTGGCTATCGCAGAGACGATGAATTCTGCGGTTGCAGAGACGATCACTACTGTATGCCCTTGTTCCTTTAGCTGCTTTAGCAATTCAACGGCTTCTGGATAGATGACTTGGTTTATATGTTCGGTTAAAAAAGTAGGCAAAAGCACCTCAATGTCTTCGACTGAATATTGCCTTAAGGCATCAACAAAGAAGGCAATATAGTCACTAATATCTAGCTGTCCGGAGTTGTAGAGGCGCATAAAGGCCGCATCTTTTTCTACAAAATTGGCATCGATTAATTGATGTTCAACAAGATACTGACAAAACAGGGAAGCGCTATCGGCGGCTATCAAGGTTTCATCTAAATCAAAAACGGACAATGTCATCTTTTACCTCTGATTTAATAAACGAAGCGGTCATGCTTTTCTGATGCTCAATACCGAGCAACTGGCATATCGTGCCGCAGATTTCAGTCTGCTTTGGTTCACATTTTTCACTGTGAGAAAAAGACTCGCCAATAACATAAAGAGGAACCATGCGTTCACAACTAAGGGTGCCGCCATGGCTTTTGTCGTTATTCATGCCATGGTCTGAAGTGATAAGGATTTGATAACCTTCGCTTATCCAGCGGGCGATATGACTGGAGAGAGTGACGTCGGCTTTTCTTGCTGTGTTTCGGTAATGAGTACTGTCAAACCCAGCTTTGTGTCCAGCATCATCTATATTCATTGAGTGGATTAAGAGAAAGTCTGGGTTATAAACCCGGCGAAGAGATTCAGCATCAAGAAATAGATGGCTATCTGGATAATGGTCTTCATGATAAAAACAGCCGTGTTGGATCTGTAGCTTTTCGTCATGGGTATGACGGTCTTGTACAGGGTTATAAGGTGCATGGTTATACAATTCGCTCATCCAATGATAGGCGGCGGCGGCCGTTGTCCGTCCTTGCGATTGAGCGAGGCCAAAAACGCTTTCTTGATTGGAACGACGAACAACGTTATTGCTAATCACACCACTTTCAACGGGGGTAGCACCCGTCAAAATCGTCTCATACAAAGGTCTGGAGCTAGAAGGCAACTCTGCCTGCAAGCGATACAAGGTTGCCTTATTTGACTCAACCAAAGCTTGAAGATACCCCATACAACTTTGGCTGGTATCGAACGCTAATCCATCCAAAATCACGAGGATAACCTTAGGCGTGGATTGATCCATTGTTGAATCGATTGGTCTTTGCATAAACGACATCATTACCATCCGAACATGTACTTGGTGTACACATTATTAATTTGATGAATAAATACTAAGCAAACAATGTGAAGCTTTCGCTACAGCTATAAGATATTTTATTGACGATAATATTATTTAAGCTATCGCTATAACTAGGCTTTATAGTTGGTCATAAAACTGACATAACCACCTGCGAACAGGTGGTTTGGAATGGTAATATATTGACCTAGGGTTAATGGGGGGGCTTAATAGACGTGATTAAGGGCGCTCTCCTGCGAGTATGCGAATAGTGATCGCTTCCACCACTTTAGGAAAATCAGAGATAGTGTCAATAAGGTAATGAGGGGATGATTTTTGCAGTCGAGCGCGTGCTTTTTCACGAACGATGTCTAACGTATTGTCATCAGCCGCCAAATATTCCTCGTAGGTTAACCCGGCTTCATTGCCGGAAAGCAGTAAGCCCACCGTCCACATGCCGGCATTATGGCCTTCTTCTATTCCAGGAATAGCGTCATCAACTTTAATGCACGCCGCCACGCTCGTTGCGCCTAGCTCGATAACGTTTTGCAGTGCCATGAAGGGTGACGGCCGACCACCATGTGGCAGGTCGTCTGTGGCGACGACACAATCGGGTTTATAGCCGTAATCCGCGGCGGCAGGGACCAACACATCCATAATCTGTCTAGGATAACCTGAACACGAACCTATCTTTATACCCGCTGCTTTTAAGCCCTCAACCACGTCAATGGCATTAAGGATCGGGGTGGCGTGGTCCGCTACTTTGGCTTTTTGCAACGGCATGAATGCAGCGTAGATAATGTCGATATCATCATCTGTCATCGAACGGCCAAATTTCTCATTCCAACGAGTATTGACCGAAGGCAGCTTTCCAACCGCGCGGATGTGATCCCATTTGCCTAATCCCATAGGCTCACGTGCTTCTTTTAGGTGTACTTCAAAATCGAAACCTTGCTTGAAGGCTTCAACAAAAACCGTGGTTGGTGCAAATGAACCGAAGTCGACTATCGTGCCTGCCCAATCAAATATAACGGCCTGAATTGGAGATGGATTATTCATGGTGGATCCTTAAAGTGAGTTTATTAATAGTCAATAGACATCGAATACATGTGATCAACTGACATTCCAGACCATAACCGAACGGATTGCTTGAAGTAGGCGTTCAATATCTGCTGGATGAACATCGCCTATATTGCCGATTCGAAAGCAGTCGGCGTTAGAGACTTTTCCGGGATAGATGACAAAGCCTTTGCTCTTGAGATGATCGTAAAAATGCTGGAATTGGTAGTTGGGGTCGATAGGGGAGTAAAAGGACGTGATAATTGGGGAGTGTAGCTCATCACCTAGTAAGGTTTTAAAACCGAGTGAACGCATGCCCTCTACCAATGTTGTCTGATTAGTACGGTAACGTTGATAGCGTACGTCAATGCCCCCTTCGTTTTCTAGTTCAAGCAGCGCCTGATAGAAAGCGCGAACGGTGTGTGTGGGGGAGGTAAAACGCCACTTTCCATTATTCTCCTCCATGCACTGCCACTGATCGTAGAGGTCTAACGTGAGTGAACGAGCAAGGCCTTTGCACCGTTCAAGACAGGATCTCTTCGCAATAACAAAACCAAACCCCGGAACCCCTTGTATGCATTTATTGGCCGAGCTGATCATAAAATCTATGTCGAGTTCCGCGATATCCATTGGGATCCCGCCAAAGCTCGACATTGCGTCAACAATCACTTGTTTATCAAAGCGCTTTGCAAGATTCGCAATATCGGCAATGGGGTTGAGCATGCCAGTGGTGGTTTCACAGTGAACAACCACTACATGGGTAATGGCGGCGTCCGTCTCTAGTATTGCTTCCATCTCTTGCAAGCTCGGCTGAGACGTTTCTCCGGGGGAGATTACGTGGCAGGGAATGTTGAGAGTTTGTGCGATTTGCACGATACGAGCACCATATGCTCCATTGTCGACAATCAACAGTTTGCCTTGGGTATCGATGGCGCTGCCAATTGTCGCTTCTACCGATGCGGTGCCGCTGCCCTGCATTAACACACTGGTGTATCCCTCATGTTTGGTGGCGAGTGCCACTACCTTATGACGAATCACCTCTACAATCCCTTTATTGTAGTCATCGTCCCAAGTACACCAATCTTTTAGCATGGCTTCACGAACGGTTGCTGAAGTAGATAAAGGCCCCGGGGTTAGAAGTAGATATTCATTTTTCATATTATTCTCTTATTGGACTACACCAGAATTGAGTATTACTTTATCAAGTTAAATTTGGCGTCGTAAATAGCTAACAAGGAAATTCATAAAACATTAACCTCAATGAAATAAACGTATATGAAAAAATGAGGTGTATTTAAATGGCTAATTCTTTACTAAAACGATTGTTTTATTTTGCTCTAGGAATCAATATGTTCTAAATTCTTAATAAGAATATCTATCTGGTTAATACCAGATTAAATTCACCGACATTAGATTAGAATTGAGTTAATCAAAGGGTAGAACGTGCAATATATAAAAATTAAAAACGTTATCGTTGAGCAAATTGAGTCTGGGCTGCTACCGTCACGCCAGAAATTGCCTTCTGAGCGGAAGCTTGCCGAGTCTTTTAATACAACGCGAGTTACCCTGAGAGGGGCACTTTCACTGCTGGAAGCGGAAGGGCGAATCTATCGAGAAGACCGACGCGGTTGGTTCATCTCACCAGAGCCCCTTTATTATGACCCAACGCAGACGCTTAATTTTTATAATATGGCTTTAGCGCAACATCGTTTACCGAAAACAGAGTTGGTTTCGGCCGAAGCGCTTCTTGCGACAAAGCAAGCGACGAGGTTGCTTAAGTTGGATCCATTTTCAGATGTATACCGGATTGACCGAGTACGCTATTTGGAAGACCGACCCGTTGTGTTTGTAACAAACTTCGTTCGACCAGAGCGATTCCCTAACTTACTCAATTTTGATTTATCGCAATCACTGACCGATATCTATCGCGACCATTTTGGTGTTGAATATCATAAAGTTCAGTACCGTATCGTCACCACAACCGTGCAGGATGAAATAGCACAGGCTTTAAGAGTCAGGGCGGGCTCTCCGGCTATGTTAGTGGAACGGAAGAACTATAATCAACAAGATGAACTCATCGATTGTGATATTGAATATTGGCGCAATGATGCCATCTGTATCGAGTCTATTGCACATATAGAACGATAGGTTGTCTGGTAGTAAATAATAAATGGAATTTTTTTATGGCTTTCTGGCCAAGTATCATCGTTATTGTGTCTGCAATTATGCATGCGGGTTGGAACGTTTTAGGTAAGTCTAATAGCCATTCCAGAATGGCATTTTTCTTAGCCTCAAGTGTGACGGCTGCGCTTATTTTGACGCCTTATTTAATCTGGTTTGTTGTTACCGTTGGCATCGACGCATTGGAGAATAATTTCTGGTTATTGCTTATCAGTAGCGGTGTTTTTCAAATGATTTATCTGCTCGGGCTCGCCAATGCTTACAGACAAGCGGATATCTGTGTTATTTATCCTATTGCGCGGGCGTTGCCTGTTTTGATGGTGGGATTTGGAACGGTACTGATGGGGTATTCATTGTCTTACAATGAATGGTTTGGTTTCATTCTAATTACCGCTGGTTGTCTGTTTGTGCCACTGTCTCAGTTTGGTGAGCTGAAACTAAAGGCGTATCTCAACTTTGGCGTATTTTGGGCGTTATTTGCCGCGATAGGGACGACAGGTTACTCGATCATCGACAAAGAGGCGCTCTTACATCTCGATATTTTGGTGTCAATTCAGGCCCCTTCGTATT
Organism: Vibrio sp. DW001; assembly: GCF_029016285.1. NCBI lineage: Bacteria > Pseudomonadati > Pseudomonadota > Gammaproteobacteria > Vibrionales > Vibrionaceae > Vibrio > Vibrio sp. DW001. Next base: position 2,218,849 of record NZ_CP091975.1, on the reverse strand, counting down.
ATTCAGCGGTGTTCTATTTAGGGATCCAGTATTGGGCGATCTGCGCGTCGTTATGTCTCTGGTTACTTTTATCCAACAATAAGCAGGAATTTCTGACCGCTTGGTCGATCAGAAAACGCAGTGCTGTTGCTGGGATAATGATGTCTTCAACCTATGGTTTGGTACTTTTTGCTATGACGATGACTGATAACGTTAGCTATGTTGTGGCGCTTCGCCAGATAAGTATCGTTTTTGGTTTAGGGATGGGGATCTATTTTTTGAAGGAAAAATGGTACTTAACCCGAGGCGTTGGTGTTGCCTGTATCACGTCGGGCCTCATCATAGCGCTATGCTTTTAGTGTGTTAAAAAAGAGAGAGCGCGATGCGATAATGCCAATCATTTAAGAGAAAGTAGCCATCGTCATTCCCGTGTAAACGGAATCTGTGTGGTTTTAGACCCTCACTTTCGTGAGGACGACGGCGTTTGATCTTTTAAGTGAACAGCATTAGCGTGCTTTATCTTGAAGACTCTCCATTTTCAATACTCTTCATTCGCAAGAAACCATTATTCGTTGGCGGATATTTAAGTGCAGAGGCGATAACTAATTTCGCGCTACTTAATGTCCACGTATTCTGTATTTACTTGGGCATCGGATTGTCGTGCGACAATCTCAGCTTGATACCAGTTTTGAACCTCGAATGTTCGTTTTTCTAGTTTGTTAAGCATGAGTTTCGCCATTGCTTCACCGACACCGTGAGTCTCGTATTTTAGAGACGTAATTGATGGTTTAGCATAACGGCTGTGTTCGTAATCGCCGTAGCCAGCAATGGCGACGTCTTCGCCAGGTCGATAACCTAATTCTTCGCAGGCGGCGATTGTGCCGAGTGCCATTGTGTCGTCTGCACATAAAATTGAGGTAGGACGTTTGGCTAATGACATCACCTCTTTGGTCATTTTCATGGCCGCCCCTTCGTTGAGGTCGCCATTTAATAGCCAGCGATTATCGGTTGGCAATTTGGCTTCCTGCATAGCTTGTAAGTAGCCCTGCTGACGGGCTTTAGATAGCGTCAATTCTATCGGCGCATCAAGGAAAGCTATACGTGTGTGGCCTAATGCTATTTGACGCTTGGTTAACTCATAAAAGGCGTGTCGGTTATCGACGTCCACAAAACTGTCGGTAGGAAAACCGGTATCAAAGCCGTGGCAAACGTAAGGGAACTGACGTTTTTGCAGCATCGCGATGCGGTCGTCATTGCTGCGAGTACGAACAATGAATAATCCATCAACCAGACCACTGGTTATAAAATCCAGATAAACCTGTTGCTCGTCTTGCCATTCCGAAATGGTTGTCACGATTAACTGGTATTCATGCTTGGCTAAGAATGCAGCCGCGCCTGCTAATACCTTAGAGAAAGCAGGAGAGACAAACATTCTAGAACTTGCCGGTAGTATAATGCCGACATTTCGTGATTTACCTGAGGCTAACCGTTTAGCTGTAGGGTTTGCTTTATACCCAATCTCTTGAGCCGCTCGTAATACCTTTTCTCGAGTGTCTGAATTTACATCTGAGTATCCATTCAACGCTCTAGAGACCGTTGATTTGGATATGCCTAGATGCTCAGCAAGTTTCTTAATGGACATAAGTTACCCTAGATTTAATAAACAGTTAGACAATACATTGTGTGCTTCAATGGAAACCTGCGTTTCCAATAAGCTGTCGTAGTATTCGTTCCAACCCTTGAGGTTAGCCTCAACCTGTGATGATAATGAATTTTCACAATAATCTAAACACTGAGTAAGCCGTAATGCGCCACTATCAAGATAATCTGAACATTTAACACTGCCTTCAAGCATAAATCGTATCAAGGCAAGTGTTACTGGTGTTTGCGAAACAAACGTACCCGTAAACGGGTAAAGCTTCTCTTTGATGGCCGTCAAATCAATCGAATGACAGTTTGCGTAGGTGCTAAATAGCAAGATTCGTTCAATATCGCCTAACGCCTTTCCCGCTTCTGCGACCTGCATTGCTCTTCCAGCAAAGGCATCCTTGTCGTGTCGCATGATGAGACCCGGTCGATGGCTATAAGCCAAATATTGGCCGTCAATCGGATTCGCTAAGACCGACAGGATGAAGGCTTGGTCTTCAGCACGATGAATAAATGTTGGGGTAAAAGGACGGTATTTGTAAAGCGCTTTAATGGAAATACCGTTTGTTCCCCCTGTGACATGTACACGCTGAATATCATGTCGCTTACTCAGGATCTCTTCTTCTGTTGAGATGGCTTGTGGCCAGCGGGAACAGAATAACTGTTCAAAAATAGCGTAGTCACTGCCATCCGGTGCCTTAACATCCGCAGTAAATAAGCCTTTGTGAGCATCGGACTCATTGACTAATCCACCCGCTAGCATGCCAAGGTGTACTGAATTGCCTTCAGCGTCTACGCCATCGGCTCCCCAGTTTGATTGAATCATAAGCTCAAATGCGGATAGGCCTGTTTCCTCGATGAGCATTGCTTGGTCAAATACTTGGTCCAAATCTATCTTAAAGGTGGCGTGAAGTTGTGGGTTGATGGTCCGTTGCCAGAGGGGAGCAATGGCTTTCAGAAATGTATAATGTCGGCCGTATGCTCCGTTTACGCCAAAGACATCTTTTAGTTCAGTCGATGCGCATGGGAAGGCAGTAGCCAATACATTTTGGCATTCACACTCGCTAAATAATGCCACCTGAATGTGCTTCAATTTAAGGTGCGTTCGAATCTCGTATTCTACGTATTCTTTGGCGATGTTTGCTAAAGAAGGGTGAGTCACGGAGCAAGACAACACAACCGTTAGTTTTTGTTCTTCTGTCATATTGCCGCGCTCGATTTCGACCGATAATGCGCTATCCAAGTGTTTTAGGCCGTAAAGGATCTCATTCTCGTCGGCGTGAATGCCGATAGGTATTGGATGGTCGTACCAATATTGCTGCTGTTCTTGTTGGGCTAGCTGAACGGTTTGATGGAATGCTTTACCCAAATCGATATGTTGAATATCATCATTTTCTAGAGGAATCGTCAGCAAGATGTTGCTTGTGACCAATAGTTGTTCGGCGACATTGGTGAAAAGGTTGTGCGGTTTTTGAATCTCATTGAGAGTGCGTGCTGTTTGAATTCTATTTCGTACGGCGGCGGGCTTTGTTTCACAATCGATCGCTTCTGGACTGAACATCGCCCAAAAAGGGTGGGTTCTATCGGATATAGAAATACCGATTAATTCTTGTTCGACTATCGGTAAACATCGCTGAGCAAACTGAATAACCGGGTGACCGCTGTTTTGCTCTATCAATGATGCAGCATGAATGAACGCTTTATGCTGGGGAGATTGCGCGATAAACCAAGCGTGACATAGCTGACTTGACAGGTCTTTAGCGTGATGTATCGAAAACGTATTCGTGGTGTTTAGTCGTTCACAGATGTCGGTTAATAATGACATGGGTTAATCCTGTAAACCCCCTTTGTTAGCAAAGGGGGGAGGGAGCATAGGTTATAGGTGAGTAACCAGCTTATAAGTAAGTAAAGAGATCAGAGACGTTGCTCGGTATCTTTGTCAAAAACTAACACACGGGAAAGGTCGACAATGAGGTCCATTTTTTCGCCCCGCACTAATTCTGACCGCAGATCGAGTCGCGCTTTTATCGGCCCGTCACCCAGTGTGAATAGAACCTCTTTATCGAAACCCATTGGTTCAATGAGATCGATGGTTACTTGATTGAACGTGAAGTTCTCTTCGCTTTCGCCAAAGAAGCTTTTGTCATTAAAGAAGTCTGGGCGTATACCTACTTTTACATCTAATCCTTGTTCTGGAATATCTTCTTTGTATGCAACGCTCGATAGTTTCTCACGTGGGAGGTCATAGCCACCAATATGTAAGGCGTCGTTATACAGTTTACCTTGCATAATATTCATGGAAGGTGAGCCAATAAATTGGGCCACAAATATATTCACAGGATTGAGGTAGATCTCCATCGGCGTGCCAGCTTGAGCGATATGACCGTCATGAAGGACCACCACTTTGTCTGCCAGCGTCATGGCTTCTACTTGGTCGTGAGTAACATAAACGCTCGTACGCCCAAATTTGTTATGGATCTTGCCAATCTCTGTACGCATATGTCCACGAAGCTTTGCATCTAGGTTTGAAAGCGGTTCGTCAAACAGAAATACATCAGCCTCACGAATAATGGCTCTACCCATCGCGACACGTTGACGTTGTCCGCCAGATAAATCGGCGGGCTTGCGATCTAATAACTCGTCAAGTTGCAGCATTTCAGAGACCTCGACAAGGCGACGTTGAATCTCTGCTTCGTCAACCTTTAGTCGTCGAAGGGCAAAAACGATATTCTCTTTCACTGACTTATGCGGGTATAGAGCATAGTTTTGAAAGACCATCGCAATATTTCGGTGTTGCGGTTCGACATCGTTGACGATTTTGTCGCCAATAATAATTTCGCCTGAAGTGGCTTGCTCTAAACCTGCAATCATTCGCAATGTTGTTGATTTGCCACAGCCAGAAGGGCCGACGAGGACAACAAATTCGCCATCTTCGATCTCTAAGTCTATGCCTTTCACTACTTTCGTTTCGTCGTAGTTCTTAACGATATTTTTAAGTTTTATAGAAGCCATGATTAACCCTTAACGCCGCCTTCAGTATTTCCGCCTTTCATAAAGCGAGATGCAAATAAGAAACAAACTACAATTGGTGCAAGAGTCAGCATTGATGCTGCCATGATCCGATCCCAAATTGCATTTTTCGATACAAATAGTTCTTGCAGAGCAAGTGGTAGAGTATGGAACTCTGGGTATTGCTTTAGGAATACTGATGCAAATAAGTACTCGTTCCAACCGATGATGAAACAGTAAATAAAGACCGTTGCTAACATAGGTAAAGAGAGCGGTAATACTACTTTGATAATGGCTTCCGTTCTGGAACAACCATCCATCATTGCGGCTTCTTCGAGCGCAACCGGAATACCACGGAAATAGTTACCAAGCATATACATGCCGACGGGTAGTGTCTGAACAATATAGATGAGGAAAAGACTAAATACACTTCCCCACATAGACGACGCTAACCCTATATTCATGGCCATTTGATACAGTGGCACCATCAATAACACGCCACCGACCATATACACGAATAGGACAGAGCGTTGTATGACCACCTTGCCTTTGAATCGGAGCCGGCTGATGGAATATGCCCCCATGACAGCAAAGATAAGAGAAATCGTTGCCGCACCTACTGAGAACATCACGCTATTCAACATGTACTTTCCAAATGGAAACAGATTGTCGTTAGCGGTGTATTTGGCTGCAATCGCCTCTTTTTTTGCTTGAGGAAGCTTTGGATTATCGAGTATTTTTTGAATCGCAGCAGGTATTTTGACCTCTTTCGTTTCGGTTAACCCGAGCAACTCTTTATAGGCCTCAAGGTTGATAACTTGAGGGATAAGCGATGGATTACCCCAATCAAACTGGTGCTTGAGAGAAGTAGAAAGGATTTGGGCAAAGGGAAGTAAACTAAAGCTTACTAATAGTCCCACTGCTAAGACGAATCCAAGACGTCCTTTTAATGACCGTTTTCCTAGCATGATTATTTACCACTTCATGATTTTTTTGATATAGAACCAGATGAATACGCACAGGACACCAAGTTGAATGACGGAGGTTGCCGCCGCTAATCCTTGGTCAATAACGCCTGTGAATGCTTGGTAGTACGTAAATATTGGTAATGTCTGCACATTGGGTGCTAACAGGTATACATCCTCGAAACGATTAAGGTTCCAAATGAGGCGCAGTAATACCACGGTAGCAAGAACAAAATGCAGCTCTGGTAACGTGACGTGGAAGAAGCGGCCAATAGGCCCGTATCCATCAATAGAAGCGGCTTCATATTGATCACGTGAAATTGAAATTAGTTTGGACAAAATTAACATGCACGCGATGGGAGCGTGTTTCCAGATGTCAAAGATCACCACAACCCACAAGGCTGAATCAGGGTCACCAATAAGGTTAGTACGCTCACTCCAAAGACTAAACACATCAACCATTAAGTAGTTAATAACCCCGGAAATAGGGTCGAACAAAAACTGCCAACCAAAGACGACAGAGATGACTGGTGCGACGTAAGGAAGCATAATTGCAGCATTCACAAGTCCCCGGCCTTTAAATGGTTCACGTAGCAATAAGGCCATCGCTAAACCGAGAAGTGTAGTACCAACGACGGTACCAAATAGATACAAACCGGTGGTACCGATAGCCGAATAATAATCCGGATTTGAGAGAAGTTTTGTGTAGTTTTCTAACCCGACAAATGCTTTGTCACCATTTAGCTGAACATCAAAAAAGCTCAGGTAGATGTTATACACTAGAGGGTAAAGAATGAGTAAGCTAAGAATAACAATAGTTGGCGCAACTAGCTTCCAACCAAACCTTGCTTCAGCTCTTTCTAATGGAGTCATGAGTTTCCCTTGAGACGTTTTTCTTGCAATAAATGTGGGGCGACAATGTACCCCACACTCTATTTGACGGTGATTACTTCGCAACCACTTCTTGCATCTGCTTTTCAGCCCAATCTAAAGACGCTTGTGTGTCTTTATTTTCGATTGTTGCGCTATAAATCATACGAGGGATGATCTGTTTTGCAAAGATTTCACCAGACTTAGGGAACGTTTTACCGTCAACAACAGAGAAGTTTTTGATGTTGTCAAAACCCGCGACTATCTCTTTAATCGACTCTTTTCCGTATTGAGCAAAAATACCTTTTGGATCGTTCAAGAACTCGTCTGTTTCCGCAATATCACGAAGCATGGGTAGATGACCACCAACCGCCATGTGTGAATAGGCGACAACCTGATCTTTCTCGTTCATGTATTCAATGAACAATTTTGTCGCGTCTACCTCTGCTTTGTTGTCATTTTTCATCACGGTGAATCCAACTAAAGTACCGAATGACGAAGGCGATGACTTGGTAATGGTTGTAGCTAAACGCGTGTTTTTTGCGAGTTTAGGGTCAAAAGCCGCGCCTTTAAGGTCACTAAAGTTCTCAGAGCTTAGTGAGCCAGCAGCTGCTTCTGCAAGGGCAATATCGTCAAGGATGTAGGACGAATAGAAAAACATCGCTAACTTTCCTTGTAAATAGTAGTCACGTGCACGCCATGTCTGTGGCCCTGGAGGATTATACTGAGAAAGTGTTTTGTAGAAATCGAGCACCTCAGCTTGGGCTTTGGAGTTAAAGACGAGTTCGCCATCTTTATTAAACTGCCCAGCGTCATTTGAAAGGGCAAACTGGGTGTAACACTGTTCGGCATAGCTATCTGCTTTGGTACCAATAAGAATACCGTATTGATTTTCTGTTGGCTTGTAGAAATGCTTGGCTGCTTTTTCAATCGCTTCCCACGTGGTTGGTGGTGCAAGGCCAGCGTCTTTAAACCAGTCGGCACGGTACCAAATACCTTGAACCCAGCCTCGGTAAGGAACGGCGACATACTCATTGATGTCAGGATTTTCGACAAGAGTAAGTGCGCCATCATAGAAGCGTGATTTACCAATGCTGTTGATAACATCTGTATTTGCAGTGGTGTCAACAATGCCTTCTTCGGCAAAAGCTAAAGACAAGTTAGATCCGACTTCAATCATGTCAGGTAGCGTGTTAGACGCGGCCGCAGCGGCAATCTGCTTTGGCATGTCGTTTTCATCAACCGCAACAATTTTTACATCGATACCTGGGTTTAATGCTTCAAATACATCCGCCATAATTTCGATGGTCTGAATCCGGTCTGATTGAGTTTGCGTTGTCCAATACTCAACAGTAGTTGCATTCGCTAAACTCGGAAGAGCCAATCCAGCTGCTGCGAGTCCGAGGGTTAGAGTTTTGAGTTTCATCGGTCTGTCCTTTTTGATGTTCTTAAGTTATTAAAGTCGTATTTATAACGTCGACATTCTATTTGTTGTTGCTTAGCCACATCACTTGGTAGGGGGCAAGCGTTATGGTTGTTTCTACTCGTTGGTCGGAAATCAAATCCCTATTTAAATGAGTGAGTAAAATAGAGGTTTCTAGTTCAACGGTTTCATCACTAATGTTGATAACAACCGCGATTTGTTCATTACGTACGAATGTCATTAAACGGGAGTCAGTTTTGACTACTCGCTGCGATGCATTCGGCATAAATGAGGGTTCATTCTTGCGCAAAGCTAATAAGCTTTCAAAGCGCTTCAATACTTGATGACGCCTAGTCTTAGGATCATTTATTTCACTTACGACCGTATCCGCGTCCAGTTTCTCGCGATTAATTGCTCGGTTATATCCTAGAGATTCTAGACCGTCGATGTCATTTTGCGACCCCAATAGGCTGTGAATATAGATACCTGGAACCCCCGCCATGGAAAGCAGTATCGATTGTGCGGCCATAAAGCGATTCAGGTTGGTTTGATCGTCTGCATTACTATCACGAACGGCATCGAAGTAATTGATGTTTAACTCATAAGGGCTCTGTGTCCCATCGCCGTTATCTTTGTAAGAGACGCGTCCACCGTTGCTTTCAACGCCTCTAAGCAATCTTTGGACTTGCTCTTTATTGAGAATGCCTTCTACTGGACGAACGCCAATACCATCATGTGATGCAAGGAAGTTAAAGAATGTGGTGGTGTCAGAGCATGGCTCTAAGCTTGCCATCCAATCAACAATTTGGTCACTTTTACCGGTTTGGATAGTATGCAGCGTGAGCGGTGGTAGAGGAAATTGATAGACTAGGTGCGCCTCATTCTGACCATTGCCAAAATAACTGATATTGTCCTTATGCGGTACGTTTGTTTCGGTAATGAGCTTTAAATGTGGAGCGACAGCGCCAAGTATGGCACGCATTGCCTGAATGAGAGCATGAACCTGTGGTTGATGTAGACAAGGTGTATCAAGTTCTTTCCACATAAAACCAATGGCGTCTAGGCGAATAAAGGACGCACCTTGCTCGACATAAAATAGCATTAACTCAACGATTTTTTGGAAAACCTGTGGGCATCGGAAATTGAGGTCTATTTGATCTTCACTGAAGGTCGTCCAGACATGTTTTGTGCCATGAGTTGTCTCGAAAGCCGTTAACAAAGGTAATGCTCTTGGTCGAGTAACCGAACTATAATCTCTGTCAGGGTTTGCTTCGACAAAAAACTCACGATACTGCTCTTCGCCTTTTAGGTAGCCCTGAAACCAATCGCTTGATTGCGAAATATGATTAATAACGCCATCAAACATCAACTCATAGTCGTTGGATAGTGCTTTAACGTCGGTCCAATCGCCAAGGTCTGGATTAATTTTCCAATAGTCAATGACGGAAAATCCGTCATCCGAGGTGTAGGGAAAACAAGGTAAAAGGTGCACGGAAGAAAGTAGGTCTTTAGCATGGTTATTGAGAAAACGGTGTAGCGTTTTAAGTGGGGCTTCTCCCGCTTTAACCATTGAGTCACCGTAGGTAATGAGCATGATGTCGTTCTGGTCTACCCAACGTTTCTTATCTTCTGAATTTTTGACTCCAGATGCGATGCTGATTAGCTGTGGAATAAGATGCGAAAGTTGTTCTGGAGAATAGACACCCGCAAGAATCTGTTGCAAATCTTTGGTCGTATTTTTTAGTGCGATGTTTTCTACTGTCATTTTTGATATACCACAATATTTTTGGGTTTTAAGTCATGGACGTATAAGACATTTGCCCTTACAAAACCGGTTTTGTATTTTTAGAAAAAATAATGAGAACGAATCTCATTGGTTTTATAAAGCTAGTCATGCTTGCCTATTAATAGTCTAGTACAAGTTCGTTTGATGGTTTATTGCGCCAAATCACATTTCGAGAATTCACCGGAACCGGTTTTGGTGATTGTGAAGTGTATCACTAATCTTGAGGTTAACGATTGGCAGATGAGTATGCAGACTCTAACCTTGCCTTACTAAAATCACTATTGGTTCACCACCTACTTACCGACGCATAGATTGGATATTCGATGAACATACTGTTAGCACACTTTCGAGTGGGAGAAACCGATGGGGTTTCTTTAGAAATGGATAAATGGAAATGGGCGCTTGAGGTAATGGGGCATAATGTCTCTTATTTGGCCGGCAGTTCGGGCAGTTGTGAAGCGAACTTGATTCCTGAACTCCATTATCTTGAACCATTTAACGACAAAATTATTCATAACGCTTATGTAGAAAGAACCGATTTTAAGTCAGAAAATGATTTGCTTGAAGCCATTGAAACTCGGGCGACGGTTATTGCAGAAAATATCATTGAGGTCATTCGAACACGAAATATCGATGTTGTCGTTCCAAATAATATCTGGTCGCTGGGTTATCATCTCCCTGCGGCGATAGGTTTGATGAAGGCGATTGAGCAGACGCAGACGAGGGTTATTTGTCATCACCATGATTTTCATTGGGAAAGGGTAAAATACTCCAATCCGACGTCCGATGGGATCGGTAAATTACTGGCGTCACACTTTCCTCCGAAGCACCCACTAGTTGAGCATTGCGTAATCAATAGGATCGCTCAAGACGAGATTAAACAAAGAAGAGACATTGACGCCACGGTTGTGCCTAATGTGTTTGATTTCCATAACAGTGATTGGAAAATTGACGAATACAATCAAGACCTGAGAAGCCGATTTGGTATACGCCCGAATGACGTGATGTTCTTGCAAGCGACGCGTGTGGTTGCTCGAAAGGGGATTGAACTCGCGATTGACGTGATAAGTCAAATATCACATCAACGGGCACATTTGGAAGGTAAAACGCTTTATAACGGAGAGACTTTTTGCCAGCAGAGCCGGCTAATCTTAGTCTTTGCGGGTATGTGTGAAGAAGAGCGTTATCGCCGTCTTTTGAAAGATAAAGCGCAGAGTAAAGGCGTAGAACTTCTTTTTATTAGCGATTGGGTCGGTCATTCACGCGATGAAAGAGAAGGGCAAAAAGTGTATTCGTTGTGGGATGTATATTGCCATGCCGATATTATTACTTATCCAAGCTTGCTTGAGGGGTGGGGTAATCAGTTTCTTGAAGGTCTGGTGGCTAAGGTGCCGATGGTGGTTTATCGCTATCCAGTATACGATCTCGATATTGCTAATTATCAGTTCGACATTATTGATTTAGGCAATACCCACGAGATCGACTCACAAGGTTTAGCTTATATAGAATCTAACAAGCTTGCCCTCGCCACGACGGAAACTGTTGCCTATCTATTTGATAGTGAAATGCGTAGCCAGCGGATGAAAAATAACTATGACATTGGTGAGCAGAATTTTTCATACCCCGCGTTAAAGGCACTTTTGGAGGAAGTGTTTGTTTGAAAATTGGACGATTTGTCCCTAGTTTCACTATCATTCGAAGTGTATAAGCCTATACTTATTGAATAATCGTTTTACCAAAATTGCGAAAGGGTGTAAATTAATTGGTTCAAACATTATTCATGTAGATAAGCATAAAGATGCAAGAGAGAAAAATAGTGAAGAAGATGGACGCTCCGCTAGATATGCAAAATGGAGCCAGATTTAAAACAAATAAACATGGATATGTGACAGTAGTGGAATATTATAATTGCCACACTGTCATTGTGACGTTTGAAAATACAGGTAACATTCGAGCAATCAGCGCAACTAAATTAAGACGAGGTAATGTACCCGATAGATCAGTACCACCGGAATCAATAATGGTTGGAATTAAGGTCGAATCAGTTAAGCATGGGTTGCTTGTCATCACTAAAGTTGAATCTGAAAATATTGTTGTTCTTGCGAATGAAAATAGTGAAGAAATTCGCATGTTGCTACCTGCCGTGCAAAGTATGATAGATAAAGCAGGTGAGGCCGACCTAGAAAATGTTGATTTAGACAAGCCCACTTCATTAAAACAGTTAACCAAGCGAAATAAGAAAGCCAAAGACGTAAACCGCTTATTTAAGAAAATACTGTCTGATTATGGTAAATAATTAAACATATGGGTATATCTACGTGTAAATAGGTAAAATGTTATACTAACGTTGTCTTTATTAACTCTTCTTCCTGATTTTTTCTTATATTTCCCTTCTATTTTTTAACTAGGAGCTTTTTGATGTAATCGATAAACTCCGCTATTTTGGTTGTGCACACTTCATTTATGTGATCCATTTCACAAGGTCATTGTGACTTTGTGATGAGGATCCTGTTTGATTTGTGGCCATTCTTGTATGCTTCGTTCAAGGCCTTACAAAAAATATATATATTCTATTTAATCCAATGAGAGACAAAAATAATATGAAAAAAATCTTGGTTGTATGTGGAAACGGTTTAGGAACATCTCTGATGATGGAGATGGCTGTAAAAGAGGTGGTAAAAAAACTTGGTGTTGAAGCTGAAGTAGATCATGAAGACTTGTCTTCAGCGGCCTCTAGTAAAGCAGATATTTGGGTTGCAGCATCTGATATTGCAAACCAATTAGAAGAAGCAGGAAAGAAAAATATAATTAGTTTAAAAAATATATTTGATAAAGAATCTATCGAACAACAATTAAAAACATTTTTGTAGGAAAATATCATGGCAAACTTTTTTGAATTTATGCTTGGCTTATTAAAAGAGCCGGCAATTATGGTTGGTTTAATTGCATTTGTTGGTCTTGTTGCTCAAAAGTCCGACGTATCAACCGTATTGAAAGGAACAATTAAAACCGTAATGGGATTCTTAATCCTCGGTTTTGGTGCCGGTGCATTGGTAGGTGCACTAAATAACTTTTCAGTTGTATTTACAGAAGCTTTTGGTGTAAGTGGCGTTATTCCAAATAACGAAGCGATTGTGGCCTTGGCGCAAGAAGCGTTTGGCTACGAGATGGCTTTAATAATGTTTTTTGCTTTCGTTGTTAATATTATATTGGCCCGTGTTACTCCATTAAAATACATTTTCTTAACCGGCCACCACACTATGTTTATGTCAATGTTGGTAGCGGTAATCTTATCAACTTCTGGGATGACAGGCGCGGCTTTAATCGCCGTTGGTTCTATTCTGGTTGGTTCTTTGATGGTTATTATGCCTGCACTTGGTCAGAAATATACTGAAAAAGTGATGGGTACAGACCAGCTTGCAATTGGGCACTTCTCGACTCTCTCATACATTGTGGCAGGGTATGTAGGCAGCAAATTTGGTGACACTTCTAAAACAACAGAAGATATCCAAATGCCTAAGAGCCTTATGTTCTTGCGTGATACGCCTGTTGCTGTAGCGACAACCATGTCAGTATTTTTCATGTTGGCGTCTATTTTTGCTGGTGGTGATTTTGTCACGACGGTATCTGGCGGACAAAACTGGGTTGTGTTCACTGTGATGCAATCGCTGATTTTTGCTGGTGGTGTATATATTGTTCTTCAAGGTGTGAAAATGCTGATTGCCGAGATCGTTCCGGCGTTCAAAGGTATTTCAGATAACCTAGTACCGGGTGCTAAACCAGCACTAGATTGTCCTATGGTATTCCCTGTTGCACCAAATGCTGTATTAATTGGCTTTTTGTGCTCGTTTTCTGCAGGACTTGTTGCAATGGGTATTCAAGGTCTATTCGGTTGGACAATCATTGTTGCAGGTGTCGTTCCTCACTTCTTCGTTGGTGGTGCTTCAGGTGTTTATGGTAATGCGACCGGTGGTTTACGTGGCGCTATCTTGGGTTCTTTTGCTCAAGGGCTATGTATCTCATTCCTACCAATGCTATTGCTACCAGTGCTTGGTGGATTAGGGCTAGAAGCTACAACGTTTGCTGATTTTGATTTTGGTGTAGTTGGTTTGATTCTTGGTTGGATTGTTTCATGAGTCTATACGACTTAATTGGACGTGACGGCATTGTCGTCACTTCAGAAAAGAACCTGTCGGTGGATTCTGCGTTAACGTTGACGTGCTCAGTATTACTCGCAAGAGGGGATATTGAAGCGAGCTACTTAGACGCTATTAAAGTTAAACACAAAGAGATTGGTGCGTATTATGTTTTAGCACCAAAGATAGCCATGCCTCATGCTCGCCCAGAGGACGGGGTAAATAAAGCGGCCTTACAAGTTACTGTGTTTAAAAATGGCGTAGATTTGGAGTCGAGTGATAACGGCGACGTTTATCTTGCGATTACTTTAGCGGCAATGGATTCTGACAGTCATATCCATACGATTATGGCATTGTCTAACCTGTTTCAAAACGATGATGATATTGATCGTATCATTGCTGCGAATGATGAGTCTGAAATAGTAAAAATACTACAAGCCTATTAAAGGCAAATAGAATGACAATATAAAACCTAGCATCGTGAAGTGATTCTTTATGTGCTAGGTTTTTTGCCATTGATATTCACCCATTTTTTTCGGCCGTCATGGTCGTCTTTTGTGGTGTCAATTAAGGTAAACTCGGCGAGCTTATTAATCACTTTGGTTATGCTTGGTTGAACATTTCGTAATCAATAGGATTGCTTAGGATCAGATTAAACAAAGAAGAAGCATTGACGCAACGGCTGTGCTCAATGTGTTTGATTGCCATCACAGTGATTGGAAAATTGATGAATACAATCAAGACTTGAGAAACCGGTTTGGTATACACCCGAATGACGTGATGTTGTTGCAAGCGACGCGTGTGGTTGCTCGAAAAGGGATTGAACTCGGGATTGACTTGATAAACCAAATATCACATCAACGGACACATTTGGAAGGAAAAACACGTTATAACGGAGAATTTTTTGCCAGCGGGGTCGGCTAATATTCGTCTTTTCGGGTATGTGTGAAGAAGAGCGTTATCGCCGTCTTTTGAAAGATAAAGCGCAAAGTAAAGGTGCCTAACTTCTCTTTATTAGCGATTGGGTCGGTCACTTATTACTTGTCCAAGCTTGCATGAGGGGTGGGGTAATCAGTTCCTTAAAGGTCTGGTGGCTAAGGTGCCGATGGTGGTTTATCGTTATCCAGTATACGATCTCAATATTCCTAATTATCAGTTCGACATTATTGAATTAGGCAATACCCACGAGATCGACTCACAAAATTTAGCTTATATAGAATCTAACAAGCTTGCCCTTGCCACGACGGAAACTATTGCCTATCTATTTGATATCGAAAAGTGGGCTAAATCTCACTTCCAACGTAAGTGCTCAATGAGCGAATACATATTCAATGTTTCGGCTATAGTCAGCGATAAGCCATCAATAGATTTGCGCATATCGGTGACGCTAGAAACGAGGTAAACATTACTCGACGGCATCATTGCAGAGCATCAACTCAATGTTTGATTTGAGCCTGTGTTTTTTGGATTATATTACTTTTGTTGTAAAAATAAACCTCGTAAACATTAATTTAATATAGAATAATACAACAAGATAAATATACACATAACTAACACCAATAACTAACATTAATAATTAATATCAAACAAAGAATGAGACGCACACGAAAACCATAATTAGTATTACATACTGTTTGCATTTTTAATTTGAATAAACATTGCAAAGAAACAATAAATTAAGAGCATGTTGATTTAATTTAACAAAAATAAAATGCATTATACATTGGTGTTATATATACACTAAAATCTTACATTTTTGATTGTTAAGTAAAATACTTATTAAATCACTAAACCTAATAAAAAGAGACAGTATTTGGTGCAGGATGAGATCACTCGCGCTATGGTGTTGTGGACAGTTAGATTTTGTTGAAATAGATCTTTTTTCTGTTACCAATCTAGATGAGCCCGACCAAAAGTCTCTATGCCTTCCCAACCCTGAGCATCAGTGATGACAGCGAATACCGTTAAAAAAAACGGTAATGGACAGTTGATTTTAGTTGATTGTCTAGGAGCGTCTAAAGAGCAGAGGTGTTTAGAAAAGGCGTTTGTCATCTTAATTGTCCTAAAAAGAGAGTGCATGATAACAACTAATTTAGACCGTCAATCCAATCGTTCTGTTTGGTTAAAAATTCATGGCCTCACCCATGCTTAATGGGTGGTTTGTAAAAGTAAACGGAATAAGAATAAATTGTCAAAGGACCAAAGTATATAGAAAAGACAAATAGAGTGTTTAAGTTGAGTATCTATAAAAATGTTCCCCGCATAAAACTAATTAATTTTGGACCATTCAGGAAGGTTAAAGCTCAGTGCATAATTTCTAAATATTAATATTTAATCCGTAACCATATACAACAAATCAGGAGAGTCTGATGAAACAGATTATTTACGTTATATCGGTTTTAATTGCTGTTATTCTCACACCTATTAACGCGCAAGGGAAACCGCAACAGCAGTTTAATTCGTATAATATTCGTTCACAAGTACCAATAACTGAGCAATTAGTTGCGGCTAACGATCTGATTGAACGTATTGTTGGTAAAATACATGCAAAAACTTTTGAAGCTAAAATTATTGAGACAGAGAACTCAAAGGACATTTATAGTGTAAAACAAGGTAAAAACAATAAAATTATTTTACAAGGTAATAGCGGTGTAAGCATTGCTATGGCTTTACATCATTATCTCAAAAACGAGGTGAATTATCATTATAGTTGGAATGGCAGTAATACTACTTTACCTCAAAAATTACCGGAAGTTTCGAGACCAATTACAAAAATTGTAGAAGCGAATTATAGAGTGTTCTTCAATTATGTAACGTTAAGTTATTCTACACCGTGGTGGGATTGGCAGGATTGGCAAAGCTGTATCGATTTTCTTGCGATGAATGGCATTAATATGCCGTTATCTGTAGTAGGCATTGAAGCTGTTTGGTACAACACGTTGTTAGAGATGAATTTTAATGATGCTGAAGCAAGAGAATTTTTAGTTGGGCCGGCTTTTTTTGCATGGCAATGGATGCAGAATATAGAGAAACATGCAGGACCTTTACCAAAAAGTTGGATCGACAGTCATGAATTACTGGGGCAGAAAATTCTTGAACGTCAACGCGCCATAGGAATGATGCCTATTCAACAAGGTTTCTCAGGATTTGTTCCACGAGCAATGATAAAAAAATTTCCTGAGGCGGCAATTGTTAAACAAAAATCTTGGGTTGGCTTTGAAGGAGTCGCTCAGCTCGACCCTCTTGATCCTCTTTTTCAAAAAATGGGCAAAATATTTTTAACGCAACAGAAAAATATTTTTGGTGACAATCACTTATTTGCTGCTGATCCTTTCCATGAAGGAAAGCCTCCTAAAGAAGGTGACGAATACCTAAGTAATGTCGGGGCTGCTATTCATCAATTATTCAAGCAACATGACCCGGAAAGTGTCTGGTTAATGCAAGCTTGGGATATTCGTGAGCCTATCGCAACAGCGGTTCCTAAAAAAGATTTGGTTGTTCTTGATTTAGATGGCCGAAATCGTGTCAAAAATGATAACTTTTGGGGTTTTCCTTTTATTGTAGGTTCATTGCATAACTTTGGTGGGCGTATCAATTTACATGGTGATTTGAGACTGCTTGCACAAGATAAATTTACGACTATCCGAGAAGACGCTCCAAATGCGGTAGGTTCTGGTTTATTTATGGAAGGTATTGGACAAAATCCTGTTTATTATGATTTGGCTCTGCAAATGTTGACTGAAGGCAATTCAATTGAGATCGAATACTGGTTGAAAGACTATACTAAACGTCGATATGGAAAATCGACTGTAAATGCTACTAAAGCGTGGAAAATATTGCTTAATACGGTATACAAAGCAGGTACGGACGGTGTCGAAAAAAGTTCTATGATTGCAGCTAGACCGGCTTTGGATGTGAAGAAATCAGGTCCTAATGAAGGCTTAGAAATTCCTTATGAGGAAGCCGATTTATTATTGGCATGGCAATTATTACTTGCTGATAACGAATTACTTGGCGAGTCGGATGGTTATAGGTTCGATGTAGTTGATATAGGCCGCCAAGTATTGTCGAATTTATCACAGCATTATCAAAAACGAACTATTGAGTCGTTTAGAGCGAAAGACAAGTCTGCATTCGAGAGAAACAGCTTAGCATTTTTAGTATTGCTTGAAGATGTCGATCAACTAGTTGCTACTCGAAAGGAGTACAGTTTAGAACAATGGGTTACAAAGGCACGATCTTGGGCAAAAAATTCAACCGAGGCTGATTTATATGAATATAATGCTTTGCAATTGCTTACGCTTTGGGGAGGAGATGAGGAAATGAAAATATTTGATTATGCTTGGCGAGAATGGTCTGGTTTAATCAGTTTATATTATGCACCTCGCTGGGAAATGTTCTTTAATTTTTTAAGTGATAAACTTGAAAATAATGAACAATATTCTGACGAGGGGTTAGATATGGTTTATGGAAGAGAAGGGTTTAGAGCCAATGCCTTTTATAATAGTATGGCTGACTGGGAAACTTCATGGGTTAAAAAAAACCATACTTATCCAAAAGTACAAAACAACAAAGAAATTGTTGAATCATTAAAGTTTTATGAAAAATATAAGAATATGATTAAATAATCTAACTCTACTCTACTCTAATAGTATAGTAAAAAAAACAGCGCTAATATTTGGTGCTGTTTTTTTAGTGAGTATTCATTATGAGGCGAATAATAGGCAATTACACAGATTGCGGGACAAGATCAGGTGATACTCTATGTGCTAGGTTTCGGTTTTTTTGCCATTGATGGTTTCATTCTCTATGTTCATCTAACCACGTTTTCAACTTGTCAATTTTACTTAACATTTGTTGCATCTCTTTTTCATCCCAATCTTGAAAACAGGCGTCCAATTTAGGAATAAAACTCTCGCGAGCATTGTTTACTTTCTCCAAGCCCG
Organism: Vibrio sp. DW001; assembly: GCF_029016285.1. Taxonomy (NCBI): domain Bacteria; kingdom Pseudomonadati; phylum Pseudomonadota; class Gammaproteobacteria; order Vibrionales; family Vibrionaceae; genus Vibrio; species Vibrio sp. DW001. The sequence goes on along the minus strand of NZ_CP091975.1, from coordinate 2,200,088 downwards.
TGCTATTGATACTCACCCATTTTTTTCGGCCGTCATGGTCGTCTTTTGTGATGTCAATTAAGCCAAACTCGGCGAGCTTATTAATCACTTTGGTTATGCCTGGTTGATTCATTTGCATCACCTGAGCGAGTTGACTGACCGTTTGTGATCTTTCCGGTTGGTGAGAGAAATGATTGAGCAAATTGAATTGAGATTGATTTAATCCTAGTGGAGCTAATACCTTAGCTATCCAGTTATCATTAAGTTGATGAATAATACCTAATGATATAAATAGGTTAGCATATAACTCTTGTTTAGTTTTGGTCATAACGTAAAAATACCTTGATATACATTCCATGGAATGCATATAATTATTCCGTGGAATGTATATTATCAGTGTATTGGACGGAGTGAAAGTGATGAACAGAAGAAATTTTATAAAAGTGATGGGAACAGGGGCTGTTGTTTTAGCAGCAAGTCCTCTTTTGCTCGATCAAATAAATGGTGCGAAATCTGAATCATTTAGGCCAGTACATACCTATGATGACATAAGAAAAACACTTTTAAGTTATGCGATGTTGTGTCCGAATGCGCACAATAAGCAGCCATGGAAAGTAACGCTGCATGGTCAAAACGAAATCATGCTCTTTGTTGACTCAGAGCGCCTACTGCCTGAAACCGACCCTGTTCATCGTCAAATTCATATAAGCCAGGGTACCTTTATCGAAAGCCTAGTTATCGCAGCGACCTATTTTGGTTTTAAAGCGGATGTGGTGTATTTTCCTGAAGGGGAGTATGACGATAAAAGCCTTGTTGCGCTGCCTGTGGCCTCAATCAAGTTAATAAAACAGCCGGATATTCAGACAGACCCACTATTTACCCAGTTACTTAGTCGACAGTCGAATAAGACGCCTTACACTGACAATAAGGTACCAAAGCCGGATAGGGAGAGGCTTGAAAAATTAGTTGAAGATAGTCCGTTTTTACTACGCATTGTTGACGAGTCGTCGGAGACAAAAAACATGGCTGACTTTGTCATTAAGGCGATGAAAATAGAAGAGAAAGAACGAGCGAGGAACATGGAAACTATTGCTATGTTTCGTTTTGATGATGAAGAGTTTGCTCAGCATCGAGATGGGTTTGGTTTGCCCCAAAATGGTGTCGTTGGCGTTAAGCGTATGGTCGCGGAAGCGTTCTTTTTAAGCCGAGCTCAATCAGAAAAAGACCCCTCTAGTTTTGGTAAAGAAGGGGTGAAGTTGACGCAAAATGTCGCGAATAGCACCCAACATTTTGCGTTACTTTCAAGTCAAGACAATAGCCGAAAGACACAAGTAGAAATTGGACGGCTATATAACCGCCTTAATCTAACAACATCGGCATTAGGTATTGCCCAGCATCCCATGAGCCAAATATTGCAGGAGTATGAAGATATGCTGCCTCTGCAGGCGGAGTTTAAAAAACACTATCACGTACAAAACCATGAAACCGTACAGATGTTATTTCGTCTAGGAAAAGCGAAGGCCACGCCGTTATCACCAAGGCGAGAAGTACAAGCCTTATTAGGGTAAATACCTTTAAAAAGCCGCACAACGTGAGATGTGCGGTTATGTTTTTAATTCAATGTCCATACACGCTTGATTATCTTGCGTTGAAACGCTACCTCCGGTTGTCCACCAACCGTCAATACCATCGTTAAATGCACCATTTCGAATCATTTGTTCAGCAGAGACAATTGGCATTAAGACATCGCTGGTTATTCCTATCAGTAGAACTGAAATCGGTTTTTCATGTCACCTCCTTATCAATTGGTACCAGATAAGAGAGAAAATCCGTCTTGTTAATCATTTATAAATTGCGTGTGTAACCCACTTCCATATGAATAATGTATATGTGTAACAACTGGTTACCTATTTCTGGTATGTTATACGCTAAATTGAGATATGTCCGAGAATTACGTGACTCTATTAACGATTAAACTTGGCGAATATTGAAAATATAATCAATAATTAGTTTTATATACCACTTTTTGAGGAACGATAGTCGGTATGGGCGTCTGCATCCACGCCTCTTATGACTTATACTATGGATAAAATATACGGAAAAATTCTGCAGGCTTTACGTCCCGGCAACCAAACCACATTTAGCTCACCTGAGATACCCGGTGTGAATTTTTCGATTTTTGTTAGTGAGCGATTCGATGTACTTTCTATCACAACAGAAATTTTGGGGAATCCATCGACTATTCGCGTGGGTGTTAATTCTCAAACTGAACTGATGTTAGACGAAGCGATAGAGTCATTTGAAGCAACGATTGCGGTGAGTATTTATGGCACATTGTACAAAGAAATGATGTTACCGATCCCGCAAGGGTATAGCCAAGTTGAAAGTAGCGGGTCATTACTGACGACTTTTAGATTGTGTTTGCAGTATATAGAAGAATTTGTGCCAATTTTAGAGCGCTTTATTGAAGAGGTACTATCGCTAAAAGCGGTTGAGCTACATAATAAAGCGGTTGAACAAGGATCCTGGGATTAATTTGTTTCATCGTAATTCTCGTGTCATGTCTTATGATAAATGTAATTTTTGACAAAAAAATAGCCAGCGAAAGGGTACTGGCTTGGTAATTAAGTCGAAGGCAGTGGACTTTTATATATAGAAGATAAAATCTACGTATTTATTTCCAAAGTAATTTTTCAAACGCTTTATCTACAGGCGTATTTGCCAGATGGTTGGTGTAGTTACTCATGATTTTCTGAGATAACCCCAACACAATTTCAAGCAATTGGCGCTGACCATAACCAGCAGCAAAAAAGGTTTCAATATCCGCATTTGAAATCACGCCACGATCGCGCACCATTAATAGCGTCGTATCATGAAGAACCTGCAGTTTTGCCGTTGTCATTTTTCCTTTATTACGTAGTGCTTCGGTTAACGCTGGGTCGACCTTCATCATATTTGCTATTCCAGTGTGTGCTGGTACGCAATAGTGGCATTCATGTTCAACGTTAATCGTTTGCCAGACAACCGTGAGCTCTTCAGCATTGAATGAAGAGTCAGAGAACAATTTGTGCAGTGTTTGATAACCCTCCAACAATTCCGGTGATTCTGCCATTACCGCATGCAAACCAGGAAGCATACCGAATGCTTTGATTGAACCTTCTAGTAATGTTTTGCTTGCTTCAGGTGCTGTTTCTACAGTGTGAAGAGTAAACTCGGTCATGTTTATATTCCTTGTCATTAGCCATTCAAAAGTGATGTGATGGTGGTGAGGTATGTAATGCTTACCACGTTGATGTGAAAGACTATAATATAAAATGAACAGTCGTTCAATTAATACTTGAACATTTGTTCATTTAAATTTAGTTAGCATAAATTGATGAGTTATATTCTTGGTTTGTTAAAAAGATTAAACGGGTTTAAGCAGCAGGGAAAAGTGGGCTCTACTGGATAAGAAAAGAGAGGAACGAGTCCTAAACGTTTAATAATAAAAGGCGTAGAGGAAAAAACCTTTACGCCTTTTATAAGGTGAAATTGACTAATATCTACCGTTGTCTAAAGGAAACCATTGTTGTTCAATGTCGTCTAGTAGATATAAATGCCCGTCAGAATACTTAAGTTCGAATGCCCTTTGTTCACTATCAATGTAAGCGAGCCTAATGTCATTTGGTATCGCACTTGTTACAAGCAAATGATTAGGTTTAACGCTAGTGATATCGATAAATTTATCGAATGCTTCTTTAACTTGATATCGCATATCTCCTCCTGAGAATCAGTCCCTAATTAAATATAGGTCACATATTTATATTCAAATGTGACATAGATCACCTTTATATTCGAGAAGAGTGGAATGTAATTATGCAAAAATAACTCGATCCCATTCATATCTGCATCCGACATGAAGAGCTAAAGGCTGATAGCACCAATAGCTAATATTATAAATAACCCAGCTGTGATTTTTCGAATCAGTGCCAGTGGCAGTTTGTCTGCAGAGAGTTTACCAATCAGAACCACGGGGACATTTGCAAGCAACATACCGATAGTCGTCCCTAGCACCACTAACGTAAGGGCATCGGAATACTGCGCACCAAGGATAGATGTTGCAATCTGAGTTTTGTCTCCTATTTCTGCTATAAAGAAGGCAACAAAACTGGCAACGAAAGGCCCTTTGTTCGATATGCTTTCGTCTTCGTCTAATTTATCAGGGATAAGTACCCATCCTGCCATCGCTAAGAAACTAACGGCGAGAACCCATGTGAGCATTTCAGGGTTAATATAATCCGCTACTACAACGCCTAAATAGGCAGCTAAAGCATGATTTGCAATAGTCGCTAAGAAAATAGCCGTAATAATAGGAATGGGTTTTCGATATCGACTTGCAAGTAACAAGGACAGAAGTTGGGTTTTGTCGCCGATCTCGGCAAGTGCGACGGTGGTGATAGATATGGCTAGTACACTCAAAATAATCTCTGATAGGGTGGGAATTATAAAACCTAAGACAACGCACACCTCCCACCTCGGATAGTGTTCATTGTCTATGGTCTCACTAAATTCGATGTCAACCGAATCTTGAACGCCATGATGATTTTGCATCAATTATGTTGACGGACAAACCATTAACGCGGCAAGGCGTTTTGGCAAGTTACTCCCCAAAGACGATGCGGATATTAATGGTAAAATAATTGGATTGCAACACCAAAATCACGTTGGTCGCACTGGTTTAACCGTACGCTATAGGATAGAGTTATATTAGACTTACCTTTAATGCATTTTCTATAGATGCGTTGTATTTCAGAGTATGGATTACTGTATGAAAAATACCTTTGCTAGTGCCTTCAATCGTTTTAAATCTGCCCCGAAGTTGATAAGAATTTGTACTTATGTATTAGTGAGTTATGCCATTTACGCTGGATTGCTAGGTCTTGTCGTGCCTGCCGTTTTACAATCTCAAGCGCCTAAACAGTTGACAGAAATTCTTGGACGAGAGGTCGAAATTTCAGAAGTTAAAATTAACCCATTTTTGCTACGAGCAGAAATTAATGACGTGGTCATTGCAAAACGAGATGAAATGGGTGCCTTTGTAAGTGTTAAGCAGCTAAAGGTTGAATTTAATTTTTGGCAAAGTATCGTTAGTCTTACGCCGACCCTAGAATACCTGACGGTTCAAAACCCTTATATTTTTCTTGCTCGATTAAATGGTGAGAAGGAAAAGATGACCTTCAATTTTAGTGACATAGTCCAAAAGCTGACGACTAAGCAAGCAATTGATTCAAGCTCTGATATGGACACGGCCGTAGACGAACAAGAACACAAACCGACGTCCGATAAACTGTTTGCCGCAAAAACACACTCTATAAGTTTGAGCAATGGTCAGGTTGATTTTGAAGACGAACAGACAGGAGTAGAACTTGGCTATCAGAACATCAATTTTCACCTCAGTGAGCTGGATACGACCGCATTTACATTGACCGCGCCTACAGTGACAGAATCCAACACACAAACACCGTCGATCAATTCAATCGCCAATATCTATCGTTTGGGGATGACCGGGATAGATCAAAGCAAGTTGCAAATAGACGGCCAGTTTCAACTCCAACCTTTGGAATTCAGCGGTGATATCAGCTTAGTCAAGTTGCAACTTGCACCACTTTGGCCGTTTACTGACCATGTTATTGAGGCCGAATTGAGTTCCGGTGAAACGAGTTTTGCTTCTAATTATCATCTTAAGCAAGACAATGAACAGTTAGGATTTATTGCCAGTCAGGGGCAATTTTCTTTAGCGGATGTGATTTTCGACTATAAGCAACAACCAAAACTGAAACTGCCCACTCTAGAGCTTACTGGCATATCAGTTGATACCACTTCCCAACGTATTGACCTAGAAAAGCTCTCGTTAATGGGGCTTTGGATAGACGGTGACCTGAGTAATAAAGGACTTGATTTACAACGTCGTTTCACGGCTAAGGTAAAAAATACTCCGCCTATTGTGAAGGACGATTCAGCGGGCAAAGAAGCGTCAACGGAAAAAGAAACGTCGATATCGAGTGCAGATGAGACTCGGCGTTCAGTTGCGGAAGATAAAGAGTGGTTGGTGCAACTCAATTTATTTGATATGCAGCAGACGGATATCAACCTAAAAGAAGGAATGGTAAGTGGTGGCGTACGTTGGCGAGTGCATCCACTCAACATTAGCGTCGGTCCGGTAAGTAGTGATCTTAGCGCTCCAGTCGATTATACATTTGATTTTGGGATTGCCTCAGAGATTAATAAGCAACCTAGTCGTACACGGGGAACCTTTAGTAGTCAGGGGAAATTGGATATAAAAGCTCAGGAGTTAGACAGTCAGGTGCAATTAACTGGTCTGGAGTTGGCTCAGTTTCAACCGTATTTGGATCCACATCTGAATATTATATTGAGTCAAGGTTCCTTCAGTACGAAAGGGGGGTTTTCTGCTAACAGCCGAGGAAAAGCGGTATATAAGGGGCAAGTAGCGATAGACCAACTGTTGATTAAAGATGTCTTGCAAAAAGAGCCGTTATTAAAATGGACGCAAATGTCTATCGATTCGTTGATAGTTGATCAGGCGGATAACAGCCTTAAGATAAAAACTATTCTGTTGAATACGCCTTATGCCAAGGTGATTGTTGCCAAGGATTTACGCACAAATATTGGTGCAGTCTCTAAGTCTGGCGCAGAAACAACAGAGACTGAGTCGGCGACGCCACAACCGACATTAAACACAACGCAGGAAGACAAACAGAAAACCGCCACGTCGAATAAAACAAATGGTTCTGACCTATCGGTGGATATTGGAAAGATACAGATAGTTAATGGATCCGCGTTTTATGCAGATTATTCACTTACGCCTAACTTCGCATCGGGTATTGAATCCTTAGAAGGCTTTATAAAGAATATCTCTACAACACCAGATACCAAAGCGTTAGTCGACATAAAAGGGAATATAGATAAATATGCGCCGGTTTCGCTTGTTGGAGAAATAAACCCTCTTATTGAATCCCCCTATCTTGATCTGGATTTCAGTTTGAATAGCGTCGAGTTAACCTCGGTTAACCCTTACTCTGGGACATACGCTGGCTATTATATCGATAAAGGGCAGTTGTCACTCGACATCAACTACCGCCTTGAAAATAATCGATTAAAGGGAACTAATCACGTCGTTGTTGACCAGTTGATACTAGGTAAACCGAGTGAGTCATCGTTGGCGACAAGCCTGCCAGTTACTCTAGCCATTGGATTACTTCAGGATGGCGATGGTGTTATTGATCTTGGATTTGACGTCAATGGTGACGTAGAGAGCCCTGAGTTTAGCTTTGGTGGTGTTATTCTAAAGGCGCTGGTAAACATAGTGACCAAGGCGATTACTGCACCATTTTCTTTGCTTGCCAATTTAGTTGGCAGCGATGAAGAACTCAACCTGATTCAATATAAAGCAGGGATTTCAGTGTTAGATTCCCCGGGACAAGAGCGATTATTAAAGCTTGTTGAGGCCCTTAATGCGAGACCTAACCTACGCATCAGTGTTGAAGGGGCAGTATTGCTTGCAGAAGATAGCAGAGCTTTGGCAGAAACGAGGCTACAGAACAAGCTTTTGAAGACGAGCGGCTTACCTGAATTACCAGAAGATTTTAGTGCAAGCCGAATACCAAATACGGGTGTTTTACCCGATGCTCTGCAAGCACTATTTGTGCAAGAACTGAAACTAGACGTAAATGAAGAACGAATGAAAGTTGAACAAGTCTTAATCGATTCAAATGAAGGCGTTGAGGTTATTCCAGAACAGATTACGACAACACTGCATATTGGTATGTATAACCAATTGCTCAATGCTCAGACGATCAGCAATACCGATTTGGGTAGCCTTGCGGAAGAGAGAGCAAGAGCGGTTAAAACATTCTTAATTGAAAATGAGATAGACCCCGGTCGTGTCTTTATTCTTGATAGTAAGAGCAAACTTAAAACTGAGCAGAGACAGGCTTTGATGACGATTGATGCCGGTTAGAGTATAGAGGGGGTCTTATCGGGTTATTCAAAGCCACCTGTTTGCAGGTGGCTTTTTTATTTATGACTTTTTTGATGGTCGGCGGAGTGACAATCATGTTGGTCACAATCTTACTTCGTTTGGTATTATTAAACAGCAGAAAGATCCCGCTTCAATGCTTCTTTGTTTACTTGATTCTTATCGTTTTGCATTAGCGGCATAAATTTCTTATAAACCACTTTGTTAGGAATCATATAAGAGGCAAGGTGTTTGTTTAGTTCAAACAGGATCTCTGTTTCACTTATCTGACTTGGCGCAGAGTAGACCAAAACAATCTCTTCTTCGATAAGCTCATTCTCTAATCCAAATACGGCACAACGATCGATGGCGGGGATGTTTTTCTCAACGACAGACTCCACTTCAAAAGGAGAGACGCGGTAACCTCGAGTTTTTATCATGTCGTCGTTACGAGAAACGAAGTAGAAATAACCCTCTTCGTCTTTATAGACGTAATCACCTGTGGCAACAACGGTCTCATCGACAAGTTGGCCCTCTAGGTTGATAACATCCTTCAGTATTGAGACAGACTTAAAGCGTTCGGCCGTCTCTTCTGGTGCATTCCAGTAACCTTTATAGATATAACCGCCACGGTGGATAAGTTCACCGACTTCGCGTGGTGCGCACTCTTTCCCATCTTCGTTTATCACATATAACTCTACGTCGGGTATCGGCTTACCTATAGAATTAGGGCGAATCTGTACCTGTGAGGGGTCAAGATAAGTGGATCGGAACGCCTCGGTGAGACCGTGCATCGAATAGAAGTCGGCATTACGGAAAGTGCGCTTGCAGTCGTCTATCATTCTAGCGGTGACGTTACCGCCTGAAGAGGTAATGGTTTTCACTCGATCAAACAGTTCTGCACTTGGAATACGAGTTGATTCTTCATCAAACATTTGGGAAATATAGACGGGCATGACGGGGAGCACCGTCACTTTGTCGTCTATCAGATGGTTGAAGAACTCTTCCGGCAGAATAAAGCGGTGCATAGCGAGTGTCGCTTTCTTAATTAGGGTACAAAATAGTTGGTTTAGGCCGTAATCTAGATTGAAGAACAACACTCCGGAGATAACGTCATCGGTTTCAAGTTTTAGATACTGAGAAACGACTCTCGCGGAATCGATTAGATTACGATGCGAGATAACAATACCTTTAGGTGTTCCGGAAAGACCGAAGGAGTAAGTGATGACCGCTGAATCGTGGCCACTTATATCGCACTCATAGGGCTTGTTGTAGTATTTGTATATCTCTTCAAAAGAGGCGATCTCTTTATTGGCGGTATCATAAGAGATAACATGGCCGTCAAAATCGATCTCTTCAATGCTTTCTAACTTCATATTATCGGTAATAATACACTTGATATCACAATCTTTGATGATGTACTTAACCTGTTCAGGCTTAAGCATTTTACTCATCGGTACCAAGATATAGTCGGTTGAAAGTACAGCGAGATCCGCAATCATCTGCTCGATGCGTTTATTGGAATAGATACCAATTCGGGTATTTTTAGGGAGGCCAAGTTCCTTTAAATACAGCGCAACTTGATTCACCTTTTTGAACAATTCAGCGTAGGTGAGTTGACTGTCGTCCAAGACGATGGCGGTTTTATCGGCATGCGTCTCAACGGCGCTTTCTAGTAGGCTTCGAATACAGTTTATTGACATTCTAATTTTCCTTTTGCACCAAGAGTCCAAATATCATAATTGCTGTCTAGAATGGTGACGGGCTTATGGTCGGACGTCATAATTTTTTTATAGAAAAAGGCGATGATGTCTTCTATCTCTTCGGATGAGAGCACTTTGGTAATTCCCCCAGTGATCACAATAGAGTTAATCGCCAATAACTTGAGATTAATATACGCTTTTCGATAGTGTGAAATTTTGCACAAGACCAAAAAGATGGAAAGCTGCATCAGAATCTTCGTTGCTTTTTCACTTTGCTCTTCAAAGATATTCTCAGTGACTTTTAGGTGCATCAACAACTCATAAACGAATTCATTGTTTTGTGCAGCGAAGATCAAAGACTGTTTAGATTTATAGACCCCGAGTTTTTTAAAGACCAGACGGTCGTACTCGTTTTCTGTCACGATGTTGCCGTCAATAACGAGGTCTTTGGAGTAATGAATATCTGTCGTTGCGCCACCGATATCAAGCAAGATAAATGGGTCGACAACAGAAAAACTCGCATCGACATAAGGTAACGCTTGGTTAACGATATAGGGTGTCGAGTAGATCTGATTAGAGGTGACCTGGTATAGACCCTTGATATCTTCTTTACCTTCAATATCGAGTTGATAAAGATTGGTGAGATACTCTTTAAGGTTATCTTCAACAATATGCAATCGATCGTCGACAATGTTCGGTAAGGTGACCAAACTGTCCACTTTTTCCGAGAGCGTTAGGGCGTCCGGTTCGTTACCTACGAAGACTATGTTGGAATAGTTTAGCTGCTCCAAATAGCGATAGAGTGGCTCGCCAAAGATACCGCCATTCGCGTTAATACCTCCCACAACAATCACAACGTCTACCAAGTCACTAGGAATCGAATAATCAGCGATGTTTTGGTAGAGAATGGTATCAATGATGTTGATGCCGGAGTTAAACGCAATATTCGTAGCATATTTGAGTGAGAAGGAGTTTGTGACGCCGATAATTAACGTGCTTAAACCGCCATTCGCGGACGAGCAAATATGGACATTTTCTTTCTCATACTGGCTGACTCGTGAGCCGCACTTGTGCATCAAATCATCAAGAATATCTTTGTTGAAGTCTCGGAAATGCTGCTCAATCTGTTTTGAATCGGACACCTTAAAGTAGGTACTACCGATATCGATAAATAGTTTGTCTACGTTCTGGCTCATTGCATAATGCCTATATCATGAATTATGTCGTTAACGATGCTGGTGGTGTCTTTATTGAGGTCGCATTGTGAGCGCTCATATTCAAAACAGCGATCTGGGATTGGTACGCCACCTCGGTCGATGATTCGGATATTTTTGTTGGCATCACGAATAGTTATCATCTTGTTGTGGTTAATAATATGCGGAGAAAATGGCACATCGATTATCCCGCACTTGATGCAGTTAAAGGCTTTCCGCCACAGCGTGTCGGCAGGGTCGTTAAACACTGCATCCATAATTGCCATCACTTCGGCTGTTAATATCTCTTCTTCTTGCTCATCAACGATATTAGGCAACCCGTTGAGTATTCGGAGTGTATATTGTGTATCGGCAACGGTCTTTGCATTCGCTTCTTTCGTTGGAATACCAACGGCTTCTTCACGTGTTTTGGTGATAATTTTGTCCGCGCCGACCATGGATGCAATAACCGTCGACATGTTAATTAACTGTTCTGCATAGCTTTTGTTGGTTGGGAAAGCCCCCATCCATTGGTGATAAACCAAATGAATACTGGCATCGCCACAGCCAATCGCTTCTGCGTAATGTTTGGCTAATTTCTTAATTACCGCGCCAGTAACAATATCTTGATTCATTGAACCTTGCTGCGCGAACGACACAGAAAAAGACTTAACCCCTTCCTCCAATGAAAGCAGCATCTCCAACAGTTGGATAACGATAGTTATAGAAGGTGGGACCAAAGTGGCCGTTAATGGGCCAAACGATTCGCGATTAATCGGTTCATTAAGCTTAGAATAATTCGCGCAAACACGTTCTACATATTTCCAATACATGAACGCTTTGTCTAATGGGAAGTTCTTTGAATAGGGCAACAGATAGGTGATTGGACCGCCTTCAATTTCAAAAATACCTGAAGCAATGGCCGTTTCGATAAGTAGCCTCGCATCGGGTGTACCGTGTCGTAGACTGACCGGTTTGTTGAAATGCGTGATCATTTTACGCGTGGTGCGATAGCCGTGGTTCACCAACGGATAGCCGTTAAGCATATCTACGTCATTTTCTTCACTAAGGCGAAGCATTTTTTTCGCCGTGCCATAATCGTTAAGACGAGTATTTGAGTCTATCGTAAGAGGGAGCACATCGACGTTAGCGTTAACGAAAAACTCATTCAGAGCGAACTGCTTTTTATAAGTTGGGAAACCACCGCGTGGCTGAACGAGCATCTTCTCTTTCTTCTTAAAATGGTGAGAGATAAACAGTTCTTTGCTAGCGTTTGTGACGAATTCATTTACTTCATCAAAATCAAAGGTATCGACGTACTCATTGCTGAGAATTATCTCACGTTCTTCTTGAAGCAGGCTCATGCTTGACCTCTCTTTTCTATAAACTGTTCTAAAAGGTCAAGGCCAGTATTAAGGTCGATTTGGTGACAAACCAAGTCAAAGCCATATTTTTTGTATTTTTTAACGATTTCATCTGCGTCACCAGCACCCACTGTTAGGTTGCCACCAATCATCATGATGACGTCATCCAATCCTTTATATTGAGATTTCAGCGCTCTGACTTCTCGACTCCATCCTTCTGCTTCACCATTAAGTGAAGAGATGAGCAGTACTTCGGCGCCGGTCTCCACAACCGCATCGAAGAATTCTTCTAGGTGCGTATTCACACCCAAATTAAAAACTTGATACCCTCTAGCTTCGAGGGATAGTTCAATGAGTCGGTTGGCCACAACGTGGATATCGTTGCCAACTACTCCAGTCACTACTTTCATAAAAAACCTTTCCTGATTTCCGTATTAGGATTGTCTGTCTTTCTGTTTGGATGGCTGAATTGAAATTCCGCTCGTATTTATACCAATGTTCATTAGGCGTCTGGACATCTTTTTTGATCCAGTTGCTTGCAGCATACCACACTAAAAAAAGATGTAAAAAGAGTGGGTGTCCAAGTACCAATAATTTTTTACTGAGCCAGTATATTGGGGTTACTTGGCTATATATGAATGCTAGAATGCGAAACGAGCTTACAAGTCTAAAATTGATAAAAAACAAGGATGATTTATGAAATTTTTTACCGCAGATATCTGTGATGAGTACCCAGAAAGGACACGTGTTTTGGGCGCTGGATACCAAAACTTTGGTGGTGCTGATAAATGTCAGGGTGAGGTGATCACCATTAAGTTAAACAAAAACAATTCAGATCTGATCACGCTTCTAAGAGATGAAGATGGCACAGGTAAGGTTGTCGTTGTTGATGTAGACCAAGAATATTTTGCTGTTGTTGGTGAAAACCTAATGAAGTTTGCACATAACAATCACTACGCTGGCATCATCGTAAATGGTTATATTCGCGATACGTTTCAAATCAAAGACATCCCGGTTGTTCTTTATGCTTTGGGCACCTGTTCAAGAAAATCTATTCCTGTTACCTCTGGCAAGAGAGATGTCCCGTTGTCGTTTGGTGGCATTGAAGTGAAAACAGGCGACTATCTGTATGCAGATACCGACGGTGTTATTGTTAGCACTGAGAAGATCGTTTAACCCGCCATTGGTATAGTTAGGTTAGGTAAAGAACGTTGAGTCCCTGATCATGACGAAATGAGCAGGGATTTTTATTCTCCAAGGTTTATCCTCTCTACTTAATTCATTACACTTGGCCTTCAACAAGAATTTGGCCAAAGGGATAACAAATGACAAAAGCTAAAATCGGTATTGTTACGGTCAGTGACCGAGCAAGCGCTGGTGTATATGAAGACATTTCTGGTAAGGCAATTATTGAAACTCTGAATGAATATTTAATTTCTGAGTGGGAACCTATCTACGAAGTGATCCCAGATGAACAGGGTGTTATTGAAGCCACATTGATCAACATGGCTGATAAACAGAATTGTAGTCTGATTGTTACAACGGGAGGCACAGGGCCGGCAAAGCGTGATGTCACTCCTGAAGCAACAGAAGCCATATGCGATCGTATGATGCCTGGTTTTGGCGAACTCATGCGTGCTGAATCGCTGAAATTCGTTCCAACTGCTATTTTGTCACGCCAGACCGCCGGTCTTCGCAATGATACTTTAATTGTAAACCTACCTGGAAAACCGAAATCTATTCGTGAATGTCTGGATGCGGTATTCCCTGCGATACCTTATTGTATCGACCTGATGGAAGGTCCTTACCTGAAATGCAACGAAGAGGTGATAAAGCCTTTCCGTCCTAAACAGAAATAACTGGTAGGGATGGCAGCATGACAGACTAGATAGAATATGACATAAACGAGAAGCGACACTGGTGCGTTCACAGAACCTCAGATAGCTTTTAGCCGTCATAAAAATCACTAATTCTACTTCGCTTCGTAACATTACCTAATAGTGCAATGTTACGAAGTACCCTAGATTTACCCACAATGTCCATGCATGAGTTGCACAAATCTTACATCGTGTCAGTGTTGAGTTTAGTTTTTATCATGCTGGCGGAGGCGTACTCTCAGCGTTTGAAACAATGGCGTCAATTTGTACCAGAGCATCCATAGGGTTCGCTGAAACACCAATGACAGTTCTGGCAGGCAGCTCACCTTTAAAGAAGGTTATGTAAGCTTCGTTTACCGTATCTAGATCTTCAATATTGGTAAGTTGGATATTGATTTTAACGATATCATCCATAACGTGGTTAACGCTTTCTACAATCGACTTGATATTGTTCAGACATTGCATTGTCTGCTCTTTTACACCAACAGATACAATGTCATCTCTTTCAGGATCTACTGGGAGTTGAGCCGAAATATTGTTGTAGTGAGAAAAAGCGACGGTTTGCGTGGATAGAGCGCTTATTGGTGCATTTTCTGAGTTATTGAGTCTGATAGCGAGTCCATGTCTGTCTTCTACTTCTTGGGGTGGGGTGCCATCTCCATGAGATACCGTAGCATCAATTTGTACCAAAGCGTTCATAGGTAAACCAGACGCAATAACGATTGAGCGTGCAGGGACATAACCTACCGTTCTTGCGATAGCCGAGTCCGGGAAGAATGTGGTATACACCTTGTCCACTAGCTCAATATCGGTGAGATTTCTGACATGAATATTGATTTTAACAATATCATCAAAAGGAACGTCGATAGCTTCTAAAATTGACTTAATATTCTTTAGGCACTGGCCGGTCTGCTCTTTTGCTCCACCTGTTACGATAACGCCGCTTTTAGGATCAACCGGTAATTGACCCGAAATATGGTTGTAGTGGGAAAAAGCGATCGTCTGGGTTGATAGAGAGTTGCTTGGTGCATTCTTTGTATTTCTGACCAACTTGATAAGTTCACAAGGATCTTGTGGGTGTGTTCCTTCTCCGTTTGAAATTACGGCATCCATTTGTACTAAAGCCCCCTTCATTGGCAGTGCTGCAACAGCGAGTGTAGTACGAGTAGGAAAGTAGTTTTGGAAGAAGGTTGTATAAACGGCGTCTACCGCGTCAATATCTGAGATATTCTTGAGGTATACATTGATTCTTATAACGTCATACATGCCATGACCGACACTTTCTACAATATTTTTAATGTTTGTCAAACACTGCCTTGACTGCTCTTCTACACCACCTACGACAATTTCACCGGTCTTAAGATCGACAGGCAGTTGAGCCGAAATATTATTGTAGTGAGAAAATGCGACAGTCTGGGTAGAAAATGAGTCTATTGGTGCATTTTCGGTATTTCTTGAAAGTTTTATGATATCGCCACTCATTTCAGTATATCTCCTATATGAATAAATTTTTGTGTAAGTTTTAGTTGGAACGTTATGTGAAGTGAATACTAATTGGTAAAGGAAAAGAGAGCGGGTGATTTAAAATCAAACAAGGCGTTGATAAAAAGCTACCGCTTCTCTTTACTTGAGACATTCCCTAGATCATTGCAACTTGAATAACCAACATTAGTGCGCCAAAGCCAAGTACGAATAAGACCATCGGCCATACAAATTTCAGCCACTTGTTGTAAGACATACCTAGCATTTGCAATGTCGCAAGTACCAAGCCTGTTGGGGTTAGGAATAGCATTGCATACTGCCCCCAGTTATAAGCGGACACAACGATTTCGCGGGGGATACCAACGGTATCAGCTAGCGGTGCCATAATAGGCATAGAAAGTACAGCCAGACCCGAGGATGATGGAACGATAAAACCAAGCAAGGCAAAAACCAGCATTTGAACCACGATAAATACGCCACCTTCCATTCCAGACACTAAGTCTGAGGCTGCGAACAGGATAGTATCGGAGATCATACCGTTCTCTAGAACCAGGTTTACACCTCGGGCAAGACCAATGATTAGCGATACGCCAACTAGCTCTGATGCGCCTTTTGTAAACGAGTCCATCAATTTTTTCTCTGATAGCCCAGAGATAAACATAATAACGATGGTAATCGCTAGAAAGGACGCTGCCATCGTCGGAAACCACCATCCTCCCACCGATACACCCCAAATCATTAGAGGGAAGGCTAAAGCAAACATGGTAAGAATGACTTTACGGCGCAATGTAAATGGAATTTCATGGTCCATATCAACATCATTCATGTAGCGAGCTTCGAACTCTTCATGGTCATCGTAGGTGTATGAAAAACTTGGATCAGCCTTTACTTTTTTGCAATACCAGTACATGTAGCTAACTACGACTGCAAAACCTACGATCAAACCAAATACTCTGAACTCGATTCCTTCAGTAAATGGAATACCAGCAGCATTAGACGCAATAACTACTGAGAACGGATTGATAGTAGAGAATGTGGTGCCCATTGAACCAGCAAGAAATATTGCACCTACGCAGACGATAGAGTCATACCCAAGTGATAAGAAGATCGGGACTAGAATGGGGTAAAATGCAACGGCTTCTTCTTCCAAACCGCATGTAGTACCACCCAGTGCCATTACCAAACACACTGAGAATACCAATGTGAACTCACGCCCTTTGGTTTTCTTAGAAAGTGCTATCAGACCGGAATTAAATGCACCCGTTGCATTCACAACACCGATCATGCCACCAAGAACCAGAATGAATACAATCACATCAGCACCTTCTATGGTACCTTCAACCATGCTTTTGGTTACATCTCCAATTCCCTTATGCACAGGAGCTACACGCTCATAGGTGTCCGGAACAGCAATAGGCTTGCGGATAATACCGCCGGTAAATTGTTCTACCTTTATGTTTACTCCTAGCTTATCTAGCTCACCCTGAGTAGCTGCAATAGCTGAGACTTCACCGGAAGGCGTCGCTATCGACAACATACCGGTTTCTGAACTATAGGTAAGTTTTGAATAAGCCCCCGCTGGGATGAGCCATGTACACGCTACAGCCAGCAGAGTAATAACAAATAAAATGGTGAAAGCGCTAGGAAAAGCTCTAAATTTTGGTCGAGGAACGGCTACGCTTGACATAATTTGATCTCCAAAAAACACCCGACAGTTTTTGCTGTCGGGCTATTACAATATTAGTCACCTAACGTGGCTACCATAACTGCTTTAATTGTGTGCATACGGTTTTCCGCTTCGTCGAAGACAATCGAGTATTCGGACTCAAATACTTCTTCATCGACTTCTAGGCCTTTCATGCCATATTTTTCAGCCACTTCTGCACCAACGATAGTTTCATCGTTATGGAAAGCGGGAAGACAGTGCATGAATTTTACGTGTGGATTACCAGTCATTTCGATTACATTCATATTGACCTGATATGGTGTCATCATATTTACACGCTCATCCCATGCTTCTTTTGATTCCCCCATAGAGACCCATACATCGGTATACAGATAGTCACATCCTTGAACACCTTCCTGAACATTTTCGGTCATCACAATTTTTGCATTGGTGCTTTTGGCAATGGCACGGCACTCTTCTACAAGCTTTTCATCTGGCCAGAACTCTTTTGGTGCAACCATGCGAATTTCCATCCCCATCTTGGCCGCCCCGACCAAAAGTGAGTTGCCCATGTTGTTTCTCGCGTCACCTAAGTAGGCAAATGTCATTTCCTGTAAATTCTTACCTCTACCATGCTCTAACATTGTTAAGAAATCAGCCAGAATTTGAGTAGGGTGGAACTCTGTAGTTAGTCCGTTCCACACGGGTACACCTGCATAGGCTCCCAGTTCTTCAACAATGTTCTGCCCAAACCCACGGTACTCAATACCGTCATACATGCGACCCAATACTCGTGCAGTATCCTTCATTGATTCTTTGTGACCGATTTGAGAACCTGATGGACCGATATAGCTTACCTGAGCACCTTGATCGAAAGCGGCAACTTCAAATGCGCAGCGAGTACGGGTAGAGCTTTTTTCAAAAATTAGTGCAACATTTTTGCCTCGCAGACGGGGCTTTTCTGTACCTGAATACTTAGCCTTTTTAAGGTCTGCAGAAAGGTCAATAAGATGCTGGATTTCACGAGTAGATAGATCAAGTAACTTAAGAAAGTTACGATTGCGAAGATTAAAAGCCATTTGTATCCCTTATAAATTAATTAATTAAAAACTTTATTTAAAATGGTGGTTATTAATTAATGTACATGTGATTTTTGTTTTCTATCATTTGTTGAGTATGTTACCCCGATAACTTAATTTATATTTGAATGCGTTCACAAAAATAAAAATATAATTAGTAAAAACATTACTGTCATTATAACTAATTGTATAATAAAGATATTTTGTATTTATTGTGTAATTTAAATTTTTATTAATATTGTATTTAAATGCAGAGTGAATAGTTATCTATTGAATCTAGATATAGAGGCGTTAAATATTAAATTTATATTAATATTTTTAAAATAATATAAATTTAGGATGTTCGTCACGTTTTAGTTTCTATATTTAAATATAAGATTCAATACAGGAAATACAATAAACCGGAGATAAAAATGATTAAACCAACGTTAGTTGTCGCTATTGGTGGGAATGCCTTGCTTCAAAGAGGCGAAATTATGAGCTGTGAAAATCAAAAGAATAGTATAGAAGTTACAGCCACTGCACTTGCTAAACTGCACGAAAAATACCGACTGGTGCTGGTTCATGGAAATGGGCCACAAGTTGGGTTGTTGGCTCTACAAAATCTTGCATATCAGGACTGCTGCCCACCATACCCGTTCGATGTTTTGGGCGCTGAAACACAGGGAATGATAGGCTATTTGTTACAACAGAAACTAAAACAACAACTTCCAGATATGAATATTGAAACTATTCTTACTCAGGTTGAGGTTGATAAGAATGATCCTGCCATTAAAGAGCCAAGTAAGTTTATTGGTCCGGTTTATGAAAAAGAAGAGGCGACACAATTAGCAGAAGCAAACAATTGGGTTATTAAGCCTGACGGTGACAAATGGCGTCGTGTTGTTCCGTCCCCTATGCCAAAAGATATTATTGAAATTGATGCTATACGCAGTTTACTTGAAAAAGATCATTTGGTTATCTGTGGCGGTGGCGGTGGTGTACCAGTAATTAAAGATAAAAAAGGTTACTACACTGGTTTTGAAGCCGTTATTGATAAGGACATGACAGCAGCGTTGATCGCACAGGAGTTGAATGCAGATGATCTTCTTATTTTGACTGCGGGAGAAAATGTTTGCATTGATTGGGGTAAACCAACTCAAGAAAAGTTATATGATGAAACTGTGGCGACGATGCGCAGTTATCAATTTGCAGCTGGCTCTATGGGGCCAAAGGTTGATGCATGTTGCCTGTTTGCAGAAAGATCAAAAGGTATTGGCCACATTGGTGATCTGTACAAAGCTCTCGAAATAATGAACGGTTCGTCCGGTACTCATATCAGAATGTGATATTGGAATTAGTTACAGCATATTTCTATTAGTAATATGCTGTTTCTGAGTGCTGAAACACGGAATCGTTTTGCATTTAATAGTTATGATAATACAACTTCAATACCAATGATGAATTTTCATGACTAAAAACACTCAACATGATGCTATTGCTAGAACAATTAAGCAGGCGATTCTTCAAGAAGCGGTTAGTTCTCAGGCTCAGCTTGTTGATATTTTGGAAAAAGCAGGGCTTGGTAAAATTCACCAGTCGATGGTATCACGAACTCTGACTAAGTTAGGTGCAGTCAGAATAGTCAATGACAACAACCAACTGGTTTATCAGCTTCCTCATGAATTAGAGATGCCAACAACGAAAACCAATATCGAGGAAATGATTAACGATATTGATTACAACCATTTTTTCATTATTATCAAAACTACACCATCAGCGGCTGAGCTTGTCGCTCGTTTAGTGGATTCTTTGCGATTTCAGATGGGAATCTTAGGCACTGTGTCGGGAGATGACACAATTTTAGTAACGCCAAGCAAGGGGACTGAACCACAAAACTTGACCCATGATTTGTCTGTTTTTTTTGGGCTCACCAGTTAATGGCTGTGTGGTTCAAAATTAAGTGGTGTTACAAACAATAGGTTTTCTAACCTGAGGTTTAGTAATTAAAGGTGTCTATTATTAAATAGAGTTGTTCCTTACTTTATACCTAGGTTAAACAAAGCTAATGACAGTACTGACATTCTAATTGTGTAAACGATTATTGGTCATTTACGGCAATGTTTTGTGGATTACCTTGAATTGATTAACTCCAATACGTCACGAGCTGACAGAATTGTAAAGATAAGAAAACTGCCTCCCTTGGGGCTTCGTTACGCTTTATTCCGTTTTTCCAGCACGTAGAAATACGGTTGTAGTGAGAAAGGGTAGCTGTTTATGCATTGATATTCGAAAACCATTTAAGAGGTGGATTTTGTCCAGAAGTGTGGTTATGTGAAATTGTAAGCTAACTCATTTGTGCCCCATAGTTTGTTACACACTCATATCTGATTTAAGTCAACCAACCTTCCAATATATAAATTAAGTTTGCTAATTTGATGTACCGTTTCGCGAAATCGCATAGTATTTCTACTTAGGACGACATTGTCGTTATTTTTAGAACCGAGTGTAACTAAGTGATCGTAAAGTCAGATTTTTTGTATTACGAGTTCTTAAAATATGGACATTGTCACGTGGACACTGTCCAGCTATTAAGAAGGCTAACTAGCGTCTAGTGATGTGGTGGCTATTCAGATTTTAAAGTAGGTCACACGTACAGCGCTTCCTCAGTATTATCTCTTTAATGTATAACGTCTTCAATTTACAAAGGCACTTGTGTAGTGTCGAGTTTTACAAAAGTAGCAGTATTGGTGCCTTTGCCACATGGAGTGATATTACAGGTAGTTAAGAGATCATCTACTGGGATACTACGACTCAATTTAGTTAAGTTGACAGTACCTTTTTCTAGCTAAATATTAAATCCAGACAACAATCCGAATATTGATTTACTGGAGGATTAAAAAATACGTGAAATCAGTTCGTTACCTTGCAATACTTAGGTTTATGTACCAATCTTATTTTATAAGTATGGATAAGGATTGTGTATGCCCGTCAGTTCAGTAAAAAACAAAGGGGTAGTAGGACAAGTTCTACTGCCTTCTTTGCTCATCAATTTACTCTCTCTCGCCGTTCCTCTAACGGTACTTCAAATCTATGACCGTATTTTACCTAACCAAAGTTATGGAACCGCGACTCTACTTTTAGCGGGTGCGACTCTGGCTGTTGCAATGGAAGCACTCATTAGGTTTGTACGAACTTGGCTTCTTTCTGCTGCTGCCAGTAATACAGAAAAAGCGACGTATCAAACCTTGGTTGAAAGGGTAACCACCGCTTCATCAAACCATATTCGCCATCTGGGTATTGGTGGTGTAGAAGAGGGGCTCGGCTCCGTATCAAAAGTCAAAGATTGGTATTCAGGTGGTATTATCGCTGGTTTTATTGATCTACCTTTTGCATTGATCTTTTTAGGTTTGGTGGCTTACATCGGCGGTGAGCTGGTAGCGATACCTTTGGTAGTTTGGCTAATTACACTCGGTATTGTTTGGCTATCTTCTATTCGCGTTAAAAGCCTAAGTGAAGAAGCGTCTCAAGATGAGCAGGAGCGAAAAGCGTTTTTGATTTTGCTGAGCCAAACAGTTCAAGGAATCAAGCGACAGGCCGTCGAGTCTCGAATCTTTAATCAGTTTAAGTTCCTCAACAATGTTCGTTCTCAATCCAAAGCAAGAGAAGAAGAACAGAATGCGTTCGCACAAGAATGTATTCAGCTTGCTGCCTTAGCGACTTCAGTGTTGCTCGTGATTACCGGCAGTTTATGGGTGTTGGATGGCCAGTTGACCACAGGTGGACTGGCGGCATGTTCCATTTTATCGGGTAGGGCCGTTGCACCGTTAAGTGCTCTGGTTGGCGTCCGAATTAAGCTCAATTCAATACACAGTGCTAATCAAGCAATAGAAAAGTTGAGTGACAAGTCGGTTACTGTACATCCTGTCTCCAAGCCATCGACTTTTACCCATACCACTCCTGATCAACTTCAAGCAACGCTTACCGATTTTGAAACTTTGGAGATTAAACAAGCAACGGTTGAAAGGTACAGTGCACTAGGACAAGTGGACTTGATGTTGAATAAAGGCGAGCTGGTTCTTCTGGAAAGTGAAGACCGTCATATTAACAGCCATCTACTATCATCGATTGCAGGTATTGATGATCTGACTGCGGGTGAGTGCTTCATTAACGGGGAATCCGTTTCAATTGCATCCGTAACCAACATTGCAGCCTATTGTGGCGTTAAAGGACAATTGGTGTCGGGCACTATACTCGACAACTTGTGTGGCTTTGATCCCGAGAGGACACAAAGCGCCAATGACTATGCAAAGCGTCTTGGTTTAACCAAAGAAATTACCCGTTTACCGGATGGGTTAGAAACTCAAATTGGCCATACGAGTGCTTCTTTATTGAGTATGGGGAATGTGAAAATGCTCAATATCGCGACTCAGCTAGCAAGTGACAAGCCCGTCATTATGCTAGAAAGGCCTGACTCTTCGTTAGATTTAGATGCCCTCGGGAACCTAGTTAAGGTGTTGGAGCAAGAAGTCTCGGCAGGACGAACCATACTGATGGTCAGTTACTATTCGAAACTTCGCGAGTTAGCTAACCGAATCATTACAGTGGAAAGTCGAGCCATTACGGTCAAAAGTGAAAGTAATCAGGAGGCCGTAGTATGAATAGTTTAGATGCTAACAACCGTTCAAATACGAGCAACCGCCCAGATACGAGCGGGCGACAAGAGATGATGAACCATTTAGAAACCGAGAGCCTTTCTGTTCTTAAGCAATTGGAAGTGAACGCAAATATCCAATTGTTTGCACATCAATGGGTCGATGAAAATGGCATAGAATCGATTGACGATATGTTTGCCTTGTTCGATAGGTTAGCACTGCCATACCGCCTAGTTGCCGACTTAGACGAAGTCGGTGACCACAAATTATTGTTATTGGTACTGAGTGAGAATGAGTTGGTCTTAGGTCATTTTGAATCAAAACAGTTTATTGCTTCGGACTCCACTGACGATATTACGAATTCCCCCCAGTTTTGTATCGTTGTAGAAGGTCCGCCATTAGAAAAGGGGTCTCCTGATTGGGTTGGCGAAAGGTTACATGCGTTTCGCCCAATCATTCCTAAGTTACTGCTGGTCAGTTTTGTCACCAACTTGTTTGCATTAACTGTTCCATTTATCACTATGTCGATTTATGACCACGTGATTGGCGGTGACGCGGCGCATGAGTTGCAAGGTATCGCCATTGGCGCGTCTTTGTTGTTTGTGATGATGGGTTGGCTAAGAACATTGCGCAGCCGAGTGTTTGCTTCAGTTTCGAACCGAGTGAGTCGTGAGATATCCCAATCCTTAGTGCAACGTTTGCTTCGAAATAGCTACGCTCAAAATCAGCAAACGGCATCTTCTAGTCAACAGAATCAGGTGATGTTGTCAGAGCGTATTTCGGGTGTGTTATCTGGTCCACTAGGCAATGCTCTTTTTGACCTGCCATTCATTCTTATTTTTGTGTTAGCGATTGGCATTTTAGGAGGTTGGTTAGTTTTAGTACCCATCATATCTTTGATTCTTTATTACTTATTGGCAAAACGGTCGATACGTTCAAGCAGCAAGCGTTCAATGCAATCGACAGTCGCGGGTACTAATCGTCAAAACATGACTAATGAGCTGTCATCCAAACTCGCCTTTATCCGCAGTGCTGGTTTTTCTCAACATTGGATTCAACGTTTCAAAAAAGCTAACCTCCTCGCGTCAACGGTGACGTTTAACCAGTCGGTTTTACAGAGCCGATACACCTCCATTTATTATTTTATTGGTGTGGGTTCAACCTTAGCGGTGATGGGATTAGGGATAGGGCTGATTTTCGAACAAGTTATGACTCCCGGTGGTCTTATCGCGTCCATGATGTTGATATCCAAAGTGACAGGTCCGGCTCAAATGTTGGCGAACAGTGCGATGCGCTTTAATAGCTTTAATCAATCCAAACTACAGGTGAACCGTATCCTTTCTCAACCTTCTGAGCGAGAATTTAGCTATCAGCATCACCCGTTGTCATCGGTAGCGCCTAGTTTGAAGTTAGAGCAAGTAACTTTGCGTTATCCCAAGCAAAGTCGCCCGGCATTGAACGGAGTGAGCTTTGAGATCGAAGCGGGAGAGGTTGTTGCTATTACCGGGCCTTCTGGTAGTGGTAAGTCTACGTTGATTGAAGTGTTGTCAGGCTTACAGCCTATTCAAAATGGTATGGTTGAGCTTGATGGCGTTAACCTTGTTCAATACGACCCGCAACTTTACCGCCACTGGTGTTTGATTCGAGCTGCTTATCCGGATTTATTGACGTTGAGTATACGAGAGTGGCTAAACGACGGGCATAAAGTCGAAGAACAGAGAATGATTTCTGCAATTGATATGGTTGGAGGGAAACGCTGGTTCAACACACTACCAAATGGGTTAGATACTTCCATTAGTAGCATCCAACCGGATAGCATTTTTGATATGTTGTCAGGTAGCGTTGCGCAGATCCTCATTGATGCAAAAGCTCTGGTTTATGATTACCCAATGTTCTTAATGGATAATCCAGTGCCAGACTCACATCCAAACGCCAAGCGTATCTTTGGTGAGTTTGTGCTATCGAAAAAAGGAAAGGCAACGGTGGTCTACACCTCACACGATCCGGATTTAATCAAACTTGCCGATAAAGTGGTGGTTCTAAATGAAGGTGCAGTCGTTTATGCTGGGCCTTTAGAACCAGAGCCGCCGCAAGAACCACAAAAGCCTCAAGAATCACAGGAGCCCCAAGAAAAAACTCAAGTTCAGCAGTCATCTATTCAAGACCCGTTAGCTCAACAGCATGCTGCTTCTCAGGAACAATCACAGTCTAAGCAAGGAGTCGCTAATGGCTAAACAACCTATTGAACAGGGCAAGCGCTACGGTGAACTTGTTGAATCGCAAAATACGGCTCGTACTTTGACTTTGGCGACGTGGTCGGTTGCCTTATGTGTTATTGCTTTTGCTACTTGGTCTATGGTCACTCAAGTTGATGAAATTGCCAAAGCCAAAGGAGCTGTGATTCCTGAAGGCGAGAAGCAAGTATTACAAAGTGCAATCGGTGGCAAGTTAAAACAAATCTTAGTGAAAGAAGGTCAATTGGTTGAGAAAGGTCAGCCTCTTGTTGAGTTTGATGCGACCTTTCAACGTACCGCTCTTGAAGAACTCAAATCTCAACAAGTGACGCTTCTAGCCAGTGTTGAACGCATGAATGCTTTGCTTGAGCAACGAGAGCCCAACCTTGCGGAGTTTGAAGTAGATTACCCAGAGATTGTTAGCCAACAAAAGGCGCAGTTGAATGCGCAAAAAGCACTCTATTTCCAAAAGCGAGTGGTGCTTGAGAAAGAGAGCGAGGAAATTGCAGAGCAGCTTCGTAGCGTAGAAAAGACCTTGCCGAGTTATGAGAAAGAGTTGAATGCGACTAAGCAAGAGTTGAATATATTAGAAAAGGGCTACAAAACGGGTAATATTTCACGGTTACGGGTGCTTGAAATGCGCCAGAAGTTGGCAAGTATCGAGCAAAAAATTGAAGAAGCTCGTGGTAAGAAGTCGGTATTGATTAGACAAGCTGACAGTAATGATCAAAAAATCATACAGCTTCTTGCGGAGGCGAAAGCTAAAGTGAGCGATGATCGTTCTAAAGCCGTATCTGACTTATCAGCCCTGAACGCGAGAGTACGCTCAAGCCAAGCAAAATTGACCAACACCATGTTGGTGTCGCCGCTACAAGGTTTGGTGCAAAGCCTGCCAAGCACACGAAACGGTGGTGTTATTCAGCCGGGTGGGACCGTGGTAGAGATCGTCCCTGTTGGTGGTAAAGCTGACTTTAAAGCCCGTTTGTCGCCAAGAGATATTGGTTTTGTGAGTGTAGGGCAGCCGACTCGAATCAAGATTGATGCGTTTGATTACAGCCGCTTTGGGGCATTAAAAGGAGCGGTAGAGAGTATTTCGCCAACCACAAGTCAAAGTGAACGCGGTGAAATCTATTATGAAGTAGTCGTCTCGGTGGATGTCCCATATTTCCGTGATAATCCGGAGAGCTTTTCTATCTTGCCAGGTATGACGGGCGAGGTAGATATCACCACTGGTGAGAAATCTGTATTCCAGTATCTATGGAAACCGATTTACACGAACGTGAGTGTCGCGTTTGGTGAGAGGTAATCCCTATAAAGAGTAGCTGGATAGTCAACGAATAAGAAAGTAGAAAAGTATAAAAGGGAGCACATCATGTGTTCCCTTTTTGGTTTTTATATTCTCTGTTTTGTATGTTGTTTTTGATTAGAGTTTAAGCGGTAAGTTGCAAGCACTAAGCGTTAGGTAATAAGTACTTGATATTTTTAGTTATGAGTTAGGATCTATCTCCGGTAACCCATCGATATCGTGGTGGTGATGCTCATCATCTTGGTTATGGTTGACGTTCGCATCATGGTGTTCAAGCGCATCTGACATATCCAAGTGCGCTTGGTCATGTGTCGTTGCATCTTGTTGGTCGACTTGTGCAAGTACGATGTCCATGTCCGCAGGTTGATCGTGAACAGTTGTCGATGTCGGATCGGGCTTAATACCTAGAGCATCCAGATAAGCTGCAGCGCCATGGTGGCTGGTTTTTTGATCGGGTTCTTGGTGAGCATGCTGGGTTAAATCCAGATAACTGTCATCACTTTGGGTGGTAGTCAAGTCCGCTTGGGAAGCCATGTCTGGCTCGTCATGTAGTACCGGAGGTGGTGGCGGTGGAGCTGGGTGTGAAGCATGTGCGATAGGAGTGATTGTCATATCAACCACCTCGGTACCAATATTTAGTTTGCCGCTATTCCCCGGGCCGTGACTCAGTATCTGAATGTTGACATGCGCGACAACTTCATCTTGATTCGAACCTTGTAAGGCAACTTCGAACTTGTCTTCATGTTGACCAATGCCAGAAGCACTGCCATGTGGCCCTGTGTGAACATTTGCTTGTTCTTGATAATGTAAATCACCGGTTTGAGGGTCAATGGTTAGTGTTCCATATTGCCCATGATGACTGGTCACATACTGTCCATTCGGTAGATGGATTCTCCAACCGTGTTGTGTGGTGGGTACTGGTGTTAAAGACGGCAATTGTGGTGGTATGCCAAGCGTGGCAAACACTTGATGACTTCCTGATGGCGGCTTGACCACGATTGGCTCAGGTATGGCACTTGCAGCAAAACCTTGGTTACCTGCGGTATTTCCGTGTTCGTCAGTCATGGTCGCCTGTACTTGAGAACCCGGACGAACTTCAATTTGTAACCCATGCTGTAGGCTGTGAGCATCTAATACATGGTCTTGTCCATTAACGACAAGGTGCTCGCCAATTTTTGCGTCACCAGGAGGCGTAATTGTTGCTGTGATAGTATTTGGGTGTCCGTGAGCAATTTCAGTTTTGCTGTATAAGTTGTCAGCTCCTGCGTTTTCAAAAGTAATAGTAGGGAGTTTAACCTGAGTGTCGACTTGATAAACAACATCTGTGGTGGCGTGAGCGCTGTTACCTGCGCTATCTGTTACCGCGATTGACGCTTCAATTTTTTGGTCAGCATCTGCAGTTAACTCGCTACCAGGAACGGCAATGGAATAGTGTCCTTGTGAGTCTACAGCGCCAGTATGTTGTGCCCCATTGACGTTCAAAGTAACAATGTCACCGACATTAAAATCACCAGAAACAACCCCTGTGATATCAACAGATGAATTGGATTCTTGAGCGTTAATTACATTATCAGCGGTAATTGGATCGGTCTGAATAGCGACATGTATTTGCGTATCAACGGTGAAAACTTGTGAACCTGTGGTTGCACTCCCCACATTTCCGACCGCATCGGTAGTTTGTATTGTTGCTTCAATAGAGTGTATTGGTGCAGCCTGACCACTTGCATAACTAGTATGAATATTAGCATGCTCCAACACTCTGCCATCAACTGGAATTGAGAAGTGTCCGCTAACGTCAATAGTGCCCGTGAGAGACAGAATATTCGCCCCGTTTATTTTCAGGCTTACTGTATCTCCTACCTGATAATCGCCAGTCACCGTCCCTGTTATCGGAATGCCTTGACCCGATTCAAGGGCATTAAGCACGTTATCTTGTGTAACTGAATCGACGGTTATATGTGGAAGAGGGTTCTGTGTATCGACCAATAAATGAGTTGAAATACGAGGCGTTGAATTGCCAGCAGTATCTACGGTTCCTACTTGTATTGGGTAGTCGAGATCGGACGCCATGATGTTTTGGTGGACAGATGCACTAAGGGTCAGTGACCATGAACCATCCGATTTTACGGTCGCGTCATAAAAATGATTATTACCAACGACAACATACACGACATCACCAGGGGCGATGTTGGAGGTTGTTCCTGTTATCACTAGCGGTTGATTATTCTCAGCAGCATTTAGCGCATTATCTTGCGATATCGGATTCACAGTCACCGTGCCAGGGCTCGTATCTAAGGTAAAACTAAAGTAAGTCGCTGGAGATAAATTGCCTGCGATATCCGTTTGTCTTACCTGCAGGTTGTTTACACCTTCTACTGGGTTAAATACGGCAGTCCAAGTGTGTCCGCCATCATTTGAATACTCTACTTTTGCGCCCGCCTCCGTTTGAATTGAAAGCTGAGAGTCTTTAGTGATTAAGTCTGGGGTGTTGACGGAGTGTGGCCCAGTGTCGTTGCGCAATGAGACAGTCGGCGCGGTAATTGTATTGTCGAGGGTGAAAGTCAGTGAAGTATTGGTCGACACATTTCCTGCTGTGTCAGTTTGTCTCATACTAACGGTATTTGAACCTTGTTGTGGCGTAAAGCTCGATGTCCATGTATGCCCGTTGTCAGTGGAATACTCAACCGTTGCGCCTGCTTCTTGTCCGCCAATAGTTAGTGCACCATCACTGGTGATTAAATCGGAGTTATCACTTCCCGTATCATGGGTTAATCCAATGGTAAGCGGCGCAACCACAGTATCAACATGTACAGAAAGTAGTGACGATGTTGCAGGTTGCACTGATGAAGGAGCCAATGCTTTGGCAGATAGATTATGAGCGCCATCCGTTAAGTTGCTGACCACTGCACTGTATTGACCCGATGTGTCAGATACTGCGTGTCCAACTGGCGTGGAACCATCGTAAATAGTGACCAGTGAATAGGGAATGTCAGTGTGTCCCGTTATTGTTGGCGTTGTCTCTTTGGTGACGTTATCCGTATCTGATTTACCTGTATCATTCGGTGTTGCTAAATCTACTGTAACTCCATTGTTTGGTGGCGTGTTTGTTCCAGTAGGTAAGCTTGGTTGAGTTGTAGTAATCAGCGGATTAACAGGCACCGTTGTTGAAATCGTTGGTTGTTGTCCGGGGACAACGGAAACATGACCATTGGTATCAAAAGTAATGAACTTCGATGATTCGCCACCATGATTGTCAGCCACCTTTACTTCAAATACATCGGTTCCGTGATACGTGTGTGTAGCTGAGTTATAAGTCATCCCTGCTACCGAAGAGTTTGCCGTGTACACATAGGTACCGGAATCCGGATCGACAGAGAGCGAACCAAATTGCCCTGTTGAACTGACGACAGAGAAAGTATGTGTATCTTTAACGTCAACATCGGTGTCAGTGAGGGTTCCCGTTGTCGGGGTGGTTTGGGTAACGGATAGTATAGGGTCATCATTAGTACCAACGACGGTTATGACTATTTGGTGTTTATCTCCTCCGCGAGAAACCACTTCATATGTAACTTGATGTTTTTCGCCTTCAGCAAGTCTATTTAAATTGTTGTTCGGAACCGAGTAAGTCCAGTCGCCGGCTCGGCCAATACTCAAATCACCGCCAAATTGGTCACTCACCGCATGTACATTTCGGTTGGCGACGAATTCACTTTCCCCTGAGTCAGGGTCGGAAACAATTAGTACTCCCGATACTGCCACAGTATGTTGAGAGTCACCTTGAACGTGGACATCCTCTTTTACCGATCCGGTATCGTTTACTGAAAATACAGCGGTATCATTGACTGCTGTTAATGTGGTACTTGCGCCTGTGTGTGCTACACCGCTATGTCCATCGATGACGTCATAAGAAAAATGCACCTGCCCGTTATAGTTAGTATCGGGGTGGAAGTTAAATGTCCCATCTTTGTTATCAACAATGACGCCGTGATCAGCGACTAAGTTGGTTATGTTTAAGTGCCCTATGTCGTTGTGATCGATGTCTGTAGCATTTGAAAGAAGATCGGACTTGTTTAGCTGAATATCGGTATCTTCTATTCCTGGTGCTAATTTAACTTGCGCTGAAACTACTGGTGCATCGTTGGTTCCCTGAACGGTTACGGTGAGCAGTTGGCTGGCAGTACCATCTAAGGAATGAACAGTGTGAGTTTCGGTAAATGATTCACCGGCACCGAGTTTTTGTACTTCATCTATGGAGTTATCAATGGTGTAGTTCCATCTGCCATTAGCGCTGATTTTGAACTGTCCATGGTGTGCAGTATTGACGGTTTCCGCTTGTAGATAAGATTGATCATGGTCAGGGTCCATCACTTGTAAACGCCCGCCAGCATAGAGGTTCGTGGTGCTCGCTGGAACAAAATGTTCTTCAATAACAGATTGATTAGCAGGCAATAAATTTGGCATCGATACATGAATACTCGCGTTGCTATCTTCACCGGTTACTTTAACCATCACCGTCAGAGTTTGCCCATCTGACGTTTTTATCTCATAAGGGAATTCTTTCGATTCGCCAGCATGTAAACTTGCAACAAGGTCATCAGCGTGGCGGTTTAATGCGCCTTGTAATCTAAATTGGTATGAACCATCAGGCCAAACAGTTAGATCACCAGGGGCATACCCTTGCCCTATGTATTGTCCACTAAATACAAACTGGGTATTATCACCAGTATCTGGATCGACTAATTGTAATCTGCCACCATAGCCGTGTTGTGCGCTATTAAGTGCTTGTGTTTCTGTCATCTGAATAACGTTGGAAGCAAGCGTGGCTTTATCGTCTGTGCCGACCATGGTTATGGTGGCAATGGCAGGGGTTTGCCCACCATGATTATCATCAATCATGTAATGGACAACGACATCGGATTTCTCACCATCTCCTAGGTGCTGAAATACTTGAGCATGGCTATCAATGATCAACGAATGACCATCGCTCGCTATTATGACACCTTGAGGTAACTTGCCAGTACTGCCTTCAAATGAAGCCTGTATCTGACTAATAGATAAGACATCACCATCAACATCAGTGGCACCTGCAAGTAAATTTATAGTATGGTGCGTATCTGTGTCTTCTGTTACAGAATCAACAATAGGAACATTATCAGGGTTATCGTTGATCGCGCCTAGTGAGGTGATTGCTCCTGTATGGGTCACTCCACCATGTGCATCCCTAACATCATATGAAAAGTGGACATTACCGTTGTAATTTTTCTCCGGTGTAAATGAAAAGCTACCATCTGAATTAATTGCAATTGAACCATGATCAGCATGCAAATTTTCTATAGTAAGTAGCCCAGCATCGTTGTTATCGACATCGACAGTATTTTGCAGCAATTGTGCGATAGTGATGGTTTGGCGGGTATCTTCTGTGCCGGTGTTAAGTTGTACTTCTGATGAACAATACGGGCGGTCATTACTGCCATGAATTGTGATAACAATGTTATGAGTTGTACCGTCCGCTGACTTGATTGTGACTGTATCGGTTAGGTTTTGTCCCTGACCGAGTTTATCAATTGCTCTACCCGTTGAATCTTGGCCTATTGAAGCGTAATAGCTCCAATCACCGTTTTCTTGCAATATCACCTGACCATAATTTCCGTGGTAAATACCATTTTGGGCGTGGGCTTCACCACTATCGGCATCGTGGATATTAAGGTGGCCCTTGGTATGGATCTGATCATTCCATAATTTGCCAGTATTGTGATGCTGATGATCGGGCGATCGATCGTTCACCCTCGAACCAGACATACTGCCGTCTGGCGCCGTAAAAGTGTGTCCTTCATGCACATCACCAGTATCTGTCCCTGTAATTTTTGCGGCGTCGCTAACGGCATCTATGTGAAGAGTATTCGTCGCTTTCTGTGAGTCTACATGACCATCATTGACGGTGTACTTAAACTGAACATCACCATTGAAATCTTGCGCGGGGACGAATTGAAGTTTACTGATGTCTGCGGTGGCAATGCTCTGACCTGATGAGATGTCATGCCCGTCAAGAACAAACTTACCTTGTGCCGCTGGTGGTAGCTCTGTAATTGAAATCGAGTGCAACGTGTCTCCGGTGTCGACATCGGTGAACCCAAATTGACTTGCCTGCATTTGATAATGTGTATCTTCTGTTCCGTTGCTGAGAACGACTTTATTCACCGTTGGAACGTCGTTGGTTCCGATGACATCAATATGCAGATCGTAAGCAGTCCCATCATAACTATGAACACGATACACCACCGTTTCAGTCTGTCCTTGATCAAGGTGTTGTAGAGCCGCGTTGTCAACGCTATAACCCCAATTTCCGGCGCTGTCGATTCGCAACATGCCACCAAATGGATCGTGAATAGAGGTTTCACCAAACTGACTGTATTGGAATTTATTTTCACCGCTGTCGGGGTCAATGACTTGAAGTTGTCCATTTGCCAGCTCTGTAGTGATGCCGTTGTTGTGAGTGGCATGCGTGCCATCTTCAGTCACGCTTCCTGTTGTCACCTCAGTAATAATTGCTTGATCTGGAGTACCAGTAATCGTTGTATTTGCACCAGTATGAGTGGTGCCACTATGTGCATCGACGACATCATAGGTAAAATGGATGTTACCGTTGTAATTATGGTGGGGAGTAAAAGTGAAAGTACCGTCGTGATTATCCCGTATTGAACCATGATCGGCATGAAGGTTAGCGACAGAAAGTTTACCGGCATCGTTTGCATCAACATCTACGCTATTCGAAAGCAGTTCACTGGTTGTGATGGTCTGAGTTAAGTCTTCTTTCCCTGAATTTAGTTGTACTTCTGAAGAGCAATAGGGACGGTCATTGCTACCGTTTATGGTAATTACAATATCGTGCGTAGTGCCATCTATAGAGTGGACAGTGATGGCGTCAGTTAATATTTCACCTTCACCAAGTTGGTCGATAGCCGTCCCTCTGGTTGTTGGTCTTCCACCAATATGACTGACACTGCCTGCGTCAGCAACGTAATGCCAACTGCCATCCGTGTTTAGAATTAAATCACCGTAAGTACCGTGATAGTTATAAGCATTAGTATGAGCAGCAAAACCTTGCTCCCCCGTGTCAGGGTCAATCACTGTTAATTGACCATCGGCATATAAAACACTATTTCCCAGTGTTGCTATCCCCGGGTGAGCAAAATCGGGTGACATATTATCACCCGCTGTTTTTTCAATGACAGAACCCGTATCCACACCACCAATAATGGCGGCATCACTAGTACCAGTAATAGTAATCGTCAGGTTTTCTGTTGAGCTGCTGTTGTGCTCATCAGTGACTGTGACTGGAATCGTAAGGGTTTGAGTTTGTTTATCTGCCAGATGTTGGTAGGTACTATTCGAAGGATCAAAGCTGTAGCTACCGTCTTTATTTAAGGTCAATCCATCTACAGAATTTGCTACTGAATAAGTTAACTGGGCACCATGATCGATATCTGTGCCGACCATTTGACCTTGGAGTAATTGCCCATCTTCGGTAACCGAGTGCGATTGCGCAGCAATAGTTGGTTTATCGTTTGTGCCATGGACTGATAGTTCTATAGTGTGTGTTGTTCCATCAACAGATCGAATGACAACTGAGTCTTGTTTTACTTCACCCTCGGCAAGGTTTTGGATATTACGATTGTCTAGTGTGTAGGTGTAATGGCCATCTCGCATAAGCAATATGTGCCCACCTAATTTGGTGTCATAGCCAATACCTTGAATGGTTTGTGGACCAATATTTGAGTCAAATTGTGCTTCACCCACATCGGGGTCTTGAATATTTAGCTGACCGTCATAATGCAGTTGATAATGGGGGTCTATGTAGCCTCGGTCTTCGGTGACACCTCTTACAACACTACTAGTTTCTGTATCCGTGATAGTTGCAGTATTGTTTGTTCCATTGATCGTAATGGATACTTGATGCGGTGTACCATCAGCAGAGTGAATCGTTATTGTATCGGTTGTTGTTGAGCCGTTGCCTAACGCCTGAACGGTTGGGTTAGTGTTATCTAAATAATAAGTCCATGTGCCATTGTCGTTTAGGTGCAGAGTTCCTAGCGCGCCAGGAATATCGGTGTTAGAGAAGTGCGCTTCGTTAGTGTCGATATCAGAAATAGTCAGTGTGCCGCTGGTGCTTTGCTGGAGGGTTTCTTTAACAATGCCAGATGACGAACCTCCGATCATTGCTTTGTCATTTGCTCCATTGATGTTAATGACAATTTGATGAGGAGTGCCATCTACAGAGTGCACAGTAATGGTATCAGTAGCGGTTTTCCCTTTAGATAAGGCTTGCACTTGCGGGTTGTTATTGTCTAAATCGTAGCTCCAAGAGCCTCCTTCGGTAAGGTGGAGATTGCCAAACAAGCCAACCAAATCACCCGCTTGAAAATGGCTTTGTCCTGAATCAGCATCGGTTACATTAAGTTGTCCCATTGCCTGAATGTGACCATCTTCAATGATTAAACCAGAATCCTTCCCTGTGATCACTGCATTGTCATCGGTTCCACATATTACCATCTGCAGTGTTTGTGGAGTGCCATCGATGGTATGGACGGTAAAGCTTTCTATCGCGTGATCTGGGTTAGTAAGTGCTTGAATTGTAGATTGTGAGTTATTAACGTTGTACTGCCAGTGACCTTGTTTATCAATGGTAAAAACACCGAATTTTCCAACAAGGGTTTCAGCTTGAAGCCCACTTTCATTTTGGTCAGGATCGAGAACATCTATTTTTCCGTTGGTGGTCAGGAAGCCTTGAGAGTTAACCTGTTTGTCTTCGGTGACCGCGCCTGACAAATCACCAAAAATCGCCGGCGTATCTTCCTTACCTGCAACGGGTACTTGAACAATTACCTTAGCACCATTTGAAAGGTGAAGCGTAAAGCTATCGGTTCCTGTTTGATGGTTTTGCAGCAGAATGTATTCCGGCGAATTTGGGGTAAGGGTAAATGTATACCCGCCATTCGCATCCACTTTGAGGCTGCCATAAATACCTTGTATCGTTTCTGTTTTGAATACAATTGGGTCTACTGCGTGAATTGGCGGCTGAGGTGCATTAGTTAGTGGTGACTGCGTGTCGTGAGGTGCCGAGACCGAGTTTAGTGAAGCAATAGTCGTTGCAGGAATATGGTGTACTTGAGGGTGAGAATGCTCTGCCAAGTGATGCGAAGAGTGAGCCGTGGATGAGGCTGGTTTCGCTGTTGCTTCACTCTTAACTTGCTCGGTGACGTGATGAGAAGTCTCGTGCTGAGCTGAAGCGGTATCATTGGCTGTATTATCTAACGTGTTAGCGGGTGTTGTGACATCAGTATCGTCAGATATTGATGGAACGACTGAATGCTCACTAGTGCTAGTGAGCACTTCATTTTCAGAAGCTCGCGCGAGTGATGGCAAAATTAATATCAATTGTTGTAGGATCGGCACATTAACATTGAGCGTGGAGAATAATCTTACTTTTTTTTTCTTGTTTTTTCCTCGTCGCTGCACTGTTGATACGTTAAGTTGTTTCTTGGTACGCACACCTGAATCAATTGTATTTTTACCTTTATTCTTCATATTCATTTAACCCATAAATAATGTAACAGCATGGGTTTAATTTAAGTACAACACTAGGGGTTCCGCTAGCTAATTGAATAACTTTTAAGGAAAAAACAGCGAAAGTAAGATGAAATGCTGCCGACTCAATCAATTGCAACTATTCTAAATTTATCTCTAAGAATAAATAGGCCTTGATATTAGATGAAGAATACACGTAGGACATTCCCTATTCATGTTCATATTACCACTGTGATTATTATGATCGTTGTTATGGTCTCCGGCGTTCAAATTTGGTTAACCAATAAAGGATTAACGGACGTCATCTTTGAAGCCAATGGAAATGTATTTCATAGGATCGCGGCTCAAACACGAAGTCAAATGAGCGCGCATTATGGTGCGGCTTTTACCGCAGTTGGAACGTTTTCAAAGGGTAGTATCGTTGAAGCTCAAACAGCCGAAAGCCGCGAAAACTCGCTACCAGAAATTGCTCATTTGCTTACTGAATATACGCATATCACCTCGTATTCTATTTATTATCCAGATGGTGATGTTTTTTTCGTGATGCGGGTGAAAGATAGTGAGATGAGAAAACGTATGGGGTTGCGAGAAGAGACCATTTTTGTCGTCACTCATCGAAGATCTAATTTTGTTCGTATTAAAGGCTTCAATTCGTCGTTAGTTTTCACCGAACACGTTGGCGCTTCAAAAACTGAGTTATTTAACAAACAACACCCATTTCAAAATGCGGTGCAAGATAAAAACCTAATTTCAGAACCAAAATTGCTTAGAGGCGTCAATGAAGCGGGTATCGCTATTTATCGAGCGAGTAATAACGGAGCGGTTGTTGCTGCGGAAGTGTTGCTTGCAGGTTTACGCGATTCGTTAACCGATACGCTAACCAACAAATCGTCGATACGAGTGCTTTACGACGATTCCAAGACGGTTTTTGCTTATAGCGATGCTTCTCGCTCTGAACTTTCGTCTCATGCGTCGTTATCGAACTTAGAAAAATTTGAGAACCCTTTAGTTCCATTCGCTATTGATCAATATCGCCGCGATGGAAAGTTAGGGCTATTCGAGTTTGATAATGAGCGTTGGTTCGGTGAAATTATTACGCTAAAACCGCTTAACAGTGATCATGTTCATTTGCTAATGGCGGCAAA
This sequence comes from Vibrio sp. DW001, assembly GCF_029016285.1. Classification (NCBI taxonomy): domain Bacteria; kingdom Pseudomonadati; phylum Pseudomonadota; class Gammaproteobacteria; order Vibrionales; family Vibrionaceae; genus Vibrio; species Vibrio sp. DW001. Next base: position 2,162,827 of record NZ_CP091975.1, on the reverse strand, counting down.
AGCCTCAGAGTTGTTTGATCAAGGAGGACTAATTAAACGGCAGACACTATTTGGCTCACTATTGGTTTTTGCTCTGATGTTACCTGTTATTTACTTAGCTTCTCGCTCTATTTCTAAACCAATTAAAATGGCGACGAAAAAAGCGAAAGAGATTGAGAGTTTTAATTTTTCAACTCCGATTGACTCACAAAGCTACATAAAAGAGATTCAAGATCTCAATAACGCTCAAGCCGCCACTCAAAACACCATTAGCCGATTTATTTCTTTAACACATAACATCGCACACGAAGAAAACTTAGAGGCGCTGCTAGAGCTAGTTTGTCGCGATACGATTAACGCAGCAGAAGCCAATGGGGTTTTTCTTTATTTATTGGACACAGAGAACAAATGCTTAGTACCTAAATACGTTTGGTGGGAAGGGGCAACAGAAGGCGATATAAGTCGAACATTAGACGCGAAGGTGCCTGTTGCTGAGTCAGGCCAATTTATTCGTCAGATATTCATTGAAAAGAAACACCATATATTTCAAGCTAACGAACTTCCAAATTTGGATATTGATTGGAAGGATAATCAAACAAGTCAGGTTGTCGCTATACCGTTAAAAGACCGTGAAGGAGTTGTGATTGGATCATTTGGTGTGTTGTATGACGATGGCAAAGCGCAGGCTCAGTACGAACGATTTGCTGACTATTTAGACTCGTTACTCGGTTTTTCATCGGTTACAATTGAAACGCACTCTATGATGGCTGCCCAGCAAGCGCTTTTGGATTCATTTATTAAAGTGATTGCTGGGTCATTAGATAAAAAGTCCCCTTATACAGGTAATCATTGTCAACGGGTTCCAATACTAACAGAGTTGTTAACTCGCGCGGCTCAGGAGTCTACATTACCGCCATTTGACCACTTTTCGCTCAATTTGAAAGAGTGGCAAGAATTGAAAATGGCGAGTTGGTTACATGATTGCGGAAAAATCACGACTCCTGAACACGTGGTCGACAAAGCTACCAAACTGGAAGCGATCTATAACCGAATCCACGAAGTAAGAATGCGCTTCGAGGTTATCAAACGCGATGAAGAAATCACGATGTTGACGTCTTTGGTGCAATCGTACCCAGCCGGATGGCGAGAGCAACTAATAGAAAAATGTGACCAGTTAAATCAAGATTTTGAATTTGTAGCTCGACTTAATATTGGTACAGAGTTTGTCACACAATCAGATCTGGATAGGTTAAATGAAATTGCATCTCGAACCTGGACTAGAACCTTGAGTAAACAACTTGGTATCTCATCAGTAGAAATGAAACAGCACACTGTAAGTGATGAATATCCAACTGAAGAGAAATTACTGAGTGATCGATCCGAGCATCTTATTGATTGGGATGGAGAGCATATACCTGATGATAGGTTCACAATGAAGCCGACTCAGTATCAAGCGAATAGGGGAGAAATATATAACTTAGGCATTCAACGCGGCACATTAACGGAAGAAGAACGGTTTATCATCAACGATCACATTGTTCAAACCATCCATATTTTGGAATCATTACCTTTTCCACAACATATGCGAAATGTGGCAAAAATTGCAGGAGGCCACCATGAGAAGATGAATGGTGAAGGCTATCCTATGGGGCTGATGGGCTCTGAGATGCTGATGACGGCAAAAGTGATGGCTATTGCCGATATTTTTGAAGCACTCACCAGTTCAGACCGCCCATACAAAAAAGCAAAAACACTGTCTGAGTCGATCAAAATAATGAGTTTTATGGCGAAAGATGAACATATTGATTCTGATCTGTTCGCATTGTTTGTAAGTTCAGGGGTTTATAAACGTTTTGCTGATGAGTACTTACAGCCAGAGCAAATTGATGACGTAGATATTAGCGCGTATCTAACATGATGTTTACGTTGAAAGCCTGTTCTCGTTTACGAGAGCAGGCTTTTTTATAATTTATAGGTACTAATATTTGTTGCGATTGGGGTTCTCTATATTGGTATTGGTCAATACGGTTCATTTATTTCTGGTCTTCAGACGATACATATTCAAGTTCGGGCTGTTGGTGCGTATTTCGGAGAAAGAGTTAGCTCACCCTTCGACCTAAATTAGCTAAACCTAAAATACGAAACCGTGGGGAATCTCTAGCACGGCTAGAAAGCCTCTTTGTCAAAGTTCAACGAGGTGAAATGACCGTTGATATAGCAATGCAGGAAACCGAAGCCATATTCGGTGCCGAGGTTGAGGAAGCCCCTGAGTTCATGTCTGATCTAAAGAAATCATTAGAACTAGTTCCAGTAATTCCGAAACAAATGGAATTGCATTTAGTGGATTCGGATGGCGAAGAACTTACAACTGAAGATCCAAAGCCTAAAAAGCCCAGCCCCCTCAGCCTAAGCGCCCAGATCCTGTAACAGATCAATTTTGATCTGCACCATCAATACTGGACACCACGCTAAATGACATTCCATACTTGAAGTTATTCACAAATTGCTAATTTAGGAAAGTTACTGGAAAATAATTGTCCATTTCCTTCCAACTACAATCGTGATGACCAATCAAAAAGGAGGTCATCATGGTGGTTTTCAACAAAACGAAACGAAGTGGCGTCAAAAAGCCTTTTCGGCTTGAGGAGATTTGGCGGATCAGAACCAGATTAGAGATTGAAAATAATTTGATGCAGCTTGCGTTGCTCAACTTAGCAATTGATAGCAAACTTAGAGCAAGTGATTTGCTCGTTCTCAGAGTTTGTGATGTATCTTCGCAAGATAGGATATTTAACCGCGTTAAGCATATCCAGCGCAAAACAGATATTGAAGTTCAATTTGAGATAACGACAAGAACTCAACAAAGCCTAATGAAATGGATTTTGATTGCTTCGCTAAGCAACGGCGATTTTCTTTTTCCAAGCCAAAGACGTAAGCACAAAGCTATAAGCTATTCCTACTATCGCTATCTAGTTAGAAAATGGGCGTCAAATCTTGGGTTGGATCCTAACCTGTATGGCACTCATTCTATGAGACGAACCAAAGCGACACTGGTCTATGCAAAAACTAAGAATATTCGAGCGGTACAGCTTTTATTGGGACATACGAAGGTAGATAACACGATACGCTACCTTGGTGTCGAATTAGAAGATGCATTGTTACTTTCAGAAGGCACTGATTGTTAGTCGAAATGAACCCTATTAAGTAGGGTTCCCATTAACCACCGACAAGCTGTTGCCCCATTGTTTGTTTACACCCGTCTACCTCACAGTTTGCTACTATCATATTTGACCGACTTTTTCTCATGTCTGTAGAGTGTTTTAAATTAAGCGGAATAGAATGGAGTTCTAGTGAATATCACATTGAAGGAAGTCGATGGTGTCCCAGTTCAAGAGAGACATAAAGCCAAGTGTCATTGTGGAAGTGTAGAGATTGAACTCTATTTACCAAATGGTGTAGAAGATATTCGGCGGTGTGATTGTTCCTTATGCCGAAGAAGAGGAGCAATAGCAGCTTCGGTACCATTATCGGGTATTAGGATTCTGAAGGGTGAAGATAAACTAAAGCTATATCAATTCAATACTAAAGAAGCTAAGCACTACTTTTGTAGTGAATGTGGCATTTATACTCACCACCAAAGGCGTTCAAATCCGAGTCAATATGGATTTAATGTCGCATGCCTTGAGGGTATCAACCCTTTGAAAATTGAAGGAATCCCAACCTACGATGGTGTAAATCATCCAGCAGACCGCAATAAGTAGAACTATTAGGGGACTTTACCTTAAGTTACAGTGAGTGGGTTTAGCAAGAAAATGCTTAATTGTGAGCTAGACCTTTTACTCATTCATATCTTGTTAACCTGAGTCTGCCCGACTTAAACTTATCCGATTGAGTTGACAAATTAGCATTCCCGTTATTAGTCGACATTTTTCAGTGTAGTTACCTTGCATGTGGTGTAACTAGTTGATCTAATGTGAAATGGACCGCATTATAACGGATAAAAGACGACAATTTTTCGTTTAATTAACGTAAGATGTCTAATGGAGAACAATTTTGCAGCAGATATTTTTTATTGAAAAATCAGTAGCAGGTAGGTGTGGTCCTGACAATAGCATGTGGGAGCTTGCTGAGCTACGCAATAATAACGTAGCTGCAATTCTATCTGTGAATGACGGTGAAATGGTGCATGTTTCGCTTCTGGAAACATTGGGCATTGCTTACAAAAACATTCCGCTTTCAAGTAATGCGCCAGCTCGTGATGGTGACCTAGAACTTTGCTTGAATTCTCTCCCACAAATACTCAGTTTCATAGAGCAGCACAAACGCAATGGTGTGGTTGTTGTTCACTGTAAATCAGGTAAAGATCGAACTGGTCTAGCTCTAGCTGCATATCTAATATGCACCAAAAAACTTCTTCCAATAGAGGCTATCGAAGCCGTTAAAAAGGTGAGGAGTGTTGCATTTACTGCGCCGGGTTGGGATGAGTTTTCGCTTAAGGTATTGAGTGCGCTGAGAGACACCTAAACGATTTATGTCCAGAGATGTGCCAGCGCGGTTATCGCTAGCACGTTTCTGCCCCATAGTTTGCCAGCGAGATTCTTGATCGATAAATTTCTTCCCGAATTTATCGGCACTACGTGAACGAATAGATGTTAAGGATTAATGAAAGAGAACTCCCAGAGACTGTCATTTTGTAACATTTATCGCCAAAACTCACGTTTGCATAATCATGTAAGCTTACTTGAGAGGATAAATCGCTATGGAACATCCTCGTTAACATGCTGCTCAAATAGTGCGTAATATCTCAATAACATGTTTTCAGTAATATCTACCCCAAAGGTTTCGCTATAACGTTTAATACAGGCAAGAAATGCTCCACTCTTCTTTGCTTCTTTTAACCCATTGATGAAAATAGTTTTTATCTCCAAATCCTCTTTTCGAAAAATTAGGGACAAAGGCTCGGTTAAGATTTCTTTGTCGACAGTAGCAAATTCTTGAATACGTTCAGGATAGTAGTCATGTAAAATTTGCCAGCCAGCAAGGTCTACAGCGATAGCCAGATCAATCCGCCCAGCATCTAACATCTGAAAATTCTGAAAGACTTCTTTGACATAGGTCACATTCAGTTGTGCCTCAGAAACCAAGGCAGTAGTTACACTGCCTCTTACGTTGCCTACATAATAGGACTCCAGCTCACTAAGTTGCTCGTAGGTCAAACCATTTGGGAAGCGCTGTTTTTTATAAAAGAAGACAAAACGCATATCAAATATATCAACAGAATCTACCAAGTGGCGGTTCTTCTCATTGTCAAACCAACGCGACACACCAAGCGTTGCACGATTTCTATTCGTTTTTATGGACCAAGTGTTACGGGACATAGGAATAATGTCGAACTTAACCTCATGCCCTACTGAGGTAAAAGACTCTGTCACTATATCGCGTCCAAGGCCATAACCAAGCCCATGGGTATGGTTGTCGGAAACAAATGGCGGATAGTTTATAGAAGAGATTGTGATGTGGTCGTGTGCATTGGTTGCCAATGAGCAAAAGAGCAATAAAAGTGTATAAAATGGATAACGGTTATGAAGCAATATGGGCATAAGTGATAAAGGCCTAATGAGTTAATGTGATTCTAACCTTAAGTATAGATCATGTAGGTTCGCTAAGGGCCTCGTTACGTAATTCGTACAGAAAACCAAACCGCCTAAAATTGACCAATACTTAAACAAGGTACTCGACTTCAGGAAGGAACGTTTCAGGGGGTTAATCCAATGTTGCATGTTATCCCGAATATATTGCATAGAGTAAATCTGATGCCACAGGTTGTGGATGAACAATAATGTCCATTTTCGTTCACGGACGGTACCTCCTCAAGCGGTGCCGTTTTGTGTTTTAAAATACCATAAGTTATCCGAAGGGTAGATTTCTCCAGTCGTTCCAAGCTCGTTTATGTCCAAAAATGTACTAGAGATTGATCAATTTTTATTGTCATTTCCCCAGTATTGGCTAATCGTGATGCACCTAAAAATGACCAAACTTTAGCATTTACATTGGTTAAATTAGCATGAAAAAACCACATTTTCGATCAAACTATATTGCCTTCCGACATATGCTTTATTTTTTAGTGATTTATGGTAAGTTGATGAAAAGTCGGGCAAACAGAAAAACGAACCTGCCTGTTATTAAGAATGTTAACTGGCAAGGAGAAAAATGGAAGTTCAGCTAGTAAAAATAGAACGAGAAGAGCGGCATGTACTTGAGAATTTGTTCTGTTACTACGTATACGACATGTCAGAGTATATGAAATGGAATCCAGCTAAAGATGGTACGTTCGGGGGTTACGATGTTTCAAAATTCGACCTTTATTGGGATCGAGACGACCATGTTCCATATTTCATAATGGTGAATAACGAACTCGCAGGGTTTGTTCTGATTCGTCGTTACCCATGTGACTTAACACTGTACGACATTGCCCAATTTTTTGTGCTTCGCAAGTTTAAAGGTCAGGGCGTAGGTAAGCTTGTTTTGGCGCAAGTCGTTAAAGCTTTTCCGGGTAAGTGGCAAATTCGAATTCTTTTGGAAAACTCAGGGGCACTCAGTTTCTGGAAGTCTGCTGTTTCCAATATCGTAGGCGAAGATTATAAATTGTCAAAAGCGAATGACGTGGATCTTGTAATGTTCTTTATCCACTTTGAGACAGCCAGTTAACCATCAATTCAAGCAGATTCGCAACGCTCGACAGTTTCGGTTTGCTTTGAATTTAGTGTTTACGGCACAATGGTTTTGGTTGGGTGGTTTGCCGCCTCCTTAGCGTGGTGCTCTTACTCTCGGAGGAATTAGCAACTGTGAAGAAATATGAAGGATATGTTTGGTTAAGCTCTGCTTTATCAGCGGCATCGTTCGCATATTTTATGGCAATCTTGAGCGGAAATGTCGATATCTCCAAATCGTTTTTCCTTGAATTATCGACGTTTTCCTTTGCCGTCAGTCTGGGGTTGAATAGTGTCATGGCCTTTATCGCGTTCAATAACAAACTAGCGGGTAAAGGTTCTGCATTGGATTCTGAATATGTTGGAGTTCAACGATTTCATATATGGAGTCTTCTATCTTTTATCGTTTCAGCCTTAACTTTAGTTGCAAGTTTTTCATTTATGGCAGCTCTTGCTATGTTTGTTGCGGCATTTTATGTTACCTATCAATACTCAATTGAAGATGCAGGTATTCGTGAAAAGTTTGGGGAGTCATTGAGAAAGTTATAACAAGGTTTTGTCCAAAAATGTGCTAGAAAAAAATAGGCCGTGACATACAGCCAGAGAAAAGTTTATTGTCAGAGTTGGAAACTTAGTTGTCCTCGGACAATCGGACAATCGGACAATCGGGCTATCATGGCCTTTTTTATGCGCCTAGCTTCGCTCGTAGATCGTTGGCGTGAGCGTTTTTTCCTTTTCATTTACAACAGGCCATCACTGCCACTTCTCGATTTCGACAGTCTCGTTCTGCTTTTATTTCCTTATCTTCTCTATGGTGGACCATTTGTGCGCTAACGTAATCTATACTTTTAGATTTACAATGGATTGCACACTGTATGGTTGAAGACGAGAACACGATACTCACTAGCGATGGTCAAGAGTCCACTCAAGCCAGCAACACTCACTGTTATGTTGCCGTACAGGAACCAGTAGTAACTCAGCAAGAGCCATCCTCCACCAGTGATATCTGGTTTGGAATCTCCACTGCACTGATAGGTGGGCTTGTCGGTGTTGGACTGACGTTTTGGCAAACAACGACGCATAGAAAGCGAGATAGGGCTAGTTCTCTATCTTCAGTGATCTTTGAGCGTTATGCGGAGTTTCGAGTTCTTCACCGTCGCTTGAAAAGTAATGTGACAGACGTGGACATGGCGTTTGAATTTGACGTGATTATGTTTGGCAACTGGTTAGATTGTGTTTATGCACAAAAAGACCGTGATGAATTCGATTGGGATTTGGTGAGCCGCACGGGGATCAATGATCTGACTCTAAAGTATGTGGACGCTGTCTTGTTTTATGCGAGTCATATCTCGCAATTGAATAATTCTATCGCTTCCAGTACCGTGATCCCTTTTACCTCTGAAGAGGAGCTTAAGACGGGGTGGTGCTATTTAATTCCCGAGTACAGAAGGCTTAAAACCTTGAAGGAGTAACCATGCACGATCAAGATTTAGTAACCATACTAGAGAGCATAATTGCAGACTCGAAATTAGCATTATCTATTTTGTGTGACCAACCTTCTGCAAGTTCTCGACACCTGATTCGCGATCTAAAGATGCTTGAGTCGCGTGTTGTAGACTACTGCAAGGCGCACTCTCCCATCAATCCTAACGATGTAATAGGTGACGCACAATCTGATGGTATAGTTAAGAGAGAGCGTGATGATCCTGACGTTTTTATATCGACTGAGCCAAAGTCGACTACAACAAAATCGTCTCATGGTTTCATTTGCCCTTACGGTAAATGCGAGATAAGCATCAAACCTAAGTAGCTTTTTCACTGAACCAGAGTTAGGAAAGGGGAGGTTAGACATCAGGAGTCGTATCGCTTTGACGCGTGCTGCTATCTCTGTTTCGAATTCCTTGAGGGTTTCTCCCTGCCTTTCCATGTACAAAAGTTGCTCCGCAACGCAAGGGAGCCATTGGTGGTCTTTCTGGGATTATTGTCGGTGAACAACAAAGATTGAAACTTTTCGATGCTTTTTGTCGTAACCTGTCTTTGCAATGGAGTCTTTGGTCAGGTTATTACAAACAGTTCAATCCAATGGCCTGTTACTGAAAATAAATCCCTCGAGTCTTTCACTTTCATATATTCGCTTGGGCTTTTTATATGAAAAATCAGGTTTAAATCAAAAAGCAGATATAGCATTATCTAAAGCGGTTGCTAGTTATAAGTCGTCGGATAATAAAAGTGAAAATATACCGCTAAAGGACTTAAAAAGTTTTGTTAGATATTTAGATGCGCGCATCAGCTAACAATCTGTTTTATTAGGACAAAAATCAGTTGCCTTTGTTCTGTTTTTTAACAATTTTAGATAACTAAATCCGCCTGTTAATGGGCTTTATTCGTACATAGTAGGAGTCGAGGATATATGAAAAAATTAAGTATGTTTCTATTTATATTTTTATCGATGTCATCATTGGCTAAAGAGGTCTCTTTGGAAGACAGAATGAAAGTTCTTGATGCTGAACTTTTTGAATCTTTCAACAACTGCCAGATACCTGAAGAGTTAGAAAAACATGCGAGTTATTTTTCTCCTGATGTAGAGTTTTATCACGACAATGGTGGTGTTACTTGGGATCGAGAAAGTATGATCTCAAATACTGAAAAATATGCATGCGGTAACTACACGCGTGAACTCGTTGCTGGCTCCTTCAAAACCTATCCAATTAAAGGGTTTGGTGCCATCACTGAAGGCGCTCACATTTTTTGTAAAACTAAAACTAAAACATGCGAAGGAAAAGCTGATTTTGTAATGGTTTGGCGTAATAAAAATAATAAATGGGAAATTACCCGAGCATTAAGTTACGGACATCGTGAAAATCAATAAAATCCGTTTATTAAGCCAATTATGCGGGACCAAAAACAGTTTGTTCACTGCGTTACCCAACTATTACTTAGTCGCTTATTGTGGTGTTATGTTTATCAAAAGGAAGGAGTTAAATTGAGACTATTAATCTTATTATCACTAATGTTAGTTTTAACTTCTTGCAGTACTCAAGGAAAACTTGAGTACATCACTGCGGAAGGTGAGCATAAAACAGCATGCGAAACAGAATATACTTGGGAGCCATCGGTGGATAAATATGCGGTTGAGTATATTTTGAGTTATTGTGCCAAAAAAGCGGTGCAAAGAAGTAACAAAGTTGTCGATGAGTCTCTCGTCAACTTAGACTTAACTATTCCTTTAACACCTAATGGTAAACCTTGGACTTTTGATTACGCAAAAGGGTTACATAAGATAAATGCCTTAAGTGACAAGGAGTATGGCTACATTATTGCGTATATAGATCTCGGATTAAATGAAGAGTAGTTTTCATACTCAAATAAGAATTTAAGGCAGACTGCTAACAGTTTTTTCGGCTCTGCTTCGTTAAGCACTTCAGCAAACTATAAAAAACCTTAATATGGACGTTATTTTTACTTTAAAGTTTAGTTAATACAATCAATTCAAATATAAAAGGAATTATCATGAAAAACCTATTATTAATCTTATCGTTAATCATATCGTCTGTTGTTTGGGCTAGCCCCTCGCCAGGTTCAAGTGCCTCTAAAGAATGGCTTAACATTATCGATGCAGGGAAATATGGTGAAAGTTGGCAAAAGGCAGACTTATTTTTTAAATCACAATTATCACAAAAAAATGGGACAGTGCTCTCAAAGAAAATCGTACACCCTAGGGTAAAGCTACTTCACACACAGAGTTAAGTGCTAAAGAATATTCATCTGTTCTAGCAAGCTTTTGTCCAAAAACGAGCTAAAAATCGACCAATCTATAGTGTTCTTCATGTAAGTATAAATTTCTTTTTTGGCTTTTGAATTGGTCCAATATTGTGACTGTCGAGCACTTTGTGGTGGTTGAATGTCTATGTTTTTAGATCAAACTTATTGTCTGCCGACAGCAAGTTGGGACATGAATAAACAAGAACCCTAACAAAAGCTAGGGTTCTTTAGACTAGGTTGGTTTCCAATACCAGTATTAAGGCTGTGTTATTGGTGATTTCTGTTCGGTTAAATCCTCTTTTTTTAACTGCTTCTTTTCAAATCGAGAGATCCACCAGTAAGCAAGTCCAGAGAAAACAGCGGTCATAAAGACATTAATAAAGAAGGCTTTTACTAAGTCAGTTCCTGCTGGGAACGCAGCGGCTGCCATGCTGACTATAAAGATAGTGATCAGCACTGAAACGACCGACATACCAAATAGGCGAGAACCCACTCTAAACTCACGAGGTGTTTCGTCGTGTTTCCCACTGAAGGTGTGTGTTCTGGTTAATTGTCCTGGTTAATTGCAAATGTCCAACCCCGTTTTAGTGCCGAGACAGTTGGCATTCATAGTTCAAAAATGTCCCAGTAAGTGAGTTGCAAGCAGTGACTAGATAACAGCCGCGCAGATAGATTTACGCCATCTTGTGTTACAATACGCCGCTTGGGATTGAGCAAAAGCCATTAATCACCTATAAAGGAGATTTTTATCATGTTTGTATTTATGATGCGGCTAGTCAATCAAATAGAAATGGATATGGAGTTGCTCCTTGTATTCGTTGATTCGGATATGTGAACATCAAAATTTATGATTTTTAAATCAAAAAAATACAGTATTGATTCTACAGATTATCAAGTTGGTCAAGATAACATCAGTAAATGGGGAATGGACTTCCATAACACAGTTTTCGTAGCCTCAGTCGGCTTGTCTATTCTTTTCATTGTCACCCTTCTCGCATTACCTCCAGCAGATGCAAAAGCAGCTATCGATTCCATTAAGGGTGCGGCGCTCTCAAATTTTGACTTCCTCTTTATGTGGGGGGCCAACATCTTGTTAATTTTTGCCATTATTTTAGCGTTTTCACCTCTAGGTAAAATTCGCTTAGGTGGTGAACACGCTACACCGGATTATTCAAAAGCATCCTGGATTTCGATGCTATTCGCCGCAGGTATGGGTATCGGACTCATTTTTTGGGGTGTTGCAGAGCCAACGGCGTTCTTCACCAATTGGTTTGGGACTCCACTTAATGCAGAACCTTACACGGAAGCGGGTCGTGAATTGGCATTAGGTGCAACCGTCTTCCACTGGGGCTTACATGCATGGGCTATCTATGGCATGACCGCGCTTTGCCTTGCCTACTTTGTTTACAATAAAGGGTTACCACTCTCAATGCGCTCTGTTTTTTACCCCTTGTTGGGTGATCGAGTTTGGGGGAAAACGGGTGACGTGATTGACGTATTAACCGTATTGGTTACCTTGTTTGGCCTAGCGACGTCTCTTGGTTTAGGGGGCACGCAAGCGGCTAGCGGTATCAGTCATGTTTTTGGGATAGAAAATAACATCTACCTTCAGCAGTTCATTATTGTATTGATTATGGGCTTAGCGATTGTATCTGTTATGCGAGGCATGGATGGAGGCGTTAAGTTTCTAAGTAATCTGAATATGGTTATTGCGTTTGTATTTCTTGGTCTTATTGCTGTATTGAATTTCACCACAGTATTGGATTCGTTGGTTACCGCTGTGACGGGTTATGTGAAAAACATTCTTCCGTTGAGTCAAACCTCTGGCCGCGACGACACAACTTGGCTGCACGGTTGGACTGTGTTCTATTGGGCATGGTGGGTAGCGTATGCCCCTTTCTTTGGTATGTTCGTAGCACGTATCTCTAAAGGACGCACCGTTCGCGAGTTTCTTCTCTGTGTCATGCTTATCCCGACATTGGTAACAACGGCTTGGATGTCTATCTTCGGCGGCGTTGCTATTGAACAGGTGATCGACAAGGTGGGGCAGTTAGGCCTTGATCAAGGTATTACGGATGTCTCTCTAAGCTTATTCTATATGTTAGATGCTTACCCGTTCGGAAATGTTCTATCCGTTATCGCGGTAGTACTGATTATCGTTTTCTTTGTGACAACATTAGACTCGGGCTCTATCGTTATTGATGGTATGACGGCGGGTGGTAAATTAGAAGTACCAGTCAAACAGAAAGTGGTTTGGGCTGTTATCTCTGGTTCTATCGCAATGGTTATGTTGTGGATTGGTGGTACTCAATCTATTCAAGCTTTGCAATCAATCACCATTATTGCCGCATTGCCGTTTACGATTATTCTGTTGTTGGGCAGTGTGAGCTTGCTTAAAGGGTTATTGACGGAAGTGGATAAGCCTCAAGCAATGACTAACCAAGTTAACTAATCTCCCGTTTTATTGTCCTCATTCCCACGCTCCTGTGTGGGGATGCAAACCGAGTTTAAAGCGACTATACCTCTGCGCAAATGCTCACTTTGCACGATTAAATGCTTATGGTTTTCTAAGATTACATAAGCATAATTAGTCTCCGGTTTGATATGGGTTCACAACGTCAATTAATCCGATAACTTTAATAGGACAAGGGTTACTTTTAGTGTATTCATTATGATAGCCTACTGAAATAAATAATTATTTTTAAGAATGTAGATTTATGGATGAATTGACTTTTTTCTTTGGTGCTGCTCTAATTTTTCTGTTACCCATTATCATATCTATCGTGGCGTTTAACAAAGCAAAATCATCCAATACATTGACAACACAACTACGTGAGCAATTGGAAAGGCTCAAAACGGATCATACCTTGTTGCGTATGGAATTCGAAAAGCAACAAACTGGCGATAATAACATCCCAATACCAACACCTTACAAGGTTGAAGACGAAGCCTCTTGTGACCTAGAAAATAATGCAGAAAATTATGTTATATCGGATGCTCAGGCAATTACTGCACCTGAGATGGAAGGAACGATAAGCTTAGCCTCGGAGTCAATTCCACGAAGAAACAGCAATTATACAGCCAAATTTACTCGTCTGCTTTATCGGGTAAAACAAGCGCTGCCTGATCCAATTACTCAATTTATTGATAAAATCAGCCCTATTGCTTTGGTTGGTCTATCGATTGTATTTGTTGGGCTGTCATTTCTAATCAAACTAACTTATGAGGCGTTTAGCGTACCGCTTGAACTTAAACTGTTAGCTGTAGCGATAGCGGGTATCTGTTGTGTTGGTCTGGGTTGGAGGTTACGGAACAAACCGAACCATTTCGGTGTTATTTTGCAAGGTGGTGGTATGGCTTTGCTGTATCTTGTATCGATAGCTGCGGGACGCTATTTCTCTCTCTTGTCTATTGAGTTAACGTTTGTATTAGTTACCGTATTGGTCGTCATCACTACATTACTTGCCTTGCTTCAAAATACACAAATTATGGCCGTTGTGGCAGCAGTAGCAGGTTTTGCTGTTCCGGTATTGTTGTCTACGAGTACCGCTGGAAATCATCTTATTTTACTTGGATATTATCTGCTATTGAATGTTGGCCTTGTATTTCTGGCCTACAAGAAAAGATGGTATTTTTTGGAGAAGTCTGGCGTTGTATGTACTTTTGTCCTAATTGAAGCATGGTTGGTTTTTTCATATCAGCCAATATTAATGTTGGAAACGCTGCCGTTTTTAGCAAGTTATTTTGTATTGTATTTTTTACTGGCGCATTCTCATGCGGGTGAAGAATTTTCAAGTAATAAGCAGATTATCTCCAATAGTTTAGTGTTCACACTTCCTCTTACTTCATACGCACTCTTTTATACAGCAACAGAATCCATTGCGATGTATACGGCTTATTCATCACTGTTTCTATTCTTATGTTATGCGTCAGCGGCGGTAATAACATTTAAGTATCAAAGAAATGATCAGCTCGTTAGCGTATACAAAAGTTTCGCGTTGCTATTCTTGGCAATGGCAATTCCAGTGTTCGTTAGTGCTTCTTCGACGGCTATTATATATGCGTTAAAAGCGGCAACTATTCTCTGGTTAAGCAACCAACAGAATAGGGACAAATTTGCGCTGGTTGGGCTTGGCTTTTTGGTGGCGAGTTTGTATCAATTGTATCAGTGGCAAGAAAGCATTCTTTTTCAACCTTTGACGATATGGTCATGGGTCATTCAAGTTGTGTTAGTTGCGTTTGTGCTGGTTTTTTATGCCTCTGATTGGAAGTTTAGCTATAAGACACGTTGGTTAACAGTGACTAATACGGTGGTTTCCATTATTTCAATGGTGACGGTCGTGTTGGTAACTGGTATCTGTTGGTGGTGGGTAATATCGACAGAATCGAGTTATCTATTGTCTATTCAACTTCTATTTGTCGGCATACTTTTATTTTGCAGTCACAGGTTCTCTAGACCAATGCTCTGTTGGAGTACGTTGCTATTACCATTAATAATGGCCCTTTATTTTTACAGCTCCCAATTAAACCATCTTGTTGTTAGCGGAATAGCTATAATAGTTTCAGTGATATTACTGTATAAAACGACCTTTCCAATGTACTCGAAAACGCTTTCACTCTGCACTATGGCGTGCTTTAACGTGTTGTTAGGTGTACTGGTTATAACCGCGTCAAATCGCGCGACTTGGCATGTCAGCACTGATCTGGTTCTGGCTATCTACCTTCTTGCTGCACTTTCAATCTGTTTCTTTTTGTACCGAGCGACACGTTGGTTACCAATCAGTCAGTTGTTTTGGCTTTCACCCCTTTGGATTACGTTATTGGCGGCTTTTGTCGTTGCGCCTGAAACTCACCTGGAATGGGCGGAACGAGGTGGGGTAGTCGTGGGTGTTTTTGCCCTACTTTATGCCTTTATAAAATATGACATATATGCTGCCATCACTGATCTTATTCATCATAAAATCGCAGCAAAACGCGTTGTTTATGGCAGTCACGCGATTCACTTTTGTGGATTGGCACTATGCTGTTTTATCTACATATATCAAGTATTCGATCTTAACATTGAAGAAGGCGTTCTATTATTACCATGGTTCTCTACAGCCTTTATTTCGGTTTGTTACGTGCCTAAACTTAAAAACAAGTGGCCTTTGAAACAATATTTACCGTTATATCAACAAGCTATTGTGCTGCCCATGGTTGCTATAATTGCCTCGTTCATCCTGTACAGTTTGCCTATATTTAATGTAAGGATAGCCAACGTTATGTGGCTGCCTATTTTGAATGCTATAGAACTCACTGCCATTGCAACTGTCATTATCGTTGCCGTCTGGTTACGTAATAAAAACACGCAGATAGCGATAAACAGATATATTCCGAACCGGTACAGCGTGAATGTACAGATCGCAACATGGTGCGCAGTAACGGGAGTTATATTTGCGCATTGTGCATTAGCTCGAGCAGTAAGCGACTACACGCCAACCAGTTATACGCTTCCTTCTTTGTGGCAATCTGGTATTTTTCAAGCAGGAATAGCCATACTTTGGAGTATGTTAGCCATGGTGGCAACCTCTGCCGGTTCGCGACTTAAGATAGTGAGTTTGTGGTGGCTTGGTACGTTAATGTTTGGGCTCACTGTGGTTAAGATGCTTATTATAGATTTGAGTAATAGAGACACCATCGTAATGGTTTTCGCTGTTATTTTTGTTGGTGTTGTCATGGTTTTAGTGGGCTATTTTTCACCAATGCCAAAACGAATTAAGTCATGTAGTTAGTTTATAAGTAAACTTATATCGCTTAGCTAGAGGTATTAAATATTGGTTAATGTCCGACTATATCTATTGGAGTTAAAGTGTATTGCACCGAGCCAGTAATATGGGTAATTTAAAACGCTTCGAAGCCTCAGTTGAGTAAGAATAAAAAGGATTAGCATTATGTTATCGGTTGATGCCAATCCTTTTCTCGCCTGTCTAAATAGCTCTAGTACCTAAAGTGAATACTTAAGATTTTTTTGCTAAGGCAACATGAACATTAGGTTCATTCCATGATAGGTTTAGTTTTTTACGATAGGTGGCATACCCTTTTTTGCTTACTTGAATGATATATTTGCCATCCCTGAGTATCATTCCTTCTTTGTATTTTGGCGTGATATTCATTATTTTAACGATGGCATTGCTAGGGTAAGTAAAGACCTTTAAAGGGAACTGTTTTTTGAGTTTTTGCTGATTCGTGACGGTAGGTAAAGCCGAAATGATAACGGGTTCATCAGTCTTTGGGATGTTCACATAACGATAGAGCGCTTTTTTACCCTTTTTATCTTTGAAAGTGACCGCGACGTACTTAGCTGGCAGTTTGATATTGTCATAATTGCTGAGATAAACATGACCTTTATTTGGGAAATATAAACCTAAGTCGTATTGTCCTAAGTCGGTAAATTTAATTGGAACGCTGTTATCTGCATCAGCAAAACGGACGTCATTTTTCTTTACAAATTTATCTAATGATCCGAAAAAACCAACAGATTCGTGAGTGACCGTTCCGAAAAGCTCTTCTTTAAGATACCGATAAACGGTGCCAGTGATTCCTGAACTTGCCATCGCGTTACTTGAAATGACCAAGCTTAATAATAACGTAAATAGTCTGATCATCTGTTAATCCTCTATTAAACCTGTAATTGCCATTGCGGCGACTTCCGCCATAATGGAGCTTGCCATTTCACTGAGTAGCTCTTGCTCAATGCCCAGAGATAATAGTTCGCTACTTACGCTGTCTAGTAATGAAACAAACATCACCGGGTCGTTCTCTATCATGTTCTGTATAGCGATGTCCATCGCTTCACTTGTGAGTTCATCTAATACCGCAGACTGCACGTCGTTTGCCAGTTCTGTATATAACTCATCAATCTTGCGTGCCGCGGCCATCGAGGTTTTTACTCCACTACTAGGTAAAGGAATAAATAAGGTTTCGATTACAGAAGAGATTATTTTTACTTTTACTATGTTGGTGCAGAAGCTTGGTATTTTGTTTTCTTTTGGCTTTGGCATCTTTATTTTTGGTTCTGACGTTAATGCCTTGTTTGAAATATCAGTAATTTGAGGATTCTGCAATGGTACTGACTTCGAGCTTAACAAAAATCCAGAACCAAGAATGTTGGTAGAAAGTTGATAAGACGGGGTTGCGAAAAGGTAGTATTTCTCCCCTAAGGCAAATTGCACGATATTATCAGCATTATCCGTATAATCGACAGATGAAATAGACAGTTTTATTCGAGTGGTACTGTCCTTAGAAAATGTGACCAAACCTCTAGGTAAAATAGCGTTTAGCGAACTTTCAATACTGTCGATGAGTGGCTTTTCAATCGTCTTCTTGATACTTTCCGTTGGTCTATCGTCTTGCCAAACAAGGGTATGGGTTTTTTCTTCGGAGTTTGATTTTTTAACATTTCGGCCGTATGTTGTCAGGTGTTCTAACTTAGGGTGAGGTCCTTCAGCCTTCAATTCGATATCGATACCGAATTCATATTCACCTTTAAGTAACATTTTTGCGACCCAAAGTGGTAGGTAACCTTTTTCGCTGTTGTTATCGAAAGTTCCACCGGAAGACGTATTAGCTCGAATGTGGATGCTTTTGGCAATGGCATAGAATGCCTGTGAGAGTTCTTTTTGAAGGGATATTTTTCTCGTGTGGCACAGCGCTAATCGACTTTTCTTATAATAAAACCGATAAAATGGTTTTTTCTGTATTGTATCAATCCATTCATTTAGTACGACCAAACTGGTGCAATCATTGATGGCCTGTTTATTCATTTTCCCTTGCGTTGTTGTCGGGGTTGATAGATGGATACTTACAGGGCGTCGTTTTATTTTTTTTCTATAAACAATGATCCAAGCAGTGAACAAAATAAATATTAAATATTGAGTGAATAGTCCCTCACCTTGGTAGCTTTGTTTTAATTCTCTTCGTTGCTTTTCCGGTATTCTCTTGTACTGATCAATACCACCCGTTTTTGTATCATGGTCGACATACTTGGCCACTGCCAGCCATTCAAATGGAAGTACACGATTAATTTTCCACGCGACAAGATAGGATTTATTGTCAATAACTACCGGTGATTGTTCTAGATCAATGGTGTAACGTGCTGGGCCTGCCATTGAGGCGACAACATAAATAACAATCAAGGCCGCAACATTTACACCGATATTTTGTAAGCGAGGTTTGTTCTTCTTAAAACCAAGGAGAGCGAAAAATAAGCCAACCAATAAACTAATTGTAAGAAATTTCATCTATGCACTTTTCTGTGTATTTTATTATATTCGCGAATTATAGGGTAGTTTCCCAATCAAAACCATATACGGTTAAAATAAATTTTTGTAATTTTTTCATCATGTTATTGTTGGGATTTATACCGTATAGTTGTATAAAGTGAGAACAAGTAAGATGAACGTTAAAGCCATCAAGTCCAGTGACGGGGTGATGCCTAATGAGCTACTGGATAAACTAATTATCTACACCGCATTACGCTTGAAATTCAATTCAGATTACACTCTTTCATCGTGTTAAAACCTTAATCATCCAGCGCTAGGACTCATTAATGAATAAATATAATCTCGTGAAGGCTTTCTTTAACCAAAATCATATTTTTTGGAATGGTAATCCACTCGAGACGACCTTTTTAGCGAGCAGTAAATCTCTCTTACCCATTGTACTCGTTGCCATAGACAAATTAATTAACGATCCACGTCTTTTGTCGACAATGTTGAACTATGACCTTGTGGTTAATAAGGAAGGATTGTGTTTCGTTGAGGCGATAAATATCGATATTTTGGATGAAGAAAAAATTATTACTGCGATTAAAGAGGCGGGTGGTACAACGCTGATATCTGATCATTTTAACCTTATTGCATCATCTGATGACAATAACTTGAACTATGATGTCTCAACGTTTTGTACTCAAGTTAGAGAGAAGTTTGTCAACTATGAACAAGAACATAGGTTACATATTGAATCGGATTTTGACTTTCTAACCATTGAAAAACAGGTGAGCAATGTGTCTGATGTCGATTTGAATGATCTTCATAATCAAACTGCGTTAGATGAATCACCATTGGAGCAATCTATGTCGAATCAGCCAACTTCTTACGAATCAATTACCTATGACACGAATGACCATAGGTCGAATAAATCGAAACCTCTTCTCCCTTTTGCACTAGCAGAAAGTTATCCAATGATGGATAACATAGGAAAGAATTTCATTGAAGAAATTGCCGTTATCGCCACGGCCGAATACCTATCTCAGCATTCGGATAAAACAATTGAAGATTTGGAGAAAGAGGCGGCATTAGAACTTAAGGTGACGGAAGCGACGATACTGGCTGCGCTTATTCATGAAACTGCCATATTAGATAAACTTGCTTCGAACTTTCAATGCCAAAGCTATCAATTGATGTTTAGTGAGAAGGTGTACGCACTGCGTTCAAACCTGTTTCGTTTTTCAGAGAGTCGCAGTTTTGGCGATCCTTCTTCTACTTGGTATCAAGTCGCGAAGAAATGTGTTTCAAAACTGAAGCTCTCTTCTTATGTCCAACACTGCTTCGCGAACGCTTTTACCGATAACAAAATGGGTACAGGGGCATTTGTTGACCAATTAATGCTCAGTAACAATGACGATGTCAGCTATATAGAGTTCAATAACAGAAGAAAAAATAATCTGGTTTTTAGATCCTTATCTAGCCAAGGTATAAAACGAAAGCTGAGTAAGAAAGTGATTGGTCAGGAAAGTGCGATAAACAGTTTATGCCAAGGATATTTGACGTCGAGTATTGATTCCCAACAGGGACCGCGCACTATTTATACGTTTGTTGGCCCATCAGGCGTCGGAAAAACATTTCTGGCTTCTCAGTTATTGAGCGAGTTAAACGAATACGAAAAAACCGGCTATGAATTCAACGTATTTAATATGGAGCACTATGCAGACAGTCGTGATGGCTTAAAGCTATTTGGAACTGGGATTCAATATGTAGACGCTAGCTTAGGTATGTTGACCCATGTTGTTAGGGCGCAACCGAGACAAATACTGTTGTTTGATGAAATAGAGAAAGCGCACAGCACAGTCATTCAGTCGCTGTTGTCGATATTAGACAGTGGACTCGCTAAAGATCAAACCAGTCAAGAAGTGGTGGATTTTAGCCAATGTATCATTATATTTACGACCAACCTTGGCCAAGATATTATAGCGAATAACCCACAGAATCGTTCTATTAGTATCTTTGACATTTTGCGCAGCTCTAAAAATCCGTCGAGTAAAACGCAATTGTCACCAGAATTTGTTAACCGATTAGCGAAGGGTTACCCCATTGTTTTCTCATCACTCAAGATTAACCATCTTTTGCGTTTGGCCGACCGTGAACTAGAACAAAAAGAAATGCCTGACCCGCAACTTACCTTTGGCTGGCCTGATAACTTTGCCGGATTCTTGCTAAAAACAATGGCGCCGGACATTTCGGTTCGAGGGTTAAAGGGCGTTTCAGCAAAAGTTCAGTCGCAAATCCTGAATAAGGCGACGCCATTTTTTGAACAGTTTCCTCACGACAAGATGGTGTTTGAAGTTCAGGTCGACAATGAAGAACACGGACAGCCACATTCTCATAGCAAACTACTGCTGTTAGATAATGACTCGAGAGTTTTTGAACTGCTTAATTGTACCAGTATGAAGAATGATGTTTCTCTTTGCAGTGATAAAGATAAGATAAAAAGCGCCATAGAAAAACACCTTCCAGACGCGCTACTTATTGATATTGATACGATAGAAAATAGCCACAGTTCGTTATTGTATTTTCTTTCGGATGAGTTAGATAAACACAGTAAGCTTCCTATCTTTACCTATCGTATAGTGAATGAAGACGAACAAGATGACTCGGTTAGTCTGTCTCATGATGTGAGAGAACATTTTAGTCTTGAGTTGTCAAAATTTGAACATTCATTTCCCTCAATGATAGAACGAATACAATACTATTTGGCGATAGAACACGATTTATCCAATATGACAAGACGCAGGGAGGCATTGGGCTATCACTGTTCCGTCACCCCGTCAGAGCAGGGCTTTAATGTTTTATTTCACCGTCAATCAGTGAACCAGGTAGTACAAACGGATGACTTGCGAGCAAACGACTTGTTTAAGATGAGCCTACCGACGATCAAATTAGATGACGTCATTGGATTGGAGAGAGCAAAAAAACGGTTGATAGACGTCATTAGTTGGCTTAAAACACCGGAAAAACTGAGCCATTTTGGTGTGCCTATCCCAAGTGGTTTCCTGTTTGCAGGGCCTCCCGGAACGGGCAAGACGCTTTTAGCGAAAGCCGTGGCAGGGGAGAGTGGACTGCCATTTTTTGCGGTTTCAGCTTCTGAGTTGTCATCTTCTAGTTCTGGTGGGACGACACAAAATATTAAAAAGTTGTTTGCTACGGCAAGAAAATACGCTCCGTCGATGGTGTTTATTGATGAGATTGACGCCATTGCATCCCGTCGTTCTGACAGTGAACAAGGCGCCGACCGCGATCGCAACCTAACCGTCAATGCTTTACTTTCAGAAATGGATGGGTTTGTGTCAGTTGATGATGCGGTATTTGTGATGGCGGCAACAAACCACCCACAGTTGTTAGACAGTGCTATTGTCCGCCCAGGACGATTTGACGAAACTATTTTTTGTGATTTACCTAATCGCAATGCACGAGAACAGTTCTTTACTAAGTTTTCGGCAAGGCATAACGTTGAGTTTGTCACCGCAGACTTAAATGACTTGGTTGCATCATCAAGAGGGATGTCTTCCGCTCAAATCGACCAAGTATTTAGAGAAGCAATTTATCAAGTGGTGGGTGAAAATAATCCATTGACGGTTGAAGCGCTCAAAAAAACCATGGTGCGAGTGTCCTACGGATCGCCAAGTGAGAATATTGTATTAAGCGAGCGTGAGAAACAGCGTACAGCCTATCATGAAGCTGGGCACCTTCTTGTTTCATCGCTGTTGTTCCCTAAACAAGAGATTGACTTTGTCACGATTGAACCGCGGGATCAGGCGTTGGGTTTTGTCGCGACTCGAGCAGAAGAGGAGTATGAAGGTTATTCGGTCGCTCGTATCATGAATCGGTTAGAGGTGTTATTGGCGGGAAGAGTCGCTGAAAAGCTTTTTTCTGCAAAAGCAGATGAAATCAGTTCAGGCGCATCCAATGATATAAGTAAGGCAACGAATTTAGCGATGCACGCTATATACGAAGGCGGACTCGAGCCTTCAATTGGCCCGGTAAACGTTGGAATGCTCACCAAATACGAAGAGAGTGAATTGCTGTTAAACGCCCAAACCGCGGTACAGCAATGGATAATAAAAGCAGAAAACTCAGTAGAAAAGAGGCTAACTGAACATCGATCTTCTTTAGACTCAGTAGCAAATAAGTTGTATGAAAAAGAGTCACTATTGGGGGAAGAAATCGAACAATTACTTTTTTCTTTAACACGCTGATCTGCGGTTGAAAATACCCATAATTTCACAATCGCTAGGATTGCCCAATCCTAGCGATTGTTTTCTTTCTGAATCGCTTAACTATTCGCTTATGAATGTTCTTTTCGTTGCAGATTAAAATCTAGGGAAGACGACAATTGAACGACTAAGGTGGCATAATGTCTCAGTCTTATCCGAATTGAATATAAGACCTTTCGTCGCCACTATTATAAATAAGAGGCTAAAGCTTTGGATCTTAATCTACTCACCACCTTTTTTGCGGTATATAGACAGCGTTCAATCACTGCAGCGTCTGAACAATTAGACTTAACCCAACCAGCCGTTAGTGCTGCAATCAAACGTTTAGAAACGGTTGTAGGTAAGAAACTTTTTGTTCGTGAAGGTCGAGGAATCGCTCCGACTGGTGCGGCGGTATCGCTTGCGAATAAAATTGAGGACCCGCTCAATATTATGGGGAACATCGAGAAACAAACGGATGATCTCAATGTTTACTGTACTGAGAGCCTAATTCACTTCGTAAGCGATGTTAAGGGGGTGCGATTCAGTGAAGCACCACTTGAAGAGAGTGCGTTGTTTGACGCTCTCATTTCTCAAAAAGTGGATATAGTGATAGACGTAATATCCAGTAAAAAGCATTCATTAATAGAGGAGGCGTTGTTCGAAGATGAGGCGGTCTGTCTCACTCGGATTGGACATCCACGAATTGGAGAAACCCTTAGCCACGACGAATATTTCCAAGAGCAACATATAGCGCTTAGATTTAAGCGTGGTGACATGAATACGGTGGAGTTTCTGTCTGACAAAGATATTCAACCTCGTAGTGTTAAGATAGAAACGAGTTCCATATCGAGTATGTTAATGCTTGCCAGTACGACGGATTTGATTGCTGCCTCTACACGTTCTTTTGCTGAAAAGCTCGCACCTGTACTTGGGTTGAGAATTCATCCCATTCCACTTGAGCTTAATACTATTAAATTTCGGATGCTGTACCATCGGCGCTATTTCAAGGATAAACAACACCTGCAAATACGAGAAGAATTAAGAGAAGTGCTCTCTAAACATAAATCAAATCTAACTTCATAATTTCCAGTAGCTAATCAAGCCCCCCATTACTGGAGATACACATGAAAAAACGAAATCTATTTAACAACGCTCTCGCAGTAGCGGGTGTTGTTCTATTCTCGATTGCACCCACCTATGCCAATGGGCATACTTTGATGTTTGATGAATTACAGTACGATTCTGTTCAATTCAATCTGGATCAGCAGCAATGCTCCGATTTACTCGTTAATGTCGGTCAGCATAAATCGGCTGGGGCCGCCGAGCAGGGGGTTAAGCGAGGTCTACGAGGGGCAACTGCAGGAGCGCTAGCGGGAAGTATTTCCGGGAATTCAGGAAGCAGTGCAGCGAAAAAAGGTGCCGCTATTGGGACGACTGTTGGGGTGTTATCGGGCAGAGGCTCTAAAAAATCTGCTGAAAATTCAAATCAGAATGAACGCGACGATCTAATGAGAAATTGTATGTTGGGTAGGGGATATCGTGCTTTGAATTAACCCACTAAATTAGTGATAAGTTTTAGAAAAAAAACAGACGTTTACATTCCTAAATTGAGGTGCTTATTATGTCATTTGAAAGCTTTCTACCAAAGGCTCTTGTTATTGGAATTATCACATTTATGCTTGTTGCGGGTGCGTAACCTTAAGTGTGCTGCCTCGCTTACGATCCGATTCATTTGACAAAGCACTTGATCTGTTCGCACATGAATATAAGTCTATCCAAGCTTACTTGTAGACAAACCTGTTATTGAGTTTGCTAAGTTAGCAACAGACACCTCAATAAATGAAGTGCCAGATGTTGCATTTATCAGAGTCGTCATCAGCCACCAACACCAATTTTTTTATAAGCTTCGGCTATCTTCAGATTGGTTTTGTCTGGATGCTCATCCTTAATCTTATTTATATGCCTTAAAGAATACTGTTTATAGTCGGCTCTTATTATTATGGACTCTTTATACAAAGGGTATGCAATCTCATAATATCCTAGGTGTTCATAGGCGTCGGCTAGATAGAACAGAGTCCATGCGTTTGGCCCATTTAATTCAAAATGCTTGATATAAGCTTGTATAGATTCTTCCCATTTTTCTAGTTTATTGGCGCATATGCCAAGTACGCCTTGAATATCCGAATATGGGGCTTCATCTGCTGCTATTTTTGCGTGTTGATAGCACTTCTCCCACTTTTCAGTATCGCGATAGATTTTTGCAAGATCTTGTTGAATGACAAATGAATGGATATTCTGGTAAGGTTCCAGTTCTCTCAGTACGTGCTTAAATCTCTGCTTTTTTATATGTTTTTCCAATTTGTCATGTATCAGAAAACTATTGAGTTTGTTGTAATCTGTCATGTTGGAAGAAAAATGAGGCTTTAACATGTCCACCATGTTTTCCATTTCAACATAACTACCGCCCCATCTAGGGAGTTTGGCGTAGAGTACGGTCTTAGCCAAGGCGAAATTGTCCCCTTTAACTTGTAAGGCTTGCTGAAATGTTGCCGCAATATAGTCATCTGATTCTTTTCCTGACTCATTTTTTGCAATCGATATCAGGTTTTGGTAGGCCGCAAGTAAACTGGCGTCTTTCTCAAGAGCTTGATTCAGATATTGTGCCGCGATAGCGAAGCTGTCGTACATCTTCTTGATGTCATAATCACTCACAGTATTTCGCCACCCAGAACCACGAATTTCGTAACCTAATTCAGTATAATAGATGCCAAGGTTAAGCAGACGATAAGCAGAGTCGGAGCTAGATGCTTCTAGATCGTCGATCGCTTTTTCTAACCATTTATCCTGAAAATCACGATCGTAGTAAAGACAAAAGAATGCAGAATAAAATTCTGTCCACGTTTTATCACTATTAATAAACTGTTCGTTGACCTTTTTTTGCTCCTCTTCCAGTTGGGCAAACTGATGGTTTTTAAATAGCGCCCGATAGTGTCCAAAATTGTCAGAAGCGTGAGAGTTTATAGAAAATAGAGCAAGTAAAATAATGGTCAGACTTAAGATTCTATTCATTAGTGGTTACCCATTTGTGTGGAGTATTAATAAGTTGAAGCTTTTGTGCTGTTTTTTGACAGTCGGTATAATTATGCTAATCGAGACTTGAATATTCTGTTACTAAGATCGGCTACTGCCGACGTAATGCACCCAGTGAACATAATTATTAAGCTGTTAAGAGCCTGATAATCGCTGTAAAAATACCAGATTGCAGTAGATGTGGCAGCACCCAATAAAACAGAAGACCAACCAAACAAGAATAGAGGTTGCAGAAGACCTGCTCTCAGTGAAAATGGACTTCTCCACCCAGCACGGATCCACTTCTTATCTGGGTGACTAAGCCAATGTTGGATGGCGAGCACAATGAATAAGAGAACAAAGACAATCAGACTATAAATGCTGGCTTCAATATGTCTGAAACGTGGGAAATCGACGTATTCATGCGTAACGATATAATGAAAGCCCATACCGACATTACCGAAAATGATGCATGCATTTATGAAAATCCATTTCATATAGTCTTCATCCTATTTTACTATTTCAATTTGTCATATCCAATAAGTAACATATATATCATCAATAAAATGATTATTATCAATAAGATAGTTTCTTAAGTGCGTGAAGTAAAGTTAATCTATTTACAGAAAAAGTCAAAGTAGAGTGGGCAATTGGTGACCTGAATTACTCTTTAAATAGAAACAAGGCGTGTGTGTTCTGCAATTATATCGGCTGATAAAAAATCGTGCCTTATCCCAACAGTTTGTAGTACTAAGGTAAAATAGTTTCTTCGTTTAGCGAAAAGTCTAAAGAGAAGTTTATGTAGCAACTATCTTGCTGACACATTTTTGCGCAGAACCTTGTCAGCCGATTCGGATTCATTCGACCGTTCGAATAACTTCACGTATCCCAAATAGTAAAGCGCCACTACAGTTTTCCATACACGACATACCCGTTGTCGTCTTGTTCACTCACCGTAATTAACCAATTTTCTTTAAACTTGTACCATATTCTTAAGTTTAGAGGTTCTAATGAATCGATTTTTACTATGCAGCTTCAGTTTTGTACTGCTCTATCCAACTGCTATCGACCTTTACCTTGTTGGGTTGCCCCAAATTGCTGCTGATTTCAATGCAACTGAATCACAATTTCACATGGCTTTTTCTATTTACTTAGCAGGTATGGCAACCACTATGTTTATTGCTGGAAAAATTGCCGACCAAGTGGGCCGAAAGCCTGTTGTCATCGTTAGTAGTATCATATTTATCGTCGCCTCATTGATTGCAGGCACTACTGATCAAATAATAACTTTCTTAATTTCGAGGCTCTTTCAAGGGGTTGGAGCAGGCGGTTGCTACGTAGTTGCGTTTGCTATTTTGCGAGATGTACTCAACGACGAAATTAGAGCAAAAGTGCTGTCGATGCTCAATGGTATAATCTGCGTCATCCCAGTTATCGCACCTGTTATTGGGCATATGATCATGATCTATTCTCCTTGGCGTACATTATTTACTGTTATGGCGGGGGTTGGTATTTTGGTTTTTGTTATAGCCACTTTCATACTACGAGAAACACTAGATAAGTCGTGTACCAAAACTGAAAGTTCAAATACTACAGAAAGCTTTGCCAATAGTTATTTTGTAAAACGTCTATTAATCTCATCATTAGGTGTAACCATCATTCTTAGCTATGTGAACGTATCGCCAATGGTGATCATGGGAACGCTTGAACTCGACCGTGGATCATATGCATCAATTATGGCTTATACAGCACTTGCAAGTATGATTACCTCATTTTCTACGCCACTTGCTTTGAACTATTTAAATCAAAGTACCTTGATATTTGGTGGGCAAATTCTGTTTTTGGTTTCTGCAATAGGGTTATTGTGTTCTCACCAATTAAACCTTGAGATCGATTACTTCACCGCTTCTTTTGCATGTTTATGTGTTGCATTCTCTATGGGTTTTGGTGTCATTATGAGTCAGGCTCTTGCACCATATAGGCAACGAGCAGGGGTAGCAAGCTCAATACTTTGCATAAGTCACGTTACTTTTTCTGCAATCTACATTTGGTTAATGGGAGTTCTCAATGTGAGTGCATTGAACATTCTTACCTTAATTTTAATGGTAGGTAGTATCATTAGTGTTGTTCTATTACTATTAGAGAGGGCAAAAACAACAGATCCTAACCATGAAAAAATCCCTTTCTCGCCTTGATCTCAATTTACTGTTTACGTTGCAGCTATTAGTACAAGAACGCAGTGTCTCAAAGACGGCTAAAAAGCTCAACGTAACCCCCTCTACAGTAAGTAAATCACTAAATAAGCTTAGAGATTGGTTCGACGATGCGTTATTTGTGAAAACACCCTCAGGTTTACTTCCTACGCCTCTCGTTGAAGGCATGGAGCAAGATCTTTCTGAATGGCTACAAATGAGTAGCCAATTATTAGAGAAAAGAAGTAAAGCTGTTCCTAACAAAGTCCACTTTAATCTGCAGGTTGAATCACCGCTATTACTAACTTTTCTTAACCAGCTACTGACAAAGATGCATCAGCATTACCCAAACGCCACCGTAAAAACAAGCAATTGGGATTATGACTCCATAGAGGCACTGGTTAACGGTGAAGCTGATATTGCCTTTACTGGCCGTGAAACTCATCCTAGGTCAAAAGAGTCGTTAGACTTACTCCCATATTCAATTGATTTTGAAGTGCTATTCTATGACCATCCAAGAGTATTCTTACGTAATGATCACCCTGCATTGGATGAGGAGTGGACTCTAGATACATTCCTAAAGTATTCACATATCAATATAATTTGGGAGAAACGGGAGCACTGGGCGCTTGATGATGTTTTAGCAGAGTTAGGGAAAAGTCGCTCTCTAGGTTTGACCCTCTCTAGTTTTGAACAAGCCTTATATATGGCAGCACAACCCGAACACGAGTTGTTGACCACCGCACCACAATACTGTGAGCAGTACATAAAACAAATGCACCCCGATCTTATCGCCCTACCAATCCCTCTTGATCGCAATCAACTTGAACAACTGGTTATTCCATTCACTATGATTTGGCATAAGCGCAACTCTTACAGCCCTAAACTTATTTGGTTAAAAAAAACGCTTCGCGAATTAATGGGAAGTAATATCTAGCAAGTTGGGAGCACTTCTGAATTAGATAAACTAAGTCAAAACGAAACGCTAAGATATGTTGTAAGTAATGACGCTAACTCGTCTTGGGGCACATTTTCGTGCTAGCAAGTGCCAATAGTCTTTGCTCTAAACTCTAAAGGGACAAATTGTCCCTTTAGAGCGTTGTTGGACATAAGTGTGCCAATGATATTTCTAATTTAGTAATTCGTAAATTAACTCAGGTAAAGCAGGTAGCTCAATAATGTAAGGTCTAACTGGACAAAATCCGTGGAAACAAAACTTATTATTTTGACCATTTTCTTATACTGTCGATTTTATAAGTTTCAATGCCTAAAAATTCAAGAAATTTTTGATGGCCTTCTGGTTCTATTTGTTCAAATTGTATATGCCAACTGGTCATCCCTTCTTCACCTAGTCCTGACGCTCGTAAAACATCTGTCCGTTATCCTTTCGTCATTGGCTGATCGCTAAGCAGTGAGAGGGTATTGAAAGGCACTTAAATTCGGCTTTCTTGTCTTAGTTTTATCAGATTAGGTATGACAACGCTGGTTATTATAATAACGGCCCCTACTATGGCATAAATATCTGGAACCTCTGAGAACAACCAATTGAATAGCCAAATCATTACAACACCTCTGTCCACATTGCGAGTCGTGTTCCAACATTAATTCATACAACATGAGATTTAAATATTGGACAGCTTAGAGAACCATCGACATTTATCAGCCTCATTTTGAGACTGATAAAACACCTTAGGGCTCTTACCATCAAGATA
Source organism: Vibrio sp. DW001 (assembly GCF_029016285.1). NCBI lineage: Bacteria > Pseudomonadati > Pseudomonadota > Gammaproteobacteria > Vibrionales > Vibrionaceae > Vibrio > Vibrio sp. DW001. The sequence continues at coordinate 2,132,892 of NZ_CP091975.1, read as the reverse complement.
AGAATGATGCCTTATTCGATTGTAGAACATTTCGAGAGTATAAATCCAAAACGACAGCGTGATAGATCCATAGATCCACGCTTGACGTATTTAGATAATCAGAGAGATTTTTCAAACTGTTCATAATGGCGGGCAATTTGTTCACCAGTCGCAATCCATACATCACCTTTATTTTGTACATACAGCAAAAATTCTCTCAAGATTCGCCATCTCATTGGGCGCCCCGAGACTTGCGGATGCAATACTAATGTTGTCACTCCTCCCCATTCATGCGTACCTTCAAATTCTTCTACCCAAATCGGTAAAATATGGTCTTTACCGAACAGTGGTTGAGGAGACACTCTTGCAGTCATACCAAAATTCCAATCGTCAAACGCATAGTTAACCGGAATTTCAATTGGCCCTTTTTGTCCATTGTACAAAACATGACGATATGGCGTAATGTCATCGCGAAACGAGCTGGAGTAAATAATTCCTCTTGAATTTAAGTGGCAAAGTAACTCAGAAAAATTCTCTCCAGAAGGCGCTCTATATCCAACGGGAACAACACCTAGTTTGCTTTTTAAAGCATCTAAACCTAACTCTATTTCTTCAAACGCTTCGTCCATATTTGAGCGCTCTGGGCGCTTGTGTAGGTAACCATGATGAGCAATTTCATGACCAAAAGTTAATATCTGTTCACACGCCGTAGTGTGCGCTTCAACTGTCCAACCGGGGATGAAAAATGTCGCTTTCAATTCCAATTCATTAAGCAAATCAAGTATTTTTCTAATACCCACGCGTGCGTCATACCCTCCATGGGAAGCAGTAACTAGGCGGTCGACATTTGAATGGTTATTGCCGATCCATGCAGTCTCCGCATCTACATCAAATCCAATGCATAAAGCGCTCTTAGCGCCATTAGGCCATACCATTTGTGGAGAAGGTGGTGCCATATTCAATGGTCTAGGTGTAAGATCAAAGTCCATATTTATTACCTCTAAGAAAATACGTTTTGCTGGGTCGATTCTAGTGACAATAACGCATCCAATTGAAAACAATCTGTTAACTGCTCAAGCGCCATCAAGGTTTGGTGTAGCGTTGTTACTTCGGAACTCGGTAAAGCCATCTTCGAGAGACTAAAAAATTTAGCATGTAGTGCTTCGGTTGTTATAGGCCGTTCCGCTGAACCTGTCGCACGAGGAACTGTTTTCGAAACCTGGTAACCTCCTTTAAACATGACTGTTATTTGGGGTTCCTCCATTTCCCCCATATCTTGATTGACCTTCATTATCATCTTAGAAAAACAGTCTTGAATTCTTGGGTCGTAACGCTTTTTATAGGAATAACTTTCTAGCCGAGAGGAACCATGAACGATGTAAGCTGCTAGCGCATAAGGCAAACTCATTTGGGTCGCAGCTAAGCTTTGATATGATTTGGAACCACACATATTCATCAACATTGGGTTTAATTCAACTTCAATGCTTTCGATATCTATTGTGAGCCTCTTGTTCTCTTCCAAAAGATCAATCAATGCATCAATTGAAGAATGAGCACCTCTGCAAGATGCATAAGGTTTAATAGTTGCTCTGCGTACCTTCCAGTCGTGCCCTAACTCTTCAACGAGCTTATATATATCGCCACTGCTTTGATTAAATGTTTTGAAGAATCCCCCCCAAACATCATCGAACACTTGGCTTGGCCCCGTAAAGTTCTTATCTGCCAATTGAGCGGCGAGTAGGCCACCTTCAGCTGCTCGTCCTGCATGAATTTTCTTCGCCTGGGAGCCATCATGAATGAACGCCCAAAGTCCTGATGAAAAACTGGTTGCAAGTGTGATCGCGTGTTGGCACTTTGTTGCGTCGAAATCCAACAACTTTGCAACGGCACTCGCCGCCGCTAAAGTCCCACATGTTCCGGTAGAATGCCATCCAATGGAGTTATGCGCATTGTATCCGCCTGTAGAATCCAAAATTCGTCTGCCTACTTCATAACCCACAACAATAGAGACGATCAAATCTTTGCCGGTTACCGGTTTTTCTGAAAGTGATAATGCGGCTAAGGCCGCAGGAATTACAACCGATCCAGAGTGATCACAGCCACCAGAATCATCAAGTTCGAACACATGGGAAGCAACGCCATTAATAAAAGCAGCTTCACGTGGTGAAGTTAAGTATTCCGTTCCCCATATTGAAGAAGTTGGTCTACCACATCGAAATTGAGTCACTTGTTGAAACTCATATGAACACGTACCAGCTAAGGCTGATCCAATCGTATCCGTAATATGCACTTTGGTTTTATCTACCACATCATTGGGCAGATCTTCATATTTAAGTGATGCAATAAACTCACAAAGAGTTTGCAGAGGAGAATTTACCATAACTACTGCCTAGAAAATCGTGCCCTGTTATATCAGGACACGAGAAGTGAGTTTATTTAACAGCTTTACCATTGACATAAAGGCCATCAAGTGTTGCTTCACCAAGTCCGTATCCATCAAAAATTGCTTGATATTCACCAGATGCCATCAATTTAGTTAGCGCAGACGCATAAGCATCCTTCAAGCCAACCGCTTTTTTGTCAAAGCCAATACCTTGAAAAACAGCAGTGAAGGGTTTACCCACAATTACGTAAGTATTTTCTTCTATCTGAAGTAGATATGGCAAAGTTTCTGAACCCTGAACCGCGCCATCTAAACGGCCCTGTTTTAGCTGAATTCGAGCGTCTGCAGATCCTTCTGTGCCAACAACTTTTAACTCTGGTTTTCCTTTTGCTACACAGTTTTCATCGCTCCACTTTTTCGCTTCATCAGGGAATGATGTACGACGGCTCATACCCACAGTTTTTCCACAAAAATCCGTTGGTGTTTGGAATTCACTACGACGATTATAATCGGTATAGAATTGTGCGCCCGATTTCATATAGTCAACAAAAACAAGGCTATCACGGCGTTTTGGTAGGTCACTCATACCACTATGAATAAGATCTACTCGGCCAGTCACCAAAGAAGAGACCATTTGTTCAAAACCGATATCTGCCCATTCAACTTCTACTTTAAGTTCTTTAGCTAGTGCCAATGCTAAATCGATATCAACGCCCAATAACTTATTCGTTTTTGGATCTCGATATTCCATCGGTGGATAGTTAGGTTGGTTGGCAATCACCATTTTTCCTGACTCTTTATACTGTGCTGGAAGTTCTGCCGCCTGAACGCCGCCAACAGCAAACAAACTTAAAATTACGCTGGTTACTTTACTGATCATAATTGTGGTTTCCTTTCCGATTAATGATGTATTAGCTATTTACTGCTTGGATAAATTTCGCAGTTCGAGGGTTAGTTGGATTAACCAGTACCTTTTCTGCAGTACCGTATTCTTCAAGTTTTCCGTCTTCCATGAACGCCACTCGGTCTGCGACTTGACGAGCAAACCCGAGTTCATGTGTTACAACAACCATTGTCATACCAGAAGCCGCCAAATCTTTCATTACTTCTAATACTTCTGATACCAATTCAGGATCGAGCGCTGATGTAGGTTCATCAAATAAGATCAAATCAGGTTTCATCCCCATGGCTCTAGCGATAGCCACGCGTTGCTGCTGACCGCCGGAAAGCTCAGATGGATATTGATTTTCTTTATCTGATAGCCCTACTTTTTTGAGTAATTCCTTCGCATGTGTCCTTGCTTCATTTTCTGGCACATTTAGCACCTGAACAGGGCCTTCAATGATATTTTCAATCGCGGTCATATGAGGAAATAGATTGAAGCGCTGAAATACCATTCCTATCTTGGTTCGTTGACGCGCAATTTCAGCATCACTGATCTCGTATAGATTATCGCCTTCCTGCCTGTATCCGATTAATTCACCGTTAACCCAAATACCACCTGAGTCCATTATTTCTAATAAGTTAATACAGCGCAGTAGCGTACTTTTCCCAGAGCCAGAAGGCCCAATTATGCAAGACACTTCACCTCGCTTGACTTCAAAGTTGACAGAGTCTAATGCTTTAAAATCACCAAAACTTTTTGACACATCAATTGCTTTAACAAGTAAATTATCGCTCATCGGGTTCACCTTAGTTGTTATCATTAGCATTACGGTGGCCACGACCGAAGTAGCGTTCGATGTAATATTGTCCTATGGATAAAATAGTCACGACGGCGAGGTACCAAAAGCTTGCCACAAGAAGTAACTCTAAAACACGAGTGTTAGCAAAGTAGATAATTTGAGCATTATGCAAAATTTCGGAGAACTGAATAACACTAGCGAGTGAGGTCAACTTCACCATACCGATCACTTCATTACCGATTGGCGGAACCATAACTCTCATTGCTTGTGGTAATACAATACGGCGCAGCATTTTCATCTGAGTCATGCCAAGTGTTTTCGCCGCTTCATATTGGCCTACATCAACAGCGAGTAAACCACTACGAACCACTTCAGAAGTATATGCACCTTGCTGTATTCCAAGTCCAAGCATTGTGGCAACGAAAGGTGTCATTACATCCACGGTACGAACTTCAAAAAAACCTGGCAGACCAATAGTTGGAAATATCAGCGCCAAATTGAACCAAAGTAATAACTGAAGTAGAGCTGGTGCCCCACGAAATATCCAAACATACCCTGTTGCAATTGTAATGAGGACCGGGTTACCCGATATCCGCATAATCGCAATAACAACACCTAAAACGAGGCCAACAAACATCGCACAAATTGTCATAACAATGGTGTTTGTTAACCCATCCATAATGGCTGGTGCGAACAAAAACTCTCCAACAACATCCCATTCAATTTGACCGTTAATAAAGGCATGTACGATAAACGCCACAATAGCGAGCGTAATAAAAGCGGTGATTTTTCTTCCGGTATGCTTTCGGGTTTGTATTTCTAAATGTGAGATTTGATATGGATCTAATTTAGCCAATACGTCAGTAGACATAGTCATCACTCCTTGATTATCTGATTGATTACATTAGCTTCGAATATGACAAAGTTTCAAGCGCCCACAATTTTGAACGTTTTAGCTCTTTATTAAATCTTTCGATTTGCTCTCGAACCCTGACTGGAGCCGTAGCAAAGTAACCAACACGTGACGAAATTGCTTTTTTCAAATCAATAACGTTCAATACATCAGGCAATAATCGTGAATCGATATGAGGTAGGTCTTCTACAGTTAGATCTGTTAGATCGATATCTTTTTCTTCACAGTAGCATACAGCAATACCAGTAATATCATGTGCTTCAGAAAATGGGATTCCATTCGACGCCAGCCAGTCCGCCATTTCAGTTGCTAACGTGAACCCTTTACTAGCATCTTCTCGTAAACGTGCAACATCAAACTTAAGAGTTTTAACCATACCTGCGAAAGCGGGAAGGATGAGTTCTAATAAATCAATACTCGAAAATAGAGCTCGCTTGTCTTCGGCTAAATCTCGGTTATACGCCAATGGCATAGCTTTCATTGTGGCTAAAAACCCAGCTAAGTTACCAAGCATGCTACCAGACATACCACGTGTTAATTCTGCGATATCTGGATTTTTCTTTTGCGGCATAATTGAAGAGCCTGTCGAATAGGAATCATGAAGTTTGGTCCAATTAAACTGTTTAGAACTCCAGATACAGATTTCTTCTGATAGACGAGACAAATTCATACCTATTGTTGAACAGATAAACAAGAACTCTGCGACATGGTCTCGGCTTGCAACGGCATCAATTGAGTTTTCGCATGGCGCAGTATAACCAAGGTCAATTGCGGACAATTCAGGACGACAGGCAATAGCTGAACCAGCCAGTGCAGCAGCACCTAATGGAGATGTACTAAAGCGGTTATCCCAATCTTCAAAACGTTGAATATCACGTTGCATAGACTGCGCATGAGCCATCAAATGGTGACCCAGGGATACAGGCTGTGCCGGTTGAAGGTGAGTGAAACCCGGTAAAATAGTTTCAACATGAGCTTGAGCTTGTTCAGCTAAAGCTTCTTGCACCTCAATAAGCGATACTGTAATTTCACGAGCTATGCGGCGAAGATATAAACGAGTATTGTTTGATGTTTGGTCATTACGTGAACGCCCAGCTCTTAACTTTCCGCCCAGAGCGCCTAGTCGTAGCATTAAGATACGTTCAAGAAAACTGTGGACATCTTCATCTTGCTCCTCAGGAACAACGTCACCTGACTCAATATCTTTATGAATTTTCGACAACGCTTTTTTAATAGTCGTTGCTTCTTCATTGGTTAATATTCCAGCTCGTTTGAGCTCTAAAGCATGAGCTTGAGAACCTAATATATCCTCTGAGAATAATCGAAAATAAGTGGGGTGTGAGCGTGATAAGCGAGTTAACGCTTCAGATGCGCCAGCTTTAAAGCGACCACCCCATAAATTGGTTGTCGATTTAGTCATTTGTCTTCTCCGTAATTAGTCCTTTAGGTGACAACCAATATGGCAGTATTATTTTTTAAGTTCCAACGACCATATTTCATATAGGCCATGACAAAAACGACTAGGCAACATAAATGCAATTTAGAACAAAGTTCATTATATGAATGACGGCGCAAATATTGCATAACCTAACGATAACTGTTGTCCTTTGTTACAGGATTATGTTTGGACAAGTTGAGAGTACAACGTCAATAAAGGATGATTTCAATGATAGAATCTGGATATTCACGCCTACCTTCTATAATTGGTCTTCAAACCGTTGTAGAAATCGGTCGTAGGGGCTTTACCACCGCGGCAGCACGTAGTTTAAACCTTTCTCAAAGCGCAGTTAGTAAGCAACTTATTGCGGTTGAAAATTTGGTAGGCTACCCTCTGTTTCAACGTACTAGCCATGGCATGATTCCAACTGAAGCAGGGTACATATATATAGAAAAAGCATCTATTGCTATCAAAGCAATGGAAGATGCAGCATTACAAGTCGCTCGTATTAACCTGCAGAGAAAAACTTTAAGAGTTCAAGTACTCCCAATATTTGGAGACAGGTGGTTACTACCCCGTTTTTCAACGTTTACAGATATGTATCCAGATATAGAAGTTCAATTTACGAATTTCAGCAACGCTTGTCAAAGTGAAAAGCCTGATGCGATTTTCTCTTTTGGCACCGAGCCAGTATCTAACAACAACAGTATATATTTGTTTGGAAAAGAAGCTTTACTCGTTGCTACACCTGACTATTGGATACGTAACGGCTCACCAAAATGCTTCAACGACTTACTTAACTGCACCTTTTTAGAGCACGGTGGCACACCATTTCTTTGGGAGAACTTTACAAGTTCTGTTGACACACATAAAGTTCGCCCAGATCGCGTCATTCGCTACGGATACTACTCCATGGTTATCCGTGCGGCGCTGTCTGGTCAGGGTATTGCCTTCATACCTAAAGGATTAGTAGAGGAAGAACTCCAAACTGGTAAATTAACTAGTCATCCTTCATTAACATTCACAGGCAATGCTGCGTATTGGTATACCCCTCTTAGAGAGGACTTAGAACAAGTATTAGACGTCTTTAAAGGATGGTTACTGCGGTCGCTAGAAAATGATAAGACTCCAGAAACTGAATCGACCAATAATGAGTAGACACAACACCGATTAGGGAAACTAGGTCAAACGGTACTCGAATTAAGCAGGATATTAAGCGTTGAAACATGATGTATTGAACCCTCTCCCTCCTTTACCAATCTAAACCAGAAAGGTGAGATTAAAACTGAAGGTTCCAACATGTTAACCAATAATGTTATCGCTATCGACTGTAGTGGTTTGCATTAATTGGCTACGAATATAGATGCTATTAGATAAATTATTCTAGGGCGACCGCAGCCATCACAACTATGTTTTAAAAGTTACTCTAAATTGAAAAGGGGCATAAGCGAGTTTGAACAAGAAATCTGCTAACGCAGTTCAGTCGCACTTTGAGCTTGTTCTTCAATGAGTCTTGCGGATAAGCAGGACGTATCGATTTAGTAAGGTTATCTACACTCGTAGTGAGTTCCTTACTTTACTGATGTTCTGATGGACAACTTGGTAGAGCTGATCAAGTTCTTTAGATATTCCCTTCGGCAGATATTGGTAGCATCCCATTTTATAGGTTGTTTCAACTGGGGTAGGGGCTTGTTGGTGTAGCAAAGAATGGGACAATTGTGACTCAATAACTGTGTAAATTTCGCCACACCACAACAAATTGTCATCTTCTACAAAAAATTTAGTGAATCAGTTCGTTTTGATATGCGTTTTACTTCACGGCATAAATGGAGCATTTCTGTGTTACGGAATGCCAACTGTCTCGGAGTTAGAGAGAACCATCCTCAATGCCCACCTTGCTTATTGATGGGGATAAATGTGTTATTAAATGAGAGAGTAATTTGCTTAGGTTAGATCTGTTCTGAATCTGAATGGTTCAACAACGCCGGTTATAAATCTTCCCCACGTCTAATGAATTAGGGCTCCTTAATTAATGGAGATTCCGAAAGCACAGCCCTTCATGGCAATCTCTCAAAAAACAGGTACAATCCGTGCTCAGAATTATCCTATCACGCGGCTTTTAATATGCACTCGCCTCAACACTGCTTTACTCGATTTAACATTGCTATCGAAGGCTATGATTTGCCGAAACAATTTACGTTTCCGTTCTACTATATGCCGCATCCTTTATGCGTATTGGCAGCCGAGCAACTACAACAGCACTTAGAAACTCAGGCAGATTTCGAGCATGACTTTGGTTTAGAAAATGAAGGTAGTGGCCGTGGGAAAATGTTCGGAGTGCTGCTCGTACAAAATCCGGAAGGAGAAATCGGTTTTTTAAGTGCATTTTCCGGCAAAATTGCTGACCAAAATCTAGTACCCGGTTTTGTTCCGCCTGTTTTCGATATGCTTGAGGAAGAAGGTTTTTTCCGAGACGAGAGCGATGCGATCAATACAGCAAACGCAGCATACAAAGCGTTGGCCGCAAATCCAGAAATGGCAGAGCTAAACGTACAAATAAAAGCAGACCGCGCCGCTTACCAACAAGAAGAACAGGCACATCGTCAGGTAATGATTGATCGTCGCGCAACCCGTAAGCAGTTGCGGAAAGAGGGTGAACAAACGCTTGCTCCAGATCGGCTCAACGCTCTATTGGATGGCTTGAGTAAACAAAGCGTGAAAGAGAAGAACATACTCAAGCATTTAAAACGCGTGTGGGATGAGAAATTAACCATCAAAGAGCAACGCTTGGCGAACCTTCAGGTGCATTTGGCAGAGCGTAAAGAACGACATAAAACACTGTCTAACGCCTTACAACATAGGCTGCATAAACAGTATCGTTTCCTCGATAATCGTGGCCATATGCGTGATTTGGTCGATATCTTTGCCCCGACAAGCAATCCCGTTCCACCTGCCGGAGCTGGTGAATGTGCAGGACCAAAACTGCTACACTTTGCCTATAAACATGGCTTCAAACCGCTAGCTTTGGCAGAATTTTGGTGGGGCGTACCACCTAAATCAGAAATTCGTCAACATAAGACATTTTACCCATCATGCAATAACAAATGTCAGCCTATCATGGGGCACATGCTACAAGGCTTGAATGTTGAGCCCAATCCTTTGGAGAAAAATTGGGCGGTAGACAAAGAGTTAGAAATTGTGTTTCAAGATGAAGCGATGGTCGTTATTAATAAGCCATCAGGCTTATTATCGGTGCCGGGAAAAACCATTAAAGATTCCGCCTATACACGCCTGCAAGCCTTATTTCCAAACGTTGAAGGCCCGTTTGTGATACATCGCTTAGATATGGCAACATCCGGTTTATTGGTGTTTGCTCTGACCAAACGTGCAAACAAAAGCCTACAAAAACAATTCATCACACGTGGTGTACAAAAGCGCTATATAGCACTTCTAACAGGTGAGCTCACCCAATCAGAAGGGGATATCTCTTTACCAATGCGCGGTGACCCTGATGATCGCCCACGGCAACTTGTGTGTGACGAGCATGGCAAACATGCCGAAACTCACTGGCAGTTGATTGAAGTGAAAGCGGGTCTTAGTAAAGTGTACATGTACCCAAAAACTGGCCGTACCCATCAACTTCGCGTCCACAGTGCACATCACTTAGGTTTAAATATGCCGATAGTGGGAGACGCTTTATATGGCGGAAAAGCCGACCGTTTGCACTTACATGCAGAGCGACTAGAACTCGATCACCCATACAGTAAAGCGCGCATGACATTTAAAGTAGGTGTCGAGTTTTAAATACTGACGTCACTTTTTTATAAGCGTAATTGGTCTTTCTCGTCAATCACACAATATCGATGCGAGTTTACTATTCTGGTGATTTAGATTTGAAATTGGAGGTGTAAGCTCAACCCTCGTTGGCAGAAATGCTATGCTTTGATGAGCTATTTATGAGCAGATAATTTAAGGTGAATTGCCTACATGGATTTAGATCGTATTAAAGCAGTTGTGTTTGATCTTGATAATACGTTGGTTACATCTGGAATGGATTTTCAGGCCCTACGAGGTGTGATTGGTTGCCCATTAAGTGAAGATTTGCTCACCTATTCGGATTCTTTGTCCAACAAGCAAGATAGAGACCGTGCCCATCAGATTATCTTAGATCATGAGATGAGTGACGCGTTAAGGTCTGAGCCTATGTCTGGTTGTTATGAACTACTCGATTTTCTGTATAAAAACAACTTTTATACAGCGGTTGTGACTCGTAATTGCCGACAAGCAACCACGTTGAAATTGAGCCACAATAATATCGAATTTGAGCAAATAATAACCCGTGAAGATTTCCCGGCTAAACCTGCACCAGACTCACTTGTTGCACTGGCAAATCATTGGAACCTGTCAACTGTTAGCGTGCTTTATGTGGGGGATTATCTCTACGATCTGCAAGCAGCAGCGAATGCCAATATGGCGTCATGTTTGGTCACACATGGTCAAACACCGAACTTTGCAGACCAAGCTTCGCTAGTAGTGAATGAGTTGGATGAGTTACTTGCACTGTTACGTTGCTGCTAATTGGTTAAGTGAACGACTGAGTATCTTTTGTGCTCAAGCGGAAGCAAGGGAACAAGGATACAAAAAAATGTGGAAGAGCCTAAGCATCTTCCACATTTGAGGTGGAACCGGTAAATCAATGATTTGTGTTAGTTGATGCTCAGAAGGCGTCCACGTTCGATATCTTGTTGAATCGTTTCTTTTTTAAGCATTTTATGGCCACTGTTATTATGTCCATGGTTGTGTGTATTCTGATCATTGTGGTTGGTTTTTTTTGCTTCAGCCAGTTTATTGTTGTCTAAGTAAGTTCTGGTTAATTCTGAACAAAACGCTTCATTCCATAACATCTTCGATTCGTCATCACTCATAATCTGTTCTGCCTTTAGTCCTAATTTATCCATGTAATACATGCCCAATTCCTCACCGGAAACGTCGGCGTGATTAATCAGATTTGTAAACGCAGGTTCTTGCGCTTCGTTGGACAAATAACCATTTTTATAGCAGACGGTTAAGCCAACAATATCATTGCCTAGTTGTTCTAATGTCGGATTATAATGGTTATGACTGTGGTCGTGCGTTGCTGCTGAAACGGTAGCGGGAACCGCCAATGAACATAGAATTATTAGTGCTGTTGAAAAGCGTTTCATAGAATATTACCTTGCATGTTATGTGACGTTACATTGGGAATTCAGCACGATTCGTATGTGATTTCCTTTGTTTTAGTGAGTGTTTTGCCTTGCTTATTAAGAGTCAGAGCTTATTCTTGCCGGCGGGATTGTGTCATTCATTTTTTTTATCTCCCATTTACCCTTCGCTTCTAACGCAACCGCTAACGCTTGTGCATCCTTACAAACATTTGCTGGTTTACTGTCTGCCCAAAAAGAGGGGCCGGAAGTGAAACCACACATAACAGTGAAGGTATCCGCACCAATACCAGTGGTGTATTCGGTCATTATTCCACCACCTTGAGCATGAGTGAGTGTCATTGACCCTTCATCAGCAACATGGATATCGTCTGAAGGGTTAGGCTTAACATACGTCGTGTAAGTGCCACCATCAGACATGAACGTATTATCGTAGCTCGTATAGCCTTTTTTATCGGATGGTAACGTTAGTTCGTAATCGGGATCGATATTCGAAAGACGCTCTGAATTGTTTGTTGCACCCGGTTGATAATTGTGTGCATTCGATTGTCCATTTGCTAACACAGAGCCAGAAACAAGACCGAATATGACCATAACTAGAAGTGATTTTTTCATGATGTACTCCAAAATATTGCGTAAGTAAACCAAAGTAATGGTTTGCAAACATTGCTAAACAGGCAAATGTTTGCGTTTTTTATGTAAGGACATGACCATCATGCCCTTACTTTAATCGCGTCCTATTTTTTGTCTGTTCCTGCCCCTTCACTCGGTTCAGTCGGTCGACTCACTGACTTTCGCTCTAGATTATGATGTTCACGCACTCTGTCCATATACTCTTGTTTTGTATTCATCCCTTTCTTCATTGCTTCTGGCACTTGTTCTGCTGGGATAACAATGTCTCTCTCTACTGGCCATTCGGTTAATAGTTCTGGGTGGTAACCTTCTGGGTAGTACAGCTTTGGATCTAACTCGAGATCTCTAATCTCCTGTTCCTGGATATCAGCACGGGATTTCTTTGGCATCGGAATTCTAAAATCTGAGCCGTCTGCCATGTCAAACTGTGGCGCACGTGCATTCGGAAAGTCAGGTAAAATTCCTTCGCGTACCCATGCATTATCTTTTGTCATGTTAACGACTATGCCGTCTGGTGCGCCAAAGTGATAAGGGCCTTTCCAGTGCTCACGGACTTCGGCAACCGTTTCCTCGTTTAGATACGGGTCGAATGTCATGTGCGTTGTCATAAACAAGCGCGGTTGTACTTCATTTGCCACATAACCAGCAGCATAAGCCGGAGTGTGGTGTGTATCTACGGTGTAGCGCGCTAAGAACGGTGGAACCCCTTGGATGATGGATGAAATACCGAAGGTTTCTGTTTGTAATTCAGTAATGAATAAGTCTGCTCCTTTTGCGTATTTCAAATCAAGTTCTGTTGGACGACCATCGCCTGTCCATACAAATGAAAGTACGCGACCATCTTCTTGTGTCCAATTTAGGCGATAACCAGAAGCGCCGTCTTTTGCATGGCTGCGACGCCAGTGAATTACTTCAACATTGTCTTGATCGTAGATCACACCACCATCGTCTCGGAAGTCGAACTCATGTACTACAAGGTCGTTGCCCGATGGGAATACGTCAAAGGCATCGGTATGCCAGTTCAACATTTGTTGCATTCCCTCAATCATATGTCGTGTGCCATATTCTGGCGTCGCGCCACTTGGACCATAGATATTTAACGGTTTTTCCCAGCGTCCATTCCAGCCGCCGAATTGGTATAGATAGGGTAAGGAACCGTAGTGATCAACGTGTAAATGGGTAATGAATATGTGATCTAATTCATTCATTGCGACACCTGCCGCCACATAGTTCGCTATTGAACCTTCACCTAAATCAAATACGAAATTCGAGCCGTTACCCAGTTCCACATAGATAGATGTGTTCGCTTGTCCAGGACGAATCATCGGAGATGTCCCCATAAAGGTCACGCGCATTTCATCTGGTTGTACTTCTTCGGTACGTGGGAACCAGTTTGCGCCTGACACCATATGGTCACCATAAGGTGCAATGCCTTCAAACATTAAACCTTCTTTCCAGCCTGTATTGGTTTTACCTCGGTAGTCACCGTTATTCACGCCTCCCATCAATACGGCAAGGACCTCTTCTTCAGAAGAATACAACTTACCTTCGGGCTGTGTGCTTATATATTGCTCTAACGTGTCTCCTTCGTGGTATTCAAATTTCTGGGAGTTTTCTAGATTGCTGTTCGTTTTTTGTGTGTTGTATTGCATCATTGGATCCGCCGCGAATGCCGCTGTTGCGACAATCATGGCAGTCGAAATTATTGATAGTTTTGCGAAAGTTCTCATAGTTCCACCTATTGGGTTAATCATCATCATTCATGAAATGAGGTTGCTTGCTCACTTCGATGCAAACAAGTTTATTCATAAATACAGAGCGAATACATAGGTTGATATTAACTTGATACATAAATTGAATTTATGTATCAAGTCGGGGGATGAATTGAGTATTAAAATGAATAGCGTAATAAAGAGAGGATCGTTCGTATTGCTATGACGGGTTATGCCAGTGCAAATGAGTCGTCACACACAATCATGACAGGGTTACTAAATGGATATATCCGAAGGAACGGTGATGATGAGGGTTGTTCGTGTCGACCCTTTTATTAGTGGTTATGATTAAACCGAATGATGACAAAATTAAGCCTTAAATGGGTTTCTTAGGTGCTGTCCAAACACATTGATTAGTGCACCGGTGACAATGAATGCACCGCCTAAATAACTCCACATCGAAGGTATTTCGCTAAAGAACACGACACCTAACAAAGCAGAAAACAGTATCTGTACATACGAGTAAGCGGATGCCTTTCCTGCGGCTTGAGTCTGCATTGCCTTGGTTAAGCCAAATTGACCAATTTGTGTAAAAACACCAAGCATCACCAGCATTATCACGATGTGAATACTCGGCCAAACAAAGCTATCACCGATTAATAATAATGAGATAGGAAGGGCAACAAGTGGGAAATAAAAGATGATTACTGAGCTATCTTCGGTTTGACTTAATTTTCTTACTATCACGTAGGCAACGGAACTAAACAGTGCTCCCATTAAAGCAATACCAACACTAAAAAGTGGCAAGTCGCCGGCTAAGTTGCTGTCCATGCTCGGTTTTACCATAAAGAATAAACCAAACAAACACATCACAATGCAGATAATGGTTGAGACTTGAATGCGCTCTTTTAAAAATAGAACGGCTAGAAGGGCGGTAAACACGGGATTGACATACTGAAGTATGGTCGCTTCTGCCAATGGTAACGTCGTCACCGAATAGTAGACGCATATTAACGCCGACGTACCCATCACGCCTCGAGAAACAAGCAGAGGTTTGTTATGACCCCATAAAGAGATCCTTTTCCGCTTAACATCGAGGTAACTGATAACCCAAGATACGATCGCTCTTGCTGCAACTATCTCAAATAGCGGAATGCCATGATTGCTGACGTACTTTACACAAGCCGACATTAGGGCAAAACCGAAAGCAGATAGGATCATGAAACGGACCCCAGCAGGAAAAAATGTGCTCATATTGGTAGACATAGAATCGTATTATTTTGTAAGTTCTGTGGGCACTCTACCATAATAAATTCGCCGCTGGTTAACTCACTTTGACTTGATTTCTGCCCGATCGTTTTGCGAAATACAACGCGGAGTCAGCTCGTTCGAAAATCTTATGAACCTCTAGGTATTCATCCTTGAGCGTTGAGCAGCCGATAGAGACGGAATAAATTATCTGATCGCTTTTGTGAATATAAGGATTGTGTTGAATGGTTTGGCAGATTCGGTTTCCTATGACAAAAGCTTCTTCTTCATTGGTATTCGGCAATAGAATCGCGAACTCTTCCCCACCGATACGAGAAATGTAATCTATTTTGCGCAACGATCGCTGACATAGCTCGGTAAATTGACACAACACATGGTCGCCAACAGAATGACCATAGGTATCGTTAATTCTCTTAAAATGGTCTAGGTCTAAAACGACCAACGAAAACTTCTCACCTGTTTTCTTATATCTATCAATGTGCTCTTGTACGAGTGATTCTATTTTTCTTCGGTTAAGTATGCCCGTGAGTGGGTCGGTGGTGGCCTCATGTCTTAGGCGTTCTTCCGCCTCTTTCCTCAAGGTTATATCTAACAAAATACCCGCGAGTACATCGCCACTATGCTCAGTACTATCATCGATTTTGGCGGATAGTTCAATCCAACCGTAGTCGCCATTGTCTCTTCGGATTTTCAAGTCACACCGAAAGGAAGTAGAACTGCTTTGATTAAACTGACGGACGACGCGAAAAAAATCCTTTCGATATTCCGGGTGAATCTTTCTGATACATTGTCGGAATGAAAACTGCAGGTTATCGGTTTTCTCTGGAATATTGCTGAGTATTTCTGGTGTACACCATAAATGCCCTCTACGAATATCCAATTCCCAAGCGCTGCACGCGGTAATTTGTTTAAGGATATCTAGTTGGCGACGTTTTGCGCTTAACTGATCTCTTAGGATCGCACTAGAAATAAGAAAACAAGCCGTTCGCAGTAGTGCAATTTCACTAGATGACCATTCAATGTTACGTTCACAATCATCAAAACCCAGTGTGCCCCACCATTGGTTTTCCACAAAAATAGGAATGGTTAACATAGAGCAAATATGTTGCTGTATAAGATAGCCTCTTAGCCAAGAATCAGGAAGTCGATTGACGATGAGGTGTTGGTATTCTCCTCGAGTGCGGCTTTCAATCAAAGAAATATACTCAGGTTCTTTGGTATTAGAAGTAAAACGGTTGAAGCTAGGAAGCCCAATTTGTTTGTACTTGATGTTAGAAGCCCATTCAAAGACGTAGTCTTGCTGGATATAATTATCTTCTAATTTTAATGTTTGAAATATCCATACTCGACTGACTTTAGTGATGTTGCCTAGATCTGCCAATAGCGCGTCGACACCTTCAGGCCAACCACGTCCGTTAGATAGATTCTCGGCACTGCGGGCAATTGCCGTCAGTAGTTCATTTTCGAGATGACTTGGTTCGGTGTGATCTAAGTTTTCAAAGTTACCAGTTTGGATTACCATGTGTGCTCTAATTGTTACGAGATGTACATTTTTCATGTGTAGAGAGTTTATCGCTAACTTCTGTCGTTAACTATAGTACTTGCAAGCAACAGTAGGATGAAGATACGTGTTTAGATCTCATTTTTATAGATAGCAATCACAGATATTACATTAATGTTAGTTAAAACGCGTATACGGCTACGTAAAAATTGATCATTAAGAGCACCATTACGCTAGTGGTCCAGCCATAAAATGTTGATTTTCGACTACAAATTAAATGTGTACGGTGAGTTTAGGCCACTGAATCAACCAGCCTTTGCTCGATACCCTTTGCTCAAATGTCGCCCTGTCTCGCTTTGGATTATGGGTTAGTTTTAATTGAAATAGGCTCTCAAAACCAAATACGCTAATGCACTCAATTTGACGATCGTCCAATATTCTTGCCGCTACAGAGGTCTCTTTCTCAACCCAATAACCCATAGCATCAAGAGCGCTTTTATATGGCTTGTCACCGTTTCGAACGTGCATCTTTGCTTGATTTCGAACCTGCCAATTAAGATCGGGCATCAATTCAGACAATTGTTGTTCATATTGCTCATGGATATTGTTAGACGACTCATTGTTGTCGAAATAAATCACATCAACATCATTGAGTGGTGTCGAAAAGCGATAACCATGTACAAAGTCCCAGACCATATTTCTAATGAAACCAGCCGCAACATAACAATCTGGCAATTGTAGTGATTGGACGCAATTCAAAGCTTGAAGCCTTACGGCATCCTTCTCTAGTAGCTCGGTAATTTGAGTGACTTCGTTTTTTTTCATTATCGCTAACTCATTTATTGTTGCTTAGTTTGTATATACTTAATACGCAGAGCATACACTATAGAAAACGATTATCACCCAGTATTACCTTGTCTCAATATCAAGTTTAAAGGGGAATTCAGAACCGCGTTGCACAAAAAAACCAGATAACCTTGGTTATCTGGTTTGAATATATAAATCAATCGAAACCTGCTTTCATCGCGCCGCAATTGGATGCAAAGTGCTCATTACTTACCAGTTAAATCCAGCAGTAACACCTAGGTGCGTACCACCTACATCTACGTCTTTATCATCAAACTTGATCTCTGCTTGGGAGTATCGAGTTTCAAAACCGATATCAAAATGTTGGGTGAAATTCCACACAATACCGCCGCCTACAAAGTACCCCACGGCAGAATCTTTCTGTGTCACACCAGACTTAGTCAGTTCACCTTCAATATGAGCGACACCACCCATTACATAAGTGTTAAATGGAGAACCACCAATAGGGAAGTGTTTGCTAACACCAAATAACTTCTCAACGGTTTTGCCTTCGTCATCACCACTGTCTCGTTTGTCGATGGAAGCATTCAGTCCAACGTAAAAGTTTACCGGTAGGTTGGCGATATTAACATCCGCCGCCACACCAAACTCAACCTGAGAATCAAACGGTTCCCATGTGTTATCACTGATACTTTTAGTACCAATAAAGGTGCTGACTCGTGATGGTGGTGCCTCGGCTGCTGCGCTAAATGAAACGAAAAGTGTGAGAAGAATAATTGCTGCTGACTTCATGTGTTGTCTCTCTATTTATTGATAGAATGAATGGATAACGTGTAAATCTATTCTCAAGTTATTAGACGATGATTTCTATCGGGAATTGTCGGGGATTGTCAGCAGAATTGGCGTTTAGATGATAGTTAATCTGTTGATAATACAGATATAACGGCCTAAGCGCATTTGCATATCAAAGGTAATGGTCTGTATATTTCGACAAAAACAGACAATTTAAAATAAAGCGCGAAGCTCCGCGTCTATCTGTCGAGCAGAACATAGCCTTTTGAACGTATGGTTTTGAGTTTGACCGGTTGTCTTGGGTCATCACCTAGTTTTTTTCGTAATTGGCTTATAAGGTTATCGACGCTCCGGTCAATACCGTCGTATTCATAGCCTCGTGTTTTTTCGACGATGGTACTTCTCGATAGTATGACGCCAACGTTTACTGCCAGCAATACAAGCAGGTCATATTCGGCATCGGTGAGAGAGATGAGCTCGTTATTAAGATGCGCTTGTCTTAAGGTGGTATCAACTTTGATATCACCTATGGTTAGGCTATCGACGGGGGCGGATGATGGCTTACTTGTTCGCTCTTGTTTTCGCAAAAATGCTTTAAGTTTAGCTAATAAAATGCGCGGCTTAACCGGCTTTGTAAGGTAATCATCTGCGCCAATTTCTAATCCTACAACCTGATCAATCTCATCATCTTTTGCTGTAAACATTATGATGATGCCATCATATTCTGAGCGTAAATCTCGGCATATAGATACGCCATCTTTACCGGGTAACATAACATCAAGTAAAACAATGTCAGGCTGCCAGTCGAGAATGGCTGACTCGGCCTCAGAACCTCTAGAGATCACTCGAGCATCGAATTGCTCAATAGTGAGGTACTCCTTAATTGACTGCGCTAATGGGGCGTCATCTTCAACAATCATTATCTTTGCATTCATTTTATTACATCCGTTGAAGTAGAGTTAGGAAGCGTCAACTGGAAGTTTGCCCCTCCTAATGTCGATTTTTTAACGTTAACTTGGCCGTTATGCCAATCCATGATGAGTTTTACAATGGATAACCCCAACCCTGATCCTCCTTTGTCCCTGTCTACATGCTCACTGCTGCGATAAAACGGCGTGAAAACGTCATAACGTTCAGTATAGTCGACACCGAAGCCGTTATCTTCCACCGCGAGTTGAAGGTGCTTTTTCGTCTTAGCAGTAGAAATGACCACAGTGCCATTACCGTAACATATCGCATTTTTTATTAGGTTATTTAGTGCTCGATTCATATAAAACTGGTCAAAAACCACATACATTGAGTCTTCAGTTTTTACCTGAATATCGATATCAGGATAGTTCGTTCGCCAAACATCAACCTGTTCGTTGAGCCAGTCATTAACATTGATTTGAACCAGCTTAAGGGGGGGAGCTTCTCTATCAAAACGAGCATACATCAGCATCTCTGAGACCAATTTGTTAAGCTCATCAACAGAAGATTCTATTTGACCTAACTGGTTCAAGGCATAATCTCCGCTAACATGTCCCCGTAGTAACTCAATATTAAATTCTATTCTCGCTATCGGCGTTCTCAGTTCATGAGAGACAGTATTTGTTAGGGTTTTATGAGATGAAATTAATCGCTGAATTCTTTCTGCCATGACATTGTAGGTTTGAGAAAGGTGGTTAAGTTGGCTCAACGGAATTCGCTTCACTCGGGTACTAAATTTGCCTTGTCCAAGTGAGGCGGTTGCTCTCTTAAGCTCTTTCATGGAGAACCAAGCAGGTAATAGCCAAAGTAAAATAGGAATAAGTATAAACAGACCAAAGCAGATGTAATAGATGGTGAGTAGTACGTAAAGTTTTTCGATGACTGTTGGTGAAAAAGGACCTACATAGATGACTTTATTACTATTGTTCACCTTCTGCATCGCATAATCTGCAGGGTAATCGATGGTCTCTGAATCTTCGGTTTTCAACGTGACGATTTTGCCGTTATTCAGTAATTTGATGTTTTGGTCTGAAAGATCGAGCGTGCTCATGTCTTTTAATGCTATAGGGTGCATATATTGTTTTTGTATATCCACAAAAGCCGCATCCCAATCTTCTTGTGGGATGGACGCGAGCTTTTCTTGGATTAAATAGAGCGATCCCATAACAAAGCGCTGTGCTTTGCTCGTCAAATGGTAAGGCACCTCATTAGTTAAAACAAAGCTAATATACTGGTTATCACTGATAAGTTGATAACTTGAATCCTTGTAAATATCGACAACGGTTTCGCCAGCCTTCAATTCTCTTAATTGGTCTTCGTCAAAACGATGATTCTCTAACGAAGATATCTCTACGAAAAAACCAATATTTTCTCTCAATTTTTCAAGCGCTTCCTCGCGCTCGTGCTCTGGCAATGGTGCAATTACATTTGCCAACATTCGGATTTGCCCCGCAGTTAGGTATTTTAACTGCCATGTTTCAGAGTCTTCTGTAAGTGTACTTTGGAATGAGGGGAAAATGACAACCTGAATTAACGCCAATGAGATCATCAACAGCGCGGTTAGCATAATGAGGGCTAGTTTCATAAACAATTTAATCCGCTGATAGCTACATTTACATAATAGCATTCTGTTTAACAGATGCTGTCTAGATATGTGTTGGATTGTCAGGAATTGTCGGATGAGCTGGAAAATCGTCAGTAATCGTATTTGGATGTATAAAAAGACACCGATTCCTATCGTCGTGTTCTGTCCTTATTTTATTGTTTTTATTATAAAAAATAATATCTCGCGTAATTTATCTCGGTGTGAAAGTTTTGTAAACCCTAATTTTTTCGCTACGTTCACCGACAAAGTCGAACAGTAAATACGTTATTTTTCATCTAGTATTTTCATTCAGCAGCACAATGAATGTGCTTTGAGTATTAGATGTGGCTATTGGTTGGCTGCGTATACCTGATAGGAAGGATTTGAAGTGAAAAATGTAAATAAGATAGCGAACGTCGCGATACTGAGTGTTGTGTTTTCTGTGCAGGCAAGCGCGTCTGAGTTTTTAAACGGCCATTTTAGCGGTGAATTCGGACTTAATGCGGGCATGATGTCTGTGGAATCGAACCTTAATACCGAAAGTAATCGAGTATTAGAAGGGGATATCAACCGTAAAGGTGATTCAGAGAACATTGCGTTATTATTTCCTGTTGGCGTGATTGAATATAACTTCGGAAAGCAGCAGTTGTTTGCCGGAATGTCGAGAGACGATATTGCTTCTGGCGATTTTGTCATGGCATTTGGTTATCGAAATCAAATATTAGAGGGGACAGTTTTAAGTCTTTCATATGTGCCAACCTTATCGGCGGCGGAAGTCTGGCAAGACCCGTATTTAACCGGAACTAAAAGGTCGGTTACAGA
This sequence comes from Vibrio sp. DW001, assembly GCF_029016285.1. Lineage (NCBI taxonomy): Bacteria > Pseudomonadati > Pseudomonadota > Gammaproteobacteria > Vibrionales > Vibrionaceae > Vibrio > Vibrio sp. DW001. Next base: position 2,111,203 of record NZ_CP091975.1, on the reverse strand, counting down.
TAGTGAAAGTGAGGGCTACCGAATCCAGCTAACGCCAAGTTCTGGTGCAGGTTTTTCATTGGATCTCGGTTACGGCACCAATGAAGTAGAAAATGAGTTGTCAGGCAGTTCGTTGAGCAACGAAGAGAGATCTATCTTGAGAAGAAGCGGCGATAGTCGTTATCTTAATGTGGGTTATCAGTTCCCCTTAAGTAGCAATATGTTCCTTTCTCCGGCAGTGACTTATATTGACCATAACGCGGATGGCCGCGCCATGTCTTTTCAATCTTATGCGGCAAGTTTAGGTTTAATTAACCAGTTCGGACGTCACGCTTTGTCGGTTAACGTCGATTATGCCGAAAGTGATTATGACGCTATCAATCCCGTTTTTGGTCTCAAGCAATCAGATTCCTCTTATGGTGCATTTGTAGCTTATGAATACGCCTCACTCTTTAATGTTGATTACTTGTCGTTCATTTCTTTTGCTGGAATGTCCCAGACTAATTCTAATATCGACTTTTTTGACTCATCACTGTTGGCATTTTCAGTCGGTCTCAATCTCAACTTTTAGACCTCAAATATGACCAATATTGGCACAATATAACAGATGAAAAGGTGTTGAATAATGAATAAATCCAATCTAGTGAGTGCTCTTTTCATCGTTTTAATTGGTGGATGGATGTTTTCTGGTAGCTTTAGTTCTGCGGAAGTTGTCGCTCAAGAAAAGCCATTAAATGAGGGTGTTTATACCGTTCGTGTGAAGCAGTTTCAAACGAAAAACATCGTAAAGAGTATAAAACTTAATGGCCGAACAGAGCCGTACTTAACCGTTACGGTTGCGTCGGAAATAGAGGGGAAGGTCAGCAAAGTGTTGGCTATGCCAGGCAGTGTGTTAAAAACCGATGACCTCATCGCTACACTGGACGTTGACGGTGTACAAGATGATTTAGATTACGCTCTGGCTAACCTAAAGCAGAAAGAAATTGAATATACCAGCGCAAAGAAACTCGCAAGTAAAGGGTTCCAAGGAAAGATCCAACTGGCTAAATTACATACCGAATATAAGCGAGTGAAGTCTTTGGTCGCCAAGCTTAAAAGAACGATTGATAGGTCCTATATTCGGTCACCTCAAAATGGTGTGATGAATGAACGTTTTGTCGAAGCAGGGGATTATGTTTCTGTCGGTGACGCTGTGGCAAGGATTGAAATGTTAGACCCGCTTATTGTCAGCGGTTCAGTTACGGAGAACGATATTTATCTTTTGCGGAACCAGAAGGAAGCAAAAATTCGAACACTGGATAACCGCTTAATAGAGGGGCAAATTAACTACTTATCAAGTGTTTCAGACCAAGCAACGAATACCTTCCGTATCGAAATAAAGGTACCGAATCGGAATAATATCTTGTATGCAGGAACCAGCGCAGAGATCGAGCTTCCGCTAGGGGTGGAACCCGCAATCAAAGTATCACCTTCGATTCTAGTGTTAGGTACTGACGGTGAGCTTGGTATTAAGAGTGTTGTCGACGGAAAGGTAAGGTTTGAGCCAATTGATATCCTAAAAACGGACCAAGATGGTGCGTGGATAAAAGGGTTGAGTCGAGGCGTGGACGTTATTGTTTTGGGCCAAGGTTTTGTAAGTGCGGGAGAATCGGTCAATATTTTTCGAGTAGAGGCAACGAACAATGAATAGTGTTATTCGCTTTGCAATCGAACGAAGTCGTACGTTCATTCTCTTGTTGATCATACTTATATTCGTCGGTGCCGTTAGTTATAGTATTGCTCCGAAAGAGTCAGACCCCGATGTGCCGCTTCCTTTTATTAGTATTTCTGTGTCGCATGATGGTATTTCACCAGATGATGCTGAGCGTTTATTGCTGCGACCAATAGAGAAAAAACTCAATGATATCGAAGGTATCAAAGAGATGCTAAGTGATGCAAACGAAGGGCTCGTAACTATCTCTCTCGAATTTGAACCCACCATAAGTAAAGACATTGCATTGGCGAATGTTCGTCAACAGGTTGAACTTGCGAAGGGGGAACTTCCACCGGATACCGAAGCTCCAATCGTTAAAGAGATCACTCTTGCTGCATGGGCTCCAGCGTTGACAGTTGTACTTTCGGGCAGCGTACCAGAAAGCACGTTGATAACATTATCTAAAACGGTTCAGGATCAAATAGAAGCGTTTCCCGAAGTACTTAATGTGGATATTGGAGGAGAACGCAAAGAGTCGGTGGAGGTGTTACTAGACCCGCTGTTATTGGAGAGCTATCAGCTTGATCACTCGTCTATTTTAAATCTGCTTTCTCGTAACAATCGTCTTATTGCCGCAGGAAACATGGATACAGGTAAGGGGCGATTTGCCATCAAAGTACCGTCGGTTTTCGAAGAAATGTCCGATATTTTATCTATGCCGATAAAAGTCTCTGGTGACAAGGTCGTTACCTTTGGTGATATAGGCTCAATTCGACGTGTTTACGAAGATCCGATAACCATAACCCGCCTTAATGGCCAACGGGCTATTACGTTAGATGTTAAAAAAAGAGCGGGTGAAAACACGATCAGTACGGTTGAGAAAGTTCGGGCTCTGATAGATGAGGAATCGGCTTCATGGCCAAGTAGCATTGATATCAGCTATGTCGGTGATACGTCAATTGATGTGAAGAATATGCTGTCAGATTTGCAAAACAATGTGGCAAGTGCGGTGATTCTTGTTGTGATAGTCATCGTTATGATTTTAGGTTGGAGAAGCGCCGCTTTTGTTGGCGTTGCGATACCTGGCGCATTTCTAACTGGAATTATTTTATTGGTCGCCTTCGGTATGACCATCAATATTATTGTCCTATTTGGCTTGATCATGGCTGTCGGTATGTTGGTCGACGGGGCGATTGTCGTGACCGAGTATGCCGTTAAAGAGATGGCAAAGGGTATAGACAAAAAACAGGCCTACTTGACCGCAGCAAATAGGATGTCTTGGCCCATTATTGCCTCTACTGCCACAACGTTGGCTGCCTTTATACCTCTGCTATTCTGGCCGGGTATTATGGGCGATTTCATGAAGTATCTGCCTTTAACGTTGATATTTACTCTTGTTGCTTCTCTGTTTATGGCTTTAATCTTTGTTCCGACGTTAGGGGCTGTTTTTGCGGGTAAATCGGCTCCAGTGAGAGTCTTAGAGGAAGCGTCAAACGCTTCAACGAATAATGATGATGTTTCTGAAGCGAACATGATAACGCGCCTATACGCTAAAGCTCTGTCGGTTGTGGTAAACAGGCCTATTTATACATTATCCATCGCACTGGCTTTTTCAATCTCAGTGTTTGTTCTCTATGCAAACTATGGAAAAGGTGTCGTCTTTTTCCCAAAAATTGATACCGGTGTATTTAATCTTACGATCCGTTCGCCAGCCGATTTATCTATCTATGAAAAAAGTGATCTGATGAAAGAGGTCGAGAACAGAATTCTAGATATAGATGGAATAGACACGCTCTACTCAAAGACAGGGAATGATGATGCTGTCGGATTTGTACGGGGTAATTTGGTTCCATGGCAAGATAGACCTCATCTAAATCTGATCACCGAGGAAGTTCGGCAGCGACTGCAAGGTATTTCTGGTATTCAGGTAGAAGTTCAACCGGAGAGTAATGGGCCGAACAGCGGTAAAGCACTCCAAATCGAAGTCAGCGCATTAGCGTCAGATCAACTTCAACCTGCCTTAGATAAACTGAAGCACTTATTAAATTCGATGCCACAACTTCGCAATGTAACTGATGATGGGGAGCAACCAAGTATTGAATGGAAAATAGATATCGATAGGGAGAAAGCGTCTTCATTTGGTGCCGATCCGACAGTGGTTGGTTCGAGTGTTCAGATGTTAACAACGGGGCTAGTCGTTGGTAATTATCGACCCGACGATAGCGATGAAGAGTTAGACATTAAGGTTCGTTATCCTAAGGCATTTCGACATCTTGATAGCTTACAAACGATAAGAGTCAACACCCCTCATGGAATGGTGCCAATAAGTAACTTTGCGAGCGTTTATCCGTCAGAACGTCAGCCATCGATTCATAAGGTCGATGGCAAGCAAGTGTTGACGATCCAAGCTGATTTGGCAGAGGGAGTTCAGCTAGAAACCGTATTTGCGTTACTCAACGAGCAACTGGCCGATTTGATGACAGATCCCACTGTTCGTATCCGATACAAAGGCGAGAATGAGGACCAACAAGAATCACAAGATTTCTTAACCAAGGCCTTCTTGGGTGCGCTGTTCATGATGGGGCTCATCTTGATTACTCAATTCAACTCATTTTATCAGGCGTTTTTAATACTGAGTGCGGTGCTGTTTTCGACCGTTGGTGTTTTTCTGGGTCTGCTTATCTCTCAGCAATCATTTGGGGTCGTAATGGGCGGGTTAGGCATCATCGCGCTTGCCGGGATCGTGGTGAACAATAATATTGTTCTTATCGACACCTTTAATCAGTTTGTAAAAGAAGGGATACCAGTCCAAGAGGCCATTATCAATACAGGTTTACAGAGGCTTAGGCCTGTCCTAATGACCACGGTCACAACGGTTCTAGGTTTGCTGCCTATGGTATTGGAAATGAATGTCGACCTTTTCAACCGAAAGATTGAATTTGGTGCGCCGATCGCCAAATTTTGGGTCCAACTCGCGTCAACTGTCGCTGGAGGGTTGGTGTTTGCAACCGTACTAACCCTGTTAATTACCCCATCTTTGTTAGCATTGAGATATAACAAAAAAGGAAAACTTAATGAATTATCCTATGAATGATCACTTCTCATCGACGCAAAAGATGGACGCTATATGCCTCACGGATATTCCGGTAGTGGGCAGAGTTCATGACTATATCACGATGAAAAAGGTGCCGATTCCACAACCAAACAACCAAGAAGTGTTGGTTAAGCTTTGTGCTTCAGCAATGCATATTGACGAAATCTATGCGGCACAAGGAACGGCTTTAGGTCGATTCTATGGCCCTAAAGCGATATCGGATGAGAAACCCTGTATTTTGGGTTCTTCGGTATCCGGTGTGGTTGTAAAAGTGGGGTCTGGCGTAAAAAAAGTAAAGATTGGTGATGAGGTTATCGCTATCCCGTCTGAACAAATGGAACGCGGATCTTGGGCGAATTATCGCGTGCTTGACCAGAAAATGGTGATGAGAAAGCCAGACAAATTAACACACGTTGAGGCCGCCGCGACCACTATGGGAGCCTGTGTCGCGTGGGGATCAATACAAGCTGCAAAGGTCCGTCGAGGAGCCGACTGTGTTGTCGTTGGCGCTTCTGGTGCCATTGGCAGTATGATCGTACAGTACTTAAAGAGTTTAGACTGTCATATTACGGCTGTTTGCGGCGCAAAAAATGAAAGGTATGTCCGCCAATTAGGCGCACATGAAGTCGTGGATTATACACTTAACGATTTTGCAGACTTGGCTGAGTATAACGCCATTCGTTACGACATCGTGTTCGATTGTGTAGGTGGGAAATCCATAGAAAAAAGCGCCTTTAGGGTACTTAAAAATGATGGTGTTTTTGAAACGATCGTTGGCCCCATGCAGTACGTAGGTGAAGAGAAGTTAAGTTGGTCAGAATTTGCTGGTGTCCTAGGTTATGTTGGAAAAAGAATGCTCAGCACAAGGGTTCGCCGTGGCCCGATGTATACTTTTGGTGAGAAGTATCCTAAGAATGTTATTGAGCAGGCTTACAAAGTCCTTCTCAATGAAAATATTAAAATGCCAATTGATAGGGTTATTCCTTTTACTCAACGGAGTATCTCAGAAGCGATACGTCATTTAACGACTCATCGAGCGAAAGGGCGGATTGTTATTAACTTTGAAAATTCGTTTGACTCGGGTGTTTCTGTTATCTGTTAGGTTGATTACGTAACAGGTGGTCAGAGATAAATATAAGAATAGGGCTAAAAATGAATTACTTAAAGGTAAATAAAGACGCTTGGGATAAACGAACAAAAGTTCACGTAGACTCAAAGTTCTATGATGTAGAAGGCTTTCTGAGCGGAAGAAATTCGTTGAATCAAATTGAACTTGACGAAGTCGGCGACGTTAACGGTAAGGCATTACTCCATCTCCAGTGCCATTTTGGTCAAGATACACTGTCATGGGCAAGACTAGGCGCGAAGGTTACGGGTGTAGATATCTCTTCCGAGGCGATAAATGTGGCTAAGCGTCTTTCTGATAAGCTAGGCTTATCCACTCACTTTGTCTGTGATGATATCTACAGTTTCGCAGACACAAATGATCAATTATTCGATGTCGTTTTCGTTTCATACGGGGCCTTGTGTTGGTTACCGGATTTACGTCGTTGGGCCGATTTGGTTTCGAGTTCATTAAAAGAAGGCGGTCAACTTAACCTTGTGGAGTTTCATAACTTCAATGATGTTCTTTCGGGTTACTCTTATTTCCCATCGAACGAAGCCGATGTTGATGACGAAGGAACGTATACTGAAAACTGTACCGGAGAAACGTCGGTAATGATGACCTGGCCTCACCCTATAAGCGAAGTCGTCAATGCACTAATTGGAGCGGGTCTGAGTGTTGATAGCGTGAACGAGTTCCCATACAGCCCGTACAATTGTTTTTCCGAAATGGAAAAAGATGGAGATCGTGGATTTAAGAAGTTGTGCAACGGTCAACCGATACCATTAGTTTATTCCATTAAGGCAAGAAAACAGATTTGTCTTTAGTTATTGAGTTGAATAGCGCGCCTGATAAATCTGAAGTTGACACCATTCATGAAGGGCTGTCGGCGTTTAATAGGACTCACTTACCATTTGTTCAGGACGCCAGTTTCGCGTTATTTTTGCGTAGTGATACTGGTAAGTTATATGGCGGCGTCACAGTAAGAGTTTTAGGTCAGTGTTTGTATCTCGATTATTTTTGGTTATCAGAAAGCGTTAGAGGAAAAGGTTGGGGCGAGAAGATAATAAAAATGGTTGAGCAAGAAGGGAAAAATCGAAACGTCAATGGAATTTATCTCGATACGTATACATTTCAGGCTTCGCAATTTTATAAGAAATTAGGTTTTTTAGAAACGGGGAGATTCCGCGATTTTCCAGTCCTCGGCGTCGACAAAATATTCTTATTTAAGCGATGTCGTTAGGTGAAAATAAAATGTTGGAAGAAAAAATCGATTTGCATCATATGAGTCTAATAGGAAGTGGAAATCAAGCTGACGTATTTTATGATGGTCTTGATTCCGTTTATAAAGCATTTAAATCCGACGTTTCTTATCAAACGATCGCGTATGAGTTCGAGGCAACTAAAAAAGCGAGTGCGTTACGTTTACCCGTTCCAACTATTGCCGGTATCACAACAGTGAATGGGAAATTTGCGCTAAAAATGGACCTGATAGAAGGGGAGTCAATACTAAGTATTATTGAGAAATCGCCATCGACTGTATTTCGGTTAGGAGAATTATTGGCGAATGCCCACAGCGAAATTCACCAGAAAACGGTGCAAGATGGTTTAATATCGCAAGGGGTTCGGCTTAAAGGAAAAATTTTAGAAAAGAACCTACTTTCGCAAGAAGTGAAAGATAAACTACTGGTCTTATTGTTGTCTTTACCGACGAAATCGCATCTGTGTCACAACGATTTCCATCCAGGGAATCTGATGCAAAGCATGACTCATGTCGTGGTTTTGGACTGGGCAGACGCTGACGTGGGTAACCCATTAGCGGATGTCGCTCGGACCTATCTTCTTATCTCACTCAGTAGGCACTCTGACGCGTCTAAAGTAAAACAAGCGATGGATAAGTTTTTCAAGTTCATTATCTGTCGTCAATATATCTACCATTACCGAAAAAATAACACGTTGGACAGGAATGAATTCAGAGCATGGTTAGCGGTTGTTGCTGCGGCGAGATTGTCTGAGAACTTCAGTGGAGAGACTGAGGCACTTAAAGCAATTATAAATAATGAATTGAAGAGACATAACCGATTACGTTAAGAATAGGTTGAGGTAAAAGTACGATGGATTTTACTAAGTTATCAGAGCAATTAATGAAGATGGACGACGATAGTTGGGCTAAGCATTCTAATCCATGGAGTGTCTATACTCGATTTACTCTTCTACCGCTCATTTCAATTTCTTTTTATTCACAGCATTGGATTGGATCATACAGTTGGCTATTGGTACTGATCTCACTTATCTGGGTATGGTTAAATCCTAGGTTATTTAAAGCACCAAAACAGACAGATAATTGGGCATCGAGGGGAACATTTGGTGAACGCATATATTTGAATCGTGCTGTGCACGCCATCCCAACACATCATCAGGAGGCGGCGAATGTCCTTCAATTGCTTTCTGCGCTGGGCATGGTTCCATTTCTTTATGGTCTTTACTCGTTAGATGTTTGGGTGTTAATCATCGGCAATATTTGGATTATCTTATGTAAAGCATGGTTCGTGGATCGCATGGTATGGGTGTATATGGACACAGACAAACCCGTTAAGGTGGATTAAATAAGGTGTTCTGTTGGTCATTCAACAGTGCTTTAAAATCAAGGTACGTGGAATGGACCGGTTTTTCGCTGTAATCTAGGTGACCAATTGCAATGCATTTTGCGCCACTTTGAATGCCAGATTCCAAACCACTTAACGAATCTTCAAACACAACACAGTTTTGGATATTGCAATGTAATCTTTTGGATGCAAGTAAAAAAGACTCTGGATGCGGTTTTCCGTGTTTCACATCACTACGGGACACCACACAATCAAAATAGTGGTGGAGGCCGTGCAAAGACAAAATAAATTCAATGCGACTGTCCCAACTGGCGGTGACAAGGGCGAGTTTTATTCCTTTTTCACGCAGCATAGTCAAAGTGTTTATTACACCATTTATAAGACGTGGTTTGGATGTCTCCTCGATCGCGTCTACTTTGCCCTTGGCTATATGCCTTTCTTTGATAGATAAGTGTTTGAATAAAAAATCACGAGTATAGTTGCCACTTCTACCATGAACATGTTGCTCAATGGTGGCCCTATTTAACTCAATGCCATATTCTTGCGCTACACAACGCCATGCCTGTTCAATAATGGGTTTGGAATCAATCAACGTCCCATCCATATCGAACAGTGCAGCTTCAATTTTAGCGGACATCGAACGCCTCTTTACCTAAGAAAATCGTAAAAAGATCGAGATTACCTTTTACTTTGTCATTGTAAATATCAAGCGCCTCTCTACTGTCTTCTGCGTGGCAAATAAAGGGTAATATGATGGCTTTATCTTTCATCATTGAGCAAATAACCGCTCCCGCTTCGTCGTCCTCTAAATTTTGCGCAATAACCAGCCCTCTTGCTGATAGCAGTGCAAATGTGGATTTACTCATAGTAGTTATTCTCCATTAGGTTGTGAAACAACTTTAACCTTATTTAAACATTCCATATAATGAATTAAATTCAATAATGCATGAGTAATGGGAATGGATGTAGATCAACTGCGCGCATTTTGTCAGCTAGCTAAATCGGGCAACTACCGGATGGCTTCCGAGCAACTATTTATCACTCAGTCGGCACTAACTAAGAAAATTCAGCGTCTAGAAAACGACATAAACTCAATATTGTTCGAACGAGGCAGAAGTGGCGCGAGCTTAACTCAAGTGGGTAAAACGATTCTTCCGGAAGCAAAACGATTGGTTGCAAGCTTTAAAGCTTTTGAAGGGCTAACAAGATCGGTTACAGACGGTACGAAAGGGCATTTAGGTATCGGTTTTGGGATCTCTACCTACCACCAAGCACCTAAATATATTTCTACTTTTAAACAGAACTATCCGGATGTGCATATCACATTGAATGATATACCGTCGCACCATCAGACTAAACTGCTTCTGAGTGGCGAGCTTCAGCTAAGCTTTAATCGACTGCCTGTTAATCCTCCCTTAAAAAGTATTCGGCTTTTTTCGGATCAATTAGTCGTGGCTGTACATGAAGGCGAATTAATAGACAGTAAGGATAGCTGGAAATCACTTTACCAATTGAATTATATGCGACTTACCCCATCTAGAGGTCAGGGGCTGAGCGGGCAAATAGATTCGTTTCTTCGCGACAATCAATTGCAATTGAATGTGGAACAAGAGTCTGACGACATTTTAACACTTCTGTCTCTTGTCTCAGCAAGGTTGGGATATACTGTTATCCCAGCCAGCGCTAAATTATTGAGCCAACCACAGATCAGATATATCCCATTAAGTGGCCCCAGCTCAAAATGGGATGTAGGTTTAATCTGGAATAACAGCTATCAAGATCCAGTGAGACAACAATTTATCGACACACTTATTTGCACATGATTACGTCTCGATTAATGTCCGTATTGAACCTACTTAGATTGGTTTAGCAGCTGCTTAAGTCGGCTTCTCTCTTCATCTGTCATGCCGGTTTTATTTAAAAATGGCATATCAGCGGTGTCGACTGAACGCGCTAAAATCCTTGGTATCCAACGTTCAATATCTTGCCAGTTATCAAAGACGACGCCAGATGGCGCGACAACAAAAACATCATCGGTTGGGTTGCTGCTGTGGCAACTCACACAGCGCAACGAAATAATCGCTTTTGCTGAACCTTGCACTGTCGTCAGCGAGGTTACTTCACTTACTTGTCCTTCTGCCGCTGTCACCTTAGACGTAACAGGAGGGATACTGATAAGCACCGAGAGCAGACACATGGCTGCAATGCCGGTAATCAGAACACTTGGTTTGTTTTTACCGGTGTGTTTTAGATTGAAGTAGTGTCGAATCCATGCACTGATTATCATGATTAGCAGGGCAACCAACCAGTTAAATTCGTGCTGATAGACCATTGGGTAATGGTTACTTATCATTAAGAAGATAACGGGTAGAGTAAGGTAATTATTGTGAATCGAACGTCTTTTACCTTCTAAACCTGGAGTAGGGTCGACGGGTTCGCCCGCGGCGACCTGTGCCACCATTTTTCGCTGACCGGGGATGATCTTATGCCAGACGTTATTCACCATAATCGAGCCTATTAGCGCTCCCATATGGATAAAGGCACCACGTCCACTAAAGAATTCAGTGAAGGCGAAGAAAAACACCCCACCTGCAACGGTAAGAGAAACAACAAAGCGCGTTCGATTATTGGCTAATGGAGAACGTAATAACACTTCATAACAGACCACTCCCGCCAAAATAGTCCCAACCCCTAAGCTAATGGCTGCTGTCGTGGAAAGGGTCATCACCCTTGGGTCAATAAGGTAGGCCTGCGCATTAAGGTAATACATCCAGATCATCAATACGGATCCAGTCACCCATGTGGTGTAGGCTTCCCATTTAAACCAATGTAGATTGTCTGGCATTTTTTCTGGACCGACTTGGTATTTTGTTACCTCGTAGAAACCGCCACCATGTACGGCCCATAAACCGCCCTTAATACCTTTGTCCATTTTCCATTTTGGTGGTATCTCTAAGCTATTATCCAACCACGTAAAATAGAAGCTTGCCCCTATCCATGCAATGCCACTGATTACGTGGAACCATTTGATAAATAACGCAATCCACTCGTAGAGTTGTGGCCACATATTTTACTTCCTTTTTTGTAGACGAGTTTTCCATTCAGATAGGTAGCCGCGATGACTCTTTCATCACTTAGCATTGAGATAGCAAACAGTTGCTCGGATAGATCATTGCAGCGCACCAAGCGCTGATGAAGAATGGGCGAAGCTTTGATATCCAGTTCGATAAAATCGGCTTCGGTTCCGGGATTAAGATTGCCAACAAGATGGGATATGCCCATGGCATCGGCCGCACCCTGTGTACAGCGATATAAAGATTCAAATGGGTCTAAGCTAATGCCTTGCAACTGACAAATTTTGTAGGCGTCCGACTGATTGGCGAATAAGCTTAGGCTTGTCCCTGCGCCAATATCACTGGCTATGGATATTGGGATATTGTGGTCTTTTGCTTTTTGGTAATCGAATAAACCGCTACCAAGGAATAGATTAGAAGAGGGGCAAAAGGTGATGGTAGCCCCTGATTCTGCTAACGCTTTATACTCGCGATTTTGCAGGTGGAGACAGTGACCGAATAGTGAACGGTCACGAGCTAGGCCGAAGCTTTGATAAATATCGAGATAATCTTTGTGTTTTGGGTAGAGTGATTTTATCCACTCTATTTCAGACCGATTTTCACTTAGGTGAGTCTGAATAAAGGTGTCTGGGTGTTCTTCGGCAAGTTGTCCCGCTTTTTTAAGCTGCTCCGGTGAGCTTGTTGGTGCAAATCTAGGCGTGATCGCGTACATGGCTCGGCCATTCCCGTGCCATCTCTCTATGAGTACCTTACTATCGTAATAAGCGGATTCAGGCGTATCTTGCAGGTAATCAGGACAGTTTCTATCCATCATGACTTTTCCGCAGATCATCCTTGCATCTAACTCTTCAGCCGCGACAAAAAAAGCATCAACGGAGTGTGGGTGGACCGTTGCAAATACGCTCGCGGTCGTAGTTCCGTGAGAAAGCAACTGTTCTAAAAAGAACCGTGATTGTCGATAGCAATACTCCACTTCGGCAAACTTTTTCTCGGTAGGGAAGGTGTACTCATTCAACCAATCTAAGAGCTGTTTGCCGTAGCTGGCTATCATCTCAATTTGCGGCAGATGTACATGGCCGTCGATCATTCCGGGAATGATTAATCCCTTGTGCAGATCTACCCCACCATAATTGAGTAGCTGTTGATTCTCGGGTAGTTTGAAAAACGTTTCGGCCTCACCGACATGGACGATCTTCCCCTCTTGTATCACTAATACACCGTCATTAAAGTATTGATAGTTTTTGGCTGGATCGATACTACTTTTAGGGAAGTGCAATAGACTTCCCCGATGGACTTGTCTAAGCATATTAACTTCCCCTATAGGTAGAATAAGAGAATGGAGAAAGCAACAGAGGAACATGATAGTGACGTTCATCTTCGACAATAAAATGCACATCTACCATAGGAAAAAAACAATCGTCGAACTGGTTCTGGCAGTATTGCTCGGTGTGAAACTTGAGCGTGTATCGTCCCTTTTCAAGTGTGACGGCATCAAACTGAAAGCGACCATCCTGATCGGTGATGCCTTTTTGCAGACTCTCATGTTGAGAGAATCGAGTGAGTTCTACTTCGATACAAGAAGCAGGAATACCATGGGTGGTATTGAGTACGTGACAACTTAAGCTGCTCATAATAGTGCCTCCATGCGAATATGGCTGATCTTTCTCTGTTCTACAGAGGCGTTTAGTAACTCCTCAGCACGACTATTGTTGAGTCGAAATTGCAAAATATCGCGCATCTCTTGGGCTGATTTATTTGTGGCACAGATGATAAAGATAAAACCAAATTTATTGAGGTAAGCGTGATTCAATTTAAGAAGTGATTGCAGTACCGTTTCGGATGCGCCCGATACCTGATTCTGCTCGTTCTCACTCAAGCCCTTGCCTTGCGCGTATTTCTCTCTAAGGCTAGATATATCACCAATCATTGGGTGGCCAGCAAAGGCATCTAACCAGTCATTCTCTTCAAGTTGGCAAAAGGCTTTGTCCGCCATACCAATCACGTTCTCTTTGTTTAACATCGTTCCGGAGTTAGGACATAACGATGTTAATAACAGCGTCTGCCAGCGTTGGCTTGAGCAAATTTTTTCCAACAATGGTTTATCGATGGAAGGTCTGTGGTCTGCAGGTTGATTAGTCATGCGGAGTCCCCTTCAACATCTTTCTGACGTCGTTTGCCCGCTGCCACTGTCTCTCGCTGCGCGGGCGGTCTTCTGATTGGCTCGCTGAATCGGATTTGATTGCTTCAAAAAGGACGATAAGCTGGGCAGAAACCGACACAGCAACTTGCATCGGTAATTTTCCATGAATACCCGCAAGGCCGATTGGACAGGTGAGTTGTTCCAGTAATGAAGGGTCAGAGAGTTGTTCTTTTAAGCGAAACTCAAAGCGCTGTTTCTTACCTTGAGAACCGATAAGGCCAATATAAGGAAAACAGGATCTTTCTATCGCTAATTTCGTTAAGTCAAAATCTAAAGCATGGTCATGTGTCATAATAAGCACGATGCTTTTTGCGTCGAGATTGTCGACGGTTTCGATAGGAAAGTCGTGTTGATAGGCTTTTACACCTAACACCGTTACTTGTTCTACCCATTCATGCCGATTATCGATAACGCGCACATGACAAGGCAGCTGCTGAAGAATGGTACACAAGGCTTGGCTTACATGTCCGGCACCATAAATAACGACTTTAGGCAATTGGCAGTTTATGCTCTCAAGCATAACCTGCACCGCACCGCCGCAACACTGTTGTAAATCTGCGGTTAACGAAAAGCGCTCAATAGAAACGCCTTCTTGTTTATCGTCTAACAATTTTCGCGCTTTTTTGATTACCTGACGTTCAAGGTTTCCACCACCAAGTGTGTCGAACTGAGTATGGGTTGAGATGACCATTTTACTGCCGTTTGCCCGAGGAACCGAGCCAGCTTCAGCAACAATGGTGGCGATACAATACGCTTCGCCATGTTGTTCTAGCCATTGACACGCCTCTAACCACGTTAATTTCGAGCCCACAATGAACGGATTGAAAGCGTCTGAGTGATTATCTTGCATAGGTCGCCTCCCGACCAAACTTGTCGTACTGTTTTGCGCACGCTTTTAGTATGGCTTCGCCGGTAGCAGGGGCATTCAGATCAGCGGCCAAAGTATGGTTTCCAATAGACGAAACCGCATTGTAGATGGCGCACCAAACACTGATGGCGTGCATGAAAGGCGGTTCGCCGACAGCTTTAGAACGATAGATGCTGTGCTCAGGGTTTGCTTTATCGAAAAGATCGACATTCATCTGCTTTGGATAGTCGCCGATGGTTGGTATTTTGTAGTTCATCGGGCTATTGCTTAGCAGCGCACCGTCTTTGCTCCAGACCAGCTCTTCTGTCGTCAGCCACCCCATTCCTTGGATAAATGCTCCTTCAATTTGACCAAGGTCGATCGCCGGGTTAAGGCTGCTGCCGACATCGTGTAGGATGTCTACTCTATCAACGCGCATTTCGCCTGTGAGGGTATCGATAGTCACCTCTGAACAAGAAGCACCCAGTGAAAAATAGAAAAAAGGTCTACCGATAGATTTTTTCGGGTCATACCAAATCTTTGGTGTTTTGTAGAATCCGCTAGCGGAGAGGGAAACACGGTTTAGGTAGGCTTGCTGAATCAACGAATGCCAATCTATTTGCTTATCCCCGATAGCGAGCACACCATCGATAATGTCTGCGTCGGTTCCTACGGCTTTATACGCTTCCAATGCAAACGCTATTAGGCGAGATTTCAGCGTTTTTGCCGCATTGTGCGCGGCCATACCATTGAGATCCGTACTTGAAGACGCAGCAGTAGGCGAGGTGTTAGGCACTTTATCTGTTCTGGTTGAGGTGATTAACACCAACTCAAAGGGGATACCTAAAGTTTGAGCCACAATTTGTTGAATCTTAGTATGCAAACCTTGTCCCATTTCCGTACCGCCGTGCGACACCTGCACGCTGCCATCGGTATAGATATGGATCAAAGCGCCGGCTTGGTTTAGATGCGTTGCGGTAAATGCAATACCAAACTTAACAGGGGTGAGTGCCAATCCTTTTTTAAGTATTGGATTGGCTTTATTCCATACGTCGACTTCCTCTCGACGTTGTCGATAATCACAACGAGTTTCTAGCTGAGTGATAACCTGTTTTAACTCTTTATATTGCTCAACGGCCATCCCGTAATGAGTGGTGTCTTTGCCTGCTCGATAAAGGTTTTTAAGGCGTAGATCGAGGGCATCTTCTCCCACAGCAATGCTGAGATCCTGCATTGCTTGTTCAATCATCATCATGCCTTGAGGCCCGCCGAATCCGCGAAATGCAGTATGGGAAACGGTGTCGGTTTTGAGTCGGTTACCAATGACTGATGCCTTCGCGAGGAAGTAGGCATTATCGCTGTGGAACATAGCGCGATCGACAATAGCACCAGAAAGGTCCGCTGAGTGGCCGCATAAGCCATTCACTTCTATCGCGACGGACTCGATAATTCCTTGTTTATTTGCGCCAATCTTATATTGATTGAAGAACGGATGACGTTTACCTGTCACCGACATGTCCGTGGAACGAGGGAGTCGAATTTTCACCGCTTTACCGGACAACAATGCGCCCATGCCGGCTAGACATGCCCATTGAGCGGCTTGTGTCTCTTTGCCTCCAAAGCCTCCTCCCATTCGACGCATATCTACGGTCACTTTGTTAAATGGAATATCGAGCACTTCGGCGACGAGTGTTTGTACCTCGGTTGGATGTTGGCTTGAGGTGCGTAGAAAAATCCCCTTGTCTTCGGTGAGTTCTGCAAGGCTTATCTGTCCTTCAAGATAGAAGTGCTCTTGTCCACCAATATGCTGTTGACCAGAAATAACGATATCGCTTTTTTCAAACTGTTCGGCTGATACCGGCGTTCCCATAGTATTTGCTGGTAATACTTCTGCTTGATTGCCGTCTCCCACACAATCAAGAATAGGATTCAGATCGACATCGTATTCAATCTGAGCCTTCCTTGCTGCTTTTACCGCTTGAACATGGCTTCGAGCTAATACAAGTGCGACCGGTTGTTGATAGAACTTGATTTCGTTATCGCTGAGTAATGGATCGCCTTTGACAATTGGACCGATATCTTTTTTTCCGGGGATATCGTGATACCCATAAACCGCGACGACACCAGGCATCGCTTTTACAGGAGAAAAATCAATCGCTGTTATCTTCCCTTTTGCAATAGAAGCGGTTATGACAGCACCATGCAAACACCCTTTAGGGGTTGGGTAGTCGTCTAGAAATGCCGCGTCGCCAGTGACTTGTTTAATGGCACTTTCGTGTTTGTAACTTCGGCCAACAATGTCTGAAGAGCGCAATTTTTTTTCGCCACTTATCGGATTTACTTGGGTTAATTTACGCATTATTGATTAACCTCTTTTGTACTCTTTTCTTTGGATGAATGGAGTGGTGTGTTCAATCTTGTTGGGACCTGATGACATTCCAGGTAAAAGCGCTGAATGAGGTTTTGCACAAGTTGTATACGATATTCCGCGCTGCCCCTAACGTCACCAATGGGGGCGATAACGTTTGGTACGAGTTTTTGTACTTTACGGACCAACTCAGAGGTGAAATGGCGGCCGACAAAAAGGCCTTCGAGTTGAGAAAGTCGAACCGATTTTGCCGCGATACCCCCGGCAGATAATATACAGGCCTTAATACGGTTATCATTTCCAAAAGTCAGGTTGATCGCCAACACAACGGTAGCAATGTCGTCTTCGAATCGTTTACTGATCTTATAGATGGCGTGTTTCTGGTTCGGAGCCAATATAGGAATATGGATTGCGCTTATCCATTCATCGTCTTTGATAAGGGTTTCGCGGTAACCGGTAATGTAATCTTCTGGCGCGTATAGGCGCTTTTGTTTGCCGTTATCGATCTCTATACGACCATTCAAGCTGATAAGTAATGGCGCAACATCCCCGATAGGTGAGGCGTGACCTAGACTGCCACCGAGCGTGCCTCGGTTTCGAATAGTTAGGCTACCTAATCGTTCAATTAATTCGTCTGTGCTTGGATAATGTTCACGCATAAAAGCGTGCAATTTTGAAAGCAGCACAGCGGATCCAATTCTCCAACCTGACTTGGTTTTTGTAATGCCTTGTAGGTCTTTCACATCCGAGAGGTCAATCATCTTGTCTATGCGTTGTAATTGCTGGGTTACCTCAAGAGCCAAATCTGTACCACCCGCAATCAGTTTTGCATCTGGATGCTTGGTACGAAGTTCGCCAAGCGCTTCTCTATCACATGGTTTCCAGTAATTAACCGTGTTCTGTGGTTCTATAGAATTCATCCATTCGACAAGTGTGTCTTCGTCTTGACTTGTTGGGTCGTCAATATCGATGTCCGCGATGAGGTTTGCAGCTTCAATCAACGGGCCGTAACCAGTACAGCGGCACAGATTGCCAGAGAGGTAATCTGGTGGGTTTTCTGGGCGAGTTTTCTGTTTAGAAAGCGCATACAGAGACATCACAATGCCGGGAGTGCAGAAGCCACATTGTGTGCCATGATTATCCACAACGGCCTGCTGCACTGGGTGCAATTTTCCGTTCTGTTGCAGATGCTCAACGGTGACAATTTTCTTGCCGTGCAGCGCATGAAGGGGCGTAATGCAGGCGTTGACCTGTCGATAGCGTAACTGGTTATCTTCATCCAAGTCCGCCATAACAACCGTACAAGCACCACAATCGCCACTGGCGCAACCTTCTTTAGACCCGGTTAATTCTCGTTGCTCTCTTAAATACGGCAGTAGCATACTATCAACGGCTGCTGTTTCAATTTGAACAATTTCATTGTTGATCATGATCTCTAACATAACGTCCTCTGTTGCCAAAAGTTGTCCACTTGGTCAAGTAGTTAGGTAAAAAAAGACCCACGAGCTAATCAAAAGCTGGTGAGTCTTTTCGAGGGCGCTTTAGTTAGGGATTTTTGCCTCGATACCTTCTACATACCAGTTAATACCCGCAAGCTCTTGATCCGTCAGCGTATGTCCCGCTGCAATCACTTCTTTACCACTGTTATCTTTCATTGGGCCAGTGAAAGGATGGAACTCGCCTGATTTAATTTTAGCATGTGTGGCCGTAATCGCCTCTTTGATGTCAGTAGGCAGCTCAGGGTTCACAGAAACGATTTGCAAGATGTCGTCTGCAAAACCACCCCAATAATCTTCTGGCATCCAATTGCTATCCATGACTTCTTGTACGGTACGGATATAGTGCGGGGCCCATACATCACGTACTGAGAACATATGTGCCTTAGGGGCGAAATGGCTCATGTCGGACGCTTGGCCAATGCCCATAATGCCGCGTTTTTCGGCGGTAATGAGGGGGGCGGGGCTGTCAGTGTGTTGAAGCATAATGTCGACGCCTTGGTCAATAAGTGCGCTTGCAGCATCGGACTCTTTTCCTGGGTCATACCAGGTATTAACCCAAACAATCTTAAGTTTTACGTCTGGATTTACGCTTTTCGCACCAATGTAAACGGCGTTAATATCACGGATAACTTCTGGAATTGGGAACGACGCGATGTAACCCAATGTGTTGGTCTTGGTTGCCATGCCTGCAGCAACACCAGAGACATAACGGCCTTCATAGGTTCTTAGTGCATAGTTAGAGACGTTTTTCGAGCGTTTATAACCAGTAGCGTGTTCAAATTTAACCTTAGGAAATCGTTTTGCGGCTTTAAGTGTCGGGTTCATGTAACCAAAAGAAGTCGTGAAAATGAGCTCATGACCTGACTTAGCTAACTGGGTAATCACTCGTTCTGCATCCGCACCTTCAGGGACACTTTCTACGTAGGTCGTTGTCACCTTATTGCCAAAATATTTCTCCATCTCTTTTCGGCCTTGGTCGTGCTCATAACTCCATCCATGGTCTCCCACTGGACCTACATAAACGAATCCAACCTTCATTTGCTCTTCTGCTAAAGTTGCAGTAGATAAAAGTGTCGTAATTGATAAGGCGGTTGCACTCATCCATCGGTTTAATTTCATGAAAAACTCCATTTCAATTGTTTATAAATCAATGTGACTCGTTTGAATCAGCGTTCTCAGAATTACTTGAACGGAGAACCAATTCGGTTTAGCACGTTGTTATTGATTAATTGCAAAAACCTGACCACATGGTGATATTTTTACAAAATAATTCATCGTTCTTGTTAACACCTTGTAACTAAAGGCGTTGCGAGCAGTAATATGGGTAGAGTTATATTGAGATCTGTGACATAGAAACGCAGGCGTAATCAATGGTGTTCGGGTTTGGTGCAATAGCGTGTCTTGCGTGCACCAAATTAATCCGTCGTTAGCCTGTTCGTTGACCACTATTGATCTATTGTGGGTCCAATACCGATCAGTTGTTAATCCATCACTTACTATGCGTAAGTGAATTCCACCACGCCATCATGGCGCGGTAGGGCTGCTGACGTATATCTGTGTTACGTGTTGTGTGCCTTTTGTGTATCGACAGATGCAAGCAAATTAGTGCAATTTAGGATCAAACGGTTTGGCCAAACTCATTGGTGTTGAGAGCTTTTGCTTAAGGGAGTTAGAGCTGATCATCACCATAACGATAATCGTTGCTAAGTAAGGCGTCATAGCAAGCAGGTTTGGCGAGATATCAAAGCCAAATCCTTGCATGACGAGATGCAATATAGAAGCGAAGCCAAATAGATAGGCACCCAGCATCAGATAACCGACTCGCCACGAAGCAAAAACAACCAATGCAAGCGCAATCCAACCTCGACCTGCGGTCATGTTCTCCATCCACATTGGTGTGTAAGCGAGGGACATATAGGCACCAGAAAACCCAGCCATTGCGCCACCAAACAGAACCGCTAGATAACGAACCTTTAATACCTTGATACCGAGTGCATTAGCCGAATGTGGGTTTTCACCTACCGCACGGAGTGTTAAGCCGATGCGTGTTTTTTGCAGTACATACCACGTTAATCCAACGATGCCGAAACTGGTATAAACAATGATATCTTGATTGAACAGTATTTGACCGATAAACGGAATACGGCTGAGCAATGGGAGCTCAATTTGGGCGAAACCTTGGATAGTAAATCCGACTAACTCGCCCCCTAAAAACGAGCTTAATCCGGTACCAAATATGGTGAGGGCTAAGCCCGTCGCCACCTGATTGGTGTTAAGGCTCACTGACAAGGTCGCAAAAATCAGAGACATACTCATACCAGCAAAAATAGCGATAGCGATACCCATCCCTAAACTGCCAGTATAATAAGCGCCAGCAAAGCCTGCCATTGCACCCATTAACATCATGCCTTCTTGTCCTAGATTCAGTACGCCTGATTTCTCACAGACCAATTCACCTAAAGCGATAAGTAACAACGGAGTACCCGTTTTGAGTGCCGCTATTAATATTTGTTGTAGTAATTCCATATCCATTAGGCAACTCCTGATTCATGATGGGTGTCCACAATTTCTTTTTTAACAAGGAGAGGGGGAGTGTGTTTTGGGTTACGTTTTCGAATGGCTATCCGATAGAAAATAAGGAAATCACACGCAAGAAGAAAAAAAAGCAGGGTGCCTTGGAATAGCCCAGTGATGGCGGTTGGCAATCCCAGTTCTATTTGTGCCAAGTCGGTCCCCATATAGAGGGTCCCCATAAAGAGCGCCGCGAGAATAATGCCTATAGGGTTTAGTCGACCAAGATACGCAACGATTATCGCGGCGTATCCATAGCCCGGTGAGACTGAAGGAATAAGTTGCCCTATGGGGCCTGTGACTTCTGCGGCACCGGCGAAACCTGCGAGTGCGCCAGAAAATAACATCACACTCCAAATAATTTTACTGCTGCTAAAACCCGCATATCGAGCGGCAGATGGGTCTTCACCAAATACTCTTAATTTAAAGCCCGGTAGTGTTTTAAAGAGCACAAGCCCGGATAAAAGCGCCACAATAACGGCGATAATAATAGAAATGGAAGCGCGGCCTTCTTCCTGAATAATGGGCAACAAAACGCCATCAGTAAATATAATCGACTCTGGAAAGCCAAAGCCTTGTGGGTCGGCTAGTGGGCCATGAACTGCCCATAACAGGGTATAAAGACCAACGTAGTTGAGCATGATGGTGGTGAGGATAAGATTGGTATGAAAGATACGTTCTAATAATGTGGGAATTGCGGCCCACAACATGCCACTTATTATGCCAATGAGAAGGACTAAAACCAAAGAACCAACGCCGGCGTCCTCTCCCATTTGTATTGCAATCGCACTGCTTGCAACGGCACCAATGAGCAGCTGTCCTTCTGCACCTATATTCCAGATGTTCGCGCGGTAACATAACGCGAGTCCAACAGCACAAAGCATTAATGGCGTAGACTTCACCATCAGTTCACCTAGATTGTAACTGTCGCTGAGTGGTGAAATAACAAAGACCTCGAACGCCTTAGTAGGATTAACCCCTAAAGCGGTGAACATTAGGCTGGAAACCATCATTGTTAAGATGATGGCTATAACAGGCGAGAACCAGGTCATCAACTTAGAACTTTCAATCCTTGGTTCAATCTTTAGCATTGGAATTCTCCCTTAATCTAACCTCTGAATGGTCAATGAAACTACCGGCTATCCATTGTCCAATCTGTTCAATATTGGTTTTACTGGTTTCGACAATTGGCGCTATGGCTCCCTCATATAATGCGGTGACCCGGTCACAGATAACGAACAGTTCATCGATATCTTCCGATACCACTAAGATAGAGGCTCCTTGATCTCTTAGTGCAATGAGTTGTCGGTGGATAGCGCTAGCGGCGCCAATGTCCACTCCCCATGTCGGGTGGGCACAGATAAGCAGGGTTGGGTTTTGCTCCACTTCTCTACCTATGATGAATTTCTGAAGGTTTCCGCCGGAGAGACTCTTTGCTTGAGCTTGTCTATTACGGCATTTGACGTTGTTGACGAGGATGATGTTGTCGACCAATTGAGTTAGTTTTTGCTTGAGAATAAAGCCATTTTTAACCAATCTTTCACTGTTGGTCAGTAGTGTATTGTCGGTTAGGCTCATTTCTGGAACTGCACCTTGCCCCAGCCTGTCTGTTGGTACATACGCCATTCCCAACGTTCTTCTTTCTCCGGCACTCTTATGGCCGATAGCTTTTCCTTCGAATAGAATGCTTTCTTTGGGCGCTCTAAAATCTTCACCACTGATTGCTTCAAGTAGGTCTTCCTGCCCATTACCCGCGACGCCCGCTATACCAAGAATTTCACCCGTACGAAGCTGTAGACTTACATTACTTAGTCCGCAACCAAAGGGGTGCGCGGGAGGCAGTGTAAGGTTAATGGTTTCGAATAGGATGTGTTCAGTGAGGTTTTTCGGGTAGCTTTCGGACAGTTCTGCTTCACTGCCGACCATCATTCTTGCGATGGTTTCTGGGGTTTCGTCTGAAGGGGTGCATTCGCCACTTACTTCACCACCGCGAAGGATAACGGCTCTGTCACACAGCGCCGTTACTTCTTTTAGTTTGTGGCTAATAAAGAGAATGCTACACCCTTCCGCGGTGAGTGTTTTCAGGACTCTGAAAAGTCCGGCTACCTCTTGCGGTGTTAATACGGAGGTTGGCTCGTCAAGGATAAGGAGCTCAACCTCTTGTATTAGACAACGTAATATTTCTAAACGTTGGCGTTCACCTATACTCAAGCTATGTACATATCGGTTTGGTTCAACATGCAGATCATATTTTTTGCTTATCTCAATAACACGTTGCTTTAGGTTTACTACTGTGTTCAGAAACGCTTTATCCAAACCCAGTTCAATATTCTCTAGTACGGTTAACGTTTCAAAGACAGAGAAGTGCTGAAAAACCATGCCGATACCCATTGCTCTGGCTTGATTAGGGGAGCGAATGTTTACCTCATGATTTTTCCACAGAATCGCGCCAGTATCGGGGCGATTTACACCATATATCATCTTCACGAGTGTTGACTTTCCTGCGCCATTTTCACCCAATAACGCCAGTATTTCTCCTTTTTTTAGAGTCAGATTTACATTGTTATTTGCGATGACACCTGGAAAAAACTTACTCACGTTCCAGAGCTCTAATAGATATCCATTGGTCATGGTGTGTCGATTCCTTTCCTATAATTGGAATGGTTAATGCAATAACCTGACCAATTGTTCAACTCACTAGGAAACGCAAGGTTTGCTAAGATTATGTAATCACGTTGAACGGTCGATCGACGCTCATTTGGTGCGCCTGCACCAAATGAGTACGAAAAGAAAGCCGACGTTGGGGTCGTGTTTTTAAAATAAGCACGACAAAAATGAATAGAACAACGAAATCTAACGACAAATAGGATCGATATGTCTGATGTAGAAAATGAAGAAAGTACAGAGGGAAGGGGAGGTTCTATCCGCGCAAAAAACAGACAGCGAATATTATATGCGGCCGAACAAGAGTTCGCCAAATATGGTTTCAAAGGTACCTCAGTACAAGCTATTGCGGATAGTGTTGAATTGCCAAAAGCGAATATTCTTTATTACTTTAAATCAAAAACGGGCCTTTATAAGGCACTGCTTACCGATATTCTTGAGATGTGGAATCAAGGGTTCTCTATTGACGCAAACCAACAGGCTCCAGATGAGGTTATTCGTCGCTATATTATTGAAAAGATGCGTTATAGCCGAACACATCCAATGCGTTCTAAGATCTTTGCAATGGAGATAATTCAAGGTGCACCAATCATTCGAGATGCTATTGAACAGCCAATGGTTGTGTGGTCGAAAAGCAAAGTCGATGTCATTCAAACATGGATCGATGAAGGATTAATCACAAAAATAAATCCACTCTATTTACTGTTCCTCATTTGGGGGACGACACAATTTTATGCGGATTTTGATAGTGAGATAGAGCTGATAAATGGCCGATCTCTCGATGATGAGGAGTTTATAGAGGCCGGGGACTTTACGGTAAATATTGTGCTTAAAGGGTTAGGTTTACGTTGAGTTAAGCAATTTCTTGAACACTTGGTCAGAAAATTGCTTAACATAAAGGCTATATACTCCTATCATTTTATTTACATTGCTAATGGGTACCATTAAATCTTATCCATATAGCGACTAAGCATAACCCGATGTAAACGCGTTATAGGACGTCTCAACAAGGAATGATTATGAGCGATAACTACCCAAGAGATTTGGTCGGGTACGGGGAAACGCCACCAAACCCAAACTGGCCCAACAAGGCAAGAATTGCGGTCCAATTTGTGATTAATTATGAAGAAGGCGCTGAGAATTGTGTGCTTCATGGGGATGAAGGATCTGAGAAGTTTCTCTCTGAGATCATTGGTGCAGATTCCTACCAAGACAGGCATCTTAGTATGGAGTCGATCTATGAGTACGGTAGCCGCGCTGGTTTCTGGCGTCTACATCGATTGTTCAATAAAGAGCAGATTCCAGTAACGGTCTTCGGTGTTGCAAAAGCACTAGAGAAGAACCCTGAGGTGGTTAAAGCCATGCTGGATTCTGACTGGGAAATTGCGAGCCACGGTTTACGTTGGATAAGTTATCAAAGCTTCACACGAGAGCAAGAAAAAGCCCACATGGATGAGGCGATTTCGATCCATGAGAAGGTAACGGGAAGTAAGCCGAGAGGTTGGTACACTGGTAGAACGAGCCCGCATACGTTGGCACTCATTGCGGATCGTAATGACATTCTTTATTGTGCTGATAGCTATGCAGATGATCTGCCATACTGGGATGAGAATTACTCCAAACCGTTATTAATGGTGCCTTACACACTGGATACCAATGATATGCGTTTTGCTACTCCACAAGGCTTTAATGGCGGTGAACAGTTCTACCAGTATCTAAAAGATGCCTTTGATGAATTGTATTTGGAGGGAGACGTAAATCCTAAAATGTTGAGTATTGGCCTACATTGTCGTCTGGTCGGAAGGCCCGCGCGAATTGCAGGGTTGAGACGATTTATCTTATACGTTAAGCAATTCACGGATGTCTGGTACGCGACACGTGAACAAATAGCGGAGCATTGGCTGTCTGAACATAAGAAAGTGGACAACAAGGCCACTAAAAAAAAGCCATTAGGGGATAGCGTGACCGCTACTGCCCCTAGAGAGAAAGAGAACGCAAAGAGCGATGTTTCTGTCCAGCTTCACAATATTGAGGACATCTCGTCGGTCGAAAATGAAACACAAACCATTATCAGTGATGCGCTATCAGAAGTCAGAGTTTCTGTTAAAGACCTCTTCGCTATAAAAGGCTTTAAGACGGGAGCAGGTCTTCCACGTTGGTTAGCGCAAGCGCCAATTGAGAAACGTAATGCTAAGGCGGTCGATCTTCTGTTACAACACGGGGCTAGGTTAACCTATAAAACACAACTAGACGAAATGGCTTATTCGCTTGCTGGCAACAACAGCCATCATGGTGTTTCAGTTAATCCACGTGACAACATGCGCACGAGTGGGGGGTCGAGCTCGGGTTCTGCGGTTTCGATTGCTCTGGGGGAGTCTGAACTATCGTTGGCAACTGATACAGGGGGCTCAATTAGAGTCCCTGCCAGTTATTGTGGATTGTTTGGCATGCGACCTACCTACGGTGTTATTTCTGAACAAGGGTTGGTGCCGCTTTCGCCAACGTTCGATACTCCGGGCTTGCTGGCAAAGGAGTTGTCAATATTGGAAAAAGGTTATCAATCATTATTAGGAAATAAGACTATCGTCCCATTAAATAGTATGGCGTGGTGCGAGGTGTTATGGGACGGAGTCAATAAAGAACTGAAATCTTATGCCGAACAAATCTTCTTAAATTTTGAAGGTCATACAACGCGTTTAGACGATCCGCCATTGAGCGCGGAGGAGAGAAGATTTTGCTTTTCAGTGCTTCAAGCCACCTCTTTGTGGGACACTCATCGTCGGTGGTTGATGGCGAATCTATCTGCATTTGGTGCTGACATCCAACAGCGTCTGCGGTGGGGGCAAAATATCAGCAGTGTAGATAAAGAGAGGGCCTTGAGCCTACGGGAAGAGTGGAATAGTGAGAAATCGAATTGGTTACCCGACGGGTGTGTTCTACTCATGCCAACGGTTCCCAATGTTGCACCGTTGATCGATTCGAATAAGGATGAAATCAATAACGAAAGGCAAGTATTGCTCGGGCTCACCTCTATTGCAGGTTTAAGTGGCTGGCCTCAATTGCAGATACCTGCAATAACGATCGGTAAAGCTCCGATAGGTCTGAGTTTATTGGGTAAAGAGAATTCAGACCTGTCATTGATTCATTTTGCTAAACAACAAGTAAACTCGTTGTAAAATAGAATGGTAGTTACACACATAGTAAAGGGATGTTTATGTCATACAGTTCAGCGGTTACCGCCCCGCATTATCTTGCTTCCCTAGCAGGAGAGAAAATATTACAACAGGGTGGAAATGCCGTAGAGGCGTGTATTGCTATGGCGAGCGCATTAACGGTGGTGTATCCACACATGACGAGTTTGGGCGGTGATGGTTTTTGGCTTATTCATAAGCCCGGAGAATCACCTATCGCCATCAATGCTGCAGGTCAGTGTGTTCAAGATTTATCTAACGCAGAATTTGGTCAGCATCAGAGAGGTCCAAAGGTGGCTTTGACTACCGCGGGTGTTGTCTCGGGTTGGGAAATGGCGTTATCAACGTATGCTGGTTCGCTCTCATTAGACAAGATATTTGAGCCTGCAATCGAGTATGCGACGAATGGATTTGAGGTGACGCAGAGTTTACGTGATGCGCAATGCAAACTGATTGATGAATGGGGTGGTGACGATTTCTCGACGGTATTTTTGAAGCAATCCAAAGCTCATGAGGTTGGAGACCTGATGATTTTGCCTGCGATGGCGAGAACCTATCAACAGCTAGCAAAAGCAGGATTACAAGATTGGTATCACGGGGATCTAGCCCGAGAAAATGCGCGTTATTTAAAGCAGGAAGGGAGCCCTATTTCTCTGCAAGATATCGCTAACACATCTGCTCAGATATCAACGCCACTAAAAGCGGTCACACAGTGGGGGAGTTTCTATAACCTTGGTGCGCCTACTCAAGGCGGAGCGTCATTGAATATCCTTGCTTTGCTAAACCATTATGTCGAGCAGCGAGCAGAAAAAGATGACTATTGGCGCAGTGATGAAGGAGAGGAGGAGTTGCTTCACTACCTAATCGAATCGGTAAAAGTCGCGTTTGACTGGCGCAATAGCAACCTAAGTGATAAAGCGTCATTGAACGACCAGATGCAAGCGCGTCTTTCGACAGACTCGATAAGCGAACAAAACCGATTGATTTCCTCTACTGCTGCTCCGTGGCCGACCCCTGGTCCTATTGGAGACACCGTTTGGATGGGGGTCGTGGATAGCGACGGTTTAGCGGTAAGTTATATTCAAAGTATCTATTGGGAATTTGGTTCTGGTATGGTTAATCCAGCGACAGGCGTTGTCTGGAACAACCGTTGTTTAGGCTTTAGTACAGAACCGACACATGCTAATTTTATCAAAAGTGGTCACCAACCAATGCATACTCTTAATCCGCCGTTAGCGTTGCTGAAAGACGGGTCTAGATTTATCTACGGAACCATGGGTGGAGAAGGACAACCTCAAACTCAAGCCGCATTGATTTGGCGGTACCTGATACAAGGTAAGAATATCGGTGATTCGATTGCACTACCACGTTGGTTATTGGGTAAAACATGGGGCAAAGTGAGTGAAAACCTCAAATTGGAGGCCGCTTTGTATCGCAAGCATGCTGCAACGCTACAAGAAAGAGGACACGATGTGGTGTCCGCTCCCGATTTAGCCGAGTTTTTCGGCCATGCAGGTGCTATCCACGTATCTAAGCAAACGACGACTGCCGCATCGGACCCAAGAAGTAACGGCAAAGCAATCATAAATAACGAGTGTTCAGTTAGTGAACATAAATGGTCGATAAACAGTAAGGGAACAAATAGAAAATGAACGACGTTATTCAGGTATTACCTGTGATATTAGCTCTATTAGCGACAGGTGTAGTTGCTGGATTGTTAGCGGGGTTATTAGGTGTTGGGGGCGGTATTGTTATTGTTCCTGTCCTTTTTTATCTATTTCAACACTTTGGGGTAAGCTCGACATCTGCCATGATGATTGCTACCGCCACATCACTGGCCACCATCGTTCCTACTTCCTTAAGCTCGATTAAGGCGCACAACAAAAATGGTAATGTAGACTGGGTTCTACTTAAATGGCTTGCCCCGTTTATTGTATTTGGTGTTGTCTGCGGAAGTTTATTGGCGACACGTGTTGGTGGCCCTTGGCTTACGGCGGCGTTTGGCATTATCGCCACCCTTTCCGCGCTCAATATGTTACTTGGTGCAAACGCCGCACCTTTGGCACAATCGTTACCGAGTAAAACCGGCCAAGGTGTGATAGGAACGTGTATTGGTTGTCTGAGTGCAATGATCGGCATTGGTGGCGGTACGTTAACAGTGCCCACATTGTCTGCCTTTAATTTTCCAACCCATAAGGCTGTCGGCACGGCAGCTACTGTCGGGTTGTTAATTGCACTGCCTGGTGTCGTGACGATGTTGTTGGTAGGCACAACACCAAGCGATGCTCCTTTTGGTAACTACGGTTTAGTCAACTGGTTAGGGTTCCTATTTATTGTTCCGCTAACGGTGTTTTTCTCACCAATTGGTGCGAGTCTAGGTAAAAAACTCGATAATGCAATGTTGAAAAAGGTGTTTGCAATCGTCCTTGCTTTCACCGGTATTCGTATGTTGTTACAAACCTTATAAATACAGGAATGTAGATTTAATCTAGATGGCTATTTAGACGGAAAATCACCTTCAAGGAAGAAGATATGGACTTATTTGAACGACTTTCACCCCCTCCTCGTATTCTCATGGGTCCCGGGCCAATCACGGTTTACCCCCGAGTATTGCAGGCGATGGGCAATCAACTGATTGGACAATATGACCCGGTAATGACGGGCTATATGAACCAAACCATGGCGTTATATCGATCCGTATTTAAAACCAAGAACCAAGCCACCGTGTTGGTAGATGGTACTGCCAGAGCCGGTATTGAAGCGGTATTGGTGTCACTTATCGAACCGGGAGACAAAGTACTGGTGCCAGTTTTTGGTCGTTTCGGACATCTACTTGCTGAAATTTCGGAGCGCGCGGGCGCAGATGTCGTCACCTTTGAGGTTGAGTGGGGCACCGTGGTGACCGATTCAATGCTAGAACAACAGATTACTCGTCATAAACCCAAAGTGCTTGCGCTTGTACAAGGCGATACTTCAACCACGATGCTGCAACCTTTAAACGGTGCGGGTGAATTGTGTAAAAAGCATGGTGTGCTTTTTTATAGTGATGCGACGGCGTCGATCGTTGGTAATGAGTTTGAAGCCGACGAATGGCAACTTGATGCGGTCTCAGTTGGATTACAGAAATGTCTGGGTGGGCCATCGGGCTCAGCGCCAGTAACGTTAAGTGAGAAAGCCGTCGAGGAAATACGGCAAAGGAAGCATATTGAAGCGGGTATTCGTACCGACGATCACCACGTAGGACAACGGAGTCGGGTTCGTTCTAATTATTTTGATTTGGGCATGATCTTGGATTATTGGGGTGATGAACGTTTAAACCACCATACCGAAGCCACGAGTATGTTATTCGCCGCACGTGAATGTGCGCAGCTCAACCTAGAAGAAGGATTAGACTGTGTTATTGAAAGGCACAAGAGAGCCGGTGATGCATTAGCTGTTGGACTCAAAGCGATGGGATTGGCCTTATTCGGAGACCTAACCCATAAGATGAACAACGTGGTTGGTGTAGTGATTCCTTCTTATGTTGATGGTGAAGCCGTTCGACAGGCAATGCTATCTCAATTCAATATTGAAATTGGCACTTCATTTGGCCCCCTTCACGGCAAAATTTGGCGTATAGGCACGATGGGGTATAACGCAAGGTTAGACACGGTGTTACTCACTCTGGTTGCGTTAGAAGCTCTACTGGTTCAATCAGGTGGTGTCATTAAACAAGGGGCCGCCTATCAGTCAGCGATCGAACGTTATCAGACAGGAAAATAGACGATGGATAAAACGTGGTATCAACAGAAACTGGGCAAACCAACAATGGATAAACTTGCCATTACCGTAATGGAATATTGTCAGGTTCTCGCCAAATACACTCAAACTCCTGGCCAAATGGACAGACGTTATCTGACGCCGG
This sequence comes from Vibrio sp. DW001, assembly GCF_029016285.1. Lineage (NCBI taxonomy): Bacteria > Pseudomonadati > Pseudomonadota > Gammaproteobacteria > Vibrionales > Vibrionaceae > Vibrio > Vibrio sp. DW001. The sequence continues at coordinate 2,080,408 of NZ_CP091975.1, read as the reverse complement.
AACATAAGTTGACCAACGAGCAAATACGCACATGGGCAGATGAAAGCCACCTGCCAAGTTGGCAAGATCAGGCGGGCAATCAATGGGTCCGACTTCAAGCAAACAGTGATACAGAGCAGCGCATTATCTTAGGTTCCCATACAGATACCGTTCCTAATGGTGGTAAATACGATGGTGTATTGGGTGTTATTGCTCCTTTGGTTTTGATCAAATATTTCGCGGATAACGGTATTGCCTTTGATTTTCATGTTGATGTGGTGGGATTTGGTGATGAAGAAGGTACGCGTTTCGGTGCAACGCTCCTTGGTAGTTCGGCCATATCCGGTAAATGGATAAGTAAATGGCGTGAGTTAACCGATGATAATGGCGTTAGCTTGGCGCAAGCTATGCGTGACTTCGCTTTGGATGTATCTAAAGTTTCGGAAGCGCAGATAGACAGTAATCATGTGATTGCGTATGTCGAACTTCATATAGAACAAGGCCCTGTATTGGAAGAAAAAGATCTGCCTATTTCTGCGGTAAATGGTATTGCCGGTGCGAAGCGGTTTTCGATTACGTTGGAAGGTAAAGCAGGCCATGCAGGAACTGTCCCCATAGCCTCAAGGCAAGACGCGCTTGTCTCGGCTTGCCAGTGGATTACTGAACTCAATCAAGCCGCGAGAAATTCCATTGCTGATGATTACCCCGTGTTAGCAACAGTGGGTAAATTAGATGTCTATCCTGGTGGTGTGAACGTGATACCCGGTTGTGTGAATATGTCGTTAGATGTAAGAAGTATCAATGATGGTGCGAGAGATGCGTTCATTGCTCGTTCTATTGAACGATTAGAGGGATTGGCAAGCGAAAATGGGGTGAGTATCAAATTGGAAGAAACCCATAACGCACAGGCTGTGAGCTGTGAGCCTAATGTAACGACCGCGATGGTAGAGGTTGTAGAGCAGATCATAGGTGTACCATTAGCATTGACCTCTGGCGCGGGACACGATGCGATGGTTTTGGCCGATATTGTTCCCACAACAATGTTGTTTATGCGTTGTAAAGAGGGCATCAGTCACAGCCCCAAAGAGTCGGTTAACGTTGAGGACGTGGCGGTTTCATTATCGGCATTGGCTATGTTTATCAATGAGAAGGTCGCCAATTGATCGTTTTATGGTAATCTTACTTCGGTAAATAACTGACCTATTTTGGTAAACGTTCATGAATGAAACTATCGGCTATTTTGCCGCATTTTGTACCACATTCTCATTTGTTCCTCAGGTAGCATCGATTCTTAAAACTAAAAATGTAGATGGGATATCTACTGGCATGTATTGCATGTTTGTAACGGGTGTTTTTAGTTGGTTAATTTATGGTATTGTTAATCAAGATTGGCCGTTAGTAATCGCAAATGTGATTACCGGTTTTCTTTCTAGTTTGGTGCTTATCCTAAAACTCACTTCAGGTAGGAAAAAGTCAATTAATCAGTAGGATACTTAGGTTATGCAGGTATGTTTTAGGATGGTTCGGCCCGTTTTTCTAGTTATACTATCATTGTTATCGACCAGTGTTATCGCGCAAAAATACGCACTATTGGTCGGCGTTGGTAACTATCCTAATCTACCTGAAAGTGCTCAACTATTAGGGCCAGAAAACGATGTTGAGATCATTCAGGACGTACTACTGAAGAATAAATTCGATAAAAAACACATCTATTCATTGGTCACTAAACCAAGTTTTGAATCGCCTACGCGACGTAATATTTTAACGCGATTAGAGCAGTTAGTTACGGCAGCTGGTGAGGGCGATTTCTTTTATCTGCATTTTTCTGGGCACGGCAGCCGTCAGCCTGCAAAGGTTCAGTCGAATGACGAAGCCGATGGTTTAGATGAAATATTCCTCCCAACCGATGTCGGTGAGTGGAACAAAGAAATGGGCGCAGTGAAGAATGCGATAGTAGATAACGAGATTGCTTACTATATCAATGCGATTCGTGACCGTGGTGCAGATGTCTGGATCGTGTTTGACAGCTGCCATTCAGGGACAATGACAAGAGGGGCAGCGATGCCTGATATAAGGTTCCGTCAAGTCGCGCCATCCATACTCGATATCCCTGTGATCCCCTCGAATACACCCCAGTCGACCGACAGTTTGCCTTTTAGTCAATGGAACGACTCTCGTCATGATAAAGATACGGGATTACAAAAAGCGCTATTCCACGCATCTGCAAATTCGCTTTCGACAATCAGAGGTGAGTTAATCGCCTTTTCTGCCGCTCAAAGCACGCAAACCACACCTGAAATGAAACTGCCACGTAGCGATGACGCTTCTCGGTTTCATGGGTTGTTTACTTATGCCCTAATGGACGTTTTAGCGTCGAACTCAACACTTAGTTATCAACAATTGGCACAGAAAATAGTGGCTCGCTACGAAAGTATTCCGTGGAGAAGCAGCATACCTCTATTTAGTGCAACGGATTTGACCAAATCTGTGTTTGATTCTGAAGACAGTGGGGAACCACAATTTGTCGGTAATATTCAGGGAAACGAGTTGGTTATTCAAGGAGGGGCGTTATCGATGTTGACGGCAAACTCGTTAGTGGCAATATATTCCGACCCTTTGGATCAAGATAAAGACTATTTGGCTGAAGTCACTATTGACCGTGCGACGGCTGTGACTAGCTATGCATCTGTTCAGTCTTTAGAAATCGGAACATGGCCGGAAAATGTGTATGTTCGCATCATTGATTCGGCACTCAATGCGACGTTAAATATCGCGATGTTACCTTCAAAAAACAGGTCGCCCTCTCAGAGGGAAGCACTGCAAACTCAATTAGAAAATATCGCTTCTCGTCAACCACAGTTTACACTTAGCGAAGTAAACAACGCGTCTATATTAGTCAGTGAATTCGACAACAAGTATTGGTTTCTGCGGGCAGATCAATCACTACCGTGTGAAGAGCAACAGATAGAGAAAACACAAGAGGCAACTTGCTTGGAAGATAGAGTGGCACAGCGACTACTTAACGTATCGGTTCCTCGTTCGCAAAGAAGTCGTTTAGTTGTTATTAAGAATAGCTTATTAAAGATCGCGAATGTTGAACGCTTACTAAGTAGTAATGTCCGATTAACGGGAACCCAGAAGCACCTTAAGGTTGAGTTTAACGTTAAACGGGATAACAACGTTCAGTCATTACCCATTAATGTACGTCCGACGTTAAAAGAGAACGATCAAATTCTTTTCGAAATAAAAAACATAAGCCGCAAACCTCAAGATATAAATATATTTTTTATCGACAGTCAATATGGTATTACTCAATTATATCCGCAGAGTGGTCAACCCAATCGTTTACAACCCAACGAATCGCTTTCGTTCAATTGGTACGTCAATGTGAGCACAACAGGTGTTGAGCATTTAATGTTATTTAGTCAAATGTCAGAAGGTGTTGGCGTGAGTTTTCCCCATTTGGAGCAGGCGTCGCTTCAGGTGTCTACTCGTGGTTTTAAATTGAGCTCGCCACCAGAACAAGGGGGGTTAGAGCTGTTCTCTTGGGAGGTTGGCAATGACCTATAAAGAGACATCGATAGTAAAACAGTTTTGGATAGAGGTGGTTATATCCTCGTATTGTTATGCTGGAAAGCACGACGGAACGCTATTGTCACTTAAATGAAAATATCCTTTATTTAATAAGAGTCTGTGAAACTGTTTTTTATAGTCAATATAATCTCAACTAGATGATTATCCTAATAAATGGCTGACCACCATTCATTTATTATATGAATGGCTGGTGTGATTTTGATGGCATTTTGTTACTCATTGATATGCTATAGTAATCGTCCTTGAACTTGATAACGAGTCCGTATGAATACTATGAAGAAGTCCTATTGGACTAAATTTTCTTCATTTGCAAATATCGGCCTAATATTGTTAGCCCTTGTGGTGTTGTTCTTTTCTTCGTTGACTTATGCTACTACTCAAGCTGAGGCTCAAGCGACAAAACGTTTATTGCTTATTTATTCTTATCATCCAACTTTTCAAACGACGGAGAAGGTCTTTCAAGGGCTGAGGTCGGGTCTGGATGAATCTGGTATTAGAGTTGATATTGATATCGAATATATGGACAGCAAATCGCTGTATGATGAAAATACCGTTAATAATTTTTACACCACCTTAAAATATAAACTCTCTAATAAGATGGAATATGACTTTATTGTTACCGCAGACGATAATGCGTTAATTTTTGCCCTAAAATATCAAGATGAATTATTCTCGTCGATACCCATTACTTTTCTCGGTGTTAATAATATCGAATTGGCCAAAGCTCAGAACGATAACCCTCTTGTTACCGGTGTAATAGAAGCCGTGACGTTAGACGCGACTATCGACATCATACTGTCTGCGTTTCCGGAAAGAAAAGATATTTTTGTGGTGAGTGATGGGACGACATCAGGAAAAACGGATACAACAAAGTTGTTGCGATTCTTTCGAGACTACCCATCAATACACTGGCACTTACTTGATTTGGCAGATCTGAGTTGGGTAGAGTTTAAAGTTAAGCTTCATCAAATTGATTCGGCCTCGAGCACAATTCTCCTCCTTTCTGCCTATAGGGACAAAAACGCATCAAGCCTTCCGTTTTATGATTCGCTTAACTATATTGTCGAGAATACCAAAGCGCCTATATTTCATCCCTATGAACATGGAATGGGGAACGGTGTATTTGGCGGCGTAGTGATAAGCCATAGGCGTCAAGGTTATGAAGCCGGTAAGCTTATTTCTATGTACTTGGATGGAATCGACATTGCTACGGTTTCTGTTGTTGAAAGTAGCCCTAATATCCCTATTTTTGATGATCAACAACTCATAAAGTACGACGTATCTAACTCCCAGCTTCCGACTGATGCGGAGATTCGTTTCGAGAAACCGAATACGTTTGAACTTTATAATACTCACATAATGATATCGCTCTTGGTTGTGGTTATGTTGTTAATTGTGCATATTTTTATTCGCTATCAAAATAGCAAGAATTTGGAGGCGAGCGAAAAAAAACTCAATCTCATTTTAGATAGTATTGATGCATATATTTATTTAAAAGATGCGGCCGGAAAATATCTGTTTGCAAATAAGCTGACAAGAGAGCAATTCGGCTTGTCTTTACAACAGATGATAGGTAAGAGTGATTTTGATCTTTATGATCAAGAGATGGCAGAAAAAATAGTAGAAGTTGACCAGCAGGTATTTAAATACAAGCATCGATATTCTAAAGATGAAAGTTTTTGGCGCGAAGATTGGCAATCGCAACAGGATGTTAAAACGACCAAGATTCCCCTCATTAACAATAACGCCGATATCTATGCGCTTTGCGGTGTGTCGTTAGACGTTACCGCACAGAAGCGCCATGAACGATTACTTGAACAGGCCATCTTTTACGATTCCTTAACGGGTGTACCAAATCGGTTGGTATTTATGGATCGTCTGGTTCAAGCGATTTGCAAAAGTGAAGAAAACAACAGCTTTCTGTATGTCGCTTTTTTCGATATCGATGATTTTAAGAACGTGAATAAGCTTTATGGCCATGAGTTTGGCGATATAGTCATTAAGAACGTGATAAATAGAGTAAAAGAGGTCCTTCGTAAAGGCTGTGTTATCGCAAGGCTTGGTGGTGATGAATTTTACTTGTTGTTTGAATCGAACAGCAACGGGAAAGAAGAAGTCGAACTTGTTTTAGATTGCATATCTGAGCCGTTTGAGATTAATGGTAAACAAGTGGTGGTAACGGCTGGCGCTGGGCTGACAAGTTACCCACAAGACATCCCATTAGAGCCCGAGCATCTAATGAGGCAAGCAGAACAAGCGTTATATGTGGCGAAGAGCTATGGCGTGAACCATATTCATAACTTTAATGGCTATGCTTCCCACCAACAGAGTTCAGATAGATTTAAAGAGTTACTTACGGCCTTCTCTTCACAAGAACTTGTATTATATTATCAACCTAAAGTTAGCCTGACGACCGGATGTCTGGTGGGCGTAGAGGCACTTATTCGTTGGAATCATCCTAAAGAGGGTTTATTAAGTCCTGCTCATTTTTTACCGGATCTTGAGCGATACAATTTAATTAAGAAGCTGGATGATTGGGTTATAGATAATGTATTAACTCAGGTAAATACTTGGCATAAAAATGGATCAAATATTCCGGTGAGTATAAATGTTAGCCACGCTTACTTTAGACAACGAAACATAGCTCAGCTCGTCCAAAATAAGTTATTTCAGTTTCCAGGGTTGCCTCCATCATTAATAGAGATGGAGATAGTAGAAACCAATGCATTGGAAAACCTCACTGAAGTGGCTAATACGATTCGAGCATGCAATGAATTAGGTATTAGCTTTTCTTTGGACGACTTTGGTACTGGATACTCGTCATTGACCTACCTTCAACAATTGCCTGTTAATACCCTCAAAGTCGACAGGAGCTTTGTGATTAATATGCTAAATAGCCCGACAGATATGAGCATTCTAGAAGGTATCTTAGGTCTGTGTCGGGCATTTGACATGACGGCCGTAGCCGAAGGTGTAGAAACATTGGAGCATGGGCGCAGGCTTAAAGAAATGGGCTATCATGTGGTACAAGGGTATGGCATAGCTAGACCTATGCCACAAGAAGAGTTACTCGACTGGATCGATGGTTGGGTACCACCGAAAGAATGGAATATTACCCACTGATCTTTTAGTCGTTCAATTGTTGCAATGCAATATCGCGCTGGCCCGCAAAGTCAAATAGTACTGGTTGTTGAATCTTACCTAACGCCGATTGAGCATTTGTGTCGGTTGGGGCAGCACCAAGACCTCTAGTATTACTTTGCAAAGAGCTAAATTCACCAGAACGTAACTCATTGACCAACTCTGGCACCCGTTTAACGCCATAGCTTAACCATTCACGGACAGAGATTTCGTTGTTTTCTGGAAAGTAGTCTGCTTGGCCAGAAGCTAAACCTTCTTTTGCCAAGCTGTAGCTCAGGTATCCGTGGTTAAGCTGGTCACTCTCTAATGCAAACTGCTCGGCTTGGCTGGCACTCAAATAAAACATTTTCTTATCCCACGCAAGCTGGCCTAATCCTCGGCTTCCCATCGGTCCCGGTTTGAAACCTTTTGAATCGAGCGCACCTGCAGATTGACAAGCATCGACAATCATCACCATGGTTCCAACATCAACAGATTCTAAAAGACGAGTGAACTCGGTACTTGATAGAGCACTTTGAAGAAGTGCTGGGCTGATCTCTCGACTATCGCCTTTGGCTATATCGCTGGTAAAGAAATAAAACTCTCCAGCGGCCAATAGGCCATGCCCAGAAAAACTAAATAAGATCAGATCGTCGGGTGTTGCTTTAATGATGTTTTCCCAATCATTAATACTCGGCAATGGGATGTCCTCTCCGGCGAGTCTTCGCATTACCTTGGTTATCGTCTCTTTTGTTGCGTTCTTGAACTCGTGATCAGAGGTGAGTGGGATAGGGATGACGTTATAACCTTGTTCCATTAATGATGAGGACGAGAGACGCTGTTGCATTTCCAATGCGTCGTTGGCAGCGTAAGTGAGATCCCACGAGGCGTTGTTATACTGGTTTACACCAACCGTAATGACATAGGCACGTTTTTCTCGCTCGATATTGTGAACGGCTTGGTAAGGAATAACTAAGACGGGTGTTCGAATGCCTTGCCTGTTAAATGCATAGGCACTGAATTCTATGGGTTCTTTATTAGGGAACGAGTTGTTTGACGATGGCAGCTGTATTTCGCTGAAGGTCACGATTTGTCGCCCCGGATGATCGATGTTTTTAACTCGCCCCACTAACTGGTTGTTTCTAAATAGTTGGACAGAATCTATCCCTTCATCATCTGAATCAATAGCAAGATTGATCGTGACGGTCCCGTTGTTGTTGCTCACAAGCCTTTCAAAATCCAATACAGGTTGACGTGTATCAATGCTTTGTAGATCGATTGTCTCTGGAAACGCTTCAAAATTCAACGCTCTAACAAGCAGGGCTGGTTCATAATACGCCTGCATGAAATTTTCAAGAGGCAAGGGTGATAGCGGTTTGCTTTTTACTATCCATGAAGCGTTAGGAATATCGCCAGGAGCCGAGCTATCGTATCTCCCTTCTTGGTCGGTGACTAACCAACCGTTCTTTTCCATTAACATCAAGCTTACGATTGGTTCAAATGTATCAGGGTCTAAAAACAGTAAATTTTGCTCTGAGGTTATTGCGGTCAAATATTCACCATTGTCGCTGTAACGCATATCGGTAATAGAGTCATTAAGCACAACAAAGGGCCCATTACTGCTTCGCTCATTAACGATAAAACTGCGTGAGGCGGCGCGTACAACTCGATATTGCTCGTCGGAATGGGGGGGCATTAACAAAGCCGCAACGCGGCCTAACAGTTCCTGTTCTTTCGATACCACGCCATTGGTCAAGTCTATGCGTAACCAGCCATTCTCCGTTAAAAGTGAGAGCTTTTGTTCGTCAGCGATAACCTCGATCACGTTGTCTACACTGATGTTTGAATTACCAAAGTCAGGCGATTTGGTTAGCGGTAATAATTCAAGGTTATCCTCAATTGATGCGCTAATTGTATCGCTGGTAATATTGAGTAATTGGAATTGGTCGTTGTCTATTTCAGCCATTAACCAGATACCAAATCCAGTACTGCTTTGATAACCTGTTAGTAGGTTTAGCGACTGATATTCTAGGTCGCTGGCAATCTCTTGATAGTGAAGGTTGTTACCTGTCCATGTTAGCTGGGCGAGGGCAAGTCGTTTTTGACTTCCAACATAACCATTGTCTGATAACAACCACCATGTTGCGCCGACCTTAATTAGGTCCGTTGGTTTTTGATTCTGGCTTAGCTCAATGCTATCCAGTGCTAGGTTTTTAAGGTCAAGCACGGTTAGGTTATCAGCGAAGTCTGAGACCAGAAGAAGATGGGTATTATCCAGTTTCTCCATTATGGAATACGTATGGTTAAGGTGTTCTCCAGTGGGTAACTGACGCCCTGTCTCTAAGGACCAGAGTTGAATACCTTCCGATGTTCTGAGAGCCATCAGTTTCTGGTCTTCGAAAAGTGTGGATTGCAACACTCTGCGGTTTCTTGCTCGCAATTCATTGATGAGTTGATTATTGGAACGGCGATAAATTGAATAACCGGATTCGGCTTTGGTGATTTTCACCCACTCGTTTGTTGCGCTGTTTTTTGCTGTAAATTGACCTTGATATGTACCGTTATCGGTTATTTCGGTAAGGGTTTCGCTATCAAAGTAGAGAATTATCTCTGGGGCATCCCAGCTGCTTTTCTCTATATTTACTTGCAACATATGATTGCTATCAGTACGTGCGATATATTGGGGTGTTGAAGGAAGCGCTGTTACTTGTTTAGCTCCACTATTGAGATCCCAACTGACCAATTCTGATTCAAAGCCAATAACGATTTTATTATTGGTGGTGAATTTGCCTATAAATGGCCTAGCAAGATGCTCAACACCGGAGATAAGCTTGCTGTGCTCAAACCTATCGATTCTATTAAAGTTGGCTGTGTCATAAATATCAATGGAAGCTTGCTCTAGAACCAATAATCTGTTTTGTGTTTCTAGCCAATCGAAGTCGGCGACTTCACCAACCTCTTCCCCCGAGCTCCATGTCATCTGATCATGCTGCAAATCCCACCTCTGTAGATAGGAGCGAAAGCTGTTTTGTTCTTTGATCAGAGCGAAGAGTGTTGCCCCATCAGCAGAGAGTTGAAGCTTTAACACGTTTCCATTGGACAGCCTGATTTTCCTAATGGCGCGTCCGCTTGAGGGTTGAAATAGCCAGACTGAACCACCCGCAACGCTTGTTACCGCAAGGTCACTGTTTTGTGCCAATGAGAGTTGAGAAGCATGAACGAAACCCGTTTGACCATTATCGGAATCGCTATAGACCACAAGTTGCGCTGCAGAAGCGTTCTTCAGCGTAGAAGTGGAACTGATGACCATTCCCTGATGATAACCCTCTCTGACCATATAGACTCGGCTTACCAGTGCCGGATAAAACTGGTTAAGCCGCATCGGCTCAGAATCAGGCGTGATATAGAGTGCCTCTAGGTTACTTAACAACAAGGATTGGCTGATATCACCTTTAGCCAATAGTTGCATTATTCGATTTTTTGCTTCATCTCGTTGGCCTAGTGCGGATTGCAGCAGAGCGATGCTGAGTTGATACGTTGGCAAATGAAAATTGTTGGACTTTTTAGCCGCAGTTTCGAGTCGGATGAGTTGATCAAGGGATAATTGTAACTTGCCTTGTTTAAATAGTGCGATAGTCAGATTGTGTCTATAGCTGTCTTGGTAGGTATCCTTGTCTGCATCAATCAGTGCCTCGTTGAGCAGCTTTTCGGCTTTAGCCGCTTGACCATCGGCGATGAGAACGGCGCTGACAAAAAGCAGGTCGTCTTGCCTAAAGTCATTCAGTGGAAACAGAGAAAGAGTTTCTGCTGCTTCACTGATCTTTTCTAATTGGTATAGATTGTGCGCTTTTTCGATAAAAAATCGGTAAATAAATGCCATTTCTGCCGGAACGTGCGAGTTTTTTCTGTTTGCTATTTGTATCGCTTCTGTCTGGGCTTTATTGAAATAGCGTTCTGCTGCTCTCACATCACCCATCATGTCTAGCAAAGAGGCTTGCAGGTGAAGGGCACTAAAGCGAAAGAACGGCGGGATTTCGTCAGATTCAAAAGACGTCAGTTGTTTTTGGAGGTGATGAAAAGTGTGTTCATTTAACGTGTTGCCATGTACGCCTGCTGAACGCAATTTAACCGAAAGTGTGAGGCCTGAATCTAGGTGGGAAGCAGCAGGTTGCTTGTCCACTCTCCATTCTAGGGCGTCGTCATGTTGCTGATATTGGTTGGTGCTGAGTTCGATATTGTACAATTGATAAATGTTCGCAATGTCGTTTTCTTCTCTTAAACTCGCTAGATAAGCGAGGAACCGAACAATAAGCGCTTCATTGTCTCTTTTTATTAGTAACTCGTCGTAGCTTAATTGCAGAACCTGACTCTTGGTAATACTAAGGCGAAACCAGATATTTAGCTCTAACATCCTGACAGATTGATCAAACAAGACACGTTTATCTTCGTCAAAAGCGGCGATTCGAGTTTCGATATCTTGGGGTATTAATGATCTAAATGTCGCCACATCTAACTCAAGTTGTGGATTTTCTGGGTTTAGGCGACTAAACAGTGCGTTTTGCCAATATATGAGCGTATTGATGGTGCTTTTAGCCATCACGCCTTCTTTTTCAGAAAGCTTGTTCACTTGATTGAGTGCTTTGTTCGCCCAAGCCGTAGCGTTATCCAAATCAATATAGGGGTTACGTTCACTAGAGGGGCTCATATTCCTCTGAGTATGTTCCGCAACATGGGTTAATAACCAACTTAGTTGAAGATAACTTTGCCATTGGTATTTCGGTGTTGACTCATAAAACTCAACTTGGGAATGTCGTTTTACAAGGCTATTTTCGCACTGTTTAAGCGCTTGATTAGAGATCGCCATCATCGGGTAGTGCTGACCTAACTGAACTAGGTTTTGGCACTGGGGTGGCAGGTCAATATCGAGCCCCAGTAATGAGTATTCTGCCCATATATAGCCTGCGCTATTGCTGGTCAATGGCATTTGGGCATAATTGGCGTTGGCATAACCAGAAAAGACGGTCGAACAGAGTAGTAGAATGAGATAAGCTTTCTGATTCATTGATAAGAAAGATGATTTTGACCGACATTCCATCGCTTTTGTCTCCTTGAAGGCACTTTACCTATATTCACCAAACACCGATTTTTCACTAAACACAAATGGTTCACTAAATACCAATGGTTTCCGACCTCAGGTATGTACAAACTAATGAGTAAAGGCGGGTGGGTTCTGTATCTTCGCCTAATCTTAGTGACTTTAAAAGCGTCTACTGAGAACAAGTGTATTTATGTTAACCCCATTACTTTATTAACGAATATTGTATGGAAACAAACATAGACTAGAAACGTCAGCACATAGTCGGTATAAATGAATCGTTAATCAGATTGAATAGAGATTGAGATAGATATGAATACCGCTAAGTTAGTCGTCGACTGTAAAAATGCTCATGGTGAGAGTGTCATTTGGTGTAAAAACCGACAACAGGTCCTTTGGACGGATATTGAAGGCCGTTTTTTGTGGACATATTGTCCGACAACTCACTGCGCTAAATCTTACCCAATGCCGGATCGCTTGTGTGCATTTACGATGAGGAATGACAATACCATTCTTGCCGGGTTTGATTCCTATGTTGCCATATTGGATCTTAGTGCTAACAAGGTAGAGAAACAGTTTGATTTCGAGCCTGAGAATCCGTCTAGTCGATTAAATGACGGTAAGTCTGATCGTCAAGGTAACTTTGTTGTGGGCGGAGCCAATGAATCAGATGATGATTCTTACAAGACCTCAGTAATCAAAATTGATAAGGATCTTACAGTTCACACACTAATTGAAGGTGTCACTTGTGCCAACAGTATTTGCTTTTCGCCTGATGGCAAAACGATGTACTTTACCGACACACCAACCAAAACAATCCTTGCCTATGATTACTCACCCGATTGCACCCAGTTATCTGAACCACGCATCCTCTATAAAGGAGAGGGTCGTTTTTCATTGCCAGACGGTTCCACGGTCGATGATGAAGGCTTTCTCTGGAACGCCGTGTGGTCTGGAAATGCCGTCATTCGTATCCATCCTATTACAGGTGAAATAGACAGAATCATTGAAGTTCCGGCTAAAAATCCGACGTGCACGGCAATCGGAGGAAAGGGACGGAATACACTTTATATCACCTCTTCCCGCCAAGGATTATCAGAACAAGAGCTCAAAGCTCAACCCGATTCTGGTGGTTTGTACGCCATTGAACTGTGACGTATTGAATTTCGCTACGATAAAAGTGTAAGAATTTACGCCTACCAAGCGTGATGAATGCCGTCAATATGCGAATTGATATTGGATGAAGCAAAGAAATTGCGTTAAAAAGAAAACAGTAGGCGACGCAACAAATATGCAACGTGAACGTTATCAGTTCGATAGGAATAAAGAATGAATCATAGACAAAAGAATCAAGTGGTCTTTGAAAAGAGTGGTATGAACATTGAAGTTGGTACCGCTGATCTGTGCCCAATGGATCCGGTTGTTCTTGCGGCAACCAACGAGGCGTCAAACTATGTCATTCAAACCTTTCAATCAGGACTGACTGCGGAGGTGTATCGTCTTAGCATAGAAGGCAAAGATTATACCCTTAAAAAGAGGCGCCCTAAGTCGGGCGTGAGTAATATAGACGGTCAATACTCCTTTCTTAACGAGGTCCAAAGGCGACAAGATTTTTACCGTTTGAAACAAGATGAGCAGATAAGGAACGAGTTGGAATGCATTGTGGACACCGTTTATGCCAATTATCAGTTGGGGATAATTTTGTCTCCTTGGATAGAAGGTGAACAAATTACGGATGTAACCCCGTCGCTCATCGAGCAGCTTTTTAGCACCTTGATCGCATGTGAGAAAGTCGGCTTTATGGAATGGGACTTATGCAGCGGTAATATGCTGGTGGATAATACGGGTAAATTAACGCTTTTTGATTTCGGATACATGTACCCAATGAGTCCTTGTACTGAGTTTAATAGTAACGGTTTGAGTGACCCTATATTTCATATAGTCGAACGTTTTGAAACGCGATTCTATTTTGGTTGGCTACTAACCAATAACGTATCCAAGTCAAGACAGCTAGATAACTACAGGATTGTAAAACAGTTGGGTGTTAAGGCATTTGAAAGTAAGATTCGTTGGTTAGTCGAACAGAACGCGGATAGCGTTGTGATTAATCACTTCGAACGAATTGTGAATAAATGGCGCGAAGCACTCATAAATACGGAAGAGCTAAGCAAGTTATTTAGATTAGAATCTTTCCGTTCACATGTTCTGGATATAGAAGATGACTTACATGGAAAAAGCTGTACATCGACAACCGCCATGCGTGTTGAATATGTCCTACACTGCCTTGAAGAGGATTATGATGATCTGTTGCAACAAGGCGGTTTCTTCTATCAAAACAGCGACAAGTCTAAGGATGAATTGATTCAGAGTTACAAAGAGAAACAGGTTCTTGTCGCTCGCTATCAAAGTAAGTAACGCATTATACCACTTTCTATACTGTGTCTAATTTTCTGCCGTTTGCACCGACTATTTACCATTCCCTCCCTATATAACCCATTTATCGCAAACACCAACACGTTTCCACTCCTAAGGTTAACCTTTCCATATTAACCATATGGAAAGGACAAACACATGAAATCGATTATCGCAAGAAACTCAATCGTTGTTGGGCTTCTGTTTAGTAGTCAGGTTTTTGCTGTACCGAGTGAAGAACTCATTGCTCAATATAATCAGGCGGCTCAAGGAGACGAAGCTAAAGTCGAAGTTGTATACGAGCAGCTGCAAAGTGATTTAAAGCGTAATGGCGCGGACGCACTTAGTTTGGTTTATCTAGGCAGTACGCAAACACTGATGGGCCGTGACGCATTTATGCCTTGGAACAAGATGAAACACACAGAGCAGGGTTTAGCCACTATCGCTAAAGGGTTAGACCTGTTAGCTAATGATACGACTTCCTTCGAGAAACAACCGATCCGACAAGGTCTACCCGAATCAATTTTGAGTCGTGCTGTCGCGGCATCTACCTTTACTTTGCTTCCTGATATGTTCAATCATTTCGAACGAGGTTATGACCTTTATTTGGATCTGCTGGCTGAAGAGCGCTTTACCGCTCAACCATTTGCGACCACCTCATGGATCTACTTCTACGCAGTAAAAGCCGCTATAAGAGCGGAAGATACATCACAAGCGGAACGTTGGTTGGAAGAGATGAACCAACGCGACAGCAATAATCCTATGACTCTACAAGCACAAGCTGCTTTTTCGGAAATAAAGGTTTCGCTTACGAATGTTAACCTAACCAAAGCTGAGCAAGCGGGATAAGGGAAGCGTTATGTTGAACTTTAATCAGGTTAGTAAACAGTATTCGTTAGGCCACCAGAAAGTGGTTGCTCTAGATAAGGTCAGTGGTGTGATTTCTAAAGGGGAGATGCTGGCGCTGTGTGGTCCATCTGGCTCTGGGAAAAGTACCCTACTTAATATTCTAGGTTTATTGGATGTGGATTACTCCGGATCGATAGTGCTTGATGGCATCGCTTATCCCAAACATCCGATCCATGCGGCAAAAATAAGACGTTCTCGATTAGGGTTTGTTTTTCAAAAGTTCAATCTGGTACCAGTAATGAGTGCGTGGGAAAATGTCGCTTATCCATTGATGTTGAATGGTTATTCGCTAAAAGAGCAAAAGAGAAGAGCGGAAGAAATACTAGATAAAGTAGGGTTAGGCGCGTTCTCACATCATCGACCAGATAATCTGTCCGGTGGTCAGCAACAGCGGGTTGCGATTGCACGCGCACTTGTTCATCAACCAGAAATGGTGATTGCAGATGAACCGACAGCCAGTTTAGACAGCCACACCGCTTCAGTTGTTATCGACCAAATGAAATCATTGGGTCACGAAATGGGAACCACTTTTATTGTTGCCACGCATGACGAGCGAATGGCTCGTCACTGCGACAGGATAATTAACTTACAAGATGGAAGAATTGCTAAAGAGGAGATGAAATGGGTCAGTTAATTTCACAGCCGTTGCGTATCGCATTTCTAAATCTAACTCGGAATAGCCGTCGCAGTTTACTCTCGGTTCTCATTGTTAGTATAGCGGTATTCGCGCTCACTTCCGCAGGTGGCTTTGGGTTGTATACATACCAATCATTGCAGGAGTCTACCGCGCGTGATACCGGGCACCTCACACTCAGCCAACCTGATTTTTTTGAACGAGATGAAGAGGTGCCATTAGCCAATGGACTGACTGACAGCGACGATATTATCAAAAGCCTTTTGTCGAATGACTCAGTTCGAGGAATACAACCAAGAATAGAGTTTACTGGCTTGATCTCGAATGGTAACAAGTCAACTATTTTTGTTGGTACGGGTGTCAATGATAGAGAATTTGATATGAAAGGCCCATTTTTAGATGTTAGGAAAGGCAAAACCTTGTCTAACATTCTTTCTAGTCGATACGACGCATCAGAACCCGAAATAATGTTGGCAGTCGATTTGGCTAAGAACCTGAAAGTAACGACAGGAGACTGGGTTACCTTATTAGCAAGTACGAGTGAAGGTGCACTTAACGCGATTGATTTTAAAGTACATGGTATCTATTCCACAGGAGTACCTGAACTGGACAAACGTCAGCTTTATCTACATATTCAATCGGCTCAGCAGTTACTTGATAGTGAAAAAGTGAGCACGTTATCAGTGTTCCTGTTCGAAACAGCACAGACCTTAATTGCAAAGGATTGGGTCGAACACACATTGAGTAGTATGGTTCTCGATCAACCTGTAGAAGTAACGCCTTGGCAAGAGCGAGCGTTTTTCTACGTGAAGGTTAAAAACCTTTATGACCGTATTTTCGGCATCATGGGCGCAGTTATGGGCTTGGTTGTTTTTGTTGCGATATTTAATACTATGACAATGTCAGTAACAGAAAGAACCCGCGAAATTGGTACCTTATCTGCGTTAGGCACTTATCCAAGAGAGATTGTATCTGGCTTTGTTCGAGAATCTATTATGCTTGCAGTGATCGGCTCGCTTTTAGGAGGCATCGCTACCGCACTGACAAGTTTATTTCTCACCTTTTCAGATATCCAAATGCCACCACCACCGGGCAGTACCGAAGGGTACCCTTTGAATATCTACTTCTCTTTTGAACTCTTTACCTATAGTGGGATTGGCGTTCTTATCATCTGCGTCACAGCCGCGTGGTTATCCGCACGAAACGGTGTGAAGAAACCAATTACGGAGGCACTAATCTATGTCTAAGTACTGTCAAATAAACCTGAAGATGGCCATGTTACTTTTTGTTCTTAATGGCGTTTTCGTGGGTCAAAGTGTGGCGAACGACGTCGCTGATATGGTTAAAAAAGCCGATGAATACCGATTAGATTCGTCCTCATCGAAGGTGGTTTCTAAAGTGACCCTTTTCGAACATAATCGAATCGATAAAACGCGAGAGTATCATGTCTATACAAGGCCGAATCGTGAATCTTTGGTGGTATTCAAATCGGCTGTAGAAGCGGGGCAAAAAATGCTGATGTTAGGCGACAATTATTGGCTAGTTATGCCCAAAAGCCGCCGCCCTATTCGAATTACGCCAATGCAAAAATTATTGGGGGAGGCATCAATAGGTGATATCTCGACCTTGACTTGGAGCGATGACTATCAAGCAACAATGGTTGGTACAGAGAGTGTCGTTACCCAAGAAAATCAAAGCATTGATAGCCACAAATTGAACCTAACAGCGACGACAAAAGGGGCAAGTTATCAACATATTAATTTATGGCTAGATGTACGTAATGGTTTCCCGATTAAAGCCGATCTTTATCTCCGTTCAGGCAAGCTCGCAAAACAAGCTTTTTTTACTCAAGGAGACAGAGAAGGCAGGTTGCAGGTAGTGGCGATGACCTTGGTTGACAAAATTCAACCCGCTAAAAAAACCATCATCGAATATCAAAGCATTATGCCGATGACTTTGGAAGATAAGTATTACAACCCTGCGTATTTGACCCGTAATTCAAAGCTGGATTTATAGCATGAATAAAGGCCTAGTTATTGCTGCTATTCTCAGCCTCTACTCGCATCTATTGCGAGCAGAGGAACCTACTTTTCAGTGGGATTGGATACTCAGTACAACGACGACTAAGTACCAAGACTCATTATTGTTTGGTGAGCCGACAAAGGCGCAGAGTCAACGTGTTGATGGTTTGATCGACGTTCAGATTGATTGGGGTCGTTGGACCGGCCTTTTTGCTGCGAACGGTCAGAGAATGTGGAGCAGTGATGAGAGCCAATCTTTTGATGGAGATATTATCATTCAGGAGCTTTTTTGGCAGGGCGAGTTAGACAACAGATTTATCCCTGTGGATGTGACCCTAGGTAAACTGAGACTTGATTGGGGAGTCGGTTATGGCTTTCGTCCGTTAGATATCTTTAAGCCTTATCGGCGTAACCCTATTGGAATTCAAGTAGAAGAGGGCGCTGGCACGGCGCTCGTCTCCTATTTTGATGCGCTAGGAGAGTGGAGCGTTGTATATACCGATTCGTCTTGGACTCAACAACAGGGGTATCCAATAGAAGAGCAATCACAACAACAAGGGATTGGTGTAAGGCGTTATGCTCTGCAAAACAGTAATGAATGGCAAGTGATCGCTTATTATGATGATGTTCGAAAAGGGTTGCTAGCAGGTTCGTTGGTAACGGTTTTAGATCAAGCATGGGAATTTCATAGTTCTGCTGTATTTCAAAGGGAGCACCTCAGTATCGAACAGAGTGAGGAACGGTCTCCGGTAGCGTTGACTCATTCTGACGATAGTTTTCAAGTGCTGATGGGGGTCAACTGGGCGAGCAGCCAAGGCCACAATATAATACTAGAATATTGGTATGATGACCGAAGTTGGGGAAAAGATGAATGGTCTCAGGCATTCGAAAGGGTAGAAGCGCTCGACCAAGACAGATCAACACAGTCTATTGCTCGTTCCTATGCCAGTGGATTGAACCTGCCGAATTTAATGAAGCATAACGTAATGTTTCATTGGGCGTTAGATTCAAGTAGCTGGAGCCATTGGAATTGGAGTCGCGATAGTTTGTGGCTCGACAATGTTGAGCCAACCTTTGATCTGCTCTACTCACCTGAAGATGGTGGCCTAATTGCGACGCAATGGGTAAATTATCATGCCTATGATTCTGGATATGCGGCTTTTGATGTTGAGTTGGCCGCCAGATTATTAACCGGAAAAAGCCGTTCGTTGTATGCAAATTTATCAGATAAGCATATGATTCTATTAAATCTTAAAGGAAAATTTTAATGGCTAAGAGTAAAAGTGATGCAAATGGTTGGATAAACAGCATCGTCTTAACGACTTTTTTTTGCATCATCATTGCTTTTGCGACACAGGCCATTTGGGGGAACTCGATACTGGATCATTTCATTATCAGTTTTGGCTTCGGTTACAGCGCTGTGTTTACGGCCCACTTACTTGGCCGTTATCAACCTCAGCTCTCTTCACGAAATGTTAGCCTCTTCTCTCTCGGGCTATCGATGTTGTTCGGTACGGCTAATGCCTATTTCTGGATGAATCAATATGCGGATCTTAATGACGCTGCGCAATTGAAACCCATTATTTTTCTTGGATTTATTTTCACAACGGCCTGTTTCTTTTATTTTCACAGCCAAGAGCAAAAATTGGCAGCGCAAAAGGAATTGGAAGTAGCTAAGCGCAAACAATCGGAACACGAAAAGGCATTGATTTTAAGCCAGTTAAAACAGCT
Organism: Vibrio sp. DW001; assembly: GCF_029016285.1. Classification (NCBI taxonomy): domain Bacteria; kingdom Pseudomonadati; phylum Pseudomonadota; class Gammaproteobacteria; order Vibrionales; family Vibrionaceae; genus Vibrio; species Vibrio sp. DW001. Next base: position 2,060,913 of record NZ_CP091975.1, on the reverse strand, counting down.
TCAAAGTCAGATAGAACCACATTTTTTATTCAATACTCTCGCCAATATAAACACGCTTATCGAACATGATCCGGCGAGTGCGCGTCTTATGTTGGAACGTTTAACAGAATTACTGAGAGAAACCTTGAAAAGCAGTCGAGAACCATTTACGACGTTACAAAGAGATCTCTCTTACATCGATGCGTATCTTGCAATACAAAAAATTCGCTTGGGTGAAAGGCTGAATTACACGATTTCAAATTACATGGATAACGAAGTCCATCTCCCACCTTTCCTGTTACAACCTTTGGTCGAGAATGCCATTCAACACGGTATAGAACCGCTTAAGAATGGTGGAAAAATTGAGATAAAAGTAAGCCAAGTTGAACACGATATCCTCATAGAAGTTATCGATAACGGAGTCGGTCTGACGGGATCTTCGACCCATATAGGTCACGGAGTAGGGTTAGACAATATTCGCCAGCGTTTACAAGCATTGTTCGCCGGAAAGGCGACACTAACCATTTCGGAATCAATATCTGGCGGTGTACAAGTTAGGCTAAAAATAGCCTTATCTGCGTTGCATATGCTACGGGAGGCAACAGATGAAAGCGTCTAATTTTACGGCCATTATCGCTGATGATGAACCACTGTTAAGGTTTCATCTGGATAAGGCTCTTGCTGATCTTTGGCCAGAGCTAGAGATAAAAGCGCTAGCGGAAAATGGGCAACAAGCGCTTGAACTAATTGAACAGCACAAACCTGATATTGTCTTTCTGGATATCAAAATGCCAGTGTTAGATGGTATGTCGGTCGCTACTAGGATCACAAAAGATGAACGTGCACCGTATATTGTTTTCGTCACGGCGTACGACGAATTCGCTGTACAAGCCTTCGAAGCGAATGCGGTGGATTACTTGCTTAAACCGTTGTCCGATGTTCGCTTGGACCAATGTATTCGAAAAGTAAAGGCTCGATTAACAGAGCAAAAACCACCTGTTTCGGTGGAACTGACGACTTTAATGAGTCAAATACAGACTCTCACCTCTAAAAATCAACCGAGTTACTTAACATGGATTAAAGCCAGCAAAGGTGATGATATTCACTTGATATCTATCTCGGAAGTGCTCTATTTCAAAGCAGAAGATAAATATGTGTCGCTTTATAAAAACGAAGAAGGTACCTGTATTGAATACCTTTTGCGCACGTCACTTAAAGAGTTAATGTCGCAGCTCGACCCAGATATGTTTTGGCAAATTCATCGTTCAACGGTTGTGAATGTGTCAGCCATCGAGAAAGTGAAGAAGGATTTTAAGGGAAAGATGATGGTGACAATTGGCACGGCGAAATTACCGGTAAGCCGTGCTATGCAAAGTTTGTTTACTAATAATTTGTAAAAGTGATTGGTAAGGCTAGATGGCAAACTTAGGGTAAGTCATCGACAAGTGCCTCTGATGCTATAGACGTAGAGTTAACTTCTTGCCATCGCTGCCAACCATACTACCCAACTGAGGCTATGCAACCAACCTGCTATAACAATTTTTAGCCAAATTCTTGTTCCCTTTTTGTCTGTGTAAATCAGAGATTTTACCAGCTCGAAAACAGGGGATAACATGACTAATATGAGCAACAGTGGTGGAATTATATGACCGATGTTGGGTCCCATAGTTAGCACCATGGTACCGCTAGCGATGATCGTAAGTGCAAGAAAGAGCATCAGTTTGATACGGTAATTGCGGTGTACCCATATCGCATACAAAACATAGATGTAGGCAAGCAATGCTGCGTAGGGCAGATTGAGTATGTAATCGATCTTTATCATCGAAAAAGGCAGGAGGTTCCATAGATTCATTGTTGTTCCTTTTTACTCTACTCTTTAGTCAGGATTCTCGCTGACTAAAGTCGTTAATCTTCTTGTTCAAGCATCTGCCAGTAAATCCCTTCCTTCTTTGTCATTTTTTTCAGGGACCGTTTGGCCGGTGGAATACCTCGTAAATGGTCTACCAAGTCCTTTATAACGGGCAGTTTATTGGCATAATAAGAATGGGATTCAGGGATACTCCAAGGTGCCGCATTGAGTTCGCTTGTGTCAACTATATCAAAGTTATCAACGAGACTAACAGGCATGCCTAAACGCCTAACTTGGTTGACTTTTTCTGACGCAATCAAGGCTCCATCGTTTTCAGATGTATAGATAGCCCAGTTGGCGGCAAGTCGATTTATTCGTGGGGCCAACTGATATTGAAACCACTCACTATCAACATCTGGGGCGGCAAGAATCACGCTACCAAATTGAAGTGACTTACTTTGCTCCTGTAGTGCGAGTTCGTTAAGTGCATTGAGTAGAACTTGGTTCCCCATGCTATGGGCAACTATATGTATGTTGGCATCGGGGAATTGGCTATCGAGTGTGGTTAAGAAATCAGCCAAGTAGGTCGCGCTCCAGATAGCGTCTTCACGATCGGAAGCGTATCCAAGGAGAGAGGCATTTGACGGCCATGAAAATAAGACCGGGACACCAGAGTAATCAAAATCGTATGCCATTTGAGCGGTACGCTTTATCGCAGACCCAAAAGCAACATTATAACCGTGTATATAGACAATAATGCTCTGCTTCCATTCACCAACGCCTTGTTCGACGGGGAGAGACGTCCAAAAATCATCAACACTCATTTCGGTCACTGATTGAATCAGCACGTGGTCGTTGGATTGCTTCAACCATTTAATTGATAAGAATGGTTGCTCAATATGGCCTTTCTTATGGTTTTTTGGAATGGAAACCTTCGCGATTCCCATATGAAGCGGCTGTGTGATATCTCTGAGTGCACCGTAGTATTTGTCGTTTTCTTTTTCTGGTGAGCGAGTGGTACCGTAATAAACGGTTTGTACGTAAAACTCTTTGTCATCCACGCTACGAGATGTAGGCAGATATTGGGCAACTGCGATGTTTTGTGCTAATTCTGTCATTGTTTCGAAAAGTTCATCAGGCTGAGATTTACCAGCCAAAACATAAGCCGCATTTTGTAGCTCGATAATTTGGTCAAAAGAAAATCCCATGTCTGTAACAAAATGGGCATCAGGCGATAGCGGTATCTCGTCATTAATTACTTGTCTCACTGCTCGAGTGACTAATTCTAAATCTGTACTGAGGGAATCGCAGGAAGTAGCAATGACAGTGACGTCACTATTTTTACCTTGTCGTTGAATGGTAAACAACCCTAGTGCATCTTGATCGCCTTCAAATGTGGTAAGCCAAATAATGGTGTCAACGCTGTCGTGTTGGGATAGGGCGGAAAATGGGTTTTCGTGTGTCACCAAAGCCAGTTTGTTTTTTCCGACCAACAGGTTCGCGAAATCTTCTGACACGAAACATTTTGCATCAGACGAAGCTATTGAGTAGGTCGCAACGAGGCTTAAAAATACACCCATAATGTAGCGATAAAACCGTTTTGAATGACGGGGCATACTTTCCTCCATGAATAGTGACCTTGCGCACGATGTGTTCGCATTGTTGCGTATTTGCTTTCGCTTGCTAAATCTATTATTAGGCTAATAGTAAAATAGGGCAAACAAAAACGTTATTGATTAGTAGGTATATAAATTTTATTTGCTACACTTTGAAAGTGATTTTATTGGCTAAGACGATCCGAGTTATCTCTTTAGCCAAATATTATCATCAACGTAGTGGTGTAAATATTTGTTTAAAAGGAATTAAAAATGAAAAATAAAGTATTATTGTTGTCCACACTCGTTATTTTCTCCCCGCTCTCATTGGCTGAAGCACCAAACATTAAAGAAGACGTAAAGGCGAAGCCTAAGTCGACGATGTCCAATCTTGCTGTCGCTAAGCAACTCGGTCAAATTGGTATGGCGCAAAAAGATCCATTGTTATTAATTTCTGCCGCGAAGCTTTACAAAATGACGGCCATTGAAGAAAAAAAACTTGAAAGGAAAAGCCAAGGAGGCGAAAAGTCAGAAAAGGATTCGGTCAGTCTAAACAGTGCTGAGGCACTATTAGAAGCGGCAACAGACCTTTCTGGTGATAACAAAGCTTATATAGCAATGATAAAAGAAGTAGAAGGCCTTAAAACGCGAGGTAAAATGGGGGGAGCAGAAATACATTATGACACAATCGATGCAAAGGGAATGCACGAGTACGTAATTGATTATTACGGTGACGAGATAGCGGAATTATTGGTTGTAGGTGATGGCGATACAGACTTAGATTTGCGCGTATTCGATGAGTATGGAAATCTGGTTTGCGAAGATGCGGATTACAGCGACACAATGTATTGCGCCTGGGTCCCTATCCTCAATGGTCCTTTTGTGATTGAAGTATCTAATCACGGTCGGGTCTATAATGAGTACGCAATAATATCTAACTAAAGCCCACTAGCTAGTATCTGGATCTGAGTATCTAGGTTACGAGGTCTAGTTGTGTTACTTTGATTGATAGGCGAAATGAATGTTCGCCTATGTTCTCTAATATGATTTATTGAATAATTTCATTGTGTACAAGGAAGAACCAATGCGTTTTGTTGCTCTGTTTTGCATGCTGGTATCGTCACTTTTATCCCACGCGTCTACCGTAAATACTCCCAACTATCACGCTATCGTCGTGGGCGTATCTGAATACCCTAACTTGCCTGATGGATTGGATCTTTCGGGGCCTAAATATGATGCGCTAAGAGTGCAGAGTATGTTACTACAACAAGGGGTGGCTGAAGAGAATATACAGCTTTTAGCTGATGGAGTACCGTCCGCCGTGCTGCCAACAAAAGTGAATATCCTTAAGGCTTTTGCGCAATTGGAATCAAACCTAACGCCCGGTGATTTCGCTTACCTACATTTCTCAGGTCATGGTAGTCAACAACCTTCGGTATTAACTGGTACGACAAAAAATAGTGATAGTGTTGATGGTTTAGACGAGATTTTTCTTCCCAGAGATACAGGTGCATGGTCTAAAAGTATCGGGACGGTTGAGAATAGTCTAAGCGACAATGAAGTGGATATTTTGGTTACACGATTACGAAATATTGGTGCCAATGTTTGGATTATTTTTGACTCCTGTCATTCCGGTACAATGACGCGAAGCCTGACAGGTAAAGAGATTAGGTCGCGCAGTATCGAGCCAAAAGTGTTGGGTATTAACAACGACAATAATACGACATCAAAAGGCTCGTTAGACACGCCTCCAAAGACAGACAATCCTATTGCACCTTCTTCTTTGATGCCTGTCACACTCAGTGAAAATGCAGGCGCGTTAATGAGCTTTGGTGCAGCTCAAAGTAACGAAGAAGCGCCCGAAATGTTATTACCTAGTGGTGAGGGAGAGGCTCCTCAAGGATTGTTTACTTTCGTCATGACATCCATAATTAGTCAAAACCCGAATATATCCTACCGTCAGTTAGCGCAAAGTATACTGGCCTCGTACAACAGCTTGCCTTGGCACAGAACCACACCACTTTTCGAAGGTGGACAGAGCCTTGATCAACCTATTTTTCATAAGACAGAGAAAGTGACGACGGTTTACGCTGTCACGACTAAGAAAGGACGTCACTTCATTCAGGGCGGTCAACTAAATGGACTAGAAGTTGGCGCTGTTGTTGATATCTATGGTGATATTTCAGCAAAAAATAGAGTCGCGACGTTAGAAATCATTCAGGCCGACATGACCACCAGTGAAGGTCGACTTGTGGAAGGTGATATCGACACTCGATATTCATATGCAGAACTGGCAAGTCCTGCCTACCCAAAACCACTGACGGTGAAGTGGCAGGTATTACCCGATGCAGACTGGGTTGATGCTGCAATAACGTTGATTGAAAAGAGCGAGTTATTAGACAGAACCGTGAAGTGGGTCGAGACTGATCAGCCAGCGGATATCTCATTGTATGCAGGACGAGAAACACTCTATTTTTTCACGTTAGAGAATGAAAAATTGCCTTGTCAGTTGCAAAGTAACGTTGGGGTATGTGAAGTTGATGAGCGCGAAACGTATCTGTCCATGGCTTTAGATGGCGGAGAATTGAATCGCTATGAAGTACTTAATAATGGTTTGTCTCGAATGGTACGTTCACGAAATTTGAAACGGCTATCCGCAAGTTTAACTGGGCGTTCTCCCATCGTTTCTGAAGTATTCTTAAACGAACAACCACAAAGTCTAGAGCAAGTGGTCAAGGCGACAGATGGCGATGATCTATATGTTAGCTTTGTTAATCAGGGCCGCGCCCCAATTGACCTAACGGTGATGTTTATCGATAGTGGTATGGGTATCTATCAGGTATTCCCGGAACCCGGTTATAGTGGACGGTTATTCGCTGGAGAAGCGGCGGAATTTGAAGGGAACGTATCGAAATCGACAACGGGAGAGGAGCAATTTGTCGTCATTGCGATACCGACGAATCGCCAAGCGCCCCAAATTTCACTTAGCCACCTCCAACAAGAGCCAATGCAAAGCTCGCAATTCTTTGACTCGCGCGCGTTCTCCGTGAAGGCTCGTGGCTCCGCATCCGTTGAAGACTTATTTGCTCAATCGTTAGGGGACACACCGCAAACACGTGCATTTAAAAAGAAAGGTAAATCGGTCGGCAAGGCAAGCATCAACGTAATACGCATGAGAACAGATTGAGTTTTATGAGAATGAACAAAGGTATGTAAGAGCAAATGAAGGTTAGGCAATGAAAATAAATCAGCAATGGAAAGTTGCACTGAACCTGTTCTACCAAAAATATAATTTTATGATTCAGTGGTCGATGCTGTTCCTGCTTGGCGCGTGGATTATTTTTAGTGACCCTTTTGGAATTGGCAGTGCCAGTGAACGAGCTGGTGAGCAAGCCATCTACAAGCTCATGGCACATTCCTACGATTCGGCGAAAAGTCAGCCCAACATTCTGGTTGTTTTGTTCAATGATAAAGCAATAGAAAACCTCTATCCCGAGATTTGGCAATCCAACGACTGGCCGCTTTCTTATTTGGATCAAGTTAACATGCTAACCGCGATAATGGCGCAATCTCCTATGGCGGTATTCTACGACGTAATGTGGATGAAGAAACGTGCCTTGGATGATAGTTTTGACAGAGCAATCGCGAAGTTAAATGCCGCACGTTCCGCCACAAATGTTCCTCTCTATTTTGCACAGGGTAAAGCTGACACCGTCATGGAAAAAGAGGTCAGGGACGCGTTAGGTCCGTCGGTTTCTTTGGTTCCTAATGGATGGGAAGAACGAGCAGAGTTATATCCACTTTATACCCATGAAGTGGCGACCACTGTTAACGTGCTATATCAAGAATATTGTAAAAATAGAGAGTGTGAATCACCTATACGGGATGAAAAACACCCCATTAGTGTTCGATGGAGTGGAATAGCAGCGCCAGTCTTGCTATCCCATCGTAAAGATGAGTGTATACAATTAGATACCTCTTGGTATGGCGTTGTTTGGAGTAGCCTAAATAAGGTTATTAACAACATCATACCGATGAAGGATGATCAACAGGAGCAAAAAATATGTCCACCTCAAAGGGTGCTCTATATTGATGAGCTTATGGCGTTAGCCCGTTCCCCAATCGATGAAGAGCGGCAACAACTCAAACGTTGGGTTCAAGGCAGTATTGTATTGGTCGGCGGTCAAATAGAAGGGATACATGACTATGTTATTTCACCAGTACACGGTGCGATGCCCGGTGTTTTTTTTCACGCAATGGCACTTGATAACTTGATGGTCGATCAAAATGAGTATATTCGAGATGACCCAAACGCTGAATATATCAATATGATTGTGTGGACACTGTATATCACATTGTTGGTGGCGGTAAGAAGCTTTGCCTATAAACATAAAGTGTTGATGTGTATAAAAAGCAAGCTTCTGTTATCAAGTCTTTTTTATGTAATTGTTGTTCTGTTTTTTGCATATGGTGTGTTTCATCTAGCGCCCGCTAGTTGGGTCTCTATTTTGGCTCTGGGTTGGTTAGGCATTCAGCTAATAGAGCGACTAGAAAGGCGAATGGGGGAGTGGAGAGGTGAGACGAAACATGAAGATTAACCTAAGTGCATTAGGAACGATGATCAACTTTGTGAAGTGTATGATTCTCTTGTCTATCACACTATGCATGACAGCGTCAGTTAGTGCTACTTTGTTGGTGGAACAATGGATTGAACCTGCAATAGACGTTGAGTTTACCGATGGTTCATGGAAAATAATGTCCGTTGAAAAACTACCATTACCACCCTTCATCGTTCAAAAGGAAGAAACCTCTAGAGTTTTAATTAATATTAGACGAGTAGGTTTAGTCTGGGTCAGACGTTCTTCGGTTAGATTTAATGAAGAAAGCTTAATCCTTAATTGTCAGCAGTCGAAAAGCGCTCGATCAAGTAATCACCAAAATTTTGGTATGAGAGGGGACAGTGAAAGCGTGTCATTAACGTGTATTGATAGCCAACCAGACCTTAATAATAAGCCCCATAATCCTTGAACATTGAACCTATTTTTTTGGAGTGAAAATAAAAATAGAAATAAAAATGATCCTTCTTTGAAATGGTGCCGTATTACTTATCGACATCTAAGCACAACAATAATGACATTTACTTCAAAGGGATAAGATTATGTTTAAGAAAATGATATCAGCATTTACATTCGTCGTGATTAGTTTCGCTCTTGTAGCTTGTTCAAGTAACAAGGATATGAAACATAGCGATGGTATGATGAAAAAAGACATTGTAGACGTAGCCGTTGAGAATGGTTCGTTTAATACGCTTGTTGCCGCAGTACAAGCCGCAGGATTAGTCGATACCTTGAAAAGTGACGGACCGTTCACGGTGTTTGCTCCTACAGATGAAGCTTTTGCTAAGTTGCCTGCCGGCACGGTAGAAACCCTTCTGAAGCCAGAAAATAAAGATCAATTAATTGCTATTCTGACTTACCACGTTGTTCCAGGAAAAGTGATGGCCGCAGATGTAGTAAAATTGACGAGTGCTAAAACTGTACAAGGTCAAAAGGTCACTATCAAAGTGATGGGCTCAAAAGTAATGGTTGATAACGCGAATGTTATCGCTACCGATGTAGCGGCTAGTAATGGTGTGATTCACGTAATCGACAGTGTAATCTTACCGAAATAGTAGAATTAATCTAAACAACCAAATTAAGGGGCGTAATGATTTCTCATTACGCCCCAGTCGCATCTTGGCGTTTACTTACTCTGTCGTCATAGTCTATAAATTCAAATTTGATGTAGCCCGTAAAATGGGGCTTTTTCAACCTCTAGGTTTGACTAACTTTAGAATTTCTCTATACTGTATGTATACACAGTAGTAATAGCAAAGGAGACAAACTATGTTGGCTGACACAATTGAACGCGTGAATAAACTACGAAAGCAAGCATTGAATAATCCAGAGTTTGTTCGCTCATCTAGAGAGCACGAACGGAATATTGCTTTAACCGAAAGAAGATCACCGACGAACTCAGATCATACTCAGAAAAAGCAAAAACGCTTTGATAAAGTTTACGAGCAATCTGAATTTGGTGTTAATCCATCTGGAACTACCCACTAATCAAATACAGTGGCGACATGTGTTCGCCACTTACTTCAAAATTTCACATGTCCTCTTTGGTTATTTTATCGCTTTGAATCTATAGTGAACTGTCTATACAAATATCAGCTCAAACAGAACGAGTAAGTTCTAACCTTAATAGAATTTAGGGTACGGGAGCGTTAGCGTTTAAGCACTTTAACCACAGGGTTCAGCATGACAGCACAAATAAAGGAACGATGTCTATATCAGGGTCAGAGTTACGATATGCCAGGGTGTATTTCTTTACCTTTATCCGATGGTAGAGTGATAGAGCTCACGGATGATGCATTGAAAGAAGCAATTGACGCCGATGATTTTTGTTTTTCTACGGCATGCTGGAGACAATACGTGGGGGTTTGGGAGGTTGAGGGCGACGGCTTATATCTAAAATCACTTGAGGGAATGTATCGAATGGCAGGCGACCAATCAGTATTCGCGGATTGGTTTAGCGACACGCTTTGTCTACCCTATGGTGAGTTGCTCGATTTCGATTTCGAAATAGAATTCATGCACTACACGCAAGAGCTTAGACTGACCTTCGAAAAGGGTGTTTTAGTTAATAAAATCATTGTTGACACAGAACAGTAACGCATCTCATTGGGCATTAGATAGATAACCAGTGGCGATAACGGCCAACCATACTCTCATTACCTAAAATGCCCCCCTGATGGACATAAAGTACGGTCTTATTTGGATTCTCCGACAGCCAATCTAACAAGTTTTTCCACATAAATGGGTCATAAAGAAGATCAAACTCTATCTGGGTTTGTGATTCTAATGTTTGCCATAAAGCATATTCATCTTTGTATAATCGGCCAAAGTGATGCTTTTTGTCGGTACCAATTATCGTCGGTTGAGTGGCTTTGCTATCGACTTCCAAAAACTGCTCGACGAGGTATTTTTTATCACCTACGCAGGCACATGTGATGACCTCTATGTCTGCTTGTTCCAGATGTTTTTGTAAATAGAGAGCTGTTGTTCCTGTACCTGATGGAAGTGCGACGACGAGGTTGTTGCATCGTTCCATTAATTTCCAATTAAGTATTTCTTGGGCGAGGGTTTTAACGCCTTGTTCTGCCATTGTAGATCGACCGCCTTCCGGCACAATCAACGTATCTGCTATATCAGCAAAATTATCGTCAATATAAGTACTGGTGTGGCGTCCATCTCTATCTTCTAATTGCGACAGGTCGACGATGTTTGCACCCAAGTCGAGAGCGCCTCGATAATTCCCGGTTGGTTTTTTTTTCACATAACTTGGAATATGGTCAACATAAAAGGTCAGTTTCCATTTCTTTATCGCACAAAGTGCCGAGAGAGAGTACAACGAGTTTGCCTGAACGGAACCATAGCCAATCAAATTTTTTATATGGAGAAAATCTCCCGTTAACAAAGACATGAATTTTCGTGCCTTGTTACCAGAGAACTGATGGTGTAAGAGATCATCTCTTTTTACAAAAAAAGTGAGTCCGTTAAAACGGTGTTGAGTAATTGGGCTTTCAGATAATTTCATTGGATCTATGGCTATCTGCTGCAAAATTCGGTTGCACATAGTAAACCAATTCTCAATCTATACCAGTGATTTGATGTTGGATATGACGCCTAGTCGCTGGTTTTGTGATTGGGCGAAAATATAGTTTGGTGTTCGCATATACGTTTCCAAACCCGTTCTCCTGCTGGGTGGAGCTTGGTTTTAGAACGGTAGGCGTATAGTTCGGTATTTAAGGTTGCTTCTTCGGGATGTAATATAACGAGTTTATTCTGCTTCAGTTCGTCAATGATAGCGTAATCTGGTAACCAGCCAATGCCTTCGCCTTGCAGTACCAACGCCTTAACAAGATCGGTCATGGATGAAGAAAAAATCGGTTTAAGGGCGTAGTGACTGCTCGTTTGACGAGTTAATCTGCCCATATAGCTGGAGGTCGAATGCATGATAAGCGGTGTAACAATGGTTTCGGATAATGAGTATTTTGGTTTTGAATCGGATAATACACTGACACAATAGTTTTTAGATTCGCCAAGTTTATGTGCCAGATAGGGTTCAGCAAGCAACTGAGGGTTTTTATAGCTTAATACAATATCGCAAGCGCTCTCTTCTAACATTTTTACTGCATCATCAACATCGATCGCGCGTACATCCAAAATGACTTCTTGTTCTTCTGCAAACAGATTGAATTTGAACAACGGTAGGATATCGGTCGCTATTGAGTGGCCAGCTACGATGCTTACTTTTTGGTTCCCTAGAATAGAGAGATCGTTAAGACGCTCTAACTCATATTCAAGTTGAATGATGAGAGAGCGAGCACTGGTTCGAAATTCCTTGCCACTTTGGGTTAACCCAACCGGTGTTTTATCTCTATCAAAAAGTTGGCATCCCACCGCATTTTCGAGTGCCTGTATGCGGCGACTAAATGCTGACTGAGTTACGTTTCGTTCGATTGCCGCTTTAGAGAAGTTGCGGATTTCGGCCAGTTTTAAAAAATCCAGCAACCACTTTGTTTCGATATTTAACATCAGAGATACATTCATAGCTATGCGATTTATGCATAGGTATGCCAGTTATTTCATTTCTTATCAAGGATTATTTTTGTTAATTTGTGCCTAGATAAGGAGCGAATATGGATAAGAAGTTAGGTGTTTTAGGGGGTATGGGCCCAATGGCTACGGTTGACTTTGTTAAGCGTATAGTAGAAAAAAGCCCGGCCTGTTCTGACCAAGAACATATGTCTATGATTATTTCGAATGACCCTGTTATTCCTGATCGGACTAAGCATATCCTGGAAAACGGTGAAAATCCGTTGGAAAAAATGCTAAAAAACCTAATGAACTTAAAAAATTCTGGTGCCACAAAGGTAGTGATACCTTGTAATACCGCTCATTACTGGTTGGACAAACTCAGCCACAATGAAAGGGTTCCGTTTATTAGCATCATTGACGCAGTGATGAATGAAGCTAGCCGTCGACAGATGTGTCGAGTGGGCGTATTGGCTACCAATGCAACCATACAAACGGGCATTTATACCAATGCCATCGAGATTCGTGGAATGCAGGCTATTTTACCAACGGCAAAAGAACAGTTTCAGGTTATGGAAGGAATATACTGTGTTAAAGCTGGTCAGATAGAGCAGGGAAGAAGGTTAATGGAACCTGTTTTTGACAGTCTAATTAATAAAGGCGCCGATGGTGTTGTACTTGGCTGCACCGAAATACCATTAGCATTTGATACATTGCCAGCGGACAAAATGGCGAAAGCATTGGACTCTTTGGACTTGCTCGCAGACCAGTGTGTTAATTATTATTATTATGACGCCTAAATGACGTTAGCTTGGCAAAACACCAAGCTTTTTCAATTTCCTGTAGATAGTATTTCTGCTGATACTAAGGATTTTAGACGTTTTACTGATGTTACCGTTATTGGCCCGATAGATTTTAATTAATGTATCTTCGACGGTTTCTTGAAGGCTAATATCTTCACCTCTAGCTTCCGTACCTAACGGGCTCGTTTGATTTAAAGATTGCAATGAAGCGCTGATGTGGTCGGGAATATGTTTGAGCATAAGTTTGGGTTCATCGCACGCGAGCAGCGTTGCAACGTGCAATACGTTGTCTAATTCTCTTATATTTCCGGGCCAAGTAAAATCTTCGAGCAGGATCAATAAATCCTTGTCCAGCTTTTGTTCGTTCTTACAGTGTTTGCTGTGAATTTTTTTAATCAGGGCAACCTTGTCTTTTCTTTCTCTTAACGAAGGCAGGTGAAAAACTAGGCCATTTAATCGGTAATAGAGATCCTGTCGAAAACGACCTTCTGCTATAAGCTGCTCTATATTCTTGTGTGTGGCGGCGATGATTTGAATATCCACGTGATAGGTCTGATTAGAACCTACCGGAACCACTTCTTTTTCTTGGAGAAAGTGTAACAGACGACACTGCGCTTCGAGCGGCATGTCGGCAATTTCATCTAAAAAAAGAGTGCCTTTGTCTGCCTGACGTATTTTTCCTTGATAGCCTTTGTGGCTTGCTCCGGTAAATGCCCCTGGTGCATAACCAAACAACTCTGACTCAATCAAATCTTTAGGCAGTGCGCCACAATTAACAATCACAAGGGGGGACTGCTTGCGCTTACTCTGTTGATGAAGTGCTTTAACAAACTCGCCTTTACCAACTCCGGTCTCGCCTAAGATCAACAGATTGATCTGTTTGTCGATGACCTTGCACGCTTGTTGCCAGGCATTTTCAATGCGTTCATCCCCTTGGTGTAGTTCGCTAGAAGGAGAATAGGTAACTGATTTTGGAATAGGTTTTGTTGACTGAGGATGTAAACGGTACACAAATGGGGTGGCTTCGTGTTTTAACAGATGCTCCAGAGGTGCACCTATTATTTCTTGATGATCCAAAAGTTGAGATGCCAGTTGGTTGTGGGCGATGACTTCGCCGGCTTCATTGGCAATCATAATACCCTGCCATCCACTATCAAGCAGTGCTTTATCACAAGCGATATCAACCCGAATTGTGCCATTTGGTATGCCAAATAACAGGCTATTTTCTATCTTCTGAATCATGCTTTGAATTAGAAGTTGGGTATTGGAGTGATGCACCTGCTGCTCACTGGTAATGTCTAAAATTCCGAGCATTTCGCCTTGATGATTGAAGATGGGGCTTGCAGAGCAACTGATAAATCGATGTTGATGGATAAAGTGTTGATTGCCAATGATGGATATTGGCTTGGCCTCTATAATGGCGGTTCCTATCGCGTTCGTTCCCTTCAGGTTTTCCTGCCAGCAAACGCCACTTTCTAATGCAATCGAGGTGAGGCGGTTGGCAAATTTTTCTAAGCCCCATGAACCTAAAATTACACCTTGTATGTCGGTTAGTATCAGTCGGCTATTGGTTCGAGCAAACATCTGGTTAAAAAGGGGTAGCGCGTATTTCTCCAATCCGTTAATCAGCTTCTTAGCGTTATCTCTTCTTTCGCTAAGTTGAAAGCTTTCCAATCGAATATCGTCGGGAAGTCGATTCTCTCTTAGCCCTGCTTCACTGCTTCTGTGCCATGAATTGTTCAGCCAATCAATGGTGTCGTCGATTTGAAGATTCATAAGTGTTCCAAAATGTAACGTTTCTGGTGTGCCACTTTAAGACAGTTGAACAAAGTGAACAGGGTATTGTTGGGCGATGTTAGCCCGCTGCTAGTTAATGTTAATTATATGTAATCATACTGTTACTATTTAATTACAGCAAGTTCTAACATGTTGGCGTGTGAATTGCGTTACAGATGTCAGTGTTCAATAAAAATAGAGCACACAACAAACGATGAAACGAATGATGAAATGTATCTAAAGGAAGGATGACCTATGATTTATGCTCAGCCAGGAACGCAAGGTTCTATTGTTAATTTCAAATCTGTTTATGATAATTATATTGGTGGCGAATGGGTAAAACCTGTCAGCGGCAGGTATTTTTCAAATCTATCGCCAGTAAACGGAAAAGAATACTGTCAGGTTGCCCGTTCGGATGAAGCGGATATTAACCTAGCGTTAGACGCTGCGCACAAAGCAAGAGATGCATGGGCAGCGACCAGCGTTGGTGAACGTTCAAATATGCTGCTGAGAATTGCTGATGTGATAGAGCAAAACTTGGAAGAATTAGCCGTCGCCGAAACATGGGAAAATGGAAAACCAGTTCGAGAAACATTGAACGCTGACCTGCCTTTAGTGGTCGACCATTTTCGTTACTATGCAGGGTGTATTCGGGCACAAGAGGGCAGCGCTGCTGAACTCGATGCCAATACAGCTGCCTATCATTTCCCTGAAGCGATAGGGGTTGTAGGTCAGATTATTCCATGGAATTTCCCGATGCTAATGGCTGCGTGGAAACTCGCTCCTGCGTTAGCGGCGGGCTGTTGTATTATTTTAAAACCCGCAGAGCAAACGCCAGTGTCGATACTTGTTCTAATGGAAAAAATAGGTCATTTAATACCACCTGGCGTCCTCAATGTTGTTAATGGTTTTGGTAACGAGGCAGGTCAGGCACTGGCAACGAGTACCAGAATTGCTAAATTAGCTTTTACTGGTTCGACAACTGTTGGTCAACATATTTTAAAATGTGCGGCAAATAACCTTATTCCATCTACGGTAGAGTTGGGTGGTAAGTCACCTAATGTATACTTTGAAGATATCTTCAATTACGAAGATGAGTACTTGGATAAGTGTGTTGAAGGCATGTTGTTAGGTTTCTTCAATCAGGGCGAAGTGTGTACATGCCCATCTCGTGTTCTTATTCAAGAATCTATATACGATAAATTTATTGCGAAAGTGGTGGAAAGAGCGAAAGGTATTCAGCAAGGCGATCCTTTAGATCCGAACACTCAAGTGGGAGCTCAAGTCTCCAAAGAACAGTTCGATAAAATACTGGGTTATTTGGAGATAGGTCGTGAAGAAGGCGCTCAAGTACTCATTGGTGGTAGCGTAGCAAAACAAGGTGACGGTCTGAATGATGGGTACTACATTCAACCAACGTTGCTTAAAGGCCATAATAAAATGCGCGTTTTCCAAGAGGAAATTTTTGGCCCAGTTATCGCGGTTACGACCTTTAAGGATGAAGCAGAAGCACTGGCTCTTGCAAATGACACTGAATTTGGGTTAGGTGCAGGGCTATGGACTAGGGACCAAAATCTTGCGTATCGAATGGGACGCAAGATAGAGGCAGGGCGTATTTGGATAAACTGTTATCACGCTTATCCAGCGCATGCGGCTTTTGGTGGGTATAAGAGATCAGGTATTGGTAGAGAGACGCATAAAATGATGCTAGATCATTATCAAAATACGAAAAACCTATTGGTTAGTTATGATATTAATCCTTTAGGGTTCTTTTGATTTTCCTAGCTTATAATCTGTACTAATAAATAATAGGCCGCTTTTGCTGCCTATTATTTATACCATTGCCTTTATTCAGTACTGGTTTAACCTCAAAAATAATTCTTCAACGCCATGACTACCCGCACAGATTCTATCTGCTAAATACGCCACAATATTTTCCGATTTCCCATCAACAACTTAAAACCAAAAAGGAAAATTAGTATGCGCATTGGGATA
Organism: Vibrio sp. DW001; assembly: GCF_029016285.1. Lineage (NCBI taxonomy): Bacteria > Pseudomonadati > Pseudomonadota > Gammaproteobacteria > Vibrionales > Vibrionaceae > Vibrio > Vibrio sp. DW001. Next base: position 2,044,277 of record NZ_CP091975.1, on the reverse strand, counting down.
GATTTAGGCGGTACGAAAATCGAGGCCATTGCTCTTTCAGATAAAGGTGAAGAGCTGTTTAGAAAACGAGTCGATACCCCAAAAGGTTCTTATCCTGATACGCTTCACGCGATTAAAGGCTTAGTGGTGGACGCAGAAGAAGCTACGGGACAGACAGGCACCGTTGGGCTTGGGATTCCTGGCACGATCTCTCCGTATTCTCAAAAAGTAAAAAACGCAAATTCAGTTTGGCTTAATGGAAAGCCACTCGATGTAGACCTAACTATTTTGCTTGGGCGTGAGGTTCGCGTCGCCAATGATGCGAATTGCATGGCTGTATCAGAAGCGACAGATGGCGCGGGTGCTGGGTACAAAATGGTCTTGGCCGTAATTATAGGTACGGGTGCAGGTGCGGGTATTGTCGTTAATGGTGTCCCACATGCTGGTGGTAATGGTATTGGCGGTGAGTGGGGGCATAACCCGCTACCATGGCAAGATGCAGAAGAACGTGAAATTGCCGATGCTACCCCTTGTTATTGTGGTCAACACGGGTGCATTGAGCAGTTTGTGTCTGGAACGGGACTGTGTGCCGATTACGAACGAAGAACAGGTAAGTTACTTAAAGGGAAAGAAATTTCAGATCTGGCGGACAAGGGGGATGAAACAGCATTGCTCACACTCGAGGTTTATGAACGTCGACTCGCGAAATCTATCGCCAGTGTAGTGAATTTACTCGATCCGGATGTTGTTGTCTTAGCTGGCGGCGTATGTAACGTGACTCGATTATATAGTAACGTCCCTAAGATTCTGCCAGAGTATACATTTGGTGGGGAATGTCATACACCCATAAAAGCAGCCATCCACGGAGACTCAAGTGGTGTACGTGGTGCAGCATGGTTATGGGCTCAAGAGTAAGGACATGTTGCTTAAAAACCAAACGGTTCATAGAGGATAAACGTACTATCGTTTATCTTTCCCTTGGAACTGTTTAACGCTTTTTTTGTGATTGGTGCGTCGGTTGGCTTTTTTGTCTCTCGGCGCACGTTTACTTTCGCCTGTTGATGGCTTGTCCGTAATTGGAAATTCGGCTAACTGACTAAGCGATAATTCTCGTTTTGTAAATTGTCGAATCGCATCCAGATAGTCACTTTCCGCGTGACAAACTAATGATATGGCGCAGCCTTGCTTTCCGGCGCGTGCTGTACGGCCAATTCGATGAACATACACCTCAGGACTAGACGGTACTTCAAAATTAATCACGACCGGTAGTTCTTCAATGTGAATACCGCGTGCAAGAAGGTCGGTGGCGATAAGAACCTTGACCTTGCTTTGTTTAAATAATTGAAGTGTCTCTTCTCGCTCCGTTTGACTTTTATTGCCGTGAAGCACGGCTGTTGAAATACCAGCTTTGGTCAGTTTTTTGTTTAGCGAATCAGCACTATCACGTGCGCCAATAAACACCAACACTCGTTGCCAGTTGTGTTGTTTTATCTGTTGTATTAGAACCTTCGCTTTGCTGCCTTTGTTCACCAAATAAAGAGATTCGTCAATATGTTCTACCACACTATTACTGGCATGGGCTTGAACGCGTACGGGGTCAATGAGTAGCATGCTGACTTTATTTTCTAGCTCTGGTGGTAAGGTGGCGGAGAACATGACCGTTTGACGTTGAGCCGGCAGTGTATCTAATATCGCATTCAGGTCTGACCAAAACCCCATATCCAATAACCGATCAACTTCGTCGAAGATTACCGTGTTGACTTTATGTGTCTCAACGGAACCTTCATTGATTAACTCAAGCAGTCGTCCGGGTGTGGCGACGATGATCTCGGGGTTGTGAGATAATTGTCTAATCTGCTTCTCTTTGTCTACACCACCGCAAAGGCAGATCGAATGTATATCAACCTGTTGTGCTATTGACGAGATAACTTCATTTATCTGAGTAGCGAGCTCGCGAGTGGGTACCAAAATAATAGCCTGAGTTGCATGGCGGTTGTCTTTGGTTTTTTCTATCAGAGGTAACCCGTATGCCAGTGTCTTTCCGCTTCCTGTTTGTGCTAATGCAAGTAGATCGTGACCGCTCATCATCTCCGGGATAGCAAGCGTTTGTATTTCTCTTGGCGTAATAATGTCTGCTGGTAACGCAGACACTATATCAGAACTTAGAGGCAGTTTAGAAAATGGCATGGATGTACTCTTCTTAATGGATAACAACGATAAGGATTAACCTTCGTTGGTGTCTTCTGGACGAAGTTTACGTTGAATACCCATTAGGAAATTTCGTAATATTTGATCTTTGCATTCACGGTAATGTTTGTTGTCTGGTTTGCGGAAGAAAGAGCTTAGTTCGTGCTTACTCATAATAAAGTTAGCGACTTCCATTGTTTCCAGAATATCTTCTGCTTTCATGTTTAATGCGATGCGAAGCTTCATGAAAACCATGTTGTTGGTTAAGCGTTTTTCTGGCGCAGGTTGTTCGCCTTCACGTTTCCCACGCTTAGTATTAATTAAACCATTCAAGAAAATAGCCAGTTCGGTGTCGACCATTTTAATATAGCTTGGGTCTTCTTCTTTCTTGAGCCAGTCACTGATTTGAGCGCGAGTTACTGTGTGGTCAGCGGCTGCAAATATTGCGATCATTTGAGAATCTTTAAAGTCGAAGGTGTAGCGAATGCGGCGTAAAATATCGTTATTAGTCATAATAGCTCCTAATTTATAATGTGGTCTTAGCAACCAGAAAGTGTGATGCCTAAGTTTAATTGCGCGCACTTTAACACACTGAGCCAAGCCAATACACAGTGGATGTCAGTCTAATGTTTCGATCCCCTAGCAATGAAAAACCAATTTAATATTTCATCCACATTGAGTGATGACAAGTAACCGTTTATTTAGCAAAAAAAACGCACCTAATATGCGTTAGGTGCGTTGGTTTCAAAATACCATCTTGTAACTATGTGACGTATTAACTCGCTACCGATAAGTAGTGTTTAATAAAATGGTTAGAGATAATGTGCCATTCGATTCTGCTGCCCTGCGCCACAAACCATGAATCGCCGGGGCCAAAAGTAGATTCCTCACCAGTGTCTACATTCTTTAGCTTCAACTTACCTTCTATAACAGTGGCATGCTCCGTGAATGGATATTGCATAGAGAAGACACCTTTCGTACATTTAAAGATACCGCAGACCACGGTGTCTTCCGGGGCGCCGTCAACCATGGCTATGCTAGCCTGCGGGTCACCTTCGATCACGGTAGAGCCTAAGTTTGTGACACTGCCTATCTCTGCCATTTCAGGCAACGTTCCATTAAGTAATAATGCTTTCATTGTTTTCTCCTTAGCTTAACGACGACCCGTCCAATAACCGGAAACTTGATGCCACACCTTACCGCTCGTTAGGAGGGCGGGAGCGATGTAATCTTTTCCAAGTACATTTACATGAGGGATGTTACTGATTAACTCATAGCGTTCGGTTTTTTCACTCATACCTTCCGCAAGAACTTTACATACGATGTGGCTAGGGGTGACCCCAAACCCAGAATAACCTTGGACATAAAACACGTTCGAGTGTTCTTTTAATGTACCGACCTGCGGGAATAGATTTGCGCTGCAACAGAGTGGTCCTCCCCACGCGAGATCAATGTTGACCTTATCTAAGTAGGGAAAAATTTTCAGCATTTGCGTTCTGTTCCATGCCTTTAAATCCTTAGGAATATATTCTAATGCGCGTGTTGCTGCGCCAAATAACAACCTATTTTCGTTTGTAACTCGGTAGTAATCGATCACTGGACGAATATCGCTGTATGCGCCGCGAATTGGGCTTATTTCTTCAATTAACTCGTCAGATAGTGGCTCAGTGGCGAGTTGAAAAGCGTAAGTGTTGATGGTCTTTCCGTGTATCTCTGGTTCCATTCCATCAAGGAAACCGTTGCAAGCCCATAGCATTTTCTTGGCCTTAACACTGCCAGTTGGTGTTTTCACCGTTATGGTTGAACCGTAATCGACCGATATTGCCATCGAGTTTTCGAATATCGTCACACCATATATTTCGCTGACGGCCTTTGCTTCACCAAGCAACAAATTTAATGAGTGAACATGACCCGCGCCCATATGTTTAAGGGCACAGCTATAGGCGGATGACCCTACGACTTGCTTTATTTCAGATCCTGTTAAGAGCTGGATATCTTCGTCTGGAGAAACTGAGGTAAACTCTTTTTCCCATGCACGAAGCGTCTTTTCTTGACGAGAGTTACTGCCTAGGTAGGCGTAGCCATGACGGAAGTCGGCGTCGATATTATACTTGTCGACACGCGCCTTAATTATAGCGGCGCCAAGGTTACCTATCTTAAACAGCTCTTGTAACCCCTCTGGACCAACGTGCTTTTTCACCGTATCTAAGTCATGACCTAATCCAGCCATGATTTGGCCACCATTGCGACCTGTGCCTCCGTAACCCAGATAGCGCCCTTCGAGAATTACCGTGTTTGTAATGCCTTTTTCAGCTAATTCTAGTGCGGTGTTAACGCCCGTAAAACCGCCACCAATAATGACAACATCTACTTCAAGATCTTCTGTCAATCTCGGAAAGCTTAAGTCATATTTTTTGGTAGCAGCATAATAAGTAAGAGAATCTAAATGCCTCATCTTAATTCCTTTTATTGTGCTTCAGACCCATTTATCTAATCACGCTCATTTCAATGCGGCTATCAGCCGTTAGGTTGATATGTAAAATAAAAGTAAATTCGTTACATAATTTTAACGTTTCATCCTTATGGTTGATTTCTTTCTGATCTAACATCGCCTGTAATGAATCGGTCATTTAACGATGGAACACACAATGAGCAACGAAATTAACGTCATTATTTACGCATCAGATATTGGTGAGGGCAGCCGAACCGCTTTTCATGTGGCAGTGAAGGAGGCGATCTCTCATCATGCAGAGATCATCTATGTGCATGCCGTCGATAAGGTGAACAAAATCACCCCAGACGCATCTCATTCCCTTTTGCCAAAAAATATCGAAAAGAGTCATTCTGCGCAGCATAAAGAGTCGATAATTTCTAATGTTAGAAACAGAATCAATCGTTTTGTGACAACAGAACTTTCCACATTAGAGGCATTCCCACACTTTTCAATCCATATCCAGTTTGGTTCGCCTGAAGAAGTCATCGTTAATGCTTCTAAGCAATACAACGCGGGAATGATAGTGATGGGGAATAGGGAAGTGAGTGCGTTATCAAGGGTCTTTCTCGGCTCAACCTCGCACAAAGTATTACAAGAATCAGTTGTTCCGGTCTTGATCGTGCCTATAGTCAGTACCAAAAGTCACAAGGTAAATTAAAGAGATCACTTAGGATTGTTTAAATATAAGGAATTATCATGAACAAAATTGCTATTTTTACTTGGATGATATTATCAATACTGTTGACACCAATGATGGTCAATGCAGCCGATTACCCCAATAGACCTGTAAAATTTATTGTGCCGTGGCCTCCTGGCGATCTCGAAGACATTCTTACCCGTATCATTGCTGAAGAGATGTCGAAGGAAACCGGCAAGCCCGCCACCGTGGTCAATAAACCGGGAGGTGGCGGTATTATTGGTGCTTCTGAAGTCTCAAGAGCTCGAAACGACGGTTTAACGATTGGTTCATTTGTGGCGGACCTTCTAACGACTCAAATCTTGTCTGGCAATGCGCCTTTTGATCAAAATACATTTGACCCTGTTGGAATCTTCCTAGACTACCCGTTTGTCATCGCGGTTAAAGCTGACGCACCATATAACAATATGAAAGAGTTAGCTGAATTTTCTAAATCGAATCCGGTCTCTCTTGCACACTTTGGTTATCAAGCACTTCCAACGGCGATCACGTTTAAAGCAGCGGATGAAATTGGTCTTAAGTTCTCATCAAATGCGCCATTTGATTCTATCAATTGTTCGACGCTTGCAAATGGTGACGCGACCGTAATCAACACCGTTACACAGACCATACTTTCATGTCTTAAATCTGGTGATGTCAAAATAATTGCGTCTATTACCCATGAACGACTAAATCTCAGTCCAAATGTCCCGACACTTGAGGAGCAAACCGGTATCGCTCAAACAACGTGGAACGGTCTATTTGTTAAGAAAGGAACGTCGGAGAAGATTAAAAACCGTATTGCGGAAATAGCTCAGGCAGCGTTGGCTACCGACCGTGTAGCTGAAATAAGTGCCAGCACCGGCGCGAGCGTATTCTGGATTGGCGGTGACCAAGCTCAACAAGTGATTGCAGACGATTATGCTAGTGCCCAAGGTTTATTGGAATACATGAACTAAGTCAAATGGACGAAATAGTGTTCAATTTCGTCCTACCTAGCAGGAGGCTCCATGGCTATTGAGAACAGAGAAAAAACAAACGATAAGGTAAAGGATGAAACGTCCACTGATAGTCAGTCATCGTCTCATTATTACTTTTACTTATCCTCATTTTTAGGGTCGTTGACGCTTATTCTATTACAACCTATGCAGGCAAAAGAGGTGGTAAAAGCACATGGATGGTACACCCAACCTTTTGTATTTCCTTTTGTCGGGTTGTATATCATTTTAACATTTAGTGGCATTTATTTGCTGTTCAATACGGCTAAGAATATTCACTGTCTTAAAGGTATTAACCCGGTCGAACTCGCATTCTCTGCTATCAGTAAGTACCGAACCGCTATCATTATTAGCCTATTTTTTATGTTGTATATCCGTAGTTTGTCTGTCATTGGGTTTGCGCCGTCGAGTTTGATTTTCATCCTTACCATGCTTTGGATAAGCAATTTGTTTACCCGGTTTTGGGTATCAATTTCAGCCATATCCGTTGTTGCTATGGTGCTGGTATTTAGAGTTCTGGTTAATTTTTGGCTACCTGATGTTTGGCTCTATTCTCTACTGCCTGCGCAATTCTCTGAATTTGCAAATATGTATTTATAAAACCGACCGAGTGATAGAAAGATATGGATATTATACTTCTTGGGATAAATGAAATTGCCACGTTGAACGTCATGTTAGCGATTGTTTGTGGTGCACTCTTAGGGGTTTCTATAGGCTCTATTCCGGGCCTAGAACCTGCAGGAGTAATTGCTATTTTGCTTCCTCTCACTTTTACGTTAGATCCTCTTCCGGGTGTTACTTTATTACTCGGAGTCTATGGCGGTGCGTGGTATGGCGGGGCGATTCCCGCTATTTTAATGAATACGCCAGGTACGCCCGTAGCCGTGCTAACGACGTATGACGGTTATCCAATGACCAAAAGAGGTGAGGGTAAAAAGGCACTTTCTATTGCGTATTCCTCGTCATTTATAGGCGGTATTATCAGCGTACTTTCTTTGGTTCTCCTTGCGCCAGTATTATCCCAAGTAGCCAATCACTTTGGGTCTGCTGAGTTTGCTATGTTAGCCGCGCTAGGCATGATCTTTGTTGTGATGGCACATTACAAACAAGCTTTTCCTGCCGCTATGATGTTAGGGCTGGGTATCTTTCTAGGTTCAATCGGCATTGACCGCTCTTACAATACATTAACCTATACGTTTGGTCAGGAATGGCTTTTGGGTGGTATCCCGTTGGTGCCTACCGTAATTGGTCTTTTCGCAATGTCACAAGCGTTCGTTCTTCTATCGCAAAAAGGGAACGATTCACAGGTCACAAAGTATGAAGGAAAAGGCCGCTTTTCAGGCATGGTAACTGTATTTAAATATAAATGGACGGTTCTACGCTCCGCCGCTTTAGGTGTGGTTATGGGGTTGCTACCCGGCGTAGGGGAGTTTGGGTCTCAGTTCTTCTCTTATACTTTGGCCCAGAAGTTTTCCAAAAATCCAGAGAAATTTGGTCAGGGTGCAGAGGAAGGACTTATTGCATCGGAGACGTCTAATAACGCGGTTACTGCCTCGGTTATGATTCCATTATTGGCGTTTGGGATCCCTGCTGACGCACTTATGGCGATGCTGCTCTCTGTTTTTATGGTTCACAATTACATACCGGGACCAACACTATTTGCGGAGAAACCAGAGTTCATATCCGGTCTCTATATTTCATTGTTCCTTATAAATATTGTTGCTTTTTTGTTCCTAACATTTACCAGCAAATGGATAGTTAATCTTACCCGTATTCGAGGCCGCTTTATCGGTGCGCTTATCCTTGTGCTTGGTTTTATTGGGAGCTATAGCCAAAATTATCAGTTTTCTGATGCGTTGATAGCGTTAGGTTTCGCTGTATTTGGCTACATTTTAAAACGGGAACATATTCCAGCAGTACCTATCATACTCGGTTTAGTTTTAGGGCCTGTTTTTGTTACCCGCAGTAAGCAAGCATTGGGCGTATCTAATGGTGACCTCAGCATCTTTGTAGACCGTCCGATTAGTCTAGTGTTGTTAGGAGTGATAGTGCTTTCCGTCACTCTATTTATCTTCAGTTTAATTAGAGAAAATAAATCTAAAGCGAAGACTGTCCATGTGTAAACGCGAAACAACAAGCTCGTTAACGAACAGCGATATTATAGAGAGGAATAAAGTAATGAATAAGATAGGATTAACCATAAATGGCTGTTCAGTCATGGGCGAAATGCCTTCAATGAATGTAGTAAACCCTGCGAATGAAACGATCGCTTTCAGTGCACCAGCGGCTTCTATTGCACAGTTAAATACAGCAGTTGAGGCGTCACAGAATGCCTTTAAAGGCTGGAGCCAATTGCCTCAATCAACACGTGATACCTATATCAACGAAATCGCGAACAAAATTGAAGAGAATGCAGCAATATTGGCCGAAACCATCGTAAAAGAGCAAGGGAAACCGTTGTCGCTTGCTCAGATGGAAGTTGGCGGTGCAATTGCGTGGACGCGACACGCGACCAGTATTGAGATCCCGGTCGAGGTATATGAAGATTCGCCAAACAAGCGCATTGAAGGACGACGCAAAGCGATCGGTGTTGTAGGATCGATTACACCTTGGAACTGGCCATTAATGATTGCAATTTGGCACATTATTCCTGCACTTCGCATGGGGAATACGGTAATCAACAAACCTTCTGAGTTAACACCGATTAATACCCTTTTGCTTGGGGAGTTGTTGCAAAATGTGTTACCAAAAGGGGTGTTTAGCGTACTTTCTGGCGAGACTTCACTCGGCAAAGCGATGAGTGAGCACAAGGGCATAGAAAAGATAGTCTTCACTGGTTCTACTCAAACCGGGCAACATATTATGAAATCCGCGGCAGGTAACCTGAAAAGGCTAACTCTTGAATTGGGTGGCAATGATGCTGGAATAGTATTGCCAAATGCAGATTTAAATGCGATTGCAGAGGGTATCTTTGGTACCTCCTTTATAAATATGGGGCAAACATGTGCGGCGTTGAAGCGCCTTTATGTACATAAGTCACAACATGATGAGCTTTGTCAGTTGCTGGCAGAGATAGCTAACAAGCAAGTCGTCTGTGATGGTTTTGAACCATCGTCTACGTTCGGGCCCGTGCAAAATATAAAGCAGTTAGAGAAGGTAATAGGTTTGGTGGAAGAGGCCAAAAGAGACGGTGCGACAATTTATGCTGGTGGTGCTAGGCTAGATAAAATGGGCTATTTTTATCCTCCAACCATTGTGGGTAACGCAGTTAATGGGATGGCAATAGTTGATCAAGAGCAGTTTGGTCCGGTGCTCCCTGTTATCTCATATGATGAGGTTTCCGACGCTGTTGCAATGGCGAATGATAGCGAGGTTGGCCTTGGTGGATCCGTATGGGGCGATGTAGACGCAGCACTTGTCCTTTCATTGCAACTAGAATGCGGTTCGGTCTGGATAAACGGTCATGCGGAAGTCCTCCCTCATGCGCCATTTGGCGGCTGCAAAATGTCGGGTTTTGGTGTGGAGTTTGGACTAGAAGGATTATTAGAAAACAGCTTATTACAGGTTGTAAATATCAATAAATAGTTCAGAGCGACATTAGATTTAACCTACACGCAGACTAGAGCGGTATTGAGACTTTAGCCTGCGTGGTATAAAAAATAACGTTTTTCACGCTATAAAATACATTTCGAACGGTACACTTTATTGATCATTTCTACTTTACTGTTTACTTTAAGCTTTGCAAAAAGATGCTGTAGGTGAGTCTTAACGGTTGATAGACTGCAGGTTAATTTTTGCGCCATCACTTTATTTGCCAACCCTTGAATAGCCAACTGGAGGACGACTCGTTCTTTATTGGTTAGAATAAACTGATCGCAAAAGTCATCAAAACTCAACTGAGTGACGGTTTTGAGTTGTTGACCTAAGCTAAACTCAATGTATCGATGAAGCGCTCCCAAACGGATGAAGTCATCCTTAGAGGGCGGATTAACAGACTGATCAAAAAATAAGGAAGCCCCACCGATTAGATTGTTATTATGATAAAAATAGAGCTCGACAATTTCTTGGACTTTCCATGGCTTAATGAAATCTTGGTAGTAGATATTGGAACGCTGTTTCATTGGAGAAACAAGGTCACTCATCTTTATTATTCGGTCTTTTGGGGATTTAAAATGTTCAGGATAAAGAGGGTCTTCTTTGTAGAAACCGTCTAAATATTCTCTATGCATCGATGGTTGAATTTTGGACGTCTGATAGCAAATTGGACGCGACCGTTCGTCAACAAGGTAACTTGCGAGCCTTGAAACATTGAGGCTTGAATCGAGCAGTAATAACATTTCATTTTGAAAATCATTTAGCTGAACTAGGTTGGCGCTGGTGCTGGAAATATTCATTAACTAACTCCGTCAATCCATTGTATTGATAACCAAAACAATATTCACTCCGTGAATTCAATTAGTCATTAACGGATAATATATCCGTTGATGTTCGTTTTTTATACCTATAGACTTTGGTTTTGTGATTTAAATGTAGTTAATTTGTTAACTAATTGTTTTCCTGTCTGCTGGCACTACCGTTTTTATTCATTTGACACATTGTTATCTATGTTTTCTTACACCGCCTAGTCATAATAGGCCTAGTTTGTTCTTGTCTCCCCATCGAAGTATCCGCGTATCAATGCCACCATATTATAACGTCAAATTATTGAATACATAATATTTGATAATTTCATGTTGGTATTGGTTGGCAGTACACTTGACCTACTGAAATAACTCAAGTTCGCTAATCTACAGGAATGACAAAATGAGCAACGCACTATTCCAACCAATAAAACTCGGTAAACTTTCACTTAAAAGCCGTATCGTCATGCCTCCGATGACCCGTTCGCGTGCCAGCCAACCAGGTAACGTTGCTAACCAGATGATGGCGAAATATTACGCACAAAGAGCATCGGCCGGTCTGATTGTCACGGAAGGCACACAAATCTCTGCAATGGGTCAAGGTTATGCTTGGACTCCCGGAATCTATACTCCAGAGCAAATTAGAGGGTGGAAGAAAACAACCGACGCTGTTCATGCCGAAGGCGGTACAATTTTCGCCCAGCTCTGGCATGTTGGCAGAGTGAGCCATCCTGATAATATAGGTGGTGAACAACCACTTTCTTCCTCTGCACTTACAGCAGAAAATGTGAAGGTATTTATTGATAATGGTACGGATGAGCCCGGCTTTGTTGACGTGGTAGAACCAAGAGCAATGACGAAAGCAGATATTAAACATGTTGTTGGTGAATATCGTCAAGCGGCATTAAATGCATTAGAAGCGGGTTTTGATGGAATTGAATTGCACGCTGCAAACGGTTATTTGATAAACCAGTTTATTGATTCTGAGGCAAATACTCGAGTGGATGAATATGGTGGCTCTATTGAAAATCGCCTACGTATTCTTAGTGAAGTGGTTAGTGCAATGACAGACGTTATTGGTGCTGATCGGGTTGGTGTTCGACTCGCGCCTTTTACCTCTCTGAACGGCACAGTGGACGCGACACCAGTTGAAACTTACACGGCGGCGGTGGGATTACTTGATACGCTAAACGTTGTCTATATCCATATCGCAGAAGTGGATTGGGATGATGCGCCCGAGACCCCAAAGGAGTTTAAAACGGCGGTTCGTGAAGCGTATAAAGGCGTACTCATTTACGCGGGTCGCTATAATGACGAGAAGGGTGCGCAGGCCATCGAAGAAGGTGTGACAGATATGGTTGGCTTTGGCCGCCCATTTATCGCTAACCCAGATTTTCCCCGTCGTATTAAGAATGGTTATCCATTAACGCTTCACAACCCTAACACACTGTTTGGTGGTTCAGAACACGGATTGACAGATTATTCAGAGTACAACCATAACCAAAATTAGAGATTAAGGTATCGATTGGCTTGCTTGTTAGACCAATCGACACCTAATAACGGAGCCTACGGTTACTCTTAATGTAAGGGTATATTAGCTTAATGAAAAACGCTGGCTCAACGGATCCTTAAAATCTTCCATACCATAGACTACTATTTCAACGCCTTCAGTACGTAAAGTGAATACACCGGTTGCGAGTGTATTTTCTTCATCTGGGTCATCCAGTTCGGTTCTGAAAATCGGCAGCGCATCTATCTCGATATCCTGCAGTATGTGAAAACATTGTTGCTCATCTATCGAATCAGAGTAGTGTTCAGCTAACGCTTCCATCCGGTTTTGTCTGCATTGGGAAGACTCGGTGATGATCTGTTTAATTGAACCAAGCTGGTTATGAACCAAATGGTTCGCATGAACGCATTTGGATTCTACTCTCTGCGCGGATACAGATTGGAAAGGGGCCTCCACGCTTAAAAGCTGTTTCGATACGGTATCTGCAACCGTATAATGGAACCCACCTGAACGCTGGTGATTTTCAAGCAAGGAAACGAACTCATCGCAATTCTTGGTCTCCAACAATGCACGAGATATCACCATTCTTGGTAGTCCGGTTCCTTGTTCTACCAAACGAATATTATTCACGGTATACACTAAGCCATGGCTATTCGCACAGAGAGTATGCCCAGGAATAGAACAAGGGTAGGCAAATGAAAATAGGCGTACGTTGTTATCTAATGTTGCGTTTAATAAGAAGCAGTGCCCTCGCAAGTTTGGATCGCCATCTTCATTATGAGCGACAATGACCCTGTCTGCTTTCTTGATAGCTATCGAGGTACAGCCTTCTGGTCCAGTTGGTAGTAAATCGCCACGGCAGTTCCATAACAAGATGTCTTTATAGTCTTGCTGACAGCCATCAGCTAACCCTTGTAGCTCTCTATAGATACGAGGAAAGTGTTGTTGTATCTGTTGGTCTACAGAAGAGAGCCAATCACTTTCACGCCAAGGCAGGAGTTGAGTAAAGTACAGACTGTTTTTTATGTAGGCAGCAAAGATAGACTTTCCTTCCTGTCCTAGTTTGTAGCCAAGTTCATAGGGGGTACCTTCAAAGGATATAATTCGCATACATCTTCCCATTACTATTATTTGCGTTAATTCTACCGCATTGAGTCGGAAAAAAAATTGCGAAATTGACACAATGCCTTTGAAGTCAACGTGTAATAAGAATAACCTTAAGAGCGGCGAATAATGGACGAAGCAAAGCGATGCTAAAAGGAAATGAACTGCCCTCAATAAAGGCGCTTAGAACATTTATTGCAGTGGCGAATAATATGAGTTTTTCGAAGGCAGCAGATGAACTCTCTGTGACGCAGGGCGCGGTAAGTAAGCAGATTTCGAGCCTAGAGCTGCAGCTAGGTCAACCGCTTTTCCAACGTCACATAAATGGTATCGAGTTGTCTAATGCAGGTAAACGTTATCTGCCAAAAATAGTCGAGGCATTAGAGATTATTCAATACGCTACCGCAAGTCTAATTCAAACCGACCAAGTGGAAGAAATACTGACCGTTAATGTGACCCCTTCCTTTGCTAGCCTATGGTTGATACCTCAAATAGAATCGTTCAATCAGAAGAACAAAAATATTCGCGTAAGAATTAAAACCGGTGATGGAATGGTCAAAAAGATGGATTTGGAAACAGAAATTATGGTCCGTTGTTTACCCATATCCAAGCACTACGAAAACGCCACTTTATTGCAAAAAGAAAACCTAGTATTGGTCGCGTCTCCTGTGTTATTAGAGAACGAAGGCGTCAAAACAATCGATGATTTACAAAGGCTTATCTTATTGCCTCATGTGACTAGGCCACATTTGTGGGAACAGTTCAAAAGGAAACGTGAGGTCGATTTTAGCTTCAATTATCACAGTGTTGCATTTGAGCATTTCTACATGTCCTTAGAAGCGGTAAAAAAGGGCGTTGGTTTAGCTCTGCTTCCTGATTTTATGGTCGATGCTCAGCTAGAAAAGGGTCAGTTAGTTAATCCATTTAATCTTTCAATGAAAACTAATTATGGTTACTACGTACACATACCAAGCTATAAACTCGCGTCACGTAAGATCTATGAATTTAACCAATGGCTGCAGGCTAATCTAGGTAATTAGAATCAAGTCATTTATGCAAGCTAACTGAATTCGGCTTTGTGTTGTCATCTGAGTAGATACAGATTAACGCCAAAATAACGATAAATTGCCGTCAGTTACTTATGTTCGCGCAGTAAGCTTTGCTCTTCAGCGGTAATAAATACAGGCTGCTCGCAGCATGGACAAACAAGTGGCTTTTGGTTATCAGAATGTACATCAACGGTCATATTACACGTTGTACAAACATAAGTGCCGATAGGGAAATTATGGGATGAAAGTGTAGATTGTGCATGTGGCTCATAGTCCATTACATCTCTCCTTTTAGTCTTTTCTTATAGTAATGTAAAAGGTTCCTCTGAATTTGTCTAAGGTGTATTGCTTAAGAAGCTGAATTTATAGACATGCATACCGTTTAGCGTAAGTACACTGGCTTTGATCCAACAAAAAATGTTACCTAGATCGACATAAGCACCAAAGTGGAAATGTTTGGGTATTTAATGAGATGGTACGTCCCTCCCTTCAGCTAAACTTGAACTGGTTTAGTCTTTAAAGGAAAGTGCCACATGAATAACTCACACATTATCGGAATCGACCTAGGTAAGAACTCTTTTCATTTAGTTGGTCATGACCAAGCTGGACATCAATTATTTAAGAAAAAGCTTACTCGCCAGAAATTACTAGAGTTCTTATCTTTCCATGAGCCTGTAATTATAGCCATGGAGTCGTGTGGCGGGTCTCATTGGCTAGCTAGAAAGTGCGCTGAACTTGGTCATACAGCCAAGCTAATCCCTCCACAATATGTAAAGCCATACGTTAAAACCAATAAAAATGATTTCATCGATGCTGATGCTATCGCAGAGGCAGCTTCACGGCCAACAATGAGGTTTTCTTCAGCAAAAACCGAATCAGCTCAAGTGGTATCTACCATTCGGAAAATTCGCAGCGGATATATTAGAGAGCGCACCGCTTGTATGAACCGAATAGGATCTATCCTTCTTGAGTTCGGGATAAGTTTGCCAAAAGGGCACGCTAGTATGAAAGGTTTATTCCAGTGGTTGGTAGATAAGAATCAACACCTTCCTCCTCTAATCATCTTTGAATTGAGTGAGCTACATGAACACTATCAGAACCTCAATGAACGTATAGACTCACAAGCAGACAAGGTCGAGAGAATTCTCGCTGACAATGAGCAAGTAAAACAATTACAGACTGTTCCTGGTATTGGCCCAGTTATCGCTAGCGCTTGTATATCAACTGTCGGTAATCCAAATGACTTCAAAAACGGGCGAAATTTCGCTGCATGGATCGGGCTTGTTCCTGTTCAATATTCTACGGGTGGCAAGTCAACGCTACTTGGGATATCAAAACGAGGAAATAAAGAACTGAGAACGCTATTTATCCATGCCGCAAGGTCAATTTTATGGAGAGATAAGTCGGTCGAAAAATATTTTGGTTCATGGCTTATTGAGCTTAAGAAACGAAAACCTTTTAACGTGGCCGTGGTAGCACTAGCCAACAAGATAGCCCGTATAGCGTGGGCAATTTTAGTCCATAAAAAATCTTTTGAAATAAGAACATAATCAGAATTTGCAATGAGAATTAAAGATGACACAACGGTTAGACCACCAGACTGAAGACCTGTTGCCCCAAACAGCAACTTAAAATGCTTTTCGTTTTGTGAGGACAGTCTGGCGCACACCTCATCATAGAGCTGAGACTAATGACAGTCTCTAATAGACTCTGAATATATTAGCGCAAATCAGCTCGTTATTTTTAACTCTACTTGCAATAACGGGACGTACCATATATTGGGGCATGTCGTAAGTATTCAACCCTGTTAGAATCAGCAGGACGTTTAGCAATGACACTGAGACCTGTGAAAGAGAACGATAATATACTGACCCCCTTACCATCCTTGATACATCGCATTGGTGGAGTAAGTGTTAAAGTGGCAAAACAATTAGTCATTGAGCAGGGGGGCGTGCTTAAACGAATTCGACGTTCAAGAAACTGGCAGCTTATTGCTGATCTAACCCAGCTTGAGAAAATTCTAGAAGAGTTGAAAGCTAAACACCCTGATAAGATGCGTTATATCATCGAAAAACTTGAAAAAAAACGGCTTGAATGTGGACCGCCTCCAGAGTCTAAGCAGGATAAATTGCATAGACTTATTACAGAGAACCCTAACGCGACACTTGCTGAACTGATGGTCGCAACGGATTGCACGGTTTCTGAAGCAAGAGGGGCTAGATTTAATATCGATCCATTCTAAAGTTACGCGGTTCTAAACCATATCGGTTTAGAATGACAAATACAGCGTTATATGCGATTTTGATTGTCTTCTATAAATGGCACCACGCCTTTGGCTGGAAGTGGTTTTGAGTAGTAAAAACCCTGAACCATATCGCAGCCTATTGAGGCTAGGTAATCCGATTGTTCAATCGTTTCGACCCCTTCAGCTATCACAGTTAGGCCTAAATTATGGCCTAAATGGTTTATAGACTGAACGATACTCTGATCTTGGCGGTTGGAGGTGACATTGGCAACAAATGAGCGGTCAATCTTCAAAACACTGGCCTTTAATTTTTTCAAGTAAGTAAAGGAAGAGTAACCAGTTCCAAAGTCGTCGATAGCAATGCTAAAACCAGCTTCAACTAGACGACCTAAAATAGCCATGATTTTTTCAGGATTTTTTATCAATATAGATTCGGTTACTTCCAATTCGATCTGAGTTGGCGATATCTGTTCGCTGTTCATTGTTGCAAGTGTTCGCTCGTAAAAATTAGGTTGTTCTATTTGTTGAACCGAGATATTTATTGAAATCCTTCCTTCGAACTTTAATCCTTCTGCGTGCCACTCGTTTATCTGTTTACAAGCATTGACGATCACCCAATGGCCTATGTCAGTAATCAAACCATGTTTTTCAGCTATAGGGATAAACTCGATTGGTCCGATAAAACCTAGCTCTGGTTCATTCCAACGGAGTAAAGCCTCTAGGCCCGTAACTCTCTTAGTGGAGAGATCGATTTTTGGTTGATAAACCAAGAAAAATTGCGCGTTTTCAATCGCCTTTGCTAGTTTTACAGAAAGTGTCTTTGCTCTGTCGTGTTCGTAACCTAGCGTTCGTGTGTACGAGGCATAACTTTGCTGAGTGCTCTTCGCTCTGTGCATTGCCAAATCGGCCCGAGACAATATCTCGTCTAAATTGTGGCCATCTATTGGCCAAGTTGATGAGCCAATACTCACACCCAAATAGTGTTCTCGACCTTGGATTCCGATTGGTTCGGAAAAGGATGCAATCAGTTTCTTTGCCAAAGTCGAGGTGCTATTTTCGGTCGCATTTCGATGTATTATGACAAACTCATCGCCATCTACTCGGGCTAAGAAATCGTTAGCAGACAACAACGTTGTTAAGCGTCTGGCGACCGTTTTTAACGCACCATCACCACAAAGGTGTCCGTGAGTATCGTTGAGTTCTTTAAACCGGTCTATGTCGGCAAATAGTATTGAAAAATGATTGTCGACAGTTGGTTTTACGCTGGCGAGAAACTCAGCTTCTTCAATAAAAAACGCGCGGTTTGGCAGTTCAGTGAGACTATCGAACTGAGTTAATTTTTTGACCCTATCCTCGGCATATTTCTGGGCCGTAATGTCTTTTTTCTCTGCTAAGAAACAAATGACGCTTCCTTTATCGTTCAAAATAGGGGATATAACGGCTTCTTCTATATATTGATTTCCATTACGGTGCACATTAATAAATACGCCGCGCCACTGATTGCCGGCCTGTAACGTAAGGTGCATATCTCTATAAGTATCTGACGAGGTTTGACTAGATTTTAGGACACGTGGGTTTTCACCAATAACATCTTCGAGACTATAGCCACTAAGCTGCTCAAACTTTTTATTTACATAGATAATGTTTTTGTCTACATCTGTAATAACAACGGCGTTCGAACTTTGATTAACGATTGAGAAAAACAGAGTGGAGTTTTTATCTGCGGTGATACCAATACGCTCAAGTTCTAGAGCAACGGACGGTAAGGTAGATGGTGCGAGAAACCCTTGTTGTAAGACATCAAATAATTGGGAATTCGCGAGCGGATCAATATCTTTTTTATATTTCATTGTCGTTACTAATAACCTTACGTTATTCAGGGCTCTAAGCAGGAAATAGGAATCTTAGTTGGCTCGATTATACACCGGGAGATCGATTAAAAAAGCGAAATAATATCAAGTTGAGGAGAGGGGTATAAAACCCCTCTTTTTATATGTCTATACTTTAAAGTGAGACACTAATTGATTGAGTTGCTCCGCCAACTTTGCTATTTCCGTGCTTGAACCTCGTGTCTGATTTGCAGCGACTGAGTTTTCTTCCGCAATACGCTTCACGTTTAAAACATTTTCGTTAATGTTCTCTGCAACAGAGCTTTGTTGCTCTGAGGCGCTGGCAATTTGCATATTCATATCGTTAATTACATTAATCGCATTGGTAATGGCACCAAGTGCAGAACTTGCCTTAACCGCGTTCTGAACACAGCCTTCAGCTTGTACTTTACCTTGATTCATTTGTTGCACTGTGCTTTCTGTACCCGCTTGAAGCTGTTCAATAAGCGTTTGAATCTCAGATGTTGAACCTTGAGTCCGAGCCGCAAGTGAACGAACTTCATCGGCTACTACAGCGAAACCTCGACCTTGCTCTCCGGCCCTTGCTGCTTCAATTGCGGCATTTAACGCGAGTAGGTTTGTTTGGTCCGCTATACTCTTAATAACATCTAAAATCGTACTTATATTGGTGACTTCTTGTTGTACATCATTCAACTTCGTAGAAGAGTCCATTACGCTTTGTGACAAGGAATTGATGGAATGAATCGTTTGTTCAACAACAGCAGAACCAGCTTTCGATTCGATATCCGCTTTATTTGCAGCCGCGGCTGCATTTGCTGCGTTATCAGCGACATCGTGTACTGTCGCCGCCATTTGTTGCATCGCAGTGGCCACCATATCGGTTTCTGATTCTTGTTGAATGATCCCTTCTGACGTCTGTTCGGTCACGACGGCTAACTCTTCAGAAGCCGAAGCAAGTTCGCCACTTGCCATCGATATGGTCGACATCATTTGTTTTAGGTTGTCGGCTGTATTTTGTATTGCGTCCAACAGCTGTCCTGTTTCGTCTTTACTCACCTTGCCAACGTCAATTGTCAGATCGCCGTCAGAGAGTTGATTGGCCGCGTCAACTGCAGTTTGTATAGGACGGGTTATATTTACCGTTAATAGGTAGGCGGCAACGATACCTAGCGTAATGGCTAATATTGAAAGTACAACGGTAATCTGAATACTGTTGTCTGTTGATTCTTTTAGTGCTGGCCCAAGAGTATCTTGATCTTTCATAACCGAGAGTTTTATGTCTTCGATAATAGCCGCGATAGAAGGGCCAATTATATTGAGTGAGTCTTCAATTACTAAATTGCGCTCGGTAATAATACTATCAATGTCATTCATTGCTTCTACGTATCTTGATTGAGCCGCTTTAAACTTGGTCAATAGACTTTTAAGATTACCGTTCTGGAGATTATCGTTAAGATCTTGGATTTCGTCTGAAAGGCCATTTGACATGTTCTGCATCGAAATACCAAAGTCTTCACGGCTGTTGGTTTGTAAATACTTCATCACATATAAGCGGCCAACCAACATTTTGTCTTGGACATGACCGGCATGGTACACCGCTTCATTATCACCATCTTTGTAAGCAATCGAGATGATCTCTTCGATAGTCGATCGCATTTCGTTGCCTTTAGGCACGATAACAGTGGAATAAATTATATCGTGTTTACGAATTAAATCTATTATCGCTTCAAAGGATTGTTCGTAATTGATGATGGAAGAATCCACCTCTAAAATGTGAGACGCACGCTCAGGGTTTGTGACCTCCTGACCGGCTTGACTTAAAAACACCTTCATTTTCGCAAGATAATTGTTATATTGATTTAAATCGTTGTTATCCTTAGTGATCAAGAAATTTTTTACATTCATCTGTACCATCAACATATTGGCTTGTAATTTCCCTGCTAGATTGGTCTCGCGGGCGAGTCCTCTATAGTTGGAAATACCATGATCCGCTTTTTGTAATGCAAAAATGCTTGTGGTTAATACCACAGACAATAATAACAGAACAATACCGAACCCCAATCCAATCTTTGAACCTAGCCTTAGATTCTTAAACATAACTCACCTCTATTTGTATTTATTGTACTTTCTGTGTGTGTTTTTTATACTTATATTATGCTTTCTATACGTATTGTTTATTTTTTGAATTTTCACGCATAATAGTTGCTAACATTAGCAACCACTTGTGTTCTTTGAATTGATATTTGTCATGGAGGAATCGTATATTTATCAGATAAATAATTCAGATCAATATTTAGAATATATGCACTAATATAATTAAATGCCAATTAGACTAAAGACTCTAATTTTATTAAGAATATTCGTATAAACAGTGTCAACAAAACGCCTAAATACTATATATTGACAGTGTTTTTATCCGTTATTGGTTAAATTAAATTCCATTGTTACGGATGTATTTTTGCTAAGGTAATGAAGTAATGTTTTAGATGATGTGTTGTAGTCTTTAGGATTAATACGGAAAAATTAGTGTTTGAATGATATTTGAATCAACAAGGTTTGTTATGGATAAGTCGATGACTGTTTCAAAGGTACTATCTCTATGGGTAAGAATGTCTGTAACCGTTTTTTTTCTGAATGTATTTCTCGTTAATGCAAAGATTGCAAATACAGCAGAATTTGTTGGTAGTGCGAGTTGTCTTGAATGTCATGAAATAGAATTTGAAGCTTGGAAAGGTTCAGATCATGATATGGCAATGAAACATGCTGATGAACAGAGCGTACTCGGTGATTTTGATAATAGTGTTTTTGAATTTGATGACAAAGAGAATAGATTTTTTAGAAAAGGAAAAGAGTACTGGGTCAATATTGAAGGGTCAGACAATGCCTTTCGAGACTATAAAATTAGTTACACGTTTGGTTATAAACCATTGCAGCAATATATGGTCGAGTTTGACGATGGTCGCATTCAACTCATTCCTTTTGCGTGGGATACAAGACCTGAATCAGCAGGAGGACAACGTTGGTATCATCTTTATCCGAAGATGAAGAATAACGACGAGTTCTATTGGATGAATACAGGCCAAAATTGGAACTTCATGTGCGCAGATTGTCATTCTACAAACTTGAAAAAAAACTATGACCCTTCTCTTAATACGTACAACACTAGCTGGTCGGAAATTAATGTCGGATGCGAAGCTTGCCATGGCGCTGCAAGTAAGCATATTGAGTTAGTGAAAGAAAATCCCCATGACCAAACAGTCAACGTAGGATTTGGGCGAGACTTGTCAAAATCAGTAGATAATTGGGTATTTAAAGAGGGACAGTCGACATTACAACCGCATCAGATTTCCCCCACAGACCAGATAGACGTCTGTGCACAATGTCACAGTCGTCGCATGCAGGTTTCCGAGAAAGATGAGTATTTGAAAGGTACACTTTTAGATAAATATCGAGTGAGCTTGATTACTCCAGAGCTCTACCATGATGATGGACAGATTTATGACGAAGACTATGTATACGGCTCTTTTATGCAGTCAAAAATGGCAGACAACGGGGTAAGCTGTTCCAACTGTCATGACCCTCACTCCACGAAATTGCTTTTACCAGAAGAAGTATTGTGTAACCAATGCCACCTTCCATCGAGTTACATGCCTAATAATCATACTTTCCATAGTGAAGGTAGCGAGGCATCCAAATGCACCACTTGTCACATGCCAGAGACACTGTATATGCAAGTGGATCTTAGACGGGATCATAGCTGGCAGATTCCGAGACCTGACTTGAGCAAACAATCAGGTACACCTAACGTGTGTAGTTCATGCCATGAAGATAAGGATAATGATTGGGCAGATAATATGCTCAAGCAATGGTTTCCTAACTCCGTCTATCGTAATCAACCACATTTCGCCGTAGCGTTTTATGCCGCAGATATAAATCATCGTTCTGCTGTTGAGGCGCTTTCCTATATCGCACAAGATTCAAAACAGAGCGATATTATACGTGGCTCAGCGCTTCAGCGTCTTAGCTCATCAAAAGGGCAGACGGTCATAAACGCGCTTCGCCAAGGGGTAAAAAACGAAAGTGAATTGGTTCGAATAGGAACCATTAAGGGCTCTGCTTCACTCAGTTTTAGGGAACGGTGGCGTGTTTTAGAACCACTGCTTGATGACGTTTCACTTTCTGTGCGTGCGGAAGCTGCAGGGGGATTAGTGATATATTGGCGTGAAATGAATCCTCTTGAAAAAGAGAGGGTAGCTAACCCCTTGTTAGATTATATTCAAATTCAAGAGTTAAATTCAGACAGAGGCTTTGCTCGAACGAATTTGGGAAATGTGTACCGCTCTCAACGGCGATATGATGAAGCCATTAATGCCTACTTGGGTGCAATAGATATTGAACCTTATTTCCCTAATAGTTATGTTAATCTCGCCGATTTATATCGCAGTCAAGGAAAAGAGAAATTGGCCTTTGACACGCTGCTAAATGGCATTGAGGCTCAACCTAATTCCGCTTCACTGACATACAGCGCGGGTTTGTCTTTATTGAGGCAAGGGAAGAAAGAGCAAGCGACCAAGTATTTTAAATTGGCTACAACAAGAGATAACAACACCGCTCAATACTGGTATGTATATGGGCTATCTATGGAGGCGTTTAATGTGTCTACGGCCAATAGTGCTCTGAAACGCGCATTCGATATCAGTCGTGATCCACAGCAGCTATTCGCTAGATGCAATCTATTGGTAACGAATAGAAAAACGAAGCTACTTCGCCAGGAAGCCAATAAATGTATAAATGAATTGTCTCAATATGCCACGCCAGAAGTGACGACCATGTTATTAAAAAAACTGAATGGTAAGTGAGCACGGTGAAGCAATTTAACTCGTGTTATAGAGTGATATTATAACAATAACTATTTGTATCTTAATAAATATGTCCTACGCTTTTACTTAACAAGAGTAAAGTTAAAGGATGAAAAAGTGAAGACACAAAGAGCATTCTTGCTACTAGCGTCAGCAGGGCTAACACCCATTGCGCTTTCTTATGGTTTGGACCCCGTCAGGTCGTTGTCTTTTCTGTTTGGTATTGATGCAGTTGCCGTCAATGTTAGTCATATTTTTCGTGGTGTTATGGGCCTTTATCTTGCGCTCGTACTGTTTTGGATCCTTGGTGCTTTTCGTGAAAAATATGAGTTACCAGCGCTATATAGCCTAACGGTGTTTATGTTTGGTTTAGCATCTGGACGACTTTACAGTCTGTTTGTAGATGGAATGCCTCACTGGCTACTCTTTGCCTATATGATTCTAGAATTTGGATTTGCGGTCGTGGGCTTTATCTTAATCAAAAAAAGTGAAAAAGTAAGGAAAACGGTATGAAAAGGATGTTTCAAATTTTGTCATTTTTCAATGTGCTTTTATTTTCAGCACTCGTGAATGCTGCGCAAGATAAACCCAATATATTTGTCATCTTTACGGATGATATCGGCATTTCCAATTTGAGTGCATATCACAACGGAGTCATGAGTAGTGAAACGCCGAATATAGATAGTATTGCTGAAAAAGGAATGCTGCTAACCGATTACTATGCTCAACCTTCTTGTACTGCCGGACGTTCTGCATTTTTGACAGGCCAGTTACCTGTAAGAACAGGAATGCATTCTGTAGGCCTTCCCGGTGGTCCCGTTGGTCTGAACCAAGATACGCCGACATTGCCTGAAATGTTACGAGATCTTGGTTATACAACGGGTCAGTTTGGTAAAAACCATTTAGGGGATCGAGATGAGTTCTTGCCAACCATGCATGGATTTGATGAATATTGGGGATGGCTATACCACCTAAATGCAATGGAATACACGGAAGATCCCGACTGGCCAAAAGACGAAGATTTTCAAAAGTTTGCGCCGCGTAACGTGTTACACGTTACGTCTGATGGTAAAGGTAATCAAACGATTAAAGATGACGGTAAGCTTTCTATCGAACGCATGAAAACGTTGGATGATGAAGTTAACAAACACGCCATAAACTTTATTGAAAGAGCAGTAGAAGCTAATAAACCATTTTTTACTTGGTATTGCCCATCTCGAGGACATGTTTGGAGCCATTTATCACCGAAATACGAGAAAATGCTCGGAACGAATGGCTGGGGTCTACAGGAGGTTGTTATGAAAGACCTCGATGACCATGTGGGGGAAATGTTGGCGAAAATAGAAGAGTTAGGGATCGCAGATAACACTATTATCGTATTTACGGCAGACAATGGCCCTGAAATAATGACATGGCCAGATGGTGGGATGACACCATTCCATGGTGAGAAAGGTACAACGTGGGAAGGTGGCGTACGCGCACCATTTCTTATTCAGTGGCCTAACAAAATACCTGCAGATACCGTAAATAATGGCATGTTTGACGGTATGGACTTACTGCCTACTTTAGTTCAAGCCGCTGGTGGACCCGCAGATGTAAAAGAACAGTTATTGAAAGGTTACAAAGGGCATAAAGCACATCTCGACGGCTATAATCAAATGGAGATGTTAACCAAAGATGGTGAATCGAGCCGCAAAGAAATCTTTTATTACGAAAGAGATAAACTACAGGCAGTTCGTGTTGGAGATTGGAAGGCGCATTTCGTTGTTCAAAATGAGGGTTGGGGTGGAGCAAAAGAAGAACTAAATGCGCCCTTATTATTTAACCTGAGAAGAGACCCATACGAAAGAGCAGCTGAAGAATCTGGTATGTACGTTAAATGGATGGGGCAGAAAATGTGGGCGTTTGGCCCTGCTCAAGCCGCAGTAGGTGAACATTTAGCGACATTCAAAGAATGGCCATCAGTGACCTCTGAAACACCGGCCGAGAAAGTAGGTGGAGTAGGAAATTAACAAGTGGAAATAAAAAGCTCGCGATATTTCGCGAGCTTTTCTATTGATTCATCATCCCAGTACTAACCGAACATCATCCCTCGGTTGGTTTAAAGACCAACCCTTTCAAAGTATTTTTACCGTTTGGACACAAAATTACTGGTACAACAATAAACCCACCTAACAGGTCTATTGCCGAGGACGCAACACTGTTACACTATTGTTAATTTATACCCAATCAGAAAGAGAAATTATGAAGTTTGTACGTTGGTGTTTAGGGAAAATAATTTTAACATTGAATTTTATATTTGCCCCTAAAGGCATCAAACGTAGCGATGCGTTACAACAAGAGGTCGATAACAGAGCAACTTCAATGAGTCTGTATCAATTTGAAGCCTGCCCATTCTGCGTAAAAGTTCGTCGAGCAATGAAACGTCAATCGGTTAACATTGATCTTTTAGATGCCAAAAACAATCCAACTCACAGAGAGGCGCTATTAACTAATGGTGGTGCACTTAAAGTGCCATGTTTACGTATCGACAACGTTGGGGAAATCACGTGGATGTATGAGTCATCTGATATCGTTGCTTATCTAGAAAAAGAATTTGCCTAATTCTATTTGAAATGTATGGGTTCTAATCAACGATCAACTTTTATCTGTGATCTAAAATGTGAACCCGTCATTGCTCTTCTCAAATATTAACCAACAGAATGAGAAACTTTATCTTCTGATGTCGGTGAGTAACCATCGATATGAGCGAGAAGTAGAGCACTCCAAAAACTACCGAACGCGATAGCAATATTGAGAGAGCCAAAATCCAGAACGAGACAACTTAAATAATAAAAGGCCGTAGTGACGATTGAAGCTTTGGCAATAAATATTAGATAATATTTATTGTTATGTAATGAGCGCACTTTCGTCGCGAGTTTCGGTTCTGTTAGGCTGGCACAAATCGTTATGCCTAATATAACCGCAAAGCTAACAATGATATGCATTGCTGGATTGGTGGGCATTGTGGTCGTTAATGTTTGTAGTTGCACAACGTAAAATGTATCTAATGCAAATGCTATCACTATAATCACCGCAATCAAAACGGCGATGATTTTTTTTGGAAGTGATTTAAATACGTCAAACCCAGTAATTAAAAAGGATGTTTTTTTCTGTTGATTAGGTTTGTTAAGTAGTGCCAACCAATTTGATGCGACTCCTATGGCAACACAAAACAATGCAATAGTGAGTAATCCTTTCAGAAAGAAGGCTATACCATAACTTTCAAACGAGAAGAGCGCTCCTATATAGACGGCACCAGCCACTAACGCTAGGCCAAGAATACCACCATGGATAACGACGAGTTGTCGTGAATATACAGTCAACATTTCTTTTGCAATTCGTATTAGTTTTTTGTCTATTTCGCTTACAAAAATAGTCATAGTATCCTTCGTGCTGAGTTAACGATTGGGTAAATCGACGTAATGGTTACTACGACCATGTATGACTTTAAGCCAAAGTGCAATTCTTTGTGCCACATATGCTTTATACCGACAACTCATAACACCAGAAAGCGCATTAAAGGAGGAATTAACATGTTGATTGTTGAGTTCGCGAGGAAACTGATTAATGGTGGGGACGAGAGACATTAGTTTATAGTCAATTTGTCTGGATTCTTTCGATTTTCGAAGGTATGGGAATATTGGAACTGTTCATTAAGACAAAAAAAGGGCATATCCGAAGATATGCCTTTTTTAAAATTTTATTCAAGCTCGTATAGAACTAAAACATCATCGCTATTAGATAGCTGTGATATTTTCAGCGTTCGGGCCTTTTTGACCTTGGCTGATAGTAAATTCTACTTTTTGGCCTTCAGCTAGAGTTTTGAAGCCGTCACTAGCGATAGCGCTGAAGTGAGCGAATACATCTGGGCCAGACTCTTGCTCGATGAAACCGAAACCTTTAGCTTCGTTGAACCACTTAACTGTACCTTTAACTTTAGACATAATAATATCCTGTAATCTCAAATTTAATATTGCCCTATTGGGCGTGAATAGCGTGAAATAAACTAAAAACTTAAAAACTACAGAGCGAGGTATTATGGATCTAACAACGAAATGGAGAATGTAAACAACTAGGCTTTCTTTCTTGCTGCGGCGGATATTATAGTATCTGGAATTATTGTCAAGCATTTTTTAAAAATAAATCGTATTTCATGTCGTTAATTTTAAATTAAGCTGCTTATTTCTAACTATTTTAAGGTTTTCTTCCATTCTGCCAACGTTCGAATATGAGACGGACCAATGCCACAACAACCACCAATGATAGTCGCTCCAAGGGCATGCCAGCGCTTTGCGTATACCAAATAATCGTCGGGTGAAAGGTTACGTATCGAATGTAGCGTATCATTGGCCTCGTGATCGGAATTGATTGGCAGGAAGTTATTGGCATAAACACCAATTTCAATATCCGTTCGGAGCTGTTCAATGACTTCTTTTGCATCTTTTATTGCTTGTTCCATCACTTCTGGAACTGAGCAATTGAAAAATATCCCTTTAGCGCCAGAAAGGCAGACCAGTTTCGTGGCCATTTTTACCGACTGCCCTGATCGTAATCTGGATTCATTTAATTGGTTATCGCTTAAACTAAAAGCGTAGTAGCACTCTTTGGTCGAGTTTCTCAGTGCAGAATTAATTACTCCAAATTCCTCTAAACTAGAGATGGTTTCTGCTATCCATAGGTCAACATGGGGTTCCTGAGCCTCTATAAGGGTTGTGATGATTATCTCCGCGTCTCTG
This sequence comes from Vibrio sp. DW001, assembly GCF_029016285.1. Classification (NCBI taxonomy): domain Bacteria; kingdom Pseudomonadati; phylum Pseudomonadota; class Gammaproteobacteria; order Vibrionales; family Vibrionaceae; genus Vibrio; species Vibrio sp. DW001. Next base: position 2,016,148 of record NZ_CP091975.1, on the reverse strand, counting down.
GCATGGAATAAGTCAGGCCTATAGCTGCCGAGTGGCGGAGGAATAGCCCCTGCTACATATACTGAGCTATTATTCAGAGCAACGGTTTCGGCGATCATAGCGGCTTGGCGAGCAAGTCTTGCTCCGTCGGTTTGAAAACGTTCTTCACCAAGATGAAATGGCACACACGCATAGCTATTAGCGATGATTATCTCAGCACCTGAATCAATAAAATTCTGATGGGCCTTTGTTACATATTCAGGTGACTCTATCAGCGCTTGAGCACTCCAAAGTGGTTGCGAAAAAGGGGCGCCAATATCTTGAAGTTCGCGACCCATGCCACCATCGAGTATGGTAAGTTTTTTCATAATGCCCATTTAAAATAAGTAATGTGTTGTTGCATAACAGGACACGATGAAACTTGGCTCAAGATGTATTTCAGTGATTAGTTGAGCAGAGCAAATGCCTCTTGTGTTTTATGCAAACAGGTAGATGAGGTTCTTACCTCTTACTAACAGTGTATCTCTGTATGGTTAACAACCTTAAGCGCGGCGCTAGTATTATGTCAATGAGAGTGATTAAATAAGAATGAAAGTTCATCCTTGCAAGCTTAGCAATGACGTTCTTACCCATTGATGTCGGCTCCATGACGACCATATTGCGGCTAAGTTGATCTTCCAGATTGGTATTAACCGTAATGAAAAGAAAGAAGAAGAAATATGCTTGTAAAAAGTGACTTAATCGTACATTCACGCTTTTTGAAAGAATTAACTACTTTCTATCAGTTGGAATGGAATGATGTAGAACCAATTGCCTCTGAACAAGATGGTCTTCCTTTGCCGTTACCCATTTTGGCTATTGAAGAAGAGGTTTTAGTCGGCGGGTTGGCTTTCACACGTTTTTTGGAACCAAATGGAACGTCGCAGGTTATATGGATCAATGCTGTGTTGATAAAGCCTGAGTTTAGAGGTTGTGGTTTCGCATCGAGGCTGATTAATCGTGCGACGGAAGTGCTGTTTGAGTTTGAACAATCCACGCTATACGTTTACACAAATGTCCCTAAATTGTACTTTCAACTCGGATGGGAAATGGTTGCTCAAGGGACGGACGATGAACATGTCGTCATGGGTAAACATGTTGCACCATAAAACATGGTAATGTTCGTGTAGAAAATGAAGCAAAAGAGCAGCCAAATCGGCTGCTCTCAATATTGATTGTCACGGAATAAACAACAACAGGATCTCGTAGTTTACGCTACTAGGTATTGTTGTTAATTAGTTTGACATATATTCATTAAACGTTCCGTGGAAGTTTATGAGTTGCTTGTCTTTAATATCAACGATGTGTGTCGCAAGTGACGAGACAAATTCTCTATCATGGCTAACAAATATCAATGTACCTTCAAACAGCTTAAGGGCATTGTTAAGGGCTTCAATCGCTTCCATATCCATGTGGTTGGTTGGTTCGTCCATAATAAGAACGTTGATGTCCATCATCATTAATTTACCAAACAATAAGCGGTTTTTTTCACCACCGGAGCAATTACACGCTTTCTTGTTGATATCATCTTCAGTAAATAAAAGGCGTCCTAACATGCCTCGAATCATCAAGTCGTTGTGTTTTGATGTTCTCCATTGAGACATCCATTCAAATAACGTAAACCCATTGTCAAATTCATTGGTGCTGTCTTGCGGGCAATAGCCGATCGCTGCATTTTCGGACCACTTAACTACGCCTTCATTATGCGATAACTCGTTGACTAAGCAACGAAGTAGGGTCGTTTTACCTACACCATTTTCACCGATAACAGCAAGTTTTGCGCCTGCTTCAAGGATCAAATTGCCACCATGAAAGAGTATTTCATCGTCAAAACCATGGCTAAGGTCTTCAAGTATTAATGCTTGGCGGTGCATTTTTTTGCTTTCGTCAAAGCGTAATGAAGGCGTCATTCGACTTGATGATTTCACTTCATCTAAAGAAATTTTATCGAGTTTTTTGGCGCGTGAACTCGCTTGTTTAGCTTTAGACGCGTTGGCTCCAAATCGGTTAACAAAGTCTTGGAGTTCAGCTATTTCAGCCGTTTTCTTTGCGTTGCCCGCGAGCAATTGCTCTTGAATTAGACCAGATGCATCAAGGAAATACTCGTAATTACCTGGGTATATTCTGAGTTCGCCATAATCAATATCCGCCATATGAGTACAGACAGTGTTCAAGAAGTGTCTGTCATGGGAGATGATGATCATGGTGCACTTACGTTTGTTTAGCTCACCAGCTAACCAATTAATGGTATGGATATCCAAGTTGTTGGTAGGCTCATCAAGCAATAATATGTCTGGATTAGAAAAAAGAGATTGTGCGAGTAAAACGCGGAGCTTCCAACCTGGCGCAAGTTGGCTCATTAATCCAAAGTGATATTCTTCTTCTATTCCAGCTTCAAGCAATATTTCACCAGCGCGACTTTCCGCACTGTAGCCATCCATCTCTGCAAATTCGCTTTCAAGATCGGCAACCTTCATTCCGTCTTCTTCGCTCATTTCAGGCAGAGAATAGATACGTTCACGTTCTTGTTTGATTTTCCATAGCTTTGCATCACCTTGAATTACGGCGTCGACAACGCTGTATTTTTCAAAAGCGTATTGGTCCTGACTCAGGGTTCCGACTTTTTGACCAGGGGTAATGGACACATTGCCAGATGTTGGTGCTAGTTCCCCACTCAGGATCTTCATAAAGGTTGACTTACCACATCCGTTTGCTCCGATTAACCCGTAACGGTTGCCGTTGCCAAATTTAGCAGAGATGTTTTCAAACAATGGCGCAGGGCCAAATTGCATGGTGATATTTGCGGTAGAAATCAATGGAATATCCTGGATATGTTATGTATCAAAACCTAAGCGAAAAATTGTTACCACGGTATAGGCTAAGTGTTGCGTAGGTAAAACAGGCGCGGATTATACAGACTTAATTGGTCAAATGTCGAGCTACTTTTGTATCCTGACTAAAACCCATATTCTGGCACCACAATGCGACAGTAAAAACAGCTCAATATTGAAACGCATTAAACAATATCCAGCCAAGTTTGTTTATTCTGAAGGCGTTTCGACAAGGTAATCACGACATTCTTTAAAGTATGGAACTAAAGAGTTGCATGAGATCCAATGCGCCAGTTAACGTTATTGTGCTAAGATTCCCTATCAGCGATTTGAGCGTGTATGACCTCTCATTTTTTGGCTGAACGTAATAAACACAACTAATGAGAATATCAGAAATGAGCAAGTTAAACGCTGAACAGCGGAAAGCACGAGACAACGAACGTTTTTCACAACGAGTGAGTGAACGCAGGGATAAAGGTGAAGATGTTGTCTTGTATGCTCTTACCAACAAAAAAGCAGTGAAGTTTCTGACCAAATCAGAAAAAAATGATCTAAAAGAGAGAAAGAGAGTTCGTCAGGAAGAAATAGAACTTAAAGAACAACAGGAATTAGAAAGAATTGAACAAGCGTTTATCGGTAACGATAACAAGTAATAACGTATAACCAGTTTTTAATCGAATGGTTAGCCTAAATACCGTCAGTTATACTTTTGTCGCTCTTGTCGTGCCAGTTCACGAAGGAGCGACAAAAACGACCATTCGCTTGTGGTCAAAGTAATAAAGAAGATCCAAACCCTCCGCCTTTACATCTCGCTAATCTTCTCTTTTGTATTCCAATTATTGTCGATTCATTACCCAATGCTGTTACCTGTAACCCTGACCTAAGTTAAAACCAAAACGCATAGTGATTCTTATCACGCGGATGTCTCATTCATGAAATAACGGTTCTTATGTATGCTTTGGCAAAATAATCCATTTAATGGGAGTATGGTTATATATAGGACAATGGTCAGTAACCCAATGAATAAAAGAAGTTTGTCGATTAAAAATCAAATCTTAATATTAACTTTAATACCTTTGTGTTCACTAATAATCTCGAATCTGTTGTATACAGACTGGATAGAAAACCGTATCAGCACAGAATTTATTCGTTATTACCGAGCCGCTATTTTCATCCTGCTTTCAGGTTCTGTTTTGTTTTACTGTTATAAAAGCTATCGAAATATATACAGTTCAATTGAATACGTTCAAAAACAATTGAGCACTATCTGGATAGGTACCCCTGTAGATCGTAGTGACATTGAACTTAGCAAAGAACTGGGTGAGATGTCAGACAAAATTGATTTAGTTGGTATCGAGTACCGATCAGTTCTTTCAAAAAGTCGATCTATTATTCAGTCCTACAATATTACGATCAAACAACTACGAGATCTTAGCGTACGTTGTACTAACGAATTTCAGTCACAGCAGCAGCAGTTAGAACAATTGGTCTCCGCAATGACTCAAATGTCCGCAACGGTTACGGAGATTGCATCAAACGCAGGTTTTGCCGCTAACCATACTCAAGAGGTGAGTCATAAAGCCAATGTAACCAGTGTTACTATGAAGAAAATGGAGGCGGGCACCAGAAGTGATGCAGAACATATTCAATCATCAAATCACTTTATTGAACAACTTCATAATGGTGTATTACAGATAAATGAGATGACAAATATAATCGATAGTATTTCTGAACAAACTAATCTTTTAGCACTAAATGCAGCAATTGAAGCCGCTCGCGCCGGAGAACAGGGTAGAGGTTTTTCAGTTGTAGCAGACGAAGTAAGAAATTTGGCGGGCCGCACTCAAGATGCGACTAAACGTATACAAACAACAATCAAAACGCTGAATTACAATGCAAAAAGCTCTCAGGATGCGATGCAAGTCGTAGGTCAAAACGTAGATAATGCTGTTGCAGCAATTAATGCACAAATGCTTGCGATGGGGCATATATCAGATGATATTCATCAAGCCAATGATATGGTTACTCAAATTGCAACTGCTGCAGAAGAGCAAAGCCTTGTTACCGAAGAGATAAATTCAAATGTAGAGAACATTAGTCGATCGATGTCGGGGATTAATGACTCAATGGAGACGTTAAATTGTCAAAGTGAAACTCTGTCAAACGAATCCGAGCATTTTCTCGAAGAACTTGATAGGCGTGATGTTTAACTGTACCCCTCAGAATTATTACGCAACGAAATAATACTAATATAGATGGTATTATCTACTGATAGTAGTAAATACCTACCAATTATTGGGCAACATGTAGCGTAGATTTATATGCTAGACTTTAATAACTGGCCTATAAAAATTAGTAATATGGTATGTATAAACATACAAGACTTTATTTTCTATGTTTTGTCTTTTTTTTTGGTACACCTGTATGTGCCCAAGAAAAACTGATTTTTTCTGCAATGACTAATATAGGCGCGGTTGTTCCTGTATCACTAGTTTTACATCAGGCTTATCGGCAAGTCAAAATTGACATAGAAATCAAAGAGATTCCTGGAAAAAGAAGTCTGTTTTATGCAAATTCTGGGGAAACTGATGGTGAAGTTTATAGAGTTGAAGGTATAGAATCAAAATACCCTAACCTTATTCGTATTGATGTACCGATACGAACTGAAAAAATGTACTTGTTCGTAAAAAAAGGGAATGAGTTTTCGGTTAAAAATTGGGAAGATTTTCCTGAGAATCATACACTCGGCTATATTAGAGGGACTTATTTTATAGAGAATGCAGTATCTATTTATCGTATCAAAATTCAACCGTCCTCAAGCTATGAAAACCTTATCAGGCAACTCGACGCTAATAGAAATAGTGTGATCATCATGGGTATAAAAGGAGAGCGTTTGATTGAACGTTTACAGTTGAAAGATATAGTCAGGTTGGATCCACCCTTTCACACATTAGAGTTATACCACTACCTTCACAAGCGACACGCTCATCTAGTTTCTAAGATTACTTATGTTTTACAGCAAATGAAGAATAGTGGTGAGATCGAAAAGATTAATCACGACAATTAAGACTAGGCCACCTTTCTATTACAAATGTCCTTATACAAAGTATTCGTCATATCATTATTTCTATCATCAGAAGTTAAAAAAGAGCGCTTAAGCTCGATAGTACTTGATACAAATTGACTGTAGCATTATTCGCTTCATATTTTGTCCAACTAATTATGAAAGTATATTGACAGCATGCTTACATAATGACAGCATGCTTTCCTTATGTAAGGAGATCAAAAATGAAAACGGTACATTTATGTGTGTATGACACAATGGCGGATTGGGAGTTTGGATATGTTATTGCTCATATCAACAGTCCTGACTTCCAAAAGAATCCTAATGCATACGAAGTTAAAACGGTCGGAATGACGTTAGAACCAATTAGAACAAAAGGTGGGGTTCAGATTCTTCCTGATATGTCTTTGGATCAACTATCCCCGGAAGATAGCCAACTTTTGATTCTCGCCGGTTCTGACAACGCTGTAACTGGAGGGATAGACGACTTTGTAACCTGTGCAGATAGTTTCTTAAAACACGCAACGCCTGTTGCCGCTATCTGTGGGGCAACGGCAGCACTAGCAGGTGCAGGCTTATTAAATGAGTTACGCCATACAAGCAACGCAAAAGCGTTTTTAGACGGTGAGCACTATAGTGGTAGTGAAAACTATTCGGAAGTACCGGCTATAACAGATGGCAATTTAATTACAGCGAGTGGCCTTGCCCCTGTAGAGTTTGCCGTTGAGATCTTTCGTAAACTAGATTTGTACTCGGAAACCACTCTCGATTCATGGCTCATGCTTTTTCAGCATCAAGATCCCATGGGTTTTTATAATCTAATGGAGGAGCATTCTAAATGACCGACCCGAAAAAAGAACTGAGTTCGCTCGCGTTAACTATATTTGCATTGAATGGAAAATTCCTCACAGTTGCGGAGCAATTAGCCGCGCCTGCAGGCATAACTGCTACACGCTGGCAAGTGCTAGGAGCCGTGCTTGATGGGCCACGGACTCAGGCTGATATCGCTCGTAAAATGGGAATTACAAGGCAGAGTGTGCAACGAACAAGTACCAAGTTGATAGATGACGGGTATCTTGAATCGATATCGAATCCGTCTCATCGAAAAGCCATGTTACTTAAGCCCACCGAGAAAGGTTTAGAGTCTATTGCAAAAATAAGCCCACATCATGGGACGTTTGCTTTACGACTTGCTGATGAAATCGGTTTGGAATCGATGGCTCAGTTATCCGATTTGCTCAGTGAGTTAAATCTCGCCTTAGACAACCTAATTCCAAACAACAAACCATGATATTGAAGCCGATAAAAGTCAGGGACGATGAGGTGAACCGTAGTTGTTGTACTTAGCGCACTATGACGACGCCAGAATTTAAATTAATGTCTCTAAAAGCGACCCTAATCGTTTGATTGCCAATATAACGCTGTCAGATATCTCTAGTGAAGCATTCAATCTAAAGCAATGGATGAACTGCTGATTTGTTGCAAACATTTCTCCTGGAGCAATGCTAATATTTTCTTGCAGAGCGAGTCTATAAAGCTCGGTAGCATTAACATGCTCGGGAAGCACAACCCATATAAAATAGCCACCCGTTGAGTAATATGCATTGGCTTCTTTTGGGAAGTGGTCTCGTAATAACTGCCAAGTTTGAAATTTTCTCTGCTCTAACGTTCTCCTCAACTGACGCAAGTGAGTTTCATAATGTCGAGTAGATAAGTAATTAGCGAGTGTTAATTGAACGGGTGCACTTGTGGATAATGTACTCATTAACTGAATCTTCTGAATCTGTAATGCACGAGTTCCTGCGGCTACCCATCCGATACGAAATCCTGCGACGAGCGATTTAGAAAAAGAAGAACAATGTAGAACCATACCCTTGTTGTCATAAGCTTTTGCAGGTCGTGGTTTAGTGCCACCATAGTAGAGCTCGCTGTAAACATCGTCTTCTATCAGATGGACATTGTGCTTTGTAAGTAATTCAACGAGACGAATTTTCTTTTCATCGGATAGCGTAAAACCTAATGGGTTTTGGCAGTTAGTCATTAACCAACATGCTTTAACCTTGTGCGTTTCAAGTGTTTTTTCGAGGGAATCAAGATCGATCCCTTCTTTAGGGTGTGTATTGATAGAAAGCGCGCGTAGGTTCAATCTTTCTAGTGACTGAAGAGCGCTATAGAATGTCGGAGACTCAACGACAACCCAGTCACCGGCTTGTGTTACTGCTTGTAAACTTAAGTTTAGTGCTTCCAGCGCCCCAGCTGTGATCACTATTTCCTCAGGGTTGATATTCATACCTTGAGCGGCATATCGTTTCGCGATTATTTTGCGCAAGGTTTCATTGCCTGGCGGAAGATTATCTAGGGCATGTGACGCGGGCATCTTTCGTGCGGCTTGAATCAAAGACTTGTTGACTTGATTTTGAGGGTAAAGGTTTGGATCTGGATACGCAAATCCAAAATTGGTCATTGTTTTTTTTCGACTGGCTTGCAAGATATCAAATACAAAATCATTGATATCGACAGATTCAGTTATCTGCGGGTCTTTTTGGTGAGATAGGATCGGAAAATCTTCGACCTGAGGCGCAACAATGTAACCTGAACGAGAATGAGACACCACCCAACCCTGATTCGCTAACAATTGGTAGGCATTCATTACCGTCATTAAACTAAGTCCTGATAACTCAGTTTGTTTTCGCAATGATGGGAGTTTACCGCCTATTTCCCAGACGTTGCTCTGAATTTGACTTTTAATCTGTTCTGCAAGCTCTATATATTTAGCCAATGGACTTCACTTAGGTAGTGGTACTTATATTGTCTGTTATACATAATAGTCTAGTTTCTGTATCTATTATAGAACGACGAACCATTGATATAATCGAGCAACGTTAAAAGAGGCTCTGGTTGTACTTATTTTATGATCGAAAGGTACCGACTTGAGCCCATACTTGGTTAATACTGTAATGCAAGATTTTCAACTTACGCACAGAGATGCGACAAAAATTTCAGAGCATGTCGCTTATCGAATAACTCAATACCTTAAGTTTTTACTTAATTTATTCTATGGGGACAAATATGCTAAACGTGCGGTGATTTTAGAAACCATTGCAGCGGTACCGGGAATGGTTGCGGGTATGTTCAACCATCTTAAAGCGCTACGAAGAATGAAAGATGACCAAGGATGGATTAAAGAGCTATTAGATGAAGCAGAAAATGAGAGGATGCATTTAATGATTTTCTTGAATATTGCGAAACCAAGCTGGATAGAAAGATTATTGGTTTTAATAGGGCAGGCTGTTTTCATTGTTTTGTACAGTACAATCTATATTTTATCGTCAAAAATCGCTCATAGAATAGTCGGGTATTTTGAAGAAGAGGCATGTAAAAGCTATACAGAATACTTAGCACGAATTGATGAAGGAAAGGTAGAAAACATATCTGCGCCTCAAATGGCAATTGATTACTACCAGTTACCCTCAGATGCGAAGTTGAGAGATGTTATTTTAAAAATCCGTGAAGACGAAGCAAAACACCGAGATAGAAATCATGAATTTGCGGATTGTTATCAAAGTAAAAACCTACCAGAGCACCAATATTAACTTACTGATTATCTATTAGTTGGAAGTCATCGATCTCAATATTTTAATTGGAGAGTATAAGAATGAATAGTGTTAAGAAAGAAATGCGTCTATTTGCCATTGCCGGTGCTGTCATCGTTTTAAACGTTGGAGCGCACCTATTGGGTGCCAAGATATTCGTTAATGCGCCTATGACAGAAATAACGCTAGCCTCCGTTCCTTTCCTTATGTTGTTTTTAGGTTGGTTGGGCGTAAGGATTGCGGCAAAAGAGTAGATCATCAAACGACTAAGCCAGACCCAGTAAAAATAGGATTAAGAACGACGTCTTTTGATTGGATAGGGAACCCGTTGATTTGGTGTAGAAAGGATTGTCAAAAAGCCAATCCTTTTCTTAGTTTAATTTACGACGTTAGATTACTCGTAATCTGCAGCGTAAGTTTCTTCATAAGTGTGCGAGTACAGTTCGAATAGATTACCAAACGGGTCTTCTAGGTAAACCATCTGCGCTTTATTGTTATCGTCTTCAGGGTGGTATCGCATAATGTCCATGCGTACTTTTCCGCCAAATTCTTCAGTACGCTTAATCACACCGTGGAAATCATCGGTTTGAAGACAGAAGTGAAAAATACCAATACGAGAGAAATCGACGTCGTGGCGCTCTTGACGTTCCTTCATTTCAAACAACTCGAACCCAATACCGTCATTGGTCAGTAAATGAGCGATGTTAAAACCTTTAAAGCCTTCCCCGAAAACGGCAATACACATGCGGCCAATTGCGGTTTCGCGCTCTTCCGTTACTTTCGTATTGTTCATCACGATTTCTAAACCTAACGCCCTTGTGTAAAACTCAACCGCTTTATCCATATTGCCGACCATGATACCAACGTGATTCATTTTCATAAATTTCTCCAGTAATCCAATTATTCGTTTCGTTTCGTGTTTCGATGAGAAGAGTATATGGAAGAATTGCTATTAATAAAAATTATCATAACTTATTAAGATAATAATTATATGTTATTGATATGGTTATTTACTAACGTTGAGCTTTATACATAACCAACCCTTTTTTAAACAACATCGTATGTGTCCGAAACTCAATGTCATTCGACAAATAGGCATTTTTTCCATATTTGTGACGGCAATATAAGATTTTGATAATTTACAAGGTAGAATCGCGACGTATTAATTATAAGTAATTGACTATTAAGTTAATTACTTATAATTGTGATGTTTAAATGACGGAAAAAGAAATGCCAAGATATCAATTTTTCACGTTTCCAAATAATCAAATTACGGATTTTACCTATTTGGAAACCATTTCAGAGTATTACCAAGCGGACAAACTCGCTTTGATCGATCAGAATTTTGAACTCGATGGGGGTCCAATTACAGCCGCAACGTCCGTTGATGCTATTAAGAAATACAACCGTGATTTTTCCCGAATTAGCCAAGAACAAGTCAAGATGAGTTTATCTTACGTATTGATTGAGGGAGTCATTGCCTTATGGAAGTGGATACGAAATAAGTGATCGAGTTTAATAAAACCTAGCAAGTCCGTTAGACGATAGTTGCGTTTATATCATTAATCTATCAATAGCCGATTTTTATTCATTGTGTCGAATAAGATAATTTGCAGCAGCTAAGAAGGTCTTACTCCAATACAACTTAGTTTTTTACAATGATGACCTTGACAATCTATGTCATAAAACGGTTACAAATCACAGAAGATCATTTGATCTGTTGTGCGTATTGTATAAACTACAATCTTATCAATGCAGTTGGTGAATAAGGTGGTAATCCGCATTCACTTAATTCTTACTAAAGGGATTGTAATGAAGCTCCTGCTAAATAATTTAAAATTGGCCATTGTCATATTGGCTTCTACTTTCTCCTATGCCAGCGTCGCAGACACGTTACGCGTAATGTTACACACTGGTTCTTTTCCTCCGTACTTTTTTAATGAAGACGACGCTCGAACAGGAACAATCAAAGATATATTCAAAGCCCTGTCTCAAGAAACAGGCGATACTATTGAGTATGTAAGGGTTCCTTTTAATCGCGCACTTCACCTGTTCGAGACTGGCGAATTACATATTGAACCGATGACAAACCCCGCCTATAGAAGCGACTCTAGTGTTCCAGGTATTTACAGCATCCCATTTGCAGTGGCGGATGAAATTATTTTGTTTAATAAAGAGAGTTATGTACAGGTAGATTCTCAGGAAGATTTATTAGGTGAAACTATAGGCGTCGTGAAGGGTTACTATTATCCCAAGTATACTCCTTACTTTGAAGACGGACGTATCGGTTCTTATCCTGTCAAAAATGAAAATAAGTTAATCCAACTGTTGGTGGCAGGTCGTCTTTCTCAAGTACTTATGAACAAAGATTTTGCTCAATATCAGGTCACGAGTCAGCATTTAGAAGACAAAGCTGTTCTAAGTAAACCTTACCATTCATTGGATATGATGATCCGTTTTCATCCAACAAAGAAAGCAGCGGTTATTCGGTTCAACAAGGCGATTGTTAAACTTAAAAAAGAAGGCGTCATCGACGGAATCTACGATAAATACCGTTGATATAATGTCTCGGTATAAAGTCGACTATTAAGCGTTAGGATAGCGATAATGGAAATATCACTGCACTTAGTTCGCCAGAAAGACGCCGAAGCACTTTTGAAATTTGAAGTCGATAATAAACGTTGGTTTGAAGAACATGTCCCTTCCCGTGAAGACCGTTTCTATTCCCTTTCAGGCGTTAAACAGCAGATCTCGGATTTCTTGATAGAGTATGATAATGGTCTGATGTATCCAATGTTGATAAAAAATGATATTGGCACTATCTGTGGACGTATAAATTTACATCGTATAGATGATAAACGCGAACACGGAGAAATGGGGTATAGGATTGGAAGATCTTATACATCTCAGGGTGTGGCCTCTAGTGCGGTCAGAAAACTGCTAACTCTGCTAACAAAAACATCAGGGCTTAAATACGTAAACGCGATTGCACTTGTGAGTAACGTTGGGTCAAATAAAATTTTAACTAAGAATGGTTTTCATCTTGTTCAAAGACAGTGCAACTACACTGAATTAAATGGCCATATGGAAGATGCGAATCAATACCAAAGAGTGTTATCCTAACTTTTCACCGTTTCTAAAGACTTATCTTCAATTCCACATAGTAATTCTTCACATATTTGAGTAAGTTAGCCCTTGAATAGGCAGTTTTAGGGTTGGTCATTTAATGAGAAAAACAAAGTTATATAGTAATTATGTTAGCGATCTGGAAAGAGCGGTCTCTACTCCGTTACTGATAGAACTTTCTAGCACAGACCTGAACAGTTTCATTGATAATGAGCAAACCACTGCCGACACGAGTGGTGTCGCTCTGTTTTCTGCTCAGAGTGTGTTTAACCACAAACTAAGTAATAGTGATAAAACCAACGTTATCGTTATCAGTGCAAACGGCGATGACCCATCTGAATTTGTCATTCTTGAAGCCCTGATGCAGTTGCTCCGCAATGACCTGAAAAATATTGCTAATGTACAGGTGATCAAACAGACGATAAAGGCCGGCGTTACACTTGGAACCAGTGGATTACTGAACGATTTTGCCGGGGGCTTTTTAGACAAAGGTGTGGATTTCATATTTAACGAAATCGGCGATGCTTTTAGTTCTTCTATTATCGATTCGGCTCAGGAGCATCTTGATCTGAGTGGTTTTTTGCTGGATAGAGTGGAATCGGTGCTTCAAGACACGTCCAGTGCAGGGCTCGGTGGAATAATGGCTCATCACCTAGAGAACCATGAGCTGTTCTTGTCCACTGAAGCGAAGCGAGAACTGCATAAGCTGTTTAAAACATTTTCGCAAAGCGAAGAACACAACATATTTCCGTTGGCGTTTAAATTACTTTTGGCCGTCTCTGTTGGTGAGTCCAAACTCATTTATATCAACAACCCACACAAGCTAGATGATAACTCACTGGCTCTGTTATCTTTGGTTGTTTCCTATGCTAAGTACCTAAATGAAAAAGATAAAAGCTTGGGTCTTTCCATAGTATATCAATATAGTGACGAAAATTTTCAGCCTTACCAAAAGGTGGAACAATCGCTTCAATCCAAGAAAGAGCTGCTAGACGATCAACGGCGATTTGCTCAACGTTATGCGATTTTGGAGCGTCCGAGTAGTGATATCCCAACGATTGCGGTGAAATCTTCTCTGTTTATTGGTCGACAAGACGAGCTAATTACTCTCAATCAACGCTTTCGTTCAAAAAACAGTGACAAGCAATTACTGGGTACTAAGCAACAAGCAGTCGTGACTAATAGAATCGCGATAATTGCAGGCGACCCCGGTATTGGCAAGACGGCCCTAGTCAATCAACATATCAAAGAAATTCAAAAGCAAGGAGAGATTATTTCGCTAAGGCTAGTGAATGAAGTAGGACATCAATCTATGAACACTGGCCTGAGTTCATTGGAAAAAAGTATCCTTAGCGAAGCCCCTAGGCTTGAACTTATGCGGGACTGGAAAGATAAGGGAATAGGGTTAATTAAAAAAGCAGCTAGCCCTGAAGGTGCGCTCAAGGTTATTGGCGCTATTCTTAACGGCGCAGAGGAAGTGGTTCATGTTGGTCAGGCTGCGAGAGAACGGCTATTGGTTGATGACCGAATAGATAAGGTACTTGGCAATGACTTTGGTTCGATAGATAACGTTCATCAACAGAGCAAGGAAAAGAAATTTTCGGTGCTGGATGCCGCAATACTTAAGCTACAGCAGATAAACAGCCATGCTCTTCCTTTGGTTATTTTTGTTGATGATCTGCAATGGATAGATGAAATCTCGGCTGAATATTTATCTACTCGACTTCTAAGTATGGCCGATGTTTATCTTATCGCCACAATACGGCCCAGCGATGCCGCGACAGTATTGCAAAGACAAAGCGCCGCGGGCTATGAAAAGCCATTTACCCAGTCACTATTTAAAAAGGCAGCTGTCGCGGGAAGTGAGAAGGTTAAACTTGTCAGTAATCTTGCCTCTCACGCCTGTACCAATATTCATTTAACTGGCCTTAATCGAGCATCGCTAGCTGAACTGATGGCTAAAGTGATACAAGGCGAGAAAACGCAAATAGAGACCTTGTCTGAACAGGTGGTAACAAAGCTAACGGATTCCGAGTCTAAAACGGTGAATACATTGTTTGCCGTAGAAACGATTAATATTCTATGTGATGACAAGTTTCATGAAGGATCGCAACTGACTAGGTTGATAATAAACAAACCGCTGCGAATTAACCCACAGGTTGGCGAGCTCGATGCAGTAATAAAAAAGACTTTTATTGCACTTGAACAGAAACATAAAGCCTCACTTTCACACTATACAAATGCCAAAGATTTCCATTCGTTTAACCTAATGGCTTACGCAGTGCTTGAGGAAAGGCTTCATCTATTAAGGCAATACTTCTCTGAATTTGGCACGACAGCGGTGAGTACGCTGCTATTCTCGTCAGTGATGGGTACGCCGTTTTCTTCAGCATTAGTAAAAAACTCTTTAGCGGCCCTTGCCGCTTCCAATGCTCCAGAATTAGCCCCGTTGAAAACGCACCTACTTGAAGGCGGTAGCGATTCGAGCTTGAACGAAGAGCACTACGTTATTATTGAAGAAGTGTACGAAATTCTAAAGCGCTATATGGGAGAACAAGGCAAGTATCAGTACCGCCATGCTCTATTACATACATTCCTAACGATGCAATTCGACTATTTGGTGCAGGATAGATTCGCCGACGAAATCGAAGCGGCGACAGACACCATGTATAGAATCATTCTGGACGTGGTAGAGGTGCAGCATAAAGCTCAGCCATTCTACAATAAAGCGATAGACAGTTTGGACAGTGCAGATACCTCGGAGCGCTTGTTTTATCAGACGGTCGAGTCGTCTATTGCGAAAAGAGCAAAGCAAAGTGCTAAATCAGGCTGGGTAAGAATCTCCTACAAAAAATCAATGGCACTAGCTATCTCATTAAGCGCCGTTAATCGTATAGAAGAGGCGATAGTATTAGAAGAAGAGTTACTTGCAGTATGCGAAGAAGGGTATCAACACGATAAAGATGCATGGGTAAATGAGTACAGAGAAACGCTAACGTTATTGGCCTCTTCTTATGAAGATGTGGGCAATTTTTCTAAGGCCATCTCGTTACATAAGAAGGCGTTGTCCCTCACTGAAAAAACTATAGACAGTGTGAGTGAGTTAGATGCAGTGGTTCAATCTAATCTTGCTACTTGCTACATTAGTGCGGGCCGTATTGAGGAGTCGCTAAGGATTGTAGCGTCGCTTATACCTTTATTAAAACGTAACTATGAAAGCCTTTTGGGCACATGGGGTCAGCTGTATGTTAGCAACCTACTCAGTCAGGCCTACTCATTCAAAAAGCTAAACCGTTTTAATGATGCGATTGCCTTAGAGGAGATCGCTCTATCTATCTGTAAGCGAGAGTATGAAATCGCAGAATCAGAGTGGGAACGATATTACATTACCTGTATGGGTAATTTGGGCAGTTCATATGTCACCTTGGGACGCATTGACGAGGCAATCAAAATAGAGCAACAAGCGTTAAAAGTGACGGAAGCTTGCTATCACCGTGCTCCAAGATTATGGAAAAAGGATTACCTTACCCGCCTTGTTAATTTGGCGGCAACGCTAAAAAAAACAGATCGTGTCGATGACGCTATCAGTATGGAACAACAAGCTTATGTGATCAGTGAAGTCGAATATGATAAGACGCCAATGGTGTGGATTGAATATCATACTCAGATAATGACCAATCTTGCCAGCTCCTATAATCAAACTGGCCGAGCAGATGAAGCGATTGCTCTGAACAAAGAGGTATTAGCGATTCTAAAGGTGGAGGCGACAGACTCACCGAAAGTGTGGTCAAAAAGTTACGTTAATATCTTGAATAACCTCGCCGTATCCTATATCTCTGTAAGCCAGATAGAACAAGCTATCGTATTACAAGAAACGGCTCATTCAATAAGCAGTAAAGAATATGATAAGGCCCCCAAACTTTGGGTAGAAGAGCATGTTACTGCGCTTTCTGGTCTGGCGAGCGCTTACAAAAAAAACACCCAATATGAATTGGCCATCGAGTTGGAGCAAGAGGCACTGCGCATCGTCCTCCAAGAAGCTGTTACTCAGCCAGCGGCGTGGCTTGAAAAAAAGGTTAGTATCAATAGAAACCTAGCGGTCTCTTATGGGAAAGTTGGCCGCTGTGAAGAAGCCATTGCAATAGAAGAAGACCTACTGCGTCAGATCGAAGAACAATATAACCATGACTCGAAAGTTTGGGCCGTAGATTATGTAATCAGCCTGTCAAATCTGGCCTCGTCTTACAAAAAGCAAGGTCACCTTAACGATGCGATTGCCCTAGAGGAGAGAGCATTAGAAATAACCAGAGCTGAATGCCAACAATCGCCCAAAGAGTGGGCAAAGTATCACGCTGAAGTTCTAGCGAATCTGGCTTATTCCTATAGCGAATCAGAAAACGTAGCTGAAGCGATCTTTCTATCATGTGAAGCCGTTAAGCTTACTAGTATTGAATATGAAAAGGCACCGAGCTTATGGGCCTATAGTTACGTTAATAGCCTAGATAGCCTTTCTATGTGCTACCTCGCCATTGACCAAGTTGAGAAGGCAATGTCTTGCGCGGAAAAAGCACTAAAAGTTACAGAGATTGAACGCGATATATCACAGAATGTATGGGAGCGGAGCTACGCAACCAGCCTTAGCAACCTAGCAACCTGCTATAAAAAAGGCGATCGGCTAGAAGAGGCAATAATCACCGAGCGAAAAGCCTTATGGATAAGACGCGTGGCAAGTGAGAAAGAACCGGGGCGTTGGGGTGAGGAATTCGCTTACTGTTTAGATGCGCTCGCCAATCTATATATGCAGGTCGATCGTGAAGAAGAGGCACTATCCCTAAACAAAAAGGCGTTAGAAATCGTTGACCTAATTGAGAAAAACAAATCAGAGGGGAGAGCTGTAACATGGGACCAATTTGATTTTGATGATGCATTGTTAAGTGATACGAAACACATCAGTCATTATCGCCGTTGGATAAGTCGTGTTTACGTTGTATTTAGCTGGATGTTTGGTGTGCTTTTTTTTATTGCTGTCTTTGGCGCGGTATCATCAGGTGAACCTAAAATGGCTCTGATATGTTCAGCTATAGCGGTGTTACTCTTGCCACCATTAAGAAAACTGGCTTATCGCTTTACTAAGCGTGAGTTGTCATTCATCAATAGGGTGGTAATGGTTTTGGTGTTACTTGCCTTGCTGTAATTTTAAAAAGCTAAGCCTCTACTGGCGAGTCAACATCGACTCGCCTAAACCAGAACATTAAACAACAGTAAACATCTCAAGCTTCTTTTCGCTAGTTATCATTTGTGACAAAATTGATCAAAAATGGACATTTTTAAACACTAAAGCACAACCCATGAACAACAAAAAGCAGTGCACTATATGGTGGTAGTTTATTTTGTATTTTTGCAAGAAATGATACCCAATCATGCCTCCTGTCAAACCAATCGCAAAGGCTGGCATCGCAGACATCACATGCGACAACACTTCATCCGTAATAAGTCCTTCATTCCAAAAACTGATGTTGGCACCAATCATTTGTAGCATGAAAAAGAAGGCCAAAGTGGATTTTATCTGATCAGCGCTCCAAGGCTGCATTGAGGTGTAGGCAATCACCGGTGGCCCCGATTCACCGACACTTGCACCCAGCATTCCTGAGGTAAAACCTGCTCCGAGAGTAATGGGTATTGAGGTTTTCTTGAATAGGGGTTTAGTTGAGCGCATTGAATGCAAGCTTGAAGCGATCAACACTGCACCCATGGTGAGTAGAATGTATTGCGACGGCAAACTAGCCAGTAGTTTAGCACCTACGAATGAGGCTGGAATCGAGCCAACGAAAAGGATCAACCCTGTCTTGTGCTGGATCGAGTGACGCATTTTCCACACGATAGGAAATGTCACTAGCCAACCAAATATGCCAGCAATGGGTACGGCGGTTTGGGCACCTACGATAAGTGAAAGTAGCGGTACCGATACTAATGCAGAGCCAAACCCGGTCAATCCTTGGGTAAATCCGGCCAATGCAATGATCATCGAAACTAATATGATGGTGGTGTCCATGTTCCTTCCTAAAAAAAAGCGATAGTTCGCCTTATGGTTGAATCTAGTGAATGTGATATCACTGAAATACGATGAATGGTTTTCTCTGCAAACGCTCTTCCGTGTCAAACGAACCGACAGGAAATGCACGGACACTATAGACTGAACAAATATAATAACCATTACCTCTGTCACATAATGTCGTTTTTTGTCTATTTAGTTTCGATTTGTGACATTTCTCTCGGATGGAGATGAAGCGTGTCGTATAATGAACCTATTCATTCTGGGGAAGTAATGTCCAGTTCATTACGAGAGAACTCCATCGATTTGACAATTAATTCAGTTTTATACATTTAAGAGGTAAACAATGGACAACTTCCAGGTGGATAAGGAGAGTTTGCATAAAATGAATGCAATTGCTCATACTTTGGCGCGAGGAACAGAAGACTTTGATAAGGTTTATGGGTTGGGCTATGAGGTTGGTCATGAAGATTGGTCACCGTACCCAAGGGTAAATAAATTACGACAGACTTTCCTTGATAGGCCTTATGAGATTGATGTAGAACGATTGCGCCTCGTCACGCAAGCGTATAAAACTCATGAAGCGGTACCGCGTATTCTTCAATGTGCATACGCCTTTGAAAATATTCTTCTTAACACAACAATACATGTATACGATGACGAACTAATCGTAGGTGAAATTGCTGCTCCAGCCAAAGCTTCCCCCATTTATCCTGAGTTTTCTGTCGATTGGATTATTGATGAAATATTGAACTCTCCATTTGAAGAACGGACAAACGACCAGTTTTATATCCGTGATGATGAAGACAGGGCAGAAATTCTAGCGCTTTGCGAATATTGGAAAGGAAAAAGTGCGAATGAGATAATTACAGCCCATCTTGATGACGACCAAAAGAAAGGGTCTCATATGGGTGAAAAGGTATTCCAGACAAACAACTATCATTTTGCTGGAATTGGCCATTTCGCCATGGATTTTAATAAACTAATGACACTTGGTTACGATGGTGTTTTAGAACAAGCAAAAACGTCGTTTGCCAAGCTATCTAAGCAAGACCCAGATTTCAGTGACAAAAGAGACTATTACAAGGCCACTATCATCACCTTGCAAGCAGCCATAACATATATCACACGTTATGCCAAACTCGCCGACGAATTGGCTACCGATGAGGTCGATATAAATAGAAAGCAAGAACTGAAAGATATGTCGGCAAACTGTTATCAAATTGCAGGCGGTGTACCTCAGAGCTTCTGGCAAGCTGTTCAGTTATTCAATTTTGCAGTCACGTTGACTCAGATCGAAGGTAACGGCCATTCAATTTCATATGGGCGTATGGATCAGTGGTTATATCCATTCTATGAGAATGACATAAAAGAACGTCCAGTCTCGAAAACGTTTATTCTAGAGTTGATTGAAGTGCTTTATGTAAAAATAAATAATCCAACCAAACTGAAAGACAAAGGTACCGTAAAAGTACGAAATGGCCGTGGTTTTGGTGGGGAAAGTTTAACTATTGGTGGGGTTGACACAAATGGTCATGACGCTACCAATGACCTAACAATGCTTATATTAGAAGCTTCTGTACATACTCGAATGATGAATCCTTGGGTCTGTTTGCGTTTACATGAAAATACACCCTATGAGTTAAAGATAAAAACGATTGAGTGTATTAGAGCAGGTTACGGGCACCCGAAACTATTTAATGACGGCCCTGCAACGAAAGCTATGCTAGCGAAAGGTGTCACATTAACAGAAGCGAGGGATTACGCAGTTGTAGGTTGTGTAGAACCAGCGATCCCTGGCAAAGAGCATGGTTGGCTTGATGCAGGTTATGTGAACACAGCCAAAATGATGGAGATGGTGATCAATGGTGGTCGCATCTTATCTGGACCTGACGCGGGAAAACAACTCGGTCCCGATACAGGTAGTCTAGAAACGTATAACTCGTTTGAAGAGGTATTGGAAAGCGTTGATAAGCAATTTGCTTATTGGTGTGACCAATTATGTAGTTGTTTAAACGTGACCGATAAGATCCATCGAATGGTCAAGCCTACACCTTATATTTCAGCTTTTTTTGAAGGCTGTATTGAATCGGGTAAAGACATGACTTACGGGGGCGCAAAATACAATGGAACAGCGCCACAAGCCGCGGGCATTGCAACCTGTGCCGATTCACTTTCTACTATTAAAAAGTTGGTCTTCGACGATAAGAAGTATACCGGTCAGGAATTACTAGAGGCCATAAAGAACAATTGGCAGGGATATGAAAAGCTTTATGCACTCGTTAATAGTTCTAAGATTCCTCATTACGGCAACGATATAGACGAGGCCGATGACCTATTTTCATTTATGTTTGAATGCTATTGCCGTCATATTAAAGGCCGTAAAAATCCGCGTGGTGGTCAGTTTAGTCCGGGCGTCTATACAGTGAATGCAAACGTTGGCATGGGGTTGTATACCAACGCCACGTTAGATGGACGTAAAAATGAAGAACCTATTTCTGACAACATGGGGCCGGTTCATACTGCGGGTGGTTCTCACGATATTTATGGGCCAACAGCCATTGTTAACTCTGTGACAAAAGTTGACCATAGCCTCGCGACCAACGGTACTCTGTTAAATCTTCGATTCCCTGAAGATGCAGTTTCTGGTGTGGAAGGTCGAGATATCTTGGTCAGTTTTATTGATGAATATATCGCCAAACAAGGTATGCATGTTCAATTCAACATTATGAGCTCAGAAAAAATGAGAGCGGCACAAAAAAATCCTGAAATGTATGCGGACATGCTTGTGCGTGTAGCAGGATACAGTGCCTATTTTGTTGAGCTTGGCAAACCATTGCAAGATGACCTAATTCATCGAACTGAGCTTAGGTTTTGATCAATAAAGTGGACGAGAATTCGTCCACTTTTAAATAATATATTGAGGTTGAAAGTGTCAAACCTAGGAACTGTACTTAACGTGCAGCGTTTTACTTTACATGATGGTCCAGGCATTCGTACTGAGTTTTTTTTAAAAGGGTGTCCACTAAGATGTGATTGGTGTGGTAACCCGGAAAGTTTTAATCGGCATATTGAGGTTGGCGTTTATCAGAATAAATGTATCTCCAGTCAAAAATGTGGTTCATGTAAAGAGGTTTGTCACGACCCTAAGATGTTGATTTTTTCGGGCTCGAAGCTTGAAGTAATAGACCGCAATAAATGCACTAGCTGTCTTGGTTGTTCTGATGAGTGTCCGTCTGAAGCAATCAAGCAGTGGGGTAAATCCATGTCGGTCGATGAGTGCATGAAAGTCATCTTAAAAGACAAAGGATTTTATGAGCGTTCAGGAGGAGGCGTAACTGTTTCCGGTGGTGAACCTTTGCTCCAAAGTGATTTTGTTTTAGCGCTATTTAAGGCATGTAAACAAGAGGGTATCCACACCTGTATAGAGTCAAGCCTCTATTCCAACTGGAATCAAATTGAAAAACTACTTCCCTATACCGACCTCTTTATTTCAGACATAAAACTTATGGATAGAAACCGACATAAAAAACACACCGGCGTTGATAACCAAAAGATATTAAACAACCTGAAACAGCTGTCTAAAACTGATAAAGAAGTTATATTGAGAATTCCAGTCATCCCGACGGTTAATGATGACGTTGATAACATAAATGCGACGGCGAACTTTATTGTAGATGAGATGCTTGGAAAGGTTAAAACGTTGCAGCTTCTGAGTTTTATGCGCCTCGGTGAAGAGAAATATGAATCGTTAGGGCTACCCTACAAAATGAGAGACCTCAATTTTGACAGGGTCGAGTTTCAACATCGAGTGGATAATATTGCCGAGTATTTTATTCAACAAGGAATACATTGCTTGGTTGGTACAAAAGAAAAGGAAGCAATGTAAACATATCAATTCTATGACCTATAAAGATGGAGCATTACACTGGTCGGCTTTAGTCAGACGCTACATGACTTGCCGATGCCGGTATTTCCTTTATTTCAGGTTGCTAATTTGAATGCTCTGGAACACCATGCTTAAGGCATTATACAAAAATTAACGTACTCTATGAGTATATTTATTATACCTATAGCAGTGTAACGCCGAGAAATAAGGCATAAATTAAGAGCCAATAAATAACTTTTTTGGGTATTATAATTCTATTACTTTGCAAACTTCTGTTTATCTCTAATCTGTTTTGTTCCTGATATGTTCTCCTGTGAAGCACAGGAATGTAGTCGTGATAATTATTCATAAAATCTTCCGCCATATTTTTTATAAGAGTCTTATAAAGACCATAACCATACAAGTTGTATGATTAATAGATCAAAATATGATACTTTGGTGACCATCTAAAGGTACTTGGAGTGTTATGAATAATCTAAATGAAACCATTTGTTCGCTGCTCAAAAAGCGTCTAAAAAAGGTAGGGTTATCATATCGAGATGTTGCAGAACATATGGGTATATCAGAAGTGAGTGTTAAAAGGTTACTCAATCAACAGCAACCAATGTCTATTGGCCGAATTTCTGAGATGTCATTGCTTGTTCAAGAGCCACTGTCATCCATTATCTCAGAAGCTGAAAAGGCCATAGCGAGTGTTCCAAGTTTCAATTCACAGCAAGACAAAGTATTTTGTGAACGACCGGAGTTGTACACCATATTTGTGGAAATAGTGTATGAAAGCGCATCGTCACATGAACTAATAGAAAAATTTGGATTAGACGAACCGTCTCTATACCTATATTTACGTCGACTAGAAGACATTGATTTAATCGAAATTACGTCAGGATTACAGTTCAGACTCTTGGTTCCGAAACATATTTCCTTTGACGAATCTGCTCGATTTCCGATGTTTTTTAAAAACCAAATAATCGATGGTCTAAAACAAAAAATTCAGTGGATTGATGCAGATAAAAATGAAGCTTACTTCATTACCGCTAAGTTTCGGCTTACTGAAGATGAGTTTGTTCAATATAATCTGAGACTAGAAGATCTCATGCAAGAGGTTTTAAAGTTTAGCCAAAGCAGAGATTCGACAACAATTAATACGAGTGAATATACCATTGTAGATATGGGCGCGAAGGGAAGATTTCACCCAGAGCATAAGAAACCTCAAAAATGAGGTGATATCATCAATAAACACTGTAAAGAAGCGTGAGTCGGTTACCCAATAATAGAAAATGCCCTTGATGAATCTAGCTTGGTCGAGAAAAGACATTTGAAGGTTCCATATTCTTAATAAATCCCCTTTACGATGACTAGTACTTTAGTTAATCCTTTTGCTCTCAAATTCTATTTATGCTGTAATTCCTTTTTTCGAATCCAAAAGAAAAATCATGTCTAACACAACACTTCCCGCCTCTTACTTCGGCATCGTGCTTGGGCTTGCCGGTTTAGGACAAGCTTGGCGCATTGCACATCCTCTTTGGGGATTTCCCTTTATTATTGGCGAAAGCATACTGGCCGTTGCCACATTGGTTTGGCTGATTTTGTTAATCGTCTATATAGCGCAAGCGATACGTAGCCCCGCGTTGATCAGTCAAGAGTTTCGGCATCCTGTACAAGGCGGTACACCGGCTTTGGTAGGTGTCTCTACGTTGCTTATCGTACTTGCTGTTCTACCTTATTCACGTCTTTTAGCTTTGGGTTTGAGTATTGCAGGCATCATTTGACATCTGTTTTTTTCGCTCTGGCATAACGGTTCTCTCTGGAAAGGCGGTCGCAACAAAGTAGACTCTGTACCCACATTGTATCTGCCGACCGTTGCAGGAAACTTTACCAGTGCTGCCGCACTCGGTGCTCTGGGATATCCCGATTGGGGTTGGTTGTTTTTGGGGGCGGGTATGTTTTCATGGCTAGCACTGGAGTCGTTAATTATCCAACGTCTTTGGCAAGCTCAAGAGCTACCTTCACAACAACGTCCGTTGCTTGGTATCCAATTCGCTCCACCCGTCGTATGTGCTATGGCTTGGCTTGCTATCAATCCCGGTAGCAATGACCACTGGGTTCTGATGTTGTGGGGATATGGTCTCTATCAATTGATGCTTGGTATCCGGCTAGGGAAATGGCTTGGTGCACAACCTTTCGCTCCTTCGTATTGGGCTTACACATTTGGCATCGCAGCAGCGACGGTGAGTGGTTTAAAACTAGCGTTAGCCGGCGTGCATGCCGCAGAGATCATTGCAATACCCGTGTTTATCGGTGCGAATTTGTTTATTGGATATCTCAGCATACGTACGTTAAATATGTTTATGGCAAAGAGAACGTAGGGCGGCGCCATCACTCGCATTAATTTAAATGAGTGCAGATATTGTGAAGGGTTATGCACGTGACTCATTCAATAAATAAAAGTGTGCGGTATCTTATTGAATAGTAAGATCTAATGACATAGTGTGTTTCTTTAGATAAATGGCAAAAAACTGATTCGCCCGGATAATCATATAATTGAGGATAATGAACTATGAATCACGAACACTTTAAAGGTAAGTTTGAAGTCGAATTAAAGTATCGTATAGTATCGAAATCTGAGTTTTTAAAAGTACTCGATTCTATGGAGCATGACGTTATGCTCTTAGATAATGTTGAGTCAGATTGGTATTTTGACACGAGCGAGTATGACCTTAGATCTCAAAGCAAAAGTCTATGTATTCGAGAGATGGAACCCTCAGGCATTAAGTTATGGATAGTAAAAGGGCCAGAAGAAGACTGTTGTCAGGCAACGAATATTACTGATGCTAACAATGCTAGGGCGATGCTTAACACGTTGGGGTATGGTGTGGTGCTCAAATTGAGTAAGACACGCAGCATTTACTTTGTCGATAAATTCCATATAACCGTCGACCATTTAGAGGGTTTAGGTGATTTTGCAGAGTTCGCAATCATGACAGATGACGCAGGCTTATTAGAGAGTTATAGGACAGAACTTATTGGTTTAGCGAGTACGTTTGGGTTAACTGAAACGGAGCTAGAACACAAATCGTATCGATGCTTGCAATCAGAAAATCATCAAATGGAGTGACGCTGTAACTCAGCGCTATCCATTATTAATTAGACCTCTCGTAAACTTCGTAAATAAGGAACCAATGTTTCCCTACTATCGTTTGGTTAGCCCTTTGCTATTTAAATAAGCAAGAATATGAGGTCGTGATTCGCCGGATAATTTTCTTGTTATTTCTTGTGACCAACTGCTTTGTTTTTGATTACTCGAACGATTGGCATAATAGCTTTGCATAGAATGGTCGTAGTTTTTAATATCATCTAAATTCAGTGGTTGATATTGGTTTTCGTGCATAATTACATGCGCAGGTAGGCGAGGCTTCACTTCCGGTTCTTGGTCTGGATGCCCTAAACACAATCCAAATAGAATTGCGGTATTCTTGGGTAACCCGAGAAGCTCGTCGACCTGTTGAGCGTTGTTACGTAAGCCGCCGATATACACGCCTCCTAAACCTAATGATTCGGCAGCCAACAAGCAGTTTTGTGCCATGATACCTGAGTCCACGGCGCCAATGAGAGTCAGTTCAGTAAAGTCGGCTTGAACCTCAGGGTTAATTAGCGCATGGCGCTGATAGTCGATGCAAAACACTAAGAATTCTGCAGCATTTTCGACATAAGCTTGATTACCAGCATATTGAGCCAAGAGTTTACGCTTGCCTTTGTCAGTTATCTTTACGATAGAGACAACCTGCAGCAGGCTCGACGATGACGCGGCAAGTCCAGCTTGAATAATCGTGTCCAAATGGCGTTGATCAATTGGTTGTTCCGTGTATTTGCGAATAGAGCGGTGGCCCAATATGGTTTCAATCGTGCTGTTCATAAGTCTCAGACAGTCCTTGTAGTGATGATGTGGCGATAAATTACAATAACGATATTTGCTATTAGGGTAAACCCAAAACGGTCAGGTCCTCTCTGTTCAAAGGTGAGTGGGAGTGTGGACCATAATCATGTCGTTACTTTATGAAACTGGAATCAAAGTCGTCTACGTCAACATGCATGCCTAACGAGTCAATCTGTTGTTGTAGATTACGGATATTCACGTCCAATTCAGGAAGGGTAAGCGTGTTGTTATCTAGAAAATAAACCTGTTTTAAACTGTGATAGTAAAAATAAAGAACAATGATAGCATCGCGGTCGTTTACACGAACACGTTGCTTGATCTCTTTTAGCTTTCGATATATACGATTATGCAACGCTTTCAAGCGCCACACGTAATACACCTCTATAAAGTATGGCGTCGTTTTCAAATAAAAAAGTGCCGTGCTGCATACGATAGCGGCACCTATCACGCCAATAACGTTTAAATGAAAGTTTCCAGTTGACTCAGAGGCCACTTGTTGGGTGTCGAAAATGGCAATCAACAAGCTCCCAAAACCAACGGAAAGAAACGCCAGTGCACCAACTAGAGCCACTGAAATGACGTTAAGATGCTTTTTATAAGTCGATTTATCTATTTTGATTAGTTGCATGAGTTAAGAATAGTAGCAAGGTGTAAGGCATGATAACTCATGCTTCCAGTCTTCGACTACTTATTACCCTGAAATTCAGGAGAGATGTTAACAATGAGGTTCTTTATCGCTGACAACTAATTCCGTAAACCCGGTCGAATTATCAAACTCACGAGAGAAGGTAAGGGTAGGATAGTGATGAACAATAAGCTCTGCTGTGGTGTCGATAATGCTTCCGTCTAATAGATGACCACCAATGACGCGGCCAGTGTTATCTGAAACTGAAAGGTGAATATGTTGATGCAGCGGCGTTAAGGTTCCCATTACCGATACAATCTCTAACGGTCCATTGAGTTGTAACGTTTTTTGCGCACCCGCGAGACGAAGACTAACGGAAGATAAACAACCAACACACGAAGCGATGCTACCCGCTTTAATTTTATGTTGAGTGACAATCTGAGCAATGGATTTTTTTAAGTCAGCGCCTTTAATGAGTCTAATCGCGATGGGTGTGAGCATTATTTGATTCCATTAGAAAGATAGATTGTAATGACAATGAACATTGTATACGTCTACAGCCGAGTTTAATCCCTAAGACGACGAGACGCTAGACCTCATCCGTTCAGTATACAATGTTACTCAGTTACGTACTTTTGAGTAGAACCATTGGATTGATGAGTGATATCATTGATAATGTTAGTATTTTTGTTTAGTAATTCGTCATAACGACACATTTATACGCGAACCTTAAAGGACCGAGAGTACCGTCGAACTTGCGCCCAGAACGAACGGCATTTTTTTCTGATCAGGCCTTATCTTTAAGGCAATTGGTTATAGGTGCTATTTTTGCTTGAAATATGCGTGTAGTGACATAAGCTTTTATATAGGCAAGGGGGTAAAATACCTAACAAACACGCACTAAATGTGTTTATGTTGTTGGCCCATTAAGTGACGAATATTTCACAAGTACGATGTTTGCAGCAGATTTGCTGAGTAATGAAGATCAAGAAGGTTATGGTCAACATATGATTAAATCGCTTTGGATTTGTTTGCTATTTTTGAGTCATTCTTTGTTAGCAGCAAATCTTAGTATTGATGACCACTTTAAAGATCTTAATTTGAAGGTTCCGCTTGCTACCGCCATTGATACCAATGTTAGTAGTGCTGAGCATATGCTTGAATCTGCCACGTTTAACGCTGAGTTATATCAGCAATCTATGTCACCAAATACGGAGAGCTACTGGTATAAAATTGAGCTGTCCGCCACTGATCTTATCCAGCCAAAAAAACTCGCGCTTGTATCTCAAAGTCACTTATTGCAGCACCTAGATGTTTACCTATTTAGAAAGGACGTGCTGTTACAAACTGAGCAACTAGGTATCAATGATCGTCCCGAATCACAAGCGTTCTATAAGGGAGTTGTTTTTGAGTTTTCCATTGCAACAAATGACAACCTAACGTTGTTAATTCGAAAACAGAGTGATGGTCCAGCCATTATGCCACTCAGCTTAATGGACGGGCAGGCATTTAATCACTACGAGTTTGAGACCCTTTTTCTTTGGGGGGGCGCTATTGGCGTGTTTCTCGCCTTGGCCTTATATAATGGATTTATTTTTTCTCTGAATAGAAACAGCTCACAATATGGTTGGTATATGCTTTTCCAGCTGTGTATGTTTCTTCAATTTGCACCGTTACACGGGTTTGGTTACCTAATCTTCCCTGACTTTTTTTGTCGCTGGTTAGGCAACCATATGGGTATATTGCACCTAATGATACTTTGGTGTGCTTTGATGTTTGGTCACCACTTTCTTGATATCAAAAAATTCCGCCCAAAAACTGGTTGGCTAATCGAAAAGAGTATTTGGGTGTTTCCTGTAATGCTGCTAGTTGGTTATCAAATGACTGAGCTGCAACGTATGTATTTCAACCTGCCGCTAATTGTTATCGTGGCCTACATTTGCATTGGTACAGCAATTGTTGCCCTAAGAAAAAAATATTATCCAGCATCATATTATCTACTATCGTGGCTATGTACTTTTATAGGCGCGTTTAGTGGTTATCTTACTTACATTAATATTCTACCCCAAAATATCGTCACCATGCACAGCTTTATGATTGGTGCGCTAGCGGAACTTTATCTGTTATCAGTGAGTCTTGCGAAGCGCTTGCAATATCAGGAACAACGCGAGAGGCAACATCGTTTGATAGATCAAACCTTGAATATGCCAAATCAAAATTTTTATCAATACGCCCTTAAAGGTCAATTCATTGAACGTGGACTCGATATAAAACGTATCAGATTGGTTCTAATTCATTTGGAAGGGGTCGATCGCCTGATTAGTACTTTAGGTACAGAAAGAGTGGCTTCTGAAACGAAAGGATTATTGACAAAAATAGGTAGTCAGGTGTCTGATTTGCCTTGGCAGATCGATCTGGTTTTAGACAAAAAACATTTTGGTATATGCATACCTCCACAACAAACTTTAGTGTTTGTGACTGACGACGAAACAACGGAAAAGCAGGTAGAAACCTTGCTTAACATTTGGAAAAATCAGTTAGCAGATAGTTTATATTTGTCAGATTTGAACCTCAGAGCGGCAAGCGCAAGTGTGGGCCATGAAGGGGATGATATTTCAGATCTTCACCAAAACGCGTACATGGCATTGCTAGAAGCGCATAAGTGTGGTCTGAAATGGTTACCGTTTGACGCTCAGATGACTGAGAAAGTTGAAGCTTACGTCAAGACGTTACAGGAATTAAAATTAGCGATTTCGCATCGACAATTTGATATTTATATCCAGCCACAAATCAACTTTGTCACGAATAAAGTGGTTGGTGGCGAAGCATTGATGCGCTGGTATCATCCCACTCTCGGTATGGTGGCTCCGAGTGTATTTATCCCTATTGCTGAACAAAGTGGTTTGATTCATAGTTTGACACGTATTGCGTTTGAAAAAATGTTTGCTTGGGTAGCAAAACAGCAGGCAGTAATTAATTTGTCTATAAATATTTCAGTACTCGATTTACAGCAAAAGGATTTCATTGAGTTTTTGCAATCTACAAGCGAGAAATATTTTGTAGACACCAGTCAAATTACTCTCGAAATAACAGAGTCTCAGGAACTGGATAACTCCCATGAGTTGGTTCAGAAAATTAGTGCCATAAAAAATCTAGGTTTTGCAATTTCAATCGATGATTTTGGTACGGGTTACTCGTCAATGGCTTACCTAAGTCAGTTAAACATTGATGAAGTGAAGATAGATATGATGTTCGTTAAGGACATTCAAAACAATATGACTAACCAAACGATCGTTAAAACGTTATTAAACATGGCGGATGCGCTTGGTGCTCAAGCTGTGATTGAAGGTATTGAAACATCAAATGAACTCGATATGATCAAAAACTTAGGTGGTCGTGTAGGACAAGGTTATTACTGGTCTCCAGCAATATCAATAGCCCAATTTGAGAAACAGTTTTTATCCAAATGTGAATTAAAACCGAGAAATAGTGAGGCTTTACGTCTTTTCAATCTGGAATAAAAGTTCTGAATTCAGGCTTTAGCTAATGATGTTATGGAAAACAACGAATGGATAGATGCTTAAGCATCAACAGGACATGGAAGATTCAATGAAATATCCACTAAACTGGCAACGCTCTTGGTTTTTTAATGAACAAACTCTTTTTTTATATTATTACAGGAACACTCGTTGGCTTTGTTGCTTTGTTGCTTTGTATGTATACCATAATTCGATAACTGTGGAATTGAGCGCTTGGTACTTTAAACAATATTTAAAAATACTTTTTTCAGTGTTCTTCCTGTTGTTCGTATTGGCACAGATATCTAGACTGTTTTCAGTAGTATTGCAGGATAGTGCAATAGCAGGTAGAAACCGACTTTTCCAAAAAAAACCATCCAATACTCGGAAATAATAGGTATAAGTATGGGGGAGTTACTGATAATCGAATGCATGGTAATTCAGACTAACGGTACAAAAAAAAGTTTACGTGCCTTTTAATTTAGAGAATTTCACTGAATTAGCGGAGAAAATCGATAATAAATTATTATTTAACAAATGACTATAGCACCAACTGCATAATCGCTAACACTGAAATGCCCAGACACGAATTCGAGATAAAGAATACTCGTTTCCTACAAAGTAAAACTAATGCATGATATGCAAAATAAAACAGTTTATATCGTAAACTTATGGTGCGTATGTGTACTATAAAAATAATGTTATTCGTAAGGAAACTCGATGAAAGTGCATGAATGCGTATCCTTCTTGTTGATTAATGGAAATAAAGTATTACTTGAAAAACGTAGTGAATACAGAGAAACAGACGCTGGGTTAATTAATATTCCTGGTGGTCATATTGAACAAGATGAGAGTCAATCCGAAGCGTTAATTCGTGAAGTAATTGAAGAGTTAAAAGTAGTACCAACTTGTTACAAGTATCTGTGTTCGCTTTACCATCCAACAAGTGAATTACAGTTGATTCATTATTATGTAGTGAGTCGTTGGGAGGGTGACATTTTCCCACAAGAAGCGGATGAAGTTAACTGGTATGAGTTGTCATTAGCACCCGTTGGTATTG
Source organism: Vibrio sp. DW001 (assembly GCF_029016285.1). Lineage (NCBI taxonomy): Bacteria > Pseudomonadati > Pseudomonadota > Gammaproteobacteria > Vibrionales > Vibrionaceae > Vibrio > Vibrio sp. DW001. The sequence goes on along the minus strand of NZ_CP091975.1, from coordinate 1,984,438 downwards.
AAGCAGACAAGCTCGCTTTGTCAGAATATCAAAGAGTCAGTCGTTATTTTTCACTGTAACGAATTTTCCTGAAACTCTTAGCGTAAATATTCTCAATTATTTTTATAGTAAAAAAGTAGCCAGAGATAACCAATTGTTCAACGTTTTAATTCTGTAATTGCTCGAATCGATACGTGTAAAAAACACCTAACGATTTGTTTGCATAGTTCATATAGGTCAAGCATGATATATCGAATAGGAGACGACAGGAAATCGTCAAATCAGCCTTAGCAAAAGGAACAGAAATATGGATATTGCAGTACTGATATTTGAGTGTGTAGTGGTAAAAGGAACTGGCTTTATAAAATTTAAATTAAATAACCATAGAGTATGATTAAACCGATATGTTCATAGGAAACAGTACAATTATAATTACCCCTTGTACAGGCAAATGCGAACTGGATGATAATGCTATTTGCAAAGGTTGCTACAGGTCATCATCAGAAATTACTGATTGGGTAAACAAATCTGAAGATGAAAAAATAAGTATCGTTATTAGGTGTAAAAAAATGATTGCGAAGCAGGCATAAAATAGTTGTAAACGCTATGTATTCCAATAAATATGCACCTAACAAGGCACTATGACGTCAATAGTTAGTTTAATAGCTTCAATGTATGGTTTTACATTTTATAACAATAAATAACCATAGATATACGTTACGTATGATACGTAGAGTGTAATACACTACGGCTATTTAGTGAGTTTTGATAAACTCTCGCAGCGAGACATGATCAGATTTTTTAACCATACATGGGCTATATCATTCTCTCTATTTTCATGCCAAAACAAAGTGTATGACAGAGGTGGGAGTCTAAAGGGCAGTGGTATGATTTTTAAATTGAATTTAGGCGCAATATAGTTGGCAAAAAGACTAGGAACCGTCAATATTACTCCAGCATGGTAGCACAGCACAGCTCCGCTGCGCTGTTAAAATCAGGTACGTACAAGGCAACGTCTCGATTTACTCCTTTTTCGGCTAACTTGACGTCTAAAAGCCAGCGCTCATTTTTGTAAAACTTGGTCACTACGTGTCTGTGTGATAAGTAATTATCTAAATCCCATTTCCGCATTAGAGCAGGGTGTGTCTCTTTTACAATGCAGCAAAGCTTATCCTGAAAAAGTTCGTGAGAAACAACACCTTTTGGTGGTCGTAATGTTCGTTTGGCATCGTCTGGATGAATATCTTTCCCTGTGATTGCGAAATCTAGTTCACCTCTATGAAGTTGTTCGAATGTATCAGAACCCCAGTTACAGCTATCAATAGTTATTTTCGGAGCTTGAGAAAGAGCTTCACCAATAAAACTAGGATATAAGAGTGGATATGTACTCTCTACTGCCGCAATTCGAAATGTTCTCGAGCTATTAAGTGGTTCGAATTTATGTGGTGCTGTGAGTTTTTCAATGTCTAGTAACAAGACATTGAGCGCTGGTTTAATCTGTTTTGCTCTTGGTGTTGGTTCCATACCATAACCAGAGCGTTCGAGTAGCGGATCATCGAAAAGATCTCTTAATCTAGTTAGACTTTTACTTATTGCTGATTGACTCAAATTCAGTTGTACCGCTGTTTTGGTGACACTGTTATGTTTCAATAACACATGTAAACAAACCAGCAGGTTTAAATCGAGTTTTGATAATTTTTCAAAAGGCATCGTGAATTCCAATCATATATTCTGTATAGGAATAGTTGCAATGAATTTAAACCATTTTTATTCATGAGTCGATTAACTTAATCTTCTACTTAACAGATAGATTCATGTTTTAGTTGGAGAATGATGATGGTTGAGCTGCTCGTTACTATAGCTTTTGGTATCTTCGGCGGGGTCGCCGTTGGCACACAAAGCCCAATAGCTGGAGCAATGTCGCAGCGGATAGGAGGTGCAGCCAGTAGCGCAATTGTGCATTTCGGAGGATTGATTGCGTCATTGGGTTTATTACTGTCTAGACGTGGTGAAAATATCGACCAATGGCGAGAACTCCCGTGGTACATGCTCTGCAGTGGGGCATTTGGATTGATTTTGTTCCTTTCTGTTAGCTATACAATCCCTAAATTAGGAGCAGTATCAGCGATCACATTAATCATTGTGGGTCAGCTTCTTGCCGGAGTTATCATTGACTATCTGGGGGCTTTTGGTTCAGTTCCGAGAGGGTTAGAATTAAACAGAATTGCAGGTCTCGTACTATTGTTTGTTGGCGCTTACTTGATAGTTAAATGAATCAATGTGTTCAAATCTAGAGTGAATAGTATATAAAAATTCTAGTTATTGGATCTACTGACTGTCTTGACTGCAATATCTATATTCATTTAATGCGTAGTCATCAGGTATTAGTTTTGGACAGTACGCCATGTTGAACCGTCGACTACGTGGTGGCATTAAAGATGCAGATTGAGTTAAATCGGTACTTTAAGCTGAATTGGGTTTCTATTCTGGGCAAAAAAGAAGCGTTAACTCTATTGGATCATAGTATTGCTGAAGTCTTTCCTGTGTCTAAATGACGAGTAATGGGACTAATTGGGGCTTTGTTCGCTTAGGTTTAGGCTCAACTAAGCGGACAAAGTCCACTCATTGTGGAGTCTGTCTCTAGGATACTACGTTGCCTCGTTCGTCTACTATTGCATTAATGCATAATCAATAAGCTTTTCACAAAACTTATTCGGCTCTATTGCCAACAATGCGTGTTCTAGATTTTCTAGAAAGTAATATCGTTCACACGCCATCACTTTTTTGAATTAGCAGAAATCGCTTGTCTTAGTATCAGTCAATTGAAAAACCTCTTTAAAAAAGAAGTGGGGGAAAATATAACTCAGTATCTTCTGGCTCTTCGTATGGATAAAGCTCGTGCACTATTAACTCATACAGACTACCCCGTAAGCATAATCGCAAATATGGTAGGCTATCAGGATACTGCGGCATTCAGTCATCGTTTTTCTGCTTACTTTGGACACTCCCCAAGGAAGTCACGACAACAAGTTCAGATGGTAGTTTAAGCTTTCTAAACAAACATAGTGTCTACCCAGCAAAGAAAGGACTATTATCTGTCGATATAATACTTGCTAAACATAACTGGTAGTATTCACAATGAGTTCACATAAAAATATAGACCGGACAGCGATGGTACCCATCACTCTTGTCTGCTTTATTTAGGCGTTATAACAAGTATTCATCAAAGCGGTATCAACGGATATGCCTGCTGTTTTACAGATGGCATATAGATTTGGTATTGCGGCCGTATTACTAATGGTATTAATGCTCTGGAGAAAGGAAAGGTTGTTCAGTCATCATACTTGGAAATCTGGATTGATTGCAGGTGTCCTTTTTGCCGCTCTAATCCTTCATTTAGACTGGCTTCAGAGCGTTTGAGAACCATGCAATGGTGTGGAATTATTGTCGCGTTTTTAGGCATTACACTCTCTTTTATGTGGAGAGGGTCTGAAACAGTTACCGCGAGAAACATGATCATGGGCGACGGTTTGGCCATTATGGCGGCATTTACTTGGGCGCTGACAACGGTAGTAGTCCGTAGTAGCGCTTTGGCGAAAGCTCCCGCTACACAAACCTTATTGTATCAGCTTATTATTGGATTCATTGTTATCTTGGTGGCGGCAAGTGCAACGGAGCAGACTTCATTTACGGTGACCACAGCAGTAATTTGCAACTTGGTTTTTCAGGGAACAATCGTTTCTCTTGGCAGCCTCTTATTGTGGTTTTGGCTGCTGCGGCAATACTCGACATCTGAACTAGGGGGTTTCACCTTTAGGACACCTATTTTTGGTATAGTTCTTGGTGTACTGATATTAAATGAGCCTTTAGAAATGGGTTTTGTCGTTGGCTCGTTGTTCGTCATATTTGGTATCGTTTTAGTGAGTAGTCATAATAAGATACGGAAAAAGATGACGCTAATATTCCAATAATGCTCACGTGCATTGAGATTATCTATAAGTAAGATGCTCAATATATTTGTCATAATAAAGTTCTCAAATGCTTTTTAGCTAAAAAACCGTAAATTAATCTCAAACGGCTCCTGTATTGCCATCTTTCAAATAAACATTTACAAAAGTCCCGTATGGTACTATATTTTAAATTAAATCCCATTCAGGTCGAATCGAAATGAGCCTAGCTAAAAATACTGGATACGATCAAAAAGCGTTATCAATGGCAGGGTTTAAAGCCGCTGACAGCATTCTTTCTTCTTGGGGATGTACCGTTCAACAAAGCCAGAACATCCTTAAGGTTTCTTCTACGTCTTACCATAAGTTTAAGACTAGCCCGGAAAAAACGAATTTGAGTGATGACCAGTTAGAACGTGTTAGTTACCTACTGAACATGCATCAAGCACTACGTATTGTTTTTAGCAACAATGACAATGTATGTGGCTTTATGTCCATGCAAAACAATAACGACTACTTTGCAGGGCGCGCACCGCTTGAAATTATTAACTCAGGTAAATTTGGTGATTTGTATGAGGTAGCGAAACGTATTGATGCGTTAAGAGGTGGTTTGTGGGGGTAAGTGATAAACTGAAAGTCTTGGTAGGTCATCGCCTCATGAGCACCAAATACCCGTCAATTGCCTTGTTCGATGACGTGGCCAGTCCAGAAGAGTTTGAAATTCTTTACGCCATTCAATCTATGACTAACCCGAGATTGCTTGATGAAGTAGGTGATATCTCCTTGCTCGAACGTTCTGAAATTCCCTTTGCCTGTGAGCGAGGGAGAAGCTATGCGGTTGCGCCATTCACTCACATCAATCCAAATGGAGGCCGATTCAATGACGGATTATTTGGTGCGTTGTATTTAGCTTCTACTGAGAAAACTGCCGCACTAGAAGTAAAACACCATCAACAGAAATATTGGCAGAACATTGAAGGATTAGCTTATGACCGTTTCTTGTTCCGAGGGCTATTGATTACTCACAAATCGTCACCAGTGTATGTTGTCGATTCAACTGACGCTTCAATTTTAAACCCCGACAGCTACTCGGATTCGCAGCAACTCGCTCGCAATCTAAAGAAAGATGGTTACCTCGCTGTTGAATACCCGTCGGTACGTTCAGATCATGGTATTTGTTGGGCGTTGTTCACTCCTAAACTGGTATGCGATGTCGTCCAATCTCATTTACTCGAAATGATATGGGACGGTGAGAAAATAGCGGAAGTAAACAAGGTCAATCACATGATGGACGAGTTGTAGTTCGTTTATGATCCGTCGACGCTTAAGGGAATCTTTTCTTTAGGTTTCTTATAGGAAAGGACATATTTTAAAGTGCTTAACTATAAAAATATGTCCCTGAGTCAAAATAATATAATCTAAAATTAGTGCGCTGAAATGATGTAAAAATAGTAAATCATAGAGGCCGCTATAAGATAAACTGACCAATGATCTTCTTTATATCGGCCTGTCGATAACTTCAAGAATGCATACACTAGCATCGCCGCCGCAATACCATTACCTGCGTTAAAACTGAATATACTCACAACAACACAGACGAAGGCAGGTAAGTATTCAGTGATATCATCGTAGTTCACCTTTTTCATCGAACTCATCATCGTAATACCGATGTACATTAGCACAGGGGCGGTTGCGACCGTCGGGATCATCCCTACAAGTGGTGCTAAGAATAGTGTAAGACAAAAACAAGCGGCGGTAACAAGGGCTGTAAACCCGGTTCGGCCACCAGCCTCTACACCAGCAGCACTCTCTAGGTATGTTGTTAATACTGGACACGAAAATAGAGCACCGATGGTTGTTGCTGTTGAGTCAACATGAAAGTTCTTCTCGATACCCGGTAAGTTTCCATCTTTATCAAGATAACCAGCTTGGGCACCGATGCCGAGCAACGCACCTAAGGTAGAGAAAAAGTCGGGTATAAAGAAAGCGAGCAAAAAGGGTAGGTATATAGGGCTAAGCGCTCCTACTACGTCGAGTTCGAATGCCATTCCATCCATACTACTCGGCATGCTGAAGAAGTGTTCAGGTACTGACGTGATGCCTAGTGGGATACTTATTAAAGTGGTTAGCAAAATAGATATAATAATCCCCCCTTTGATGTTACGCGATGTGAAAAATAGCACCATAAAGAAACCGACAACCGCGACCAGGACTTCCGCCGAGGCTAAGTCTCCAAAAATTAATACATTTTTACGTGCATTAGCGACAATAATTCCTGCTTGCTTAAAACCAAGAAGCGCTATAAATAATCCAATACCTACGCCTACAGACACTTTGACACTCTGTGGAATGATTCGAACAACGAAATCACGTACACCGAGAAAGGACACCAGCATAAACAACAGACCGCTGATAAAAATTATCCCTGAGGCGATACTAAGCGGTATGCCATTGCCCAATAATGTAAACGAAAATATCGCAACACTCCCTAAACCAGGACCTAATGCAAATGGTCGATTGGTATATAATGCCATCGCTACTGTGGCGAGAATTGTCATTAATACAGTGACGGTAAATGCACTGTCAAATGATAAGCCGGCCTTACTTAACATTCCGGGTACAACGGCTACCATATAAGCCATTGTCGCAAATGTTGTCACACCTGCAATTATTTCAGTTTTTAAATCTGTTTTATTTCCTTTAAAGTCAAATCGTCTTGCGATATTAACGCCCGGTTCTTTTTTAATATCTTCCATGGAATTCCCTCTCTGCCTATTTTAATGACATACTTATGTACGTGATTCGAGTTGTTTTGTTTCCTTTTTCCTATGGAAATAATCGCAACTCGATATCAGCACCCACTTTTATCACTTGACCGGAATCAAATTCTTAGCCAATTTGGTTTGATTTAGCGGCGGTACTTAATTAATTGTTCCACTGAAATTTTTGGCTGTTCAATTAAACCCGCTCTAAGGTGATCAAATTCTAAGCTCCACTCGTGTTTCCATTGTTGTTTAATATCTTCTGGAGCCCAACTTGCTTGAATGCTATTAATCATCATTTGTCTCAAGCTTGTTAAATCGAAACCGAATTCTTCAACCATCACGCGGTAGCAGTTGGCACTGGTTGTATTGTGAATATGCCAATCGTCAGTACATGGAATAATGTTGAGACCGGCTTTCGCCATTGTTCTTATTGGATGGTTTTGTGCCCATTTATTATGTTCAGGCCATTTTTTAAGGTAATAGGTATTTGATGGGACGACGGTAAAAGGGATACCTTGATCTGCATATTTGGCGGTTAGTTCCGGATTATCTATAATCGTATAACCATGATCGATACGATCAATATTAAGCAGTTCAATGCCAGTTTCAACATTTCGCCAATGCAGACCAAACTCTGAACAATGGGCGGTAAGTTTATAACCATGTTTTTTTGCAAGAAAGTAGGCCTTCCAGAAGTGTTCTACTGGGGCATTATGTTCTTTATAGTCGATTCCAAGACCCAAAACGTAAGGATGTGGAAAGGCGACCATGTCCTGGACCATTTCAACGGCGACTTCAGCTGTTTTCTCTCGGTTAATCGATGGTATTAACCGGACGACTAACCCCATCTTACTTTCAACATGTTCAATGGCCGCTGCTAAGGCTTCTGTTACACATTGATAAGAAATGTTGGTGTCGCTTGGGTTCCAGAATGTCTCGATATAGCGTACGCCACAAGCGTGAGCATCTTCAGAGACTTCAACTAATACACGGAAATAATCTTCTGGTTCGCGCATAAGGTGGTACAACAGCGTAAGCGCCTCAATACCACCTTTCACAATGCCGGTGTCATTCTGGTGAACTCGGTAATAACATTTAGCTTCTTGCTCAGTTAACTCGAAATCATACTTATTTGCTAAAAAAAGCATCGTTTCTAACCTTACACCACCAAGAAGATGATAATGGAGGTCGGCTTTTGGAAATAGATGATAAAACTGATGAAGTGTAATAGACGTTGAATTCACTGCTTCCCCTTGCATTTGATGCCAATATGCAATCGATTAACTGAGGAGCAGTATCCACTTGTTATTGGCTAAAGTTAAATGCAAATTTTGACATGATAGTGCCGAATCGGCACTGAGGGCGGGAGTTAGTGCCGAATTTACCTAATCTTGAGGTTCCCACGGGTAGTTAATCTGCCAGCCTGATTGGACTTGTTCATTGATAACTTTCCAAAATGACTCAGCTTCATTTCTTAGCGGTGTTGAATTGCGATATAGACGAATTTGGTAGGGCAATCGGTAAGTACTCGGTTCAATCGCGATCAAGGTTCTATCTTTTAGTTCTTGTTGGATAAGTGCGTCAGGTAGCCACGCAATACCTGTTCCTCGAAGGACCAATTCCTTATGCAAATGACACATTGATGATTCAAATGCTTGGTGAGTATTGAGTTTAGTAGTTTCGGGCTGATATTGTTCAATTAAGCGCGCACTGTAAGACTCTGCACTATAGCCAATAATCGGTGTGCTGTGGATTTGCGGGTTAAATAGCGCTTGCCCATTAGTATTAACTGCAGAGGCCAAAAGAAAGTTACCGTGACCAATTTTTAGGTTCTGAAAAGGAGGTTGCAATAAGGATAACGTTTCAAACCCAAGGAAAAAATCACAATTCCCTTCGATTATCGACTCTATCGCAAAGTCCACGCGCAAGATATCAATAGAGAAGCTCTGAGTGTTATCCGCTTTGTTATGTTCGATAAGATCCAATAAGGTGGGGGACGATAAAGAGTGAGGGCTCGCGATGCGTATTGGATTGATAAATGGTTGCTCAATACTATTTAATAAGTTTAAACCTTCTTCCATTTGCGAAATCATATTACGAGCAACACTTTTAAACTGACGCCCAGCGGGTGTTAGGCTGATGGGTGTGGTGGCACGATCAATCAATGTTTGGCCGACGGCTTTTTCTAGTGCTCGAATATGTCGACCAAATGCGGGCTGGGTAATATGTCGAGCCTCAGCGGCACGAGTAAAGTGTTGTAGCTCCGCAAGTTTTAAAAAATCCTGCAGCCATTTTGTATCCAAATTCAAATATCTATTTCCTTTATTACTTTCATGATAAGGATATAAGTGGCGGTATAATTAAAACCGGACACGCGTTAAATGATACTCTGGCGCTCGTAGTTGATTGGACTTAGCTGTGCAAGAACACTGTGCCTTCTTGTGGGGTTATAATCAACTTCTACGTATTCAAATATCGTTTGATGCGTCCGCACTCCACCATTCGTACACCATTGATTCAAGGTCAGCTTCAGAAATTTTGAAACATTAAGTATGTTCGATTTCTTCCATAAGTGACCACTCATGGTTCAATTGAACATTTAGCTTATATGTATAACTATTTGTTATCGCCTAAAGCGTTAGCTATAGCCGATGCTAACCCAGTAGGGTTTTCCCACGCCATTGAATGTCCAGCATCAGGAACCACATCGACTTTAACTCCATGGTAAGGCAGTATTTCGAAATCACTATCCGGTAGTGAGTCACTACCAAAAAGGTAAGTTTTGGGAATATCGAGTGAATATAAAATTTCTCGCCAACTTGGAATACGTCCATTGATCAAAGAAATAGACTCTCGATAAATGGCTTGAGGAGAACTAATATTCATACTCAATGACCAACAAATTGCCGAAGTTTCACTTTCTGCGCTGTTTTTGGATACGAGGTTCTCATGTCCAAAACGCACATAATCAGCTTCAGTTATAGCAGCAACTTTTTGACTAAACATCCCGCCGCCATTATCGAGGTTTGATTCAGATAAGATTATCCCTTTAATAGCTGATTGCATTAGGTTTACAAGTTCTAAAGCGATAGCCCCTCCCATGCTATGGGCATAGAGATAAAACTCTTCAAACCCGAGGCTAGTAAGGAACTCCTTTAGATATTCTGCATGTGCACTTATTTCGTAGCTAAACGAATTTGGTTTATCGCTAAACCCTGATCCTAAAAGATCAACCAATACCCTTCTATGGTTGTTCAACTTACCGATCGTCACAACTGCGGGATAATCAAATGAAGAAGCACATCCTAATCCATGAATGAACACAATTGGAGTATCTTCTCCTGAAAGGTCTTGGTAACAAAGACGAACCCCAATGCTATCAATATAATAATGCTTCATAATAAATCCAATGACAAAATGACAAAATGACAAAATACTGTCAAAGACTGTATATAAAAACAGTAATTATTGTTTGTGTCAAGACGCGCGGCGACAACATAACAATTTTATAAATAGGGTTAATTACGCAGACCGACAATTAGGCTAATGGCTTGTTTGAGGAAAGAACATGTCTATTCTGCGCAGATCACCCATCGTTAGATAACGGTTCTTGCTGTGTTTTACGATACCTATTAATTAATCATTTGTTAATTTAGTTGGTGAGCTGACTTTTGTTTGTCCAACTATGAGTTAAAGATATCAGTAAAGGCCAATATGCTTGAAGCTAAAGTATCCGCGTTTTTAAATAATTCCTATCAGTTTGATACTGGTGTCCCGACAAAAAACCAACCGACATTACATATTATTAAATGAAGGAATGGACAGGCATAACGTTAAGTGGCTTTGCCATGTTGCCACTCATCTATAGTCTTCTAAATTAGTGGGTTGACTGACACACAAATGTCCCTTTCCGATTTAACGCAACTACTTAATGGCAGATCGTGCTTCTGGAATCGACGTACTTTTTCTCATGGTCGATACCAGAAAAGGCTGTGAACGTTTTCTCCCAACTCCTATCACCGCGCAACAGTCTAACAATTATCGTTATCTGCATATTTATATATTGATGAAGATTATAGGTTGATGATTTCTGACGCCTAAAACAGTCAACGCAAGATTAACTAAGATTTGCCTGAGGGTGTAATTTTCTTCCCAACTTTCCCATTAGGATGATAATCGTGGGTGTGAGTAAAAGCATATGTAGCGCAAGTAGGTCTGGTACTTCCATATTAAGTTGTTGAACCATTAATACTACAAGGCCCGCTCCCCCCATTTGAATGAAGCCAAGCAACGCAGAAGCAGCACCTGCATCGGCATCAAAACTACTCAAAGCTTTGCTTGACGCAGTGCCAAGAATTACTGAGAAGCCAATAGAATTGATGAAAATAGGTAACATGAACCCCAAAGGGGAATCAGTTGAGACTAGCATCACAATGCCACCGCAAACAACTACGCATAACCCTACTTTTAATGCTCGTCGGACATTCAGCTTGTTAATTAATAAGGGCGCGATAATAAAACTCGCTAGCGCATTAATTAATGCATTAGCAGTAAACCAAAAAGAAAACTGAGAAATGTTTAGATTTAGATGCCCCATAAGCCAAACAGGAGCATTAGATACATACGCCAGTATGACTGACATTGCTAGCATACAGATTATCGAATGAAGCATGAATTGCGGATTAAATAGCATGCTTGAATAGGGAGTATTAATAGCGTTAGATTGTCGCTTGTTGCGAGTTTCAGGCATTCCAATCGATATGATTAGCAATACTAAAAATGCATACAAAGCCATAAATCCGAAATTAGAACGCCACCCAAATGTTTGGGTTAAGTACGCGCCTAGCACGGGGGCTATTGCTGGCACACAACAAACTGCTCCATTTAGGTAACTAAGTAATTTGGGCATATCTTTGCCTTTATAGCTATCTCTAACCATTGCCATAACAGCAATGGATGTTGCTGCCGAGGCTACTCCTTGTACCAAGCGAAGCAATATCAAATCATCCACACTCTCAACGACAGACTGTAGTATGGAGCAAGTCAAATAGAAAACTACTCCCCAAATTACAATCGTTTTTCGTCCACATTTGTCGGCCAATACACCAAGGAACAACTGGCCGACACCAAATCCAATCATGAAATATGTCACTGTTTTCTTAAGTTCTACAGGTGTCGCCATCATTTCCTTACCCATATCAGAAAATGCTGGCAAGTAAACATCAATTGCAAGCGGCCAAAGAATAACCAAAAGGAAAAGGTGGAACAAAAGCTTACTCTTTTTCTCAAACATATCTTCACATTCTGCATCAATTATTTATCTGCACTTTAGTCGCCTCATGATATGATTTGAAATGATATATTTTCCACGTTATAGGGACTCATGGGAATATCATGATTAATATACAGAAACTAACGAAATGTGATTTAAACTTATTGATTTGTTTGTATGTGCTATTAGAAGAGAAAAATGTCAGTAGGACAGCACAAAGGCTTCTTCTAACTCAGTCGGCAGTTAGCAAAAACTTAGCTAGACTAAGGGAGTGGTTTGACGACCCACTCTTTGTTCGGCTTTCAAAAGGCCTTTCCCCTACTCAAAAGGCAAAGGCACTGCGCCCGATTGTAAGTCAGATATTAGAATTGAGCACTGAGCTATCCAAGCCAACAACCTTTGATCCTGATTCGACCCCAAGGCACTTCAAGTTAGCTTTAATTGAAAGCATTTACCCGCTACTAGTTCCTAAATTTCTTGGTAAGGTCTTTAGTTTTGGCCCACATTTAACAATCGATACGCTTCCATGGAACAACAACTGTTTTGAGAAACTTAGTTCTGGAGACGTTGACTTTGGAATCGCAGGGAAAGAACTAGAGGCCGACGATATAGATCGTACTTTAAGAATTCCTCAAGACATAGAGGCTATAGAACTGTATAGAGAAAGTCAGTGCTGCTTGGTAAGAAAGGGACATCCTGCACTAAGAAAGGAGTGGAATTTGGAAGCCTATTTAGAAGCCCAGCATATGCAAGTGCGATGTGGCGTCGATGATAGAAATAGATGGCTTCTTGATTTTAAGCTTGCGGAGAGAGGTTTATCTAGGGTTATATCAACAACAGTCGACGATTTTAACAATGCTGCGTCTCTAGCTACCTGTACGGATTTAGTATTAACCGCACCCAAACAGTTTGCAACGCATGTATCTGAACAGCTTGGACTTACAAAGCTTTCACTTCCTGTAGAACTACCTAAAATGGCTTACACTCTTTTTTGGAGCCGTAATCATGAGAAAGATCCGAGTCACAAATGGCTTAGAGAACTAATTATATCTCGCTGTACATCGTAACCCTCCCAATAGAACAATATTGTAAAATGTGTTTACTGTGCATTTTTATACGCTACTTGTCATGGTGAAAGGTATTACGCAATGAACGTAATTATCCAGTTCATTGAATTGAAGCGACCGCTGACTACGGTAATCCTTGGCGTTTTGGGATAATAGAAGTTATCTGAAGGATAAAAATCGGCTGAAGTTTGTAAGAAAGTTCTGTCCAAAGGAGTGTCAACGTAGTACTGCGCAAGCTAGAATGAATATTCAGGATATCAATATGTATTAGTTAACCATTCTATAAGGATTGATTCATGATTAAGTACTATGGATTTATCGTCAAAGCTCTAAATTATGACTACAAGGTAGACAGGAAGTTGTTAGATACAGACTTGTTTAAAACAGAAATTATCGGTGTAAGTAATGACGATGATGCTATTAATGCTGCTAAAGAAATGATTAACCGCGGTGTAGAAGTAATTGAATTGTGCAGAGGATTCGGTAAAGAAAGTAGTGAGTCTATAATATCAAAACTGGATACGAACGTACCTATAGGTTACGTTATATTTACCGAAACTGAACACCACAAATTGACGAAATTTTTGTCATAACATGATGAGTCAATATGAGTCAATATGAGTTAAGTCAGTCGACTAACAAGCTTTTGTCCAAAACTGTTTAGTGCTATGTTGCACTTGTATAAAAAAGTTTGCAAAATAACATAAGAGACTGATTGATATTAAAGCTATTTTTTACCAATCTATTTAAGTCGATATTAAATGGAAGCTTTCTTGAACAATATTATGAACTTTTCCATATAATAAGTGTGAGTTGTCAGCGATGTTTATAGGAGGAAGGCTCAATGCAATATCCGCTTAAAGGGGCTTGCCAGTGTGGGCAAGTTACGTACTATTTGTATAACGCGCCCATAATGGTCTTTGCTTGCCATTGCACAGAGTGCCAAAAACTGTCAACAAGTCCATTTAGTATCACCGCGATTGTAGATTCAGAGAAAATTGAGTTTTTTGGCGAGCTAAAAAGTTGGGAGCGTTTGGCTGATAGTGGTAACCGTAATTGTGCCATTTTCTGTCCAAGTTGTGGAAACCGAATCTATCACTTCAATCCTGATGAGCCGCATACCGTAAAGTTGAAGCTGAAACCAGTTAATTTGTCTCAAAGTAATATATTCGAGCCGCAGGCTCATGTTTGGGTAAGTGAAAAGCTAGATTGGTATCAAATACCAGATAATGTAAAAGTTTTCCCCAAGCAACCGAGTTAGCAACATATAAGACTTTAAGATATTTCTATTAGTCGGATATAGACGGTTCAGTGCACTACACCTAAATCGTTTACATTACTAGTTTAGAAAAGGGACTGACACACAAATGCCCGTTATGTGTTGCAGGAACAAATTTGCCTACTTGCAGTGAGTAAACTTTGGCTTATCAGAATTAATAACCAAAATGGCATTGCCAGATTAAATTTAGTTTAGCTGGCAATACATTCCCGATTTTAATGGTGTCAAAACCAAAATATTACAGATAAATTAAATGTGATCGTTATTTCAGAATTCAAGACAATAAGAAACTCGCTATCTGTGCATATGTAACTTCCTGTTTCATCGGCCAAAACCTAGAAAATATTTATTTTTATTATCAATATCAGTTAATACATTTATGACTGGTGTTAGCTTACAATTGAATTAGTATGCAGACGCACTAATAAGCTGTTATTTTTCTAAAAAGATCAGGAGTATCAATTGGATATTTTAGCTGAGTATAAAAAGCAACAAAAATGGAGAGGTTGGGAGAACTATCTCAAATTTATACCGCTAAATGATAAGGACACTGTAATTGATCTTGGTTGTTCAGTAGGTGAAGTATCTCGAACTTTCTCGTCACAAGTAAAAAATGTTATAGGCATAGATATTAATAAAGATTTCATTGAATTCTGTGATTCAAAGAAACGCAGTAATGAGGCCTTTATTTCGAGTGATTTTCTGAGTGCTGATTATCTGTCATTTGGTGGCATAAATGGTATTTGGGCAAGCTTTTCGTTGTCCTATCTTAGTAATCCACTAGATTACTTAAAGTTGTTAAATTTAGTAATACAGGATGAAGGTTGGATAGCATTAGTAGATGTTTCCTGCTTCATCTCTGGTAACCTTGATAGAGATAGTAAGTATTTCGATAGAGTAAATGAATTTGAGTTGGAGTCATATAAATCTGGTGTATATGATTTTAATTTTGGGGCAAAAATGCAAGATTTATTGAAAGAGGCAGGGTTTGACATCGTATATTTCGATAATGATGTTATTGATCCTGAGTTGAATTTTTCTGGATCTGCAACGTCTGAAATTATTGAAGTTTGGTCAGCACGGCTCAATCGAATGAATACGTTAAGTGATTTTCTTAAGGGGGAGTATCCTGACTTCTGTCATGAATTATTATCTAATCTTTGTTCTCGTAATCATGAAAGAGATGGAAATGTCAGATTCGTCGTAGCGAAGAAACCTAACAAATCAAATTAGACGAAATTACAATAGTTCGCTTGGTTTCGCTTCGCGCTACATTATGGTCAATTGTGGTGTTTAAGTGAACTTTGTCAACTAACTAAAAGGTTGTTAAATCTAATCCATTGATTACTCGATTAATAAAACCGCTAAAACAGGAATGTCCAAATCTAAGTTAGTAGCACAAAATGTCGATGTACACTTAAGGTGTGTGTCTTAGTTAATTGTCAACATGGAGGTTTAAAATGAACAAAGAAATCACAGGTGGTTGTTGTTGTGGAAATGTAACTTTCAAGCTAGAAGATGACTTTGGGAAGTTCTTCTTTTGTCACTGTGAACAGTGTAGAAAGTTAACGGGCTCTGCTCATGCCTCTAATTTATTTACTTCAATATCTAACATCGAGTGGACTCTAGGCAAGGACAAGATAAAACGCTATGACCATCCAACTCGTTCCTTTTCTAAATCATTCTGTACAGACTGTGGTTCTGGTTTGCCATTCCTGTCCCAAAGTGGCAAGTTTCTAATTGTTCCCGCGGGTTCTTTGAACGAAGAGCCAACAAAGTCACTAGACGCTCAAATCTACTGTGAAGAACAGGCTGAATGGCATAAAATTGGTTTAACTGCGGTGAAGTTAGACGGTTTCCCAAAATAATCATAATTAATAAGTATAGATGTCGTGTGGTCGGCATCTATACTCGGTGCTGAACAAGCCTAAAGCCTGATTATATAACCTGATGATACGCCGATAATTAGCATTACATAGCTAGTTGTTGTGGCAATGAGTTCACATTTTCTATTCATAACACTCGGTTAAACCATTTACCTGCTTCATCATGTTTACTCGGATGTTTTTTTGTTCGCAGCTAAGCTGCCAACCTCCATCTAGTAAGATTCAATAATCAGGTTCACTTTCATTGGTTGCGATGATGCCCGCCGTTACAACTTTCCATTCCATAGGATGGTCAATCATCCAGCCCAACTGCTTTGTATTGAGTGAGGTAAAAAAAGGTGTATGTTGTAATAGACGCAAATAGGTAACAGAAGGAGTCATGGTTAAATTTCCCATTGCATCCGCTACAACTTGCATGGAACATGCGTTAAGCCCAAGCCCAAGCCCTAAAAGAGAAAGCTTTTTCAGCAGTAAGCGGATGCTTATCACGGTTAAGCCAAGCCACCGTTTGCTCGTAAAGTTTGCCCATTCACCCATCCGCTTTGTGAACTAACGAGAAAAGACACGACTTGAGCAATGTCTTCTGGTTGAGCTAAGCGTTCTAGAGGAGACATTTTTGCAAAGCTTTCAATCATCTCTTCACTTTTATCATTAAGGAACAAGTCGGTTGCTACTGGACCAGGCGCGACGGTATTTACTGTAATTCTGCGACCTCTAAGTTCTTTCGAAAAGACCTTTGTGAAGGCTTCTACTGCCGCTTTTGTCCCGTTATAAACAGCGTATCCCGGTAAGTTGAGTGCGAGTGTTGTACTGGATAGATTGACAATGCGCCCGCCGTCATTTAGACGAGATCCTGCTTCACGTAACGTGTTGAATACGCCTTGTGTATTGATGGCAAAGTTCTTTTGAAACAATTCGTCTGATGTTTCAGTTAGAAGCCGTGTCTTCAAGATTCCTGCATTGTTGACCAAGACATCAATGCGTCCAAGTTTGCTCTCTACTTCATCAAACATAGCCTTTACGTCGTTCGATTGGGACACGTCCGCTTGTATAGCTATAGCGACTTTTCCTTTTTCAACGAGTTCTTTTACCAAGTCTTTAGCGGCAGCGGAACTGGCTGCATAATTGATGACCACAGTGAAGCCATCTTCAGCAAGGTGACGAGCGATGCTGGCGCCAATGCCACGAGAAGCTCCAGTGATGAGTGCGATTTTTTGATTTTGTATCGACATAATGTTTTCCTTATATTTAAATAAACTCACGAGAGACAGAGTAGACTGTTTAAATACAAAAATAATCTCCGTATATTTAACAACATAATTTCATTTACGTTAACAATGGAGGGCGGATGGATCGCTTTCAAGAAATGCAGGTGTTTGTGCGTATCGCTCAGTGTGGAAGTTTTTCTCAGGCGGCTGAAGATTTACAAATCCCCAGAGCCACAGTTTCTAATTTAGTGAAACGACTTGAAAAGCGGCTAGGTACTCGTTTATTGGAGCGTACTACTCGTCAGGTCAGAATGACGCAAGAAGGGGAAAGTTATTATCGTCGATGTTTGCGCATTCTTGCAGACCTTGAAGAAGCCGACAGTGAATTTCAGAACAAACCTCCTAAAGGTCAGCTTAGGGTTAATCTTCAAGGGACTTTGGCGAAGTATTTTGTTATGCCAAATATCCAAAGTTTTGTCACTCGTTACCCTGATATCTCCTTGCATATTGGAGAAGATGACCGCTTGGTTGATTTGGTTAGAGAGGGCGTTGATTGCGTATTAAGAGCGGGCAATTTACAAGATTCCTCCTTGATCGCTAAACCGCTTGCCAATATGGAACAGATCACTGTTGCTGCCCCTGCATACTTTAAAAAATATGGTGTGCCAAAATCACTGGGATCTCTAAAAGACCACATGGCCGTGGCTTATTTATCCACCGCGATTGGCCTAGATACCAGTTTGGACTTTGTTGTTGAAGGGGAAGTGAAAGAAGTTGTCATGTCTTCTGCTGTGTCGGTTACTGGATCGGAGCTTTACACAGATGCGGCATTATCAGGTCTGGGATTGATTCAAGTGCCGCGCTACCGTATTCAAAAAGCTCTTGAAGAAGGCCGATTGCAACAAGTGCTTACCGAATTTCCACCACCTAATATGCCTGTCTCGGTGCTTTATCCACAAAACCGACAAGTTTCAGCTAGAGTGAGAGTCTTTATAGATTGGCTAAGTGAGCAGTTTGTTGATTTTCAGAATTAATCTGATAGTAAAATACTGAACAATTCACTGTAGCTATAAGGGTATATTTTTTGTACTAAATCTCGATAATTCTGCTCTAAGAGTTATTGGTAGTTAACGAAAGAATCAACGAGGATACAAACTTTATATTTCAGAAACGAAACCTCTTTTCTTTTTGGAAATATGAAGTGTGTGGAGGAGGAGAGGTTTTCTCTTCGAAATGTATTAAGTGTAGCGTTACGCCAAAGCCAATAATTGCGTCATTCCTTTAACAAAGGGGATCTACTCAAAGCGCGTGTACAACTAAATTGGCTGTCGGTGCAACTCGGAAATGCCCCAAACTCTCTTCGTGAAATTGTTCATTTAAGCGCTGCTTGTATCGATTTACCACTCCTATAATAATGTAATGATGGGGTCTATAGGGTAGTATCGAACTACACACTTGATATTAAGAATCCAGAATGGTCGGTCTCATATACCTATCCACGTTGAATGTTTATTTAGTGGGACGATTCACTGTGAAAAGATAGAGGATACAAGTATGACTAACACCTCAACGTGGCCTTAAGCCGCAACGGTTTGATCAACAAGTCAAGTGCTTCATCAATCGAGTGCGTAATAACGTTTGCCGACAGCAACGCCTGAGTCGAAACGCCTTCACTGCCAATCACCGCTATGGATATATTGGCCGCTTTTAACATTGCCGCATCGTTCTGGCCATTACCGATAGCACAGACATTTTCTGGCTGTAAGTGGTTGATAAAATCCAACTTACCTTGTGTTTCATCGCCTTTTTCAAGGATATGTACGGTCACATCTAGGTGGTTTACCATCTCTCTGACAGAGCCAAAAGTGTCCGCAGTGACAACATAGACATCAAGTAAGGCTGAAAGCACGGTTAGGCGTGATTCGATGCCGGCCAGCAGTTCTCCATCGCGTGCCAGAGTGCCATTGAAATCCAGTACTAGAGATTTGACCTGACAATCACCTTTGCCGGGAATGTTTATATTGATCATACAATTCTTCCATGTTCAAAACGGATAATGTGATCAGCCAGCTTTTTTGTTTGCTGTGCTGAGTGGGAAACCATTACTATGGTATACCGCGTAGCCAATTGAATAATGAGAGCCTCGATTTGAGCGGCCGTTTCGTTATCTAGTGAAGCTGTAGGTTCATCGAGCAGCAAAATTTCGGGCTCAAGCGCAAGTGTACGGGCCAAACAAAGGCGCTGTTGTTGGCCGCCGGAAAGAGAATGAGCCGGCGTTTCGAGGCGGTCTTTGACTTCATCCCAGAGTGCGGCTTGGTTGAACGCGGAAAAGAGTTTTTGTTGTGCAGCTTCTCCCTTCAAGCCACAGACGACTTTAAGTGGTAATAGCAAGTTCTCTTTAATCGTGCCGGGCAACAATTGTGGGTGTTGAAAGACCATGCCTACTTTCCGGCGCAACTCTGGTAGCCGTTGGTGCTTAAGGGTATGAATAGACTGCATTGTTTCGTCAAGTGACAGTTCTATTTTTCCTTGTGTTCGGCAGTCTTCTAAACAGTCATTGAGGCGATTGAGTGCCCGCAGAAACGTTGTCTTACCTGAGCCCGATGGACCGGTAAGTACATGGATTTGATTTTTATATAAGTCCACACTCACGTCTGAGATAACCGGTTGGGAGCCAAAAGTAATTGTGAGGCTGGAAACCTTACCAACCAATTTTGGTGGCGGTTTTAACGTCATACTAGCTTCTCCATGACGGTGTTCGTTGCAAAAGGCCTGCCACAGAAAAAATTGCGGCAGTGAGGCACAAAAGGGTGAGCGCAGCACCAAAGGCCATTTGGAGCTCTGAATCATTTTGGTACTGGGCGCTGTAATAGAAAATGGTAAATGGTAGTGCTTCATAACGATCAAATACCCCCCCGGGCAATCCCGCGTTGGCAACAGCGCCCGTCAGCATAATCACCGCGGTGTCTTCTGCTGCTCTGCCCATGGCCAACATGATGCCTCCGATAATTCCTTTCGCTGCTTGCGGCAACAGTACAACACGTAAAGTCTGCCAGCGTGTCATACCGAGTGAGAGGGCCGTTATCTCAAGCGAAGAAGGCAAGGCCTGAAGGGCCGTTCGGGTTGCGACGGCTAAATAGGGAATAATTAACATTGCGAGGCTTAACGCCGATAACAGTAAGCACGTATTGGCTGATGGGAGTAACCAGTTGCGCAGAAATAAGATCAAGGTAAAACCGAAGAGCCCCATCAGGATCGAAGGGACACCCGCGAGGATATCAATGCCAAGAGCAAGGATGGTTTTGAACCGTGAAGCCGCACTGGTTGCCAGCCAAATTCCTGTTGCCAAGCCGGGTAAAAGGGCCAGTGATAAGGCGCAGGCAACAACCGTCATTGTGCCGACGCAGGCAGGCCAGATCCCGTCCCATATAGGTTCGAGCCCAAGCAGCCCTTTGATGGGGTCGGTATCGCCGAAAAATAGCGAAAGACTGAGAGCGGGTGCGCCGCGGCTTATAATGAAACCAATGAAAAAGGTCAGGCATACCAACAGCCCGGTCGTGCAACTCAGGCACCAGAGGTGAAATAATCGTGCCTTCACTCCGCGTCCCCTCTGCGCGCATTAAGCTGTGTGTGTTCCATTTTTCTGATCAGCAGCGTAACCGTGACACTCATTGCAAGTAACAACAGGCCCGCAGCGAACAGTGAGTTATAAGCTGCACTACCATTTTCCGTAGCGAGAACCAAGCCAATATGGGCGGTTAAGGTGCGGACTGAGTCAAATACGCTGTCAGTCAGCTGCGGGGCGTTTCCGGCCAACATCAGTGGGAGAAGGGTATCACCAATCGCACGGCTAAAGCCCAATAACGCTGCAGTGGCCATCGCTTTGGTGGCGTTGGGCAGGACTAGATACAAAACTGTCTGCGTGTCGGTAAAACCCAAGGACGCAGAAGCCAGACGGATCTGATTTGCCAGCGGACGACAGTGGGTGTCTAACATCATTACCATGACGGGCAAAATCAATAATACTATCATTACAGCAGCGGCGAGCAGGCAAAAACCTGAACCACTCCGAAAGGTTTCCCGTAATAGTGGAACAAGCAAAAAAACAGCAGCAAGACCATAAACTACTGTCGGGATCCCAGCCATCAATCTGATCATTCGCCGGATCCATAACGCGATGTTTTGATAGCGGCTGAATAGGCAAAAACCAGTGATGCCAACAGCAACAGGAAAAGCCAGTGTGAGTGCCATCAAACCGATCAGCCCGGAACCAGCGATCATAGATAAAATACCATATTGCCCATGTTCTGGTTGCCAGATCAGCGATAAAACAGGTGTTTCAGTGTTAAAAAAAACGGGCAAGGCAAACCAGAACAAAAAGCCAAACAACAATATCATTAGAGCAAATACTGTGGTAACAAGTGCCAGCAGTACCCGCTCTGTCGTGATAGGGGATGTCATGAGTTATTGATTGCTGACTGGAATATAACCAGATGCGCGGATATATTCAGCACCCTGTGGGCTGTAGATAAAATCAATAAACTCTTTCACCAACTCTTGAGGCTCGCCTTTGGTATTCATGTAAAGCTTGCGCACAATTGGGTATTCGCCGGATGCGCAGGCGTCGTTGGTGGGCTGAACATTGTCCAGAGCCGGTGCCTTAACCGTATTGTCGATATAGCCGACGCTACTGTAGCCAAGGGCACCAGGATCGCGTGCGATGGCTGTTTTCATTGCGCCATTAGACGGCACCACATTGGCATGATTGACCATCGGCGAGTTGTGAAGCAATTTCTTTACGAAAACAGCACGGGTGCCACTAGCCTCGTCTCGAGTAAATATGTTGATAGTGCGGTCATCTCCGCCAAGAGACTGCCAGTTGGTGATTTTGCCCGCATATATATCGGCCACTTGTTGCTGAGTTAATGCTTGAATTGGGTTCGCTGGATTGATTATGACCGCTACGCCGTCGATAGCGAAGGGGAACGAGATCAGCCCTTGTTCCGCTTCACTCGGCTTCAGCGGACGGCCGGTGTTTCCAATCTCAACCAGCCCTTTGGCCACTTGCTGGGCACCTACACCAGAACCACCACCTGCGATTGTGATTCGGATCTCGCCATTGGTCTTCATAACAGCCTTGGCGGCTTGTTTCATGACCGGGATATGCGCTGTTCCCCCGGCGATATTAATCGTTCCGGAAAGTCCTTTGAACCTGTCGAGATCAGAAGCCTGAGTGATAGCCGGAATAAAGCACAGACCACAAACAAGCAGCCTAACAAAACCAGATTTGAGTTGCATAAAATCTCCTTTTTTGTTGAAACTAAAATACAAGGGAAGCATCAAGGATGTATCCGGTGCAGATTTGAACCTAAAGACTACCCCTACCGGCCTGACAAAACAATATGTACCACAAATGAAACGTGATATTACTAATTGATTTAAATCATAATTTTGGTAGATGAGTGATTGATGGCGATGCATTGTTCCACTATTACTGAAACAAATTTAAAAATACAGAGGCAATTATCGTAATACTTTACCTTATGATAATTTGTATGGTTAGAGCTGAAGGCCTAACGTGCTTTTGCCCTGAAACGTGTTTAGATAGCAGTAAACCTTCATTAGAATAATTTGGTCAACAGGTTGTTGACTATATTCAGGACCACTCATACGTAAAACAAGCAGTCTACCAATTGTCCAACAAGCTGTTGGACAAACTCCACTGCCCAATTGTTCTTACTATCAGATACAACAAAGCCACAGGCTATGCCTTTGTATAACAGCTACAGAATGTTTGCGATTCAATTTGAAGAGGGAACATATTTTGTGTGCAGTGACGGGTATTTTATCACCAAATATGGGAGGGAAAAGACCTAGACTTATCGTATGTCCTCGGTGGGCTGCTTTGCAATTACACCAAGTTCAAATTGATACCATTACTTCTGGCTAGACAGTAAATAGTAACTCAAAGACAAAGCAGAGATACCCGAGGATTTCATGCGTAGTTTAAAGCTATAGGCTGAATGTCGCAAGTTTACTTTGATTTAGAGTAGATTCGAATCGCTCGCACTAACTTGAAAGTGCCCGTGCGACCTGAAGTAGTATGAAACGTTGTTCACCGCTTAATGAATGAACCGTCCGTATCACCAGATGACCCTAGGATTTTGAACAAAGCAGCGGATCCGACAATGTAACGAAACTTGGCCGTCAGGCTGAGTAGGAATGAAATCGTAAGAGGACGTTCCTCCTGATAATCACAAATCGGGTGAGTGCTAGGGTGTCAGTATGATGGACGTATGTGAATCCATTTAGTGCGACATGAAGTCGTATGAATCGTTGTTCGCCACGAAAAGAGCGAACCATTTGTATCACCAAATGACCCTATGGCTCTGAATAAAGAAGCGAGCCTGACAATGTAACAAAGTCTATCTAATAGGCGGGAACTGAATCGTGAGAGGACGCTCCTCCTGATAACCACATAAATCGGGTAAGTGCTAGGGAGTCAGTATGATGAACAGAAGTGAATCCACGTCAGATGCGTAATTTCACAAGCAGCGGAAGTGGTTTAGACGCTGTAGCTAAATAAGCAACGAGAGTAGGAAAGAAATTTGAATGTATTCTTTCGTGATCGAAATACTCTTCGCATTATAGTGGGCATCTCCCCTGACATTACGAGACATACGGAACATGGTAAGCCTGTATCGCTCCCTCTGGGAAAGCCTCTGTGGCCGATAGTGATGCAGGTAAAGGAGGTTGGAGAAAGCGAAAGCTGCATTGTAATGACGCAGATACAGGAATATACCTGATCACGAAAGTGAGCCTACTTCCAACTGGTCTCCCGTTGCGAGAAAGTTTGAAGAACTTTATTAAGGAAGAAAAGCAAATGATGATTTCGAACGAGATTAGTGCATCTTCTGACAGTGCACAATGGCAATCCATTAACTGGAAGGCTGTGGAGGCGCGTGTCTTAAAGCTTCAAATGCGTATCGCAAAGGCAACTAGAGAAGGTAAACACGGTAAAGTGAAAACGTTGCAATGGATACTGACTCACTCGCGTTCAGCAAAACTTCTTGCTGTTAAGCGAGTATCTCAAAACAAAGGTAGTAAAACGCCTGGAATAGATGGCGTCATCTGGAATACAGATGCGCGTCGCATGAAAGCAGTGAATCAATTGAGTCGGAAAGCTTATCAAGCTAAACCACTCAAGCGAATCTACATCCCTAAAAAGAACGGTAAGCTTCGACCACTTGGTATTCCTTGCATGACTGATAGAGCGCAACAAGCGCTCTACCTCCTTGCATTGGAGCCTATCTCAGAAACAATCTCAGACCCAAATAGTTACGGATTTAGACCAAATCGCAGCACCACTGATGCAATAGCGCAGTGTTTCTTATGTTTGGCTCAAAAGAAGGCGGCTAAATGGATTCTTGAAGGAGATATTAAATCTTGTTTTGATAAAATCGAGCATCAGTGGCTTCTTGATAACATCGCTGTAGATAAGCGTATGTTGGAACAATGGCTGAAGTCTGGTTTTATTGACAAGGGGTTGTTTTATCGTACTGACGAAGGTACGCCACAAGGTGGAATAATTTCTCCAACCTTGATGCTAATGACTCTCGTAGGGCTTGAACAACAAATAAAGTCCTTGGCTCTTAAAAAGAAAGCAAGAGCTAACTTTATTGGATACGCTGATGACTTCGTTGTCACTTGTACATCAAAGGATGTATTAGAGAACGATATAAAACCATTGATTGCTGAATTCTTAATAGAAAGAGGTCTAACACTCTCCGATGAAAAAACACGCATAGTTCATATTAATGATGGATTTGATTTTCTAGGGTTCAACCACAGAAAATACAAAGGGAAGCTACTCATAAAACCGAGTAAAACCAACGTACTGTCATTCTTAAGTAACTTACGTAAACTCATCAAAGCTCACGCAACGATCCCAGTAAATAACCTTATCAAAATGATAAATCCCAAAATACGGGGATGGGCGAATTACTATCGCCACTGTGTTGCCAAACGAGTTTTCGGATATGTCGGGCACCAACTATTCCAAGCATTATGGCTCTGGGCTGTTAGGCGTCACCCAACTAAATCAAAAAATTGGGTCACCCATAAGTACTTCATCAACCGAAAAGGCCAGTGGCAGTTTCACGGTTGGCAGAAGATCATGGATATGGATTGTCAGTTCAATCTATTTCAAATAGCCAAAGTACCAATAGAAAGACATGTGAAAATCCGAAGTGCCGCAACGCCATTTGACCCTCAGCACCAAGAATACTTGGCGAAGAGAAAATTCAAAAGGAAAGCTCGCAACTCTTGGAACGATCCTGTTTTAACTGCTTTATAAGTTGCTGGGTATCAAACGATGCCTTTGTGGAGGCTTGAGCCGTATGCAGTGAAAGTTGCACGTACGGTTCTTAGGGAGACGGCACTTGGTAACAAGTGTCGTCCACCCGACAAATGCGTTATGCGATGAAGCAGCTAATACGCTATGGCCAAAATGGCAATGAGAGCTGAAAAGGGATTGGGCGATCCCTTTTCGTGGTCGTTATGCTCTCCGCACTAGAGTGGGCATCTTATGTGGACTCCCCGTTGTCAGCAGCAACGAAAGATACCGACTCTAGTTTGTGACGCATTGTCGATGGCCTTGTTCCGACGCGGCTTCTAAGAGGATGTAATTATTCACAGTGATAGAGGAAGCCAGTACTGCTTTAAAGATTATCGTGAACTCATAACTGCTTATAATTTAAAGCAAAGTATGAGTAGAAAAGGAAACTGTTGAGACAATGCTTGTGTGGAAAGTTTCTTCCACTCGATGAAAGTTGAAGCAATTCAATATGAGCCTATCATGGCAAGAGATGCTATGCGTCAAACGATCTTCGAAAATATTGCGGTTGATTATAATCGGACTAGAAGGCGCAGTGCTCTTGCATATTTAAGCCCTTTTAACTTTGAACAACAAAATGTCGCTTAATTCCGTGTCCAGTCCTGCTGGAGCAGATCAAAGTATGCCTGAAACTCAATATATCGTTTAAGAATTAAGGAACAATAGCGCAGGTATGTATTCTCTCTGAATTAAGCAACAAAGCCGAACCATTTGGAAACTTAATCGGTCTACATGGCTCAACCATATAACAATCGAACAAGGATCTAAGATATTGTCTTTAATTTGATAGAAGCAGTTTATAGCAATATCCATGTAGCCTTATTAAGAAAAATATTTTTTAATCCACGTTATCTTCCTAAAAAAATGACTAAAAATATAACATGTCGGAATAACGAGTGTCGCGACTACATACATTTTCCCTAATGGAGGCAACGAAACCTCACTCATTAGTATTGATATAAGAACTAATATCGGTGGATGAAACACAAAAACCGCAAAAGAATTTTGCCCTAAAAAGCGAGTTATTTGTCCCTGAGAGTTAAACTTTTCTTTAAACAATGCAATTAATCCAATAGTCATACCTACTGCTAAAAAAGATTCCCATAGTGAATACATACCCGACTGCCAGCCGAAACCACCAAATAATACTACCGATCCAGATAATAAATCACCTGAAATGATAACAATAAACCACAGAGGCACGCCAACAAGAATAGTCAGAACTAACCACTTCATTCCAAATTTGAAATTCAACTTTTCTAACAGTTTATAGCGGTAAAACAAAATGCCAGAATAATATAAAGTGATATAGGAAGAAAAAAAGCCAATCTGCATAAAATTCCCTAACTCATTATTAAAAAGTGTTGTACCCGCAGGTTGGAACAATCTAATCAGAAATGCCAACAAAGCAGTAATGAGTATTAAAGAAAATAAATGTACATTTTTCATTTCAAATTTTTTCTTAATTTCAGCCTTAGTTGTATATAAGCTTTTAGATAATGCATAAGATATTGAAAAAGCCAATAATACGATAGTAAACCAAAGAGGACCTGAATTGCTTAGAAAAGAAAGAGATAGTATGTAATCACTATACCAAGCAACGAAATCAGTATGGGATGTAAGGCTAAATTTTTGCAAGATGTATATTGTTATCGGATGAATACACAACATATAAACAAGTGTAGGAATACCGAGACGAATAGTTCGACTCCTAATAAATTCTTTAATGCCTCTTTTGTCAACAGAACTTGGTGTGAAATACCCCGCGATGAAAAAGAATAAACCTAATACATACGCCTGACTTAGCATTCCATACATTGCGAAAAATAGACCAGTAAAATCAATAGCCCAAGGCTCTGTGTAGTACCATTTACCAAATGTGCTATAAGTAACATTCAAATGGATAAGTACCACAAAGATAGTGAGAACCCAGCGAATATTGTTAAAGAAAGCCAACTCTTTTTGGTCAATTTCCTTAGTTTCGATTAGCTTTTTTATGTCAGCCGAAATTTCATTTCCCATTAGTTCTTCGCTCCTCGTTATTGTAAATTGACTTGACAAATTTCTCTAGATAGCAGTTGTTTCCAAAGAATGCATTTCCTTTAACTTAGCGGGCTCCACAACATAGCCAAAATCACCAAACTGATCACTAGCGAGTTAGTTTCATGATGCTTATTTTCCGCCTTCAAGCCCAAGAAGATATTTTAAGCATAATTCGAAGGCGGACCCGATCTATGGTTTACATTAGTGTCTACTTGCTAACATCACTATCCAATTGAGCAGTCACGAGTTCAGCAACAAGCCCATCATAAAGAGCGTTATCTAAGAAGTTTGTTAATGATAGATGTCTGGCTTGTGAAGCGTACTTAAATGCGCGTGGCGTTAAATCTTTGTGAGTAACCACAATATCTACATTACCTGGCAGGTTATCAATTGCGCAGTTGGAAACACTGATATTCAAACCGGCCTTTTTTACTTTCTTAGCAAGTAAGCTTGCCCCCATTGCACTTGAACCCATACCAGCATCACAAGCAACAATGATTTTAGTCACAGCGGCCATATTTACGTTAACTGTCGTCTCTGCTTCAGGTGCATATTTAAGCTCTTTTATTTTGTTAGCGGCAACACCTAATTGGTCACCTTCATCTTCACTGACATCTTTTTGAGTTTTCAACAAGAAAGAAGCAACAAGAAACGAAACTGTAGTAGAAGTCGCAACGGATAGTAAGACTCCAGTTAAGGATGCTTTTGGAGTCATCAATAATATAGCAAAGATAGAACCAGGAGCAGCGGGAGAAACAAGACCCGCATTAAACATGGTAAGAGTGAATACACCCGTTGCACCTCCTGCAATTACCGCAAGTATTAAGCGCGGGTTCATTAATATATATGGGAAGTAAATTTCATGGATACCACCAAAGAAATGGATAACTGTCGCGCCGCCAGCAGATGCTTTTGCAGAGCCTTTACCAAAGACCATGTACGCAAGCAATAAACCTAGGCCTGGTCCTGGATTTGCTTCAATTAAGAAAAAAATCGATTGACCAAACTCAGTAGACTGTTGAATACCTAAAGGAGAGAAAATACCGTGGTTAATTGCATTATTTAAGAATAGAATTTTAGCGGGTTCAACAAAGATTGATGTCAGTGGTAATAAACCGGCGTTAACTAATGCTTTAACACCTGCGGCAAGAATGTCAGACATTGAAGTAACAAAAGGACCTATCAAATAGAATGAAAGAATAGCCAAAATCATACCGATAATGCCGGCTGAAAAGTTATTAACTAACATTTCAAAACCGCTCTTAACTTTACCCTCGACAGCTTTGTCAAATTTGCTAATTGCCCAACCACCTAGAGGACCAACTATCATAGCCCCCATAAACATTGGTATACTTGCCCCAACGACTACACCCATAGTCGAAATCGTACCAACAACCGCGCCTCGGTCACCACCAATTAATTTACCACCCGTATAACCAATTAATAAGGGAAGCATATACTTGATCATTGGATCAACAAATTTGACTAATTCGTCATTTGGGAACCAACCTGTTGGAATAAAAAATGCCGTAATAATGCCCCATGCGATAAAGGCTCCTATATTTGGCATAACCATACCAGATAAAAATCTACCAAAACTTTGTACTTTAAGTTTTAATTCTGCTGAAATCATATCTTGTCACCATCCAATTCATCTTGTGTTATTTTCTATATAATTATTAATATCTAAAGACTTACCCTAAAATAAGGATACAGGACTTTTAGTGACAAAAGACGAACACAATAATGACATGTCTGTCATATTCACTTGTCGTTTAAGGCTTTGTTGCCTAAATTGATGGAACGAATTTAAGAAGTTATGTTCTGATCCATTACGCTCATTAATCGTCGTAGCCTCATGCCTAAACTTCGTTGCAAAACAACTAACTGGAAGCTGTACAATAAAGCCTTAATAAACCGTTGTTCTCTCACCTCTGAATTGATGAGGAAGCGATAGCCGAGTGGAAGCAAAACAAGCGCGATAGACCGCGCAGATTCAGCGACTTAGCCATTACTACCACACTGATGGTTAAACGAGTTTTCTCTACGCCTTTGAGATCGCTATAAGGTTTTCTAGATTCAGAATTTAAGCTGGCTAATATCCCGCTTGGTAGTTCGCATTACACCTGTATAAGCCGTCGAGCTAAGGAAGTTTAGGTTTCATTTAAAACCTAAACCAGAGGGGCAATACAGCATCTGGTCATTGATGCCATTGGTCTCAAGGTTTATGGCGAAGCTGATTAGAAGGTCAAGAAGCATGGTACTGACGGGAAGCGAAGAGTCTGGCTTAAGCTGCACATCGCAGTGGATACCAGTACCCACGAAAATAGTCGCAACAGAGTTGAATTTATCTAACGTAACAGATGCCGAAGTGCTCCCCAACTTACTCAAGCAGACACGTCGTAAAATCATTGAGATATCAGGTGATGGGGCTTATGACACAAGGAATTGTCATGATACTATTCAAGCGAGCAGTTCCGCTCATCTCGCCACGCGAAGGGGCAGCCTTCTGGGAGCAAGGACACCCTCGCAATTTAGCGGTCGGTTGTCAGAAGCTCTACGGCTCTAACAAGAAGTTGAAAAAGCGATATGGTTCTCATAAGCGCTCTCTATCAGAGACAGCAATGTATCGAGTGAAACAGTTGTTAGGTGGGAGATTAAGCCTAAGAAATTACAACGCTCAGGTTGCAATGATCAAAGCGTTGAACAAGCTTACGGGGCTAGGTATGCCTGAAATTCAGTATATCGTTTAAGAATTAAGCAACAATAGCGCAAGCATGTATTCTCTCTGAAATAAACAACAAAACCAAAGACATTATAAAAGCCATCGGCATGGCATTAAGAACACTAATTGATGCATAGCTGTATTCTTTGTTATTAGGCCTTTATAGCCAAATAATCTGAGTACAGAAGCAGATTTTAGTTCCCTTCGGTTTTCTATCCCGAGTTCAGATAATTTAATCAATTTCAAAATTGCTAACAAAGTTAAACCTCTCAGAATATGATAAATAACGCAATATTAGTCATTTTATTAATCAAAATCACTGTTAAGGGTAGATATCTCCCTATAAAAAGATCCAAAATGATAGTTGAATGATACATCGATATAAAAAGTAAGCCACATACCACCGACACTATGACGAGAGAAACATGAAACTACTAATTGTTGAAGATGAGAAGAAAAGTGGAGAATATCTTAAAAAAGGCTTAATTGAATCCAATTTTGTTGTAGATTTAGTAAATAATGGACTTGATGGGTTGCATCAAGCTATGACCGAAAAATATGATTTGATTATTCTAGATGTGATGCTGCCCAAACTAAATGGTTGGCAAATTTTACAAACACTACGTAGCAGCCAAATTATTGTTCCGGTATTAATATTGACAGCGCGAGATCAACTAGAAGATCGCGTTAAAGGTTTAGAACTTGGTGCTGATGATTATCTAGTTAAACCTTTCGCTTTTATTGAATTAGTCGCCAGAATCCGGTGTGTACTAAGAAGAAATAACGAACAAAATTATAATGATACCATTCTTAGAGTAGAGAACTTACAATTAAACTTATTAAATCGACGAGTATATAGAGATAATGTTTTAATATCTTTAACAAGAAAAGAGTTCTTACTCTTAGAGTTGTTAATGCGTCGTAAAGGCATTGTGTTAAGTCGTTCTTCGATTGCATCCGAAGTATGGGATATGAATTTTGATAGTGATACAAATGTTATTGATGTTGCAATTCGACGATTGCGTAACAAAGTGGATAAACAGTTTGAACCAAAACTAATTCATACTATCAGAGGAGTAGGTTATGTATTAGATATTATAGATGACAATGCATACAACGCAGTAGCCTCGCTAAATCAATAAGATAGGTATGAGCGTTGTATAATTTCATTGTCTGTATTCGGTTTGCTGATAACATAACTTTTCATCACCATTTGTACAGTGGTGATGGACTGTTCGGAAAGACTCATTAACATCGAGCAGTATGATGACTAATCGGTTTATAGGTTGTATATTTTTACTATATAGGTAGTACCATGATATTTAAGAACTCTCTGACCTGGCGTCTAAATTTGTTTTATATTGTCGCAGTAACCTTAAGTCTTATCACCTTATCTACCTTTTTATGGTATGAATTGGTAACATGCTTCTTAAAAGAAGAAGTTATTATTCTAAACAGCAGAGCTGACAAAATAAAAGAAATTTTTTCCAATACTCATTTCAACAAAGATTTTGACACGCTTAAAAAATTCGAAAAAACATTAGAAGGTGTAACAATTAGAATAAATAAGCCCGATGATAAAACTGTGATTTATACTTCAGATAAAATATACTTCCCAGAAAATCTCATTAATGATGAGATAAAATATTATACTAATTATGACTTAGAAAAAAATATCACATACTACAATATCAAAGGGGTTAAAAAAACACCATACATGGACAATAACCTGTTCGAATGGCGAGATAAATCTAGCTATTACCGAGGGATGCGAATTTTTTTAACGGTGGATCATCTAGATTCACTGCCAATACTTGTTACCATTGGTATTAATATTGATCATCATCGATACTTCTTGCATGATTTCACGGGCACACTTTCCATATTTACGACCAAATTTATTCTCATTGCTACAGTAATTAGTGCTTTGTTGCATTGGTTCCTGACTAATCAAGGATTGCAACCTCTACAAATATTAATTAAGAAGGCAACTTTGGTTTCAGGGAAAGATATTCAACAACGCATGCCTGTAGAAAATATTCCAAGTGAGATTTCAGTTTTGTCAGAAACATTAAATAATATGCTTAGTCGATTAGACTATTCTTTTCGACGCTTAGAGAACTTTTCCTCTGATATCGCTCATGAACTTCGCACTCCAATTAATAATTTAATGATGCAAACTCAAGTATCTATTTCACAACCTCGAACTAAAGAAGAATATTTAACCACTCTAGTTTCTAATGCAGAAGAATTCGAACGATTATCAAAAATGATTTATGACATGTTATTTTTGGCGAAAACAGATGATAAATCCAATGTGTTATTCATTGAAGAAATTTCTTTAGATGAGGAGGTTTTTAATCTTTTCGAGTTTTATGAAATACTTGCACAGGAGAGAAATGTTACTTTAAGTGTAAGT
The DNA here is from genome assembly GCF_029016285.1 of Vibrio sp. DW001. Taxonomy (NCBI): domain Bacteria; kingdom Pseudomonadati; phylum Pseudomonadota; class Gammaproteobacteria; order Vibrionales; family Vibrionaceae; genus Vibrio; species Vibrio sp. DW001. The sequence goes on along the minus strand of NZ_CP091975.1, from coordinate 1,951,453 downwards.
GGTAAAGCTAAATTACGTGGAGATAGAAATATGCTAAATCGTGCTATTGGTAATTTAATTTCAAACGCCATACGTCATTGCTTTGAAGGTAGCATCGTCAATATTTATATATCGCGAAGAAAATCAAAACTATATGTTTATGTTTGTAATGATGGACCAACTATTGCTAAAGAAGATTTACCTTATCTGTTTGACCGGTTTTATCGAATTGGCTCAGAGAGGACCCACGAACGGGTTGGATTAGGATTAGCTATTACTCGATCAATCGCTAAAGCTCATGGTGGTGATGTTTCTGTAAGTTCTGGAAATCAATTAACAACGTTTTTATTAACGTTAGACTTAGGAGAATGTGGTCAAAACGAGGGTTCCAGAGCCTGTAATTTAAATGAGGTATCTGCTTATGATCCGCACCATTAGTTTTGGACACTGAGTTAAGTGAGTACAATCGCTAACGAGGTGAGTAAATGATAACTAAGAAAACACGAATTAAACATGCTCCTGAATTTAAAGCAGAAGTACTCAAGTTAGCCGAGAAAGTGGGTGTCGCTGCTGCGGCAAGACAACTATCGTTATATGAATCTCAATTCTATGGTAAAAAAGACACGAAAACTAGCGACAGGGAGAAAGAGTTAGCGATTGAAAATGCCAAGCTCAAACGATTATTAGCCTAGCAAGCCGAAGAGTTAGACATCGTAAAAAAGGCCGCCATCTATTTCGCGAAAAATCTCAAGTAGATTGCTATGAGTTTATGTTCGAACCCCTGATGCGATATAGGATTGTCCTTATGGCTAAAGTGTTTGGGGTTTCTCGAAGTGGGTTTTACTATTGGATTGAAAATCGGCATAAAGTTACTCAACGCAAAGAGCAGCGTAAGCAGCTCGATAGTAAAAATCGAGCAGTCATTGATGATAAAAAAGAACGCGATGGTGCAAGGTGTGTCGCTTAACAAAGTGTCTAGTCTGGCTGGAGCAGATCACTCACTGACACACCTTTGTTCAAAGGTTTGTTATAACAATGGTTCGGCTAAGACCGAAATAGACAGTAGTTCGATATAAAATTTGTGAACCAAGAAATAAAAATGGGCATACTTTTAAGCTATATTTTAAACATTGACTGTGAAGAGGAATTAGCTATTTATGGAAGCGAAAACAATAGTTATTACAGGCGCTAGTGATGGAATAGGTAAAGAAGCCGCTAAAATTCTTAAAAAGCACGGTCACAACGTAATACTTGTTGGTCGCAACGTTCGTAAAACTGAAGAAGTAGCGAAGAGTTTAAGCGCTGATTTTTTTGTTTCTGATTATTCCAAGCTCTCAAATGTATACACACTAGCAAATAATTTACTTTCAAAGCTATCAAACATTGATGTATTAATCAATAATGCGGGTGGTGTATCAGATATAGCTTCCAAAACAGAGGACGGGTTTGATGAAGTGATACAAGTCAATTATTTAGCCCCATTTTTGTTAACACAACTCTTACTACCGATGCTACAGAATGACCAAGCATCTATAATCAATACAGCTAGTGAAGGACATCGTTTATTCGGGCAGCTCGATCTTATTGACTTGTATAACGGTGTTACACATACTCCAGAGAAGTCTTATGGTGACTCAAAGATAGCGTTGATTTTATTTAGTTCAGAATTGCAAAAACGATATGGCGAGAATGGATTGCCATCGATGTCTTTTTGTCCCGGTGTGGTTCATTCGAATTTTGCATCAAAGTCCCCCAGTTTTAGAAGTATGATGAGTATGTTCCCTTCAATCTCAGCCCAAGTAGGTGCAAAGCCATTGATTCATTTTGCGGAGGGTTCGCCCGGAGTTTCCTGGGAAAAAGGAGCTTATTACGATAGGCTCACTCTAACAAAACCAAGTAAACAAGTTCAAAATCTCCAGCTACAAACAGATTTATGGACCTTGACAGAATTGATGCTGAAATTATGAATACGCTTATACGTGCCTGTGGTTGTCGAAAGACAACTTAGCTTGAGCACTTCCAATAAAATCAGGTAATTTAAAATGTAGAGGTAATTTGTGCCAAAAAATTGTTTGTATCTCACAAGATTTGATTTGTTATTATCAAAATAACTTCGATAAATATCGGATAAAAACTATTGGTCTTGTTGGTTTTTTTTGAATGAGAGTCTGGGAAAATCAATAAACTTATAAAAAGGGCGTCAACTAGGACGTTCCTGACGTCGCGCCAGTTACGTAAGCGTTATTTTTCCATACGTCACCGGCTCTTCTCCGCTTACGTGAGTCAGTATATATAAGGCAACCTCTACTAAGGTCATGATTTACAATACTTCTTTATTCTGTAAGTCAGTGACATACCTTGCCATCATTATCTTCAGCGCTATTCGACTTTAAAGGTCAATGTGTCGAGTCTTTTTCTGTAGAAGAAGACGCTCAATCTGTATTTGTTCGGTGCCGTCGAGATAGGCGGTTTAAGGTCAAAGAGCCTACAGCAGGAGCACCTTGCACTGTCGATCATTACATTCGAAGGCGTGTTCAGGATCTTCCTGTTAACGGTCGACCGTGTACGATTGAAATTGAGCTAGCTCAGGCGAGAAACAAGGCAGGAAGAAGGCTGATTGAAGTAACGGAATATGTTGCTAAAGGAGGTAGATATACCGCTCGTTTCTGCAAGTTTATAAGTGGATTATGTCGTCATATGAGTATCCATGCTGTCTCTCAACACTTAGGTATTCGTTGGGAAACCGTAAAGAATATTGATCGAGAATACCTGCGTTCAAGCCTGCCAGCGTTAGACCCCAAGAAACTGAGTAACTTAATCCACATCGGTGTCGATGAAGTTGCCAGAGCTAAAAGGCATGATTATATGACTGTGGTATATGAGCTGATTTCTGGTCATTTAATTTGGGTTGAACATGGTCGAAAAGCGGAAGTTCTGATCTCTTTTTTCGAGCAACTGTCAGTCGAAACGGAAGAAGGATTAAAGCCGTCTCAATGGATATGGGCCAGGCTTATCAATCGGCCGTGAGAAAAATGCTACCCAATGCCGATATTGTCTTTGACCGATTTCACGTGATGCAGAACTACTGCATATTAATCAAAAAAGAGAGACCAAAAGCTTTTAAAAACGGGTTTCATGAAGAAAAGAAAATGCTCAAAGGTACACTTTTCCTCTTGTTGAAAAACGCCATTAAGTCGGATGATAGGCAGTCAGACAGACTCGATGACTTGCTCGAAAGCAATAAGACGCTGTGCATCATTTATATGCTGAAAGCACAGCTACAAGCGATATGGGATGAGCCCTATTACGAGGCAATGGTTAAAGCTCTTGAAGCATGGAGCCGCCTTGCCAGATCAACCCGGATTCTTTCCTTATGTAACTATGCAAACGCACTGCTAGAAAGAAAAGTGGGTATCTGCAACTACGCAAAATACAAACTGACTAACGCTCGAGTTGAAGCAGGGAATGTATCTGTTGGTTTACTCAGACGTAGAGCCCGAGGGGTGAGAGATACGGATTACTTTAAATTGAAGATAAGACAAACATCTGTTCCTGACACTCATTCAACCTTTTACCCAAAGATCAAGCTCACGTAAGTGGAGAAGAGCCCGTCACTTAATCCGTTATATCCTAATTTATCAATATTAATTACAAATTTTTGCGGAGATGTTTCTGCGAGTGTTGTAACTCGTCTCTGCTTAATTCTTTGTAAACGCACTTACTCAGTGGCAGAACACGCTACTGGAATCACAGTACTTTAGCTCATGGCTGAGGGGGTATCGGAAACTCACATTTTCAAGCATTATCCAATGGCCTATTTCTTCTGCATGTATACGCAATTTATATTTAGTAAACACGTTAACGGCTTTCCTTGTAATTGACTAATGGTTGTACTATACAACTATATATTCTATTCGGGCCAAAGAGATAATGTATGGGGACGGAACAAGATTTGGTAGAAGGTATACGATTTACTTCTCGTAACTTAGTTAGACAACTTGGTTTCATGGGCGGGAGGTTCGCTGGTACAAAACTGTCTCCTTCAACTGTTCATGCGTTGATTGAAATAGGTCGAGAGAGCATTACTGCAAGCGAACTTACCCACTTGCTTTTACTTGAAAAATCGAGTGTAAGCAGGATGCTACGTAAGTTGAAAGGACAAGGTATGGTATATGAAGAACCATGCAAAACCGATTGTAGAGTAAAGAGATTATCGTTGACAATGAAGGGGAGCAAGCACGTTGAAGAGATTCATCAGTTCGCGAGACATCAAGTAGTTAGCGCGTTAAATAAACTTGAATTAAGTCAACAATATACCATCCAAAGAGGTCTTGAGCTTTATAGTGGTGCCCTTTCGGGCGACGATGTTCTGCCAAAGAAAACACGAGTTGAAATAATCGAAGGATACGTTCCTTCAGTTGTGGGACAAATAACCCAACTTCACGCTAGCTACTACTCTAGAGAATCGGGTTTTGGAGCAAAATTTGAAGCAGTGGTAGCGAATGGTTTAGCTGACTTCTGCTGCCGATTAGATAATCCTGTCAATCAAATTTGGACTGCCATTTTAGGTGGGGAAATAATCGGTTCAATTGCTATTGACGGTGAAGATCTTGGAGACAGTAAGGCTCATCTCCGTTGGTTTATAGTCAGTGATAAAGCAAGAGGGACTGGAGTTGGTAAGGTTCTTTTAGATATCGCACTTGCTTTCGTTGATACTCTAAACTTCGCAGAGACTCACCTGTGGACATTTTCAGGTTTAAATACAGCGAGATACCTATATGAGACCCGAGGTTTTTTATTGGAAGAGGAACACTTAGGATCACGATGGGGAACTGAAGTAACGGAACAATGTTTTGTTCGTTTAAGCTGCAACAAAACCTCTATGTTTTGAGTTAGCAACTATTGTTAAGCGTATTCCATTCATTATATTTGCGTAGTTAATTTCGTTAAAATGATCGCATAGTGAAAAAAATTGTCCAATTCCACGCAAATCGACCACCGCCGATAACGATGGTCTTTCACATTTTTGGATACGAAAAGTTATCCGAAGAACGAGTTCTGGGTGGTTTACTCTAACGAGCTTATATCGGGTGGACGACACTTGTTACTAAGTGCCGTCTCCCTAAGAACCCAGCGTGCAACGTTCACTGCACTAGGCTCAAGCCTCCACAAAGGCATCAAATGATACCCAGCAACTTATAACGCAGTCGGGACAGGCTCTTTCCAAGAGTTACGGGTTAGCCTTTTGGACTTTCTCTTTGCCAAGTATTCTTGGTATTGAGGGTCAAATGGTGTCACTGCACTTCGGATTTTTACATGTCTTTCTATTGGCACTTTAGCTATTTGGAACAGATTAAATTGGCAATCCATATCCATGATCTTCTGCCAACCGTGAAACTGCCATTGGCCTTTGCGGTTGAAGAAGTATTTTAGGGCGATCCAAGTTTTAGGCTTTGTTGGATTTACTCGGCTTAATGAGCAATTTCCCTTTGTACTTCCTATGATTAAAACCTAGGAAATCAAAGCCATCGTTGATGTGAGTGATGTGCGTTTTCTCTTCGGAGAGTGTTAAGCCTCTTTCCGCTAAGAAGTCAACAATCAACGGTTTGATATCGTTCTCAAGCACTTCCTTTGAAGCGCAAGTGACGACGAAATCGTCGGTGTATCTAATAAAGTTGGCTCTTGCTTCCTTTTTGAGAGCGGTAGACTTAATTTGTTGTTCGAGACCAGAGAGCGTCATTAACATCAAGGCTGGGGATATAATCCCACCTTGAGGCGTGCCTTCATTGGTGTCATAGAACAGCCCTTTGTCTACAAAGCCAGACTTTAGCCATTGTCCCAACATACGCTTATCAACGGCAACATTGTCCATCAGCCATTGATGCCCGATTTTGTCGAAACAGGCTTTGATGTCCCCTTCAAGAACCCATTGTGCGGAACGCTTTTGACTCAGGCAGATAAAACACTGCCCGATAGCATCAGCCGTACTACGTTTTGGTCGAAAACAATAACTGTTAGGGTCTGCAAGGCTTTCCGATACGGGCTCTAACGCTAATGGGTGCAGCGCTTGTTTGTAATGGTACGATGATCTTGGAGACTAATTAAGCCTTATAATCACATTATAAATGAAGCTAAATTATGAAACGAAAAGAACGAGTAATTATCTCAGAGCAGCAAAAACTCGAATACGCAAAAATGATGGTGGAAAATGGATACTCTAATCAGCAGATACAGGAAATATCAGGAGCATGTTCTTCCGCCGTGGTTCGATGGAAAAGACAATACTAAGCAGAAAAGCTTGGTATTACACCCCATAATCAAAAAGCAATAACACCTGAGCAGCAACGAATACAGGAGCTGGAAAAACAGTTAGATAGGGCGAACCGAGACATCGATATATTAAAAAAAGCCAGCGCTTTGTTTATACGAGACCACTAAAACTGGATGTCGTCAGGCAGATGAAGAAAGCGTATCCGAACTATACTGTCTCTGAATTATGTAAAACACTTAAGGTGACATTGAGTGATTTTTATTACAAAAAGATCAATAAACTATGTAATATTCAGCTCCGTCACCAGATCCGAGTAATATCAAGCGAATCAAACTACACTTATGGTAAACGTAGGATTAAGGAAGAGCTCGTAGATAAAGGGGTGACAGTAAGTCTATATAAAGTTGCCAAGTTAATGAAAGAGCAAAATATTTATGTTCGTTATCCGAAAAAGAAACACTACTATCCAGATGCAGGACAAGAAAAGAGATATGCTCCGAACTTGCTAAATCGTCAATTTAACCCAGAGACTTACAACACTCATTGGGTGACACAGATGGTTCACTCATTGAGCGGTGAACAGCGCTTCATACGACTTCACGTCGCACGTCCAACTACGAGTTACAGAGATTAGCAAAGGACGTATGCTCGAAGTTAAAGTGTCTGTCCTTTTTAAATAATTTTTTTTTCAATTTTCTATTTCTCAAATTCTTTGTTAAACATTTTTAGGCATAACCTAGAGCCCGTCTAGCAATCATCAGATTGCTAGACTTTGAATACAATCTTAGACAAAAAAGATCTTCGAATTCACTTACAACGGGAGACCAATCGGAAGTGGGCTTACTTTCGTGGCCAGACACAAGTTTGTATCTGCATCGTTACAATGCAGCCTTCGCTTATTCCAATCTCCTATACCTGCATCACTATCGGCTTCCCAGAGGGAGTGATACAGGCTTACTGTGTTCCGTGAAGGTATTTAATTTCATTTTAAAAGCCTTAGCCTGAACAATATCGAAATCTTATTACAATCAATGCATTTTTCAATGTTGAACGAACGGTCGGTATGCGTTATCCTATTGAAATAGGAATAGGAGTGCTTGATGTGAATAAAAAACAGTTAGCTGCTGAGAAAATGAAAAAAACGCTTATAGAAGCGACGATTGAAATCGTTGGGACTTCTGGTATAGAAAAATTAACCACCAGTGCATTAAGCAAGAAAGCCAATACAAGTAAAGGCGGGCTTTATCATCATTTTGATAGTTTAAATACGTTAAAAATTTCGGCATTTCAAACACTTGTTGACGGGTTTTTGAACTTGGGAAATGATCATATGCAGTTTAATTCACTGGAAGAGTATTTATCTTTTATTGGTGATTTGACTTTTAATGCTATGGAACAACGGCCAGTTGAGTTAAAAGCGCTGATGGTGTTTATTCAGCAAGCTATGTTTGAACCTGAGTTTAAGAAAGGCGTGACACAGTTAACCAAAAGTAGCTTAGATCGTTATGCAGAGGTGGTAAGTAATCAATTCCCATCACTTACAAAGAGCCAAGTTTCGACAGTTGTCCAAATTCTAGACGCTCATTTTGGTGGTTCAATGATTCATTGGTATTTGCTTGATGACCCCATCCAATGTAGAGAGAACTGGCGAAGTTTATGCAAAATTATCTGCTTTAGTCTCCATGAAGGAAAATTATGAAGCAACTTCATATTAGCTTAATAACGTTACTTTTATTAACTGCATGTAAAGAAGGTATTGAATCGACTTCATCAAATGAGGTTAAAACTAGCGCGATCTCGGTAGAAACTTTAATGGTAGTGCCAACTCAAACACAAGCAACTCTTTCTCTTTACGGGGTGCTTGAACCCGTCTCTTCTGTATCCATTAACGTTGATTTCTCTGCACCTATTCAGTCTGTACTGGTAGAGGAGGGTGATAGAGTAAAAGTTGGACAGACACTTTTGCATTTTGATCTTTCTAAGATTGAACTTAAAAAAAGTCAGCTTCGTCATACATTGGCTCAAGCAAAGAGTCAGTTCGTTAAAGCTGAAAAAAACTTACTCCGTATGCGAGAACTCAAAAATAATAACTCTGTTTCGCAGCAGCAATTGGATAACGCGCAAGCTGAATTCGATTCAAGTCGTTTTTTCGTTTCAGCTATAAAAAGTGAGCGTGATTTGATTGATAGAGACCTTGTTCGACGAGAGCTAGTTAGCCCGGTAGAAGGAACAATTAGCCGACGAAAAGTCGATCCAAACGAAAATGCTATTGCTTACACATCGTTGCTTGAGGTCGAGGTTGATGAAAGTATGAAGGTATCTGTTTTTGTTGGTGAAAAAATGTTGCCTCTGATTAAACTTGGAAACTCCGCAGTTATTAAGACTATCGTTGGGGCTTCTATCGCTGAAGTGGTATCTATAGCGTCACATTCTGATGTTAAGACTGGCAACTATGAGGTGAAGTTACTTATTAGCAATAGTCAGCGTGAATATAAAGCTGGGATGGGGGTAGAAGTTGAACTTAAGACCATCCCATTGAAAAGACAACTTATAGTTCCAGAATCTGCATTAGTTGTAGATAAAGGGGAGTATGTAGTGTTTTTGATTAAAGACTCAGTCGCTATTCGTCAACCAGTAGAACTGAAATACAATTTAAATGAAAGAATCCATGTTACTTCAGGTTTAAAGAGCAATGATATTGTAGCAGTTACAGGTGCTGGTACTTTGGTAAATGGTAGTTTAGTGACGATAAGGGGGGGGCATGAACAGTAAAAGTAAAGTAACTTTAGGTTCATTGCTGTCGCTCTTTATCGAGCGACCGAAATTAGGCAATTTGGTCATGGTTTTAGTGGTTATCATGGGGTTGCTGAGCCTACAGGGACTGCAATATGAAGTTGTACCCAAAATTGATATGGGTATCGTTAAGGTCACGACAACCAAAGCAGGGGCTGGTCCGGAAGAAGTAGAATTATCCATTTCGGCACCCCTTGAAGAGGAGCTATTGAAAGTAAGAGGTGTAAAGAAAATAGTATCTCGTAGTATGGAGAATCTTTCTTTGCTGACGCTTACGTTAGACTCTGAGAGTGAAACATCGAAACTGATTGTAGATATTCAGAAAGCGGTAGACAGAGCACAATCTAGGTTGCCATCAGACCTTATCGAAAAGCCTCTTGTAGAAGAGTTATCCACCGATAACCTTGCTGTTGCTGAGCTTCACTTAACCGGGAATGTGTCTGAATCGGTATTACGTCAACAAGCTAGACATTGGCAACAAAAGCTTCGTTCGCTACCTGATGTGGTTGGAGTTGAACGTGTAGGATACCGCCGCCCTGAGATAAGCATTGAATTGGATCAGAAAAAGTTATGGCAATTAGGAATAGGCTTTGCAGAAATTGAACAAGCATTTTCGTTGAGAAATGTGAGAGATAGTGGTGGCTCTGTCGCGTCGTTTGCGGGTGAAAAAAAAGTTTTAAGTATAGGACAGTTTAAAAATCCCGGTGAGGTGGGTGAAGTTATTATTCGTAGTAGCAGCCCAGGGAATGAAGTTCGTTTAAGAGATGTAGCTCAAATTTTGCCGTCGTACGAGAAGTGGGATGTTCAGGTGCGGACTGATGGTCAGTTAAGTATAGCATTGCTAATAAAGAAAAAAAGCAGCGCAGATGAACTGAAAACTATTTCAAACATTCGCCAATTAATTGAAAACAGTCCGATTAGACCTGGTTTAGAGCTTAAATTTGTTAATGATGTTTCTAGGTTTACCAGTGATATGCTAGACACGTTATACAGTAATGCCGTAATAGGGCTTGTTTCTGTGTTTGTCATTCTATGGTTATTTCTTGGTAGACACATGGCTTTTTGGGTTAGCGTTGGACTTCCATTTTCTATATTACTGACCTTTTGCGCAATGCTTTGGCTTGGTTTGTCCGTAAATAGCTTAACACTAATGTCTATTATTCTTGTGTTGGGTATGTTGGTCGACGATGCAATTGTTACTGGAGAGGCTATTCAGGTTCGTAAAGAACAAGGTCTTGATCCGATCAAGGCTGCGATAATGGGCACAAGAGATATTACCGCACCTGTATTTGTAAGTGTACTGACCACTATGTTGGCTTTTTTTCCAATATTTTTCTTGGGTGGATTAGAGGGAAAGTTTATCGCTGCGATTCCTGTCGTCGTAATGTTAACTCTTTCGGCTTCTCTACTGGAAAGTAAGTTTTTGCTCCCTGCACATTTGGCTCACAGTTCATTCAAACCTTCACCAAGACGCTGGCTAAATAAACTTCGAGATGTCTATCGTCAAATTATTCTGTGGTTACTAGTAAGAAGAAAAATTGCGACATTGGGCATTGTAACAATTTTTGTTGGAATAACTATAGTCAGTGCTACGTCAGTTCGATTTCAACTTTATCCAGAAACTGCGGTAGATACGATTAATGTATCGATTGAACTACCAAGTGGCAGCCCTTTCGATGAAACAATCAATAAAGTCACAGAATTAGAGGCATTAATCAGAAAAAATGTGCCTGAAAGTGATTTGTTAAACATTGTGAGTCAAGTCGGTCATCATGATACAGATCTTTATGGTGGGTCATTTGGACGAAATCAAGCATGGGCATTACTCACTATTTATCTAAAACCACAGAATCAGGTTTTACAAGATCAGCGCATAACGTTGGCTCAGATACAATCATTAGCTGGAGAGTTAGAAGGTTATCAATTACTAAGGGTTGAGCCTTTAAAAGATACGCCAGTAATGGGTAAGCCAATAGAGCTTGAAATTATGTCAGACGGAATGGAAAAGCAATTTGTCGCGAAAGAGTTAATAGATTACCTTCAAACGGTTCCTGGAATTACAAATGTTTGGGACAGCAGTAAAACGGGTAAAGCTATATTAGATCTACAGTTTTACGATCACAAACTTGCTGCTTATGGGTTGAGTGTGAAGCAGGTTGCTGATGCGGTGAGAGTAGCGCTCGATGGTTTACTTATATCTGAACAGCAATTAGCATCTGAAAGAGTTTATTACCGTTTAAGACTACCATCAACTGATAGAGAAAAAATAAGTGTTTTACAAGATTTTTATGTGGTTAACCATGAAGGACAGACTATTGCGTTAAGCTCGATAGCAGATTTCGTATTGCGTCCTGGGGAAGCGGATCTAAAACACTTTAATGGTAGGAGAACGTTAACTGTATATGGAGAAATTGACAGAAGCAAAACGGACGTTCTTGAGGTAAATAAAGCTCTTGGGGATTATATATCTGCCCAAAACTGGCACGTTAATTACCCTGATCTTGCTTTTTATCAAGGTGGAGAATTAGAGCAACAGCAAGAAAGTTACACAGAATTGAGCATCGCATTTGCCGGAAGTTTAATGATGATACTTTTAGTTCTTGTTGTGTTATTCAACTCATACAGCCAACCCTTGCTTGTGTTGGCGGTTATACCCTTTTCAATTATGGGTGTCCTTGCCACATTCGCAGTTCAAGGGTTACCTTTAAGTTTCCTAGCTCTTATAGGTGTATTAGGGCTTGTTGGTGTGCTAGTTAATGATGCTGTAGTCATGATATTTACCTTGAATAAGGTGGAAAGCTATGGAGAACCAAAACTGGTTGCAGATCTGGCCTCAAAACGCTTTAGACCAATATTGATTACATCATTAACGACGTTGGTGGGGCTCTTACCAACAGCATACGGACTGGGTGGTTATAACCCTTTTGTTGCACCTATGGTTATGGCGATGGCGTGGGGGGTTGTTTTCGGAACCTTGATATCCCTATTCCTTTTGCCTTGTTTATTTATGTTGAATGACGATGTTAGGCAACTGCTAAAGCATGTTGTGCGTTTTTCGAAACGTTCTGATACCAACACTGGAGTGAACTTGGTTAAGGATAAACTATGAGTCTTAAAATAAAATGTCCTTTTTGCGGGAGTTGTCATTTATCGTTGCTCTCTCAAATACCTATATGGGGAGGGGAAGAGAAAGAACTCCATATCATCTGTGACGATTGTGCTTGCTCGGCACCGGAATATGTTTGGACCCAATATCAACGAGTCAAGGACTTTGAGAAAGATAGTCACCCGTCTGATAAAGCGTAAAATTTAAATTGGCCTTAAGTAGATAAGAGCTTGCTGGTGAATATGTTGAATTAATGGTCCAAAATCAACGAGGACACACACTCTCCTAAGTTTAGTATGGCAAAGGAGGGCGTGGATTCTATACATTGTATTGCGTAAGAATGGGCTCTTTAGTTTAGGTCTAAGTTTTTCCCTACAAATTGTTATCAAGAGAAATCCAACATAGTGGCCAAAATGACTAAACCACTACAGGTTTAGGAAGTGATATAGTAAGGTTAAATATGATCGAGAGTACTATGGAATTACGTTAGAGGATAAAAAATGAATCATGATACGTTGTTAACCTATATTTTTGTCTCGTTTTTTTACATTATTAGCCCTGGCCCAGCGGTATTTTTGGCTATCTATAATGGGGCCGTTAATAACGTGAGATGTGTGATGGTATCGGCGTTCGGTAACATTATTGGCTTGATGATCCTATCTATTATTTCTATTACAGGGTTGAGTGCGATCCTTGTTGCATCGTCCACCTTGTTTTTGGTCGTAAAAGTAGTCGGAGCGTGTTATTTAATATATTTGGGTATCAAGCAAATCCGCGCGAGTAATGTAACTCAAAAAGAGACGACGTTTAGGCACGTAAAAGAACAACGTACGCTTTTTTCTTATTTTAAAGAAGGTTTTCTTATCGCGATTACAAACCCAAAGCCGATAATATTTTTTACAGCGCTTTTTCCTCAGTTTATAGACGCTCACCAACCATTATTCTTTCAGTTTTCATTAATGACACTAATATTCATGCTCTTTTCGTTTTTCTCGTTATCTACTTACGGTTACTTAGCACAAAGAAGCCAAGGGTTTCTTTCCAATTCCAAAAACGTAAAGTGGTTCCATCGTATCAGTGGTGGGCTGTTTGTGGGCATGGGGTTTAGTCTCTTTAGCGTCAAAAGTATAAGTTAGCCTAATAACCAGCAAAAGATTAAGCACTTGATTTAAAATGTTGTCATTTTTGTTCAATTAATGTGCCTAAGCGGTTGAATTTTATAACCCTAAGACCAACGCGCATATGGAGACAGAGGAGCAACAGCGCAGTTGGGAGTAGTAAAGAGAAAATGATATCTCAAGCCGCGCCCAGAATGGCAATATTTTGTGAATAATAAGACACAACAATGAGTGGTTTTAACAATGATTCGCGAAACGGATGTCACGATAGAATTTTTTGTAGTAGATAGTGATCCTACAAAGCTTCATTAAAGATCACCACTCTATGTTGACTATCCCTCTATGGTCGACAATGTAGAAAGTTTTATCGACAGCAAATAGAAATCATGCCAAAAGAGAGAATAAGAACCCAGTATTGCGGTTACTGTTTTCTCTGTTTGCGTTTATCTAGCGGTCTCTCCACCTACCAGCAAACAATCTGGTGCCTTAATTACTTAACCGCAATACAAAAACTCACATCTGCTATGTGTGTTTCCATATCGTAACTATGATAAAGCTCGAAACAGACACAAGTTCGATCATCATCCCACTCGAAATGCTCTCCCGCTTCTTTAAGTAATTGTTGCCACATCAGTGGATACTCAGATTTATCCTCAATAACTTTCCGAATAAATGCATACCGCCCTCCATCAAAATACGCTTTACTTACAACACTGGTAAACTCAGTGTCATCTGGAACTAACAAACATATATCCGTTCTGCAATCTTGTGGCGATGTTACCATAGGGTCATCTCTGTAGACGAATATCCATTGGCTATCCGCCACACCCTTTTCCTCGGACCATTGGTACAACTGCTCACAAGGCAATTCATAATTTTCACCATAAGGGCCAGTCACACGCTTGTAAGCGAGTGCCGATGGTTCAAAATGTTGAGTTTCCATATTATCACTTCCTATATTTTTCAGCGGTCTCGGTTAAAAGTATAGGTTAAATTTTAGTCTTTTTCGTTTACATATATTCCTTTGTGGGTTAACGATTTCTCATATAAAGCCCACATCTAGCCCCTGTTCGCATTCTTATTGCTGTAGTGGTTGAATGAACTTGGCTTGCCGCATATAGATAATTTAGTGTTTATCGATACCTGAGATAATCCGTGAAATGCAACATTGGTAAATGCACTGGCAAACGTTTGTCCAAATGTGTTAAAGCACAATTTGTCAGTTGTGATTATTAGTAAGATTTAAATGGCTGGAACAGAAATTAACCAACCTTAAATTATCAATGCGATTAAAGGTTGCGACTTCTCAAATGCGCCGCACACATTGTGCCTAAAGTGTAGGAAGGGAAGTATCAGAGGGCCCCATCGGTCAAATGTATTGTCCCCCGCATTATAAGTGGATAGGCACAGAATATCCTGCTTCAAAACGTACCTTCAAGAACCTTTATGAGATAACGCAATTAATAGTATTAACAAAGTTTAATAAGAATTGAATAAACGTACTTGATGTTACTGGAATAGGGATAAGTTGATTTCGGGATATATTAATATTATAAGATTTTAAAAACTTAATCGACCACGTTAAGTGGCTCGTTTAAGGTAATTCAGGTTAACTAAAATCGGTAAAAAAGAGCGATAATGTAGAATATAGGCTAAAAATGTGATCTAACACAGTGCTTTGATCATGCTTCTTACGTCGTATTATTGTAATACAAGACTACATTAGTATTATGATCTTCAACTTTTGGAGAGTAATGTTTTAAAGATTGCTTATATCCAATGTTCAAAACATCAGTTATTACATAAATATATTAAGGACAACATAATGAAGAAACTAATATTACCTTTACTTATTACATCTTTTTTTACTAGCGTAAATGTATCTGCAAAAATGTTAACACTTGGACATGCAATGTCATTAGAAAGCGCTGCTCACCAAGGTATGGTGATCATGGCAGATAAAGTTAAAGAAAAATCGAATGGCGACCTGACTATTAAGATTTTTCCAAACGGTCAACTAGGTTCTGAACGTGATCAAGCTGAGCAAGTTGTTACTGGTGCGATTGATATGGCTAAAATCAATGGTGGATTAGCAGAATCTTTTGAACCAACTTTTAAAGTTAATGCACTACCTTTTTTATTCCGTGATGTTCCACACATGAGAAAATTCATGAGAAGTGAAGTAGCACAAGAGATGTTAGTTTCAAGCGAAGGTAAAGGTTTCATTGGTCTTACTTTTTATGATTCTGGTACACGTAGTTTCTACGCTAAAAAAGCAATTAACTCACCTGCTGATCTTGCTGGTATGAAAGTTCGTGTTCCAGGTTCTCCAACCATGATGGAAATGGTTAATCTATTAGGTGGGAAGGCAACACCTGTACCATTCAATGAAGTTTACACTGCATTACAACAAGGCGTAATTGACGGTGCTGAAAATAATATTTCTAGCTTAGTTGAAATGAAACATAGTGAAGTTGCTAAATTTTACTCTATGGATCAGCATATGATGACACCTGATGTGATTATCATTTCAGAGAATAAATGGAATTCATTAACAGCAGCAGAGCAAAAAATCTTAAAAGAAGCAGCCGCTGAGTCTCTTGAAGAACAGATCAATATCTGGGACGCAACAGACAACATGAACAAAGAGAAAGGAATCAAAGAAGGCGTAACATTTGTTGAAGTCGATAAAGCCCCTTTCCGTACGGCTGTTAAACCTATGATTGATGAAGCTAAAAAAGATTCTAAACTAGCTTCATTTATTGAGAAAATTGAAGCTCTTTAATTAGTATTAGTAAAAATATAATTTTGCCTTGGCTTTGCTGGGGCAAAATTTTTTGAGGTATCATTCCATGTTAACAACTTTCAGAAACCTACTTGATAGGTTGATTCTCTTTATTTCTTCTTTTGCATTAATGTTGCTTGTAGTTACTGTCACTTGGCAAGTTTTTAGTCGTTATGTGTTGAATGACCCAAGTAACTGGACTGATGAACTCGCTCGTTATGCGATGGTATGGCTTGGCTTATTAGGAGCAAGCTACTTATTCGGTATAAAAGGACATTTAGCAATAACGTTATTGGATGGTTATCTTAAGGGAAAAGCACATAAAGCATTACATATACTCATCAATGTAATCTCAAGCGCATTTGTGTCTTTAGCAATGCTTAAAGGTGGTATCGCTCTAATGGGAAGAACCACACAACAATTATCACCTGCATTGCAATTACCGATGTCTACGGTTTATTCAATATTACCTATTTCAGCCGTTGTTATTCTCATTTATTTGGCAATAAATACGATTGACCTTTTTTGTGAACCTAACAAAAAATAAGTTTAAAAAGGACTCTAAATTATGGACTTGTCCATTGGTGTTTGGCTGCTAGGCCTATTCTTATTCATGATTGCGATAAGCATGCCAATTGCAATTGCAATTGCAATGTCGTCTTTGACTATCATGTATTTTATTTTACCGTTTGAAGTCGCAAGTATTACTGCGGGTCAAAAAATTATTACTGGTATTGATAGTTTCAGTTTATTAGCTATCCCTTTCTTTATCCTCGCCGGGAATATAATGAATGTGGGTGGTATCGCTGGTCGACTTATTAACCTTGCAAAGCTCTTGGTTGGCTGGATCCCTGGTTCACTTTTACACGTTAATATCTTTGCCAATATGATGTTTGGCGCAGTTTCTGGATCAGCCGTTGCGGCAGCGGCAGCGGTTGGTAAAACCTTAGGCCCTGAATTAGAAAAAGATGGTTATGATAAAAACTTAGCAACAGCAGTAAATGTCGCATCCTGCCCAGCAGGCTTACTGATTCCGCCGAGTAATTCATTAATCGTATTTTCAGTTGTATCGGGTGGAACATCGGTTGCGGCACTGTTTATTGCAGGTTATGTTCCAGGTATTTTAATGGGTTTAAGCTGTATGGTCGTAGCCTATTTCATTGCTAAAAAGAAAGGCTACAAAACAAGTGCTAATGACGGCTTCACAACTAAAGATGTATTGAACATTGTCTGGCAAGCAACGCCAAGCTTAGGGCTTATTTTTGTTGTTATTGGCGGCATTATTGGAGGCGTATTCACCGCAACAGAAGGTGCATGTATAGCGGTTCTTTACTCTTTTGCACTGTCACTCTGTTACCGAACACTCAAGTGGTCGCATTTCCCACTAATTTGCAGAGAAACAGTTCAGGTCACCGGTATTATGCTGTTCTTGATTGGTGCTTCAACCATCATGTCTTGGGCAATGGCTTTTACAGGTCTTCCAACGATGATCAGTGATTGGATGCTATCTATCTCAGATAATCCTATTATCATCTTTATTCTGATGAATCTGATTTTACTGATTGTTGGTATGTTTATGGACCTTACGCCTGCCGTATTGATCTTTACTCCTATCTTTATGCCGATTGCTGAGCATCTGGGTATGCATCCGATTCACTTTGCGATGATGATTATATTCAACTTATGTATTGGTATTGCAACACCACCAGTTGGTACTGCATTATTTGTAGGTTGTAGTGTCAGTGGCTCTAAGATTGAAGATGTTATAAGAAGCATAATGCCGTTTTGTGCTGTACTGATCGTCACATTATTGGCTATCACTTTTATTCCAGAGATCAGCCTATTCTTACCGAGAATGTTTGGATTGATTAACTAATACTTCAGTTTCTTTTTTGGGGGAGGGGAGCCTATGCTCCCCTTATTTTCAAGTACATTTACCTTCCTTATGATATCCCTTTTAGAAGTAAAATGGAGGTTCTCTTTTATCTGCTCGGTACGCTGTCGCAATTTTAATGCAACTCTAAATAAGCGTTTGTACAAACTTCGATGCTATTTTTGCCGAGTTTTGTGGTTTTTTCATCGCACCGCGCATTGCAGATTGAAGATTGCAGATTGCAGATTGCAATCCGAGCATAGTAAAAAGGTCCACTTTAATAACCCCACTATTTTGGGCAAAAGATTGTCCACAAAGACTGGTAAGGCGACACCCCGTTTCTTGTACCACGAATTTTTTAGGGGTTATAGAAACACTCAATGTAGTTACGTTTTTTGCCCTAGCATCATACGTTTTTCTAAAGTTCACTGGAGAGGTTTAAACACGACATCACGTCTCCAATTGTAGAGAGAAACAGTAAAGTAACTCTTTCAGCTTTTCGTACATAAGCGAGCTTTAGAATCCCTACCTGACGTTAATTAAAAAGGCTGTAACAGAAAACTCCCAGCCTTAACCAATCTAAATCATTACAAATAGTGACTTCTCAAATACGCCGCATACATTATGCCTAAAGTGTAGGAAGGGAAGTACCCGAAGGCCTCATTGGTCGACGGTATAATGTAACCTGCATTGTCACTGGAATTGCGTTGTGCGTTTGTGACGCATTGTAAGTCGGACATTGGTAATGAATCATTTCAATGCTCTTCAGGTTGATCTAAGTAAACAACAGAAAATCATATCAAAGTTACTCCAAAATTCTACCGAGTCTAATTATGAGGTTCCTTACTTCTGGTAAATATCTATCCTCATGGTGTGTCACCAACCATCGGTCATGACTAAGTTCATCAATTATATTTCCTACACGTTTAAGTTTAGGTTGCGTATCTCCTATAAAAGTAGGAAGAAGGGCTATGCCCTTACTCTCAAGAGCGATATCAAGGCTGTTTCTCGGTACACTTACTTCGCATATTGAATTACTCATAACAAAGCGATCAAGCCAGCGACCTGAGGGGATATCTTCAAGAACTTTTATCCATAATTCAGGAGCTTCTGGCGTTGAATAGGGTGCAAAATCGACACGTTTAAGTTTACGACATACTAGAGATTCGTCTGTCGGTCTACTGTTTCGAATGCCGATAACTATTTCTCTGTGCGATATATCCAGTATTTTCTCTGTAGAGATGAAGCGTATAAGCGTGTTATCTAACGTTCCTGAATATTGATCAATATGTTGGATTAAAAAAAGTGTCGTCCACGTTCCTGCAGAGATTTTGACTAACGGCTTTTTGCTTTGCGAACTTGTCATTGTGAAGCTAGTAACTTTTGATTCGATGACAGTTAGTTCTTCTAACAATTTTCTTCCCTCGGCAAGTAACTCATATCCACGATCATGACGGATAAACAGTTCTTTTCCTAAGCTACGCTCAAGTGCAAACATCCTGCGTCCCAGTGTTGCAGGGCTTCGTTGACTCGATTTTGCTGCTGCTGAAAGACCACCTTCTCTTGCTACAGAAATAAACAATTGAAGATCGTTCCAATCCACTTTCTTTTTATTCATGAAAAGACCTTTGCATGTCGATTTGTTGATGAAATTACATTGTCTAGTAATCTGTAGATCAGTCAAAGGTCTCATTCTGATTTTTGTCGTAAATATCACATAGATCAATATTGTTGGAGTGAGAAAATACAGTTAGCACGGAGCCTAAAATGAAAACAAAAGCAGGAGAGAAAAACAGATATTTTATGAAGCACACATCAAGAAAAGTTCCGTTCCCTGATGGTGGTAAAACTCAAATGTTGAAAAAAGAAGATGCTTTTTATAAAGAATATAGTTCAGACGATATATGTAAGTTCTACACGCTGTTAAAAATAATCGGTAATATAGTCGCAAAAATTGGAATAACACTTACTGATATTGGTAGACATCGTTATGCTAGGAAAATTACGTCTTTAGTAACTCTAAAAAGGTAAGGAAACCCCGTTGTAGTGTTCTGAAGTGCTTGGTCAGAAAATTTTGAAAATTGGTATGATTTTGAATAACAGAGGTTATCCTAAAGAAAAGATTAATCTAAATTTCATAACGTAGAGATGTTCGAATATGGCTTTAAGCGATGTTATTATCGAGGTGGTTAGAAAGGCTGAAACTTAAACCTGCTCAGCCTTATGTTATTTAGATGTTTAAAGGTAACGACTTCTCAAATGCGCCTGAAAATGGTCAGCATTCAACGTCTCACCAGTCGCTGCCTTAACCAATTCATCGGTCGTTAGCAAGCTTCCTTTGCTCCAAATGTTCTCCGATAACCAAGAGAAAATAGGGGAGAGGTCGCCGCTTTGAATCACAGAATCTACGTCTACAGTTTTCCTCATCGAAGCCATAAATTGAGCCGCGTACATAGCGCCTAGCGTATAGCTAGGGAAGTACCCGAAGGCCCCATCCGTCTACGGTATAATGTAACCTGCATACTTATGGAGTGAGTAGAGCTTAGTTGTAACAATAAAATCTAAGTCTATAATTAATATTGACAATCCACGACAGAATAAAACCGTCAATGATTTTAATAGTACCCAAGAGAGTCAATTTCGCGAAAATGCTACAACTATATATACATTCATGAGATTGATGGATTTGATCCATCGGAGGGTATTACACCGATCTAAAAAAAGCGCCTATTCTTGCTGTCATCAACACGACATTAATACTCATATCGTGACTTCATTGAAATAAATGGGGCACTTAATTTAGCAAAAATAGGATTTAATCATGTTCCCTAAAAAAATAGCCACTTTGTGTAAAATTGCTTTACTCGGTTCGTCTTTGTTCGCACCATCTGCGATGGCACAAGGAACTGAAGGTCATATTAATGCATTAGAAGCCGCGCAAAGATTATCAGTAGGTATCCAGTACCCAACTATTTCTAACCAAGATCGTTCCGATTTCGATTCAGAGGCATTTACTGGTTACCATGCCTACTTAGAAAAGACTTATCCTTTGTTGCATAAAACGCTCAAAAAAGAAGTGCTTGGTGCTGGTCGAGAATATAGCCTGCTTTATACTTGGGAAGGCCAAAATAAAGAATTACCCCTTATTGTATTGATGGGACATCAAGATGTAGTGCCTGTTGTTCCCGGAACAGAAAAAGACTGGGAGTATGATGCTTACTCCGGACATATAGATGATAAATATATCTGGGGGCGCGGCTCTTTAGATGACAAAATAATGATACATGCCATTATGGAAGCGATTGAAATGCAACTTGCGGAAGGCTTCCGACCAGAGCGCACAATTTATCTCTCTTTCGGTCAAGATGAAGAAGTCGGGGGACCTGAAGGAACTAAGCACATTGTAGAAGTGCTGCAAGAGCGAGGTATCAATGAAGTCGCTTTGGTTGTTGATGAAGGGTTACCGGTTACGGCCGGTATTTTCCCTGGGTTTGATAAACCTGCCGCTTTACTTGGTATTGCTGAAAAAGGTTACCTGACTCTAGAGCTTAAAGTTGAAGGACCTGGTGGTCACTCTGCTATGCCTCCGGAAGAATCAAATATAGGTATTTTATCGAACGCTATTGCTAAGTTAGAATCTAACCCATTCCCCGTTTCGCTAACGGATTCAGTACGAGAGCAATTTAAGGCGATGGCACCACATATGACGGAGGAACAACGAAAAGTATTGAAAGATGACGATTCACTGTTGGAATATTTATATTCTAATCCGATCACTAGAGCAATGATCCATACGACTACTGCGGTCACGGTTGTTGATGGTGGAGTTAAGGAAAACGTTATGGCTCCAAGTGCGGATGCCTTAGTTAACTTCCGTATCCTTCAAGGAGACAGTATTGAGTCAGTGACTGAATATGTGAGTAATGTCATTAATGATGAGCGTGTGACCATCACAGATAATCCAGCGTCTATTAATCCATCTCCTATTGCAGGAACTGGAGCAGAATATCAAATGATTGAAAAAACTATCCATCAAACATGGAATGAACAAGATGATCTAGCGGTTGTGCCTTATTTGGTCATTGGTGGTGCTGATGCAAAATGGTTTGCGGCAACAGACATGGTCAATAATGTGTATCGTTTCACCGCGGTTCGAGTTGAATCCGCTGCGGATGCTGCTCGCTGGCATGGTGTGAATGAACGAGTTCTCATTGATGAATACGCGAATTCAATCCAGTTTTTCCATAACTTACTGAATAACATGCAAGAAATGTAATTTTAATCTGTGTATAGGAATATGATTGAACAAAAAGGGCTCATTTGAGTCCTTTTTGTCTGGACTTTCAGTACTCAGATTTGTTTATGTAATAATCTGCAACCTTAAGGATGGATTCTTTAACCTGGGCAATTTGTTTTGAATGGGGGCACCAAAGGGATATAGGAACCATTATTTCTTGTTTTATTTGGTCACATTTTATGGCCACCAAATTGTCAGTCACATATTCAGACTCGGTAATCGATTTTGGCAATAGCGCCCAGCCGAAGTCTTCTTGAATAAGCTTAATAATCACAGCCAATTGATCGACAAACTCATGTTGAGAAGAAAGAATGACTTTTTCCGTCATTTTGTCATCAACTAAAGACTTGAGCACAAATTGGCGTGAAGACTTCATTAGCGAGAGTGTTTGATTGGGAGCCAAAGAAGACAGGTCACTCCCTATATGAGCAAATGGTACGAAAGGCATATTTCCTAAAAAGGTAAAATCGATGCTATTGATTACTTTGCTTTCATATATATTTACAATTCCAAAATGTATGCTTCCGTCTTCAATACCCGCTTTGATTTCTGGTTTCGTTCTAACTAGAAAATTAACTCGCATGGATGGAAAGTCTTCATATAACTGTCGACGTATCTTAGAGACAACGTGATGAGGTAAAAAACTGGCATAGGCGATAGTGACCGACTCTAACCCTCCATATGAAAGGCTCAAAGCAAATCTATCAAAGGTTTTGGCTTGCTCTAATGTTTGTTTCGCATAGTGATAAAGGAGGACTGCATCTTCCGTTGGTTCTACTGTTCGGCTTAGTCTTTCAAATAATGTGATAGCTAACTGATCTTCTAAATTAGTGATCACTTGTCCAATCGTCGTTCGATGCTTGTTTAATTTTATAGCGGCTTTACTGAAGGCTTGCTGTTCATATACGGCAACGAAAGTGGTTAACTGCTCTAGGCTAAAATTCATGCTATCGACAACGTTCTTTATCAAAGATGATAAAATATTAACACTGAGTCGATTTTTAGCCAACACAACCTCTATTACTTTTATATACTCACCACATTCAAACTCTGTATTTCTATCGCTTTGTTTAAAGATATTTTTTGTTGTCATGCGAAAAGCTCTGAAGTCATCCCAGATCGACTACATATTGGTATTCATGATGGATTAAGCCCTTCGCTAGAGAGTTAGTGAATACCAATTCCCTAGGTAAAGTTACGTCATTGCTACGGCAACTTAACTTAAATCACCTAGGTAAATATCATGACAATCGTAAAAATGACCGCTTTATCGACTGCTTTACTTGCTACTCTTTCTCTTTCCGCTTTTGCTGGCGATGGCGCAAAAGAGGTCGATCCATCCGATATGACTCGTGCTAGTTCCAACATGTACGTGGCGACCAGTAACCAAGGTGACATTAAGTTATCTGGGGCATTATCATACGCTTATGATAACGGTCAAATGTCGATGGTTACTTTGGAAGGGTCTATGGACAATGATGGTAAGTATAAGGATAGCCGTGCTCAGTATTTCCATGTATTCAGCCTAAATAATGCAGTTACACCTCGGGTAGCGGCATCTTTGGATATCATCGATAATACTAGCTTTACTACGGCAGCGGCAGGTGGAGTGGCTATTTTTAAAACTCCAGTTGATTCACTGACCTTTTTTGGGCGTGCTGCTGTACTTGGAGGTGAATACTCATATAACACAACATCCGCTTTTGGCGTGCAAGATAACAGTATCATTGGTGGTATGGCTGCGGCTTATGCGGTATGGAAGCCGGGTGCAGATGGTACTTATTTTGCTGCTTATCCAGAATTTACTTATATGAACGGAGATATTGAAACAAGCACAGTTAAAACAACGCTGCTTGCGGCAACGCCTTTTTCCGCAGACAAAACACGTTGGGGCCAGTTTAAGGTGGAAAACACTTATGGAAGCATGAAGTCAGCGAATCAAAGCATTGATATCGACGATACAGTGGCTTGGTTCCAATACAAGGTGTTCTTCTAATAGTATTTAAGTAATGGCAATAATACATTTGAAAAGGTGAATTGAAACATTCACCTTTTTGCTATTTCAAGGTCCTCTATTATTGTTTATGTGACTTCATTTTCTTGTCAGATGGGGCTCTGATACTGCGCTGACGTTTGATTCATCTGACCGTTAAATGTTCGGCTAAAGTAAATTAAATCCCATTGCCATGTCCTCTACATTCCTTCTATGCGTATCTATCTCAATCTACTTCATTTGCTATAGCTGTTGTCACATCGCTGATGGTCCAGAATTAGAGCGCCACGAAACCATCAGCGAGAAAGCCAACTTATGTCATGCTTAGTTTTGTATTATAGTTCGACTTTGGTAGCTTCGAGTTTGGCTACCTTCTTAGAAATGAACGATAACTCTGACGAGCTATATGTGCTATTAACACAACTAATAGATTTAATTAGGTACCAGATACCAGCAACAACTTCTTCTTAGCTAATCTTTGCAAAGGCTTAAACATTACTCGACATAGTTTTGAAAAGTGTCAATAGCTTCATAGCACCTGACCTAGGCAATTTGTTGTGCTGGGGTGACGCAAAGTAATTTATTCAGTGTGAATGCGGACATGATCTTTTAGCAGGGTTTGGCGGTGACGAGTTTGTTGTTATTTAATCATAAAAAACGCCAGTCTATTGACTGACGTTACCAGAGTTTAGAACATGTTAAATTCGACCACTGGATCACTCAGAGTTCGGGCTGTTGAGTGACAACGGTTATCTTACATCGCTAATTATTGAAATATTTTGCTATCTCACGGGCATAAGTTTCTTCTTGGTTTTTACCGTTGCTTGTTGAGAAGAAAGAGATTACTAAGTCTTTATCTGGCGAAATGTAAACACCTTGCCCGCCAACACCTGCCTTGAATAGGTCGCCATCCTCAAAGATTGCATCAAATTGATACCCATTCTTGATGTTTGTGTCGTTGTAAAAAGAGTTTTCCATCATCTTACCTACATAACCTCCACCGTAAGCTTCTGGGTCACCAGAATTTTGGATTAACTTTATTACTTTGTTGCTTATGCCACCATTACCTAATTTTTCCGCAGAAGGAGTGAACAACATACCGAATTTTGTCATATCTTCAATCGTTGTATTCATTGAAAAGAACATCAATGGATATCCTCCCTGCGGAGAGACAACCGTGTATGCGTCATTGTTTGCGCCCATTTTCTGCCACATATCTCGACTAATTATCTGATTCATCGGTAGGCCACGTACGTTTTCAACAAGTCGAGAAATCACGAACGTATTGATAGAGTTATATTCGAACGTTTCACCACCCGGAGCTTTTCGTCTCATCTCCGCTAAAACTTCTAGTGGAGATTGGTTAACATCACCTTCAAATACACCAATGGAAACTGCCCATTTAAACCAAGTTTGCTTGGGGTTTGTTCGTGAATCAGCCTCTGGTTCATCATGCTCAGTCGCGTTTAAACCAGTCGCCATGTTCGCAGTATCGATGACTGATACGTTATCCCAATCGGAGCCCTTTAATTCTGGGATGTATTGGGATATAGGATCATTAGGGTTAACTTTCCCCTCACTTACCAATTTGGCTAGCTCGATGCCTGCTGTGATTTTAGAATTTGAGAACCAATTATGCTTGTCAGTTTTGCTCATCGTATTGTAACGTTCAAAGATAATCTCACCATTCTTTACTACGAGAAATGCATCAACGGGATAAGAATCTAAGTGGCCGTTTAATGTTTTAGTTTTTCCATGGATAGTCGCTTCAATCTCACCAATCTTATTGTTGATCTTATATGGAAATTGATAAACAGGTCCATCGCGCTCAACTTGAGCAGTAGGGTAAAAACGGCTTAGGTTTTGCCAAGCAAATTTCGATTGCTTAATTGGAAATTGCAATTTTACGCGGTTTCCTTTTTGTAAGAAAAATTCATGAGTATTGTATACGTCTTTATTTGTTACTGTGTCATTTACGATTTCATTAGCAAACACAGCTCCTGCAGATAGAGCTGTTGTTATTGATAAAGCGACTAATTTTTTCATCATGTTTGTCCTGTTGATATATAAGTGCGGAATAAACAGCGTGTAGAAAACGACACCGCTGTGGTCTTCTTAATTGCAAATATAATACGAGGGATACCAGACAACTCTTAATCTCTTCCGATGGATTAGATCCATCGAATATTATTTGTGAAAATGTGAATGTTTTTTGTAGTTGAGGGGTGAAAAATTATTTTTGATAGCACCATTAGCACAAGAGGCTTAAAAGATTAACTGTTTACTACCGTTTGTACCCATTTACATTTTGCTAAATTAGCAAGGTGACTGACACATAATTGTCCAGATTCATGCTAGCAACTAGGAATGACAAACTAGGAATGATTTTAGTTTGATTGTACCTGTTTGATCCTAAAGCGATTGTGAAGATCAACTAGGGGGATTGTCTTTAAATCAGCCAAATATGTTTTGAAAATGTGATTTAAAAGGGCTGAATCAATAAACTGATCAGCCTCTATCGATTTATTCCCCTAAAATAGGTGTATTCCGATTTAGAGTTCTTCCGTTTAAACTAAGTAAAACGGAGAACGATGATGAAAAAGTCACGCTATACAAAATCGCAGATCGTTAAGATTTTGATGGAAGTTGAAGCAGGTCGAAAAGTATCGGATGTTTGTCGTGAATACGGTATTTCCGATGGAACGTATTATAGCTGGAAGTCTAAATACGGCGGCATGGATAGCTCTGATATTAAGCGATTGAAAGAGCTTGAAGAAGAGAACCGTCGATTAAAACAGATGTATGCAGATTTAAGTCTGGATCACTCCATCCTTAAAGACGTTATTGAAAAAAAGCTGTAAAGCCATCGGTTCGCCGTGAGTTGGTTGATTATGTGAAACACAAATATAACGTCGGCCAACGCAGAGCGTGCCGAGTTGTTGGCATTAGCGATTCAGTTTATCGATACCAGCCAGATCTACATCGAGACGATGAGGTCATTGATGCGCTTCAAAAAGCGGTTGAACGCTATCCAGCATACGGATTTAGTAAGTTATTTAAGACTCTAAAACGATGGGATTACAAATAGAACCATAAGCGAGTCCATCGCGTATATCGTTTGTTAAACCTGAATATACGACGACGTGGTAAGAAGCGGCTTCCTACTTGTCACCCTATGCTACTGTGCGTGCCAGACCATGCGAATCAATGTTGGTCTATGGATTTTATGAGCGACTCTTTACAGTGTGGAACACGTTTTCGTACGTTTAACCTTTTAGATGATTTTAATCGTGAAGCATTAGCAGTAGAAATTGACTTGAGTTTACCAACGGTTCGTATACTTCGCGTGCTTGATCGAGTTGTCGCATGGCGTGGGTATCCACAAAAGATAAGAATGGATAACGGGCTTGAATTTATCTCGTTAAAACTGGCTGAATGGGCGGAAAACAATCAGATTGAGCTGGAGTTTATCAAATCAGGAAAGCCCACTCAGAATTCTTATATTAAGCGTTTTAATCGAACCTATCGTGATGCCATTCTGAATATGTACGTGTTTAAGACGCTGAATGAAGTTCGTGAATTAACCGAAACCTGGGTAAAAGAGTATAACCATGAGCGGCCACATGACTCACTGGCAGACCTTACGTCATGGGAGTATTTGGCTAAATCACAACGAAAGGAAGGCCCTAATTTCGAGTGCTATTAATTAAGGGGGGGTTACACCTAATTCAGCAGTAACCAGAACGGCTCTAGCGTGATTCCAATCAAAGTCTATAGCTTTCCAGTCTATTCTCATGTGAATACCATTCATGCATTTTTGTTCGTATCTATTCATAATGGCATTGATACAATATCTATAATGTTTTATTACAAACCATCAAGATTTCACATAAACACGTGGGCTTATAACTCATGGATATTGGTAAGGTGCAAGCTATGAATAAAACAAAAAGTTTTTGGGATAAAGCTTCAAAAAACTACGATAAATCTGAAGATCGTTTTAAATATATTCATAATAAGACAAGAGAAAATACTAAAAAACACTTAGATATTAACAATGTTGTTTTGGATTACGGATGTGGAACTGGTACAAAAGCCTGTGAGCTAGCTAGTCACGTCAAAGAAATCCATGCGATAGATATATTATCCGAAATGATTGAGTCGGCGAAAATTAAAGCGGCTAGTAGCAGGATCGAAAATATTAGCTTTGATCAGACTACTATTTTTGATAAACAGTTCAGGAATGAATCATTTGATGTAATCCTAGCATTCAATATGTTACATACCATAGATAATCCTAACGATGTTATTCGAAGAATATACGAATTAATAAAACCTGGTGGACTATTTATCTCTGCCACACCTTGCTTGGATGGGAGAAAGTCCTTTGTAGTTAACATGCAAATTTATCTTGTTAGAATCTTATCAAAACTCGGAATAATCCCAATAACGATAAGAAGATATAAAAGTTCTGATTTGGACTATCTAATAAAAAACGGGGATTTTCAAAAAGTAGTCGCTGAAGAAGTATACAAAGAGGCGTCTAGCTATTTTGTTGTCGCAAAGAAAGCACCACAACCGCAGTGTATATAAAATAGGGTTCGAAATCTTTACCTAAAGCTACCCTAACAATGTAGATAACAAGACAACGGTTATGTCCAATAGTTATCGAAAACATTACCTTGACTGGTACTTATATCGTAAAGAACTCTCTGTAATGATTGAGTGTTTAAATAGAACGGCTGAGTCAAAAACGATCAGCCTTTCTAAGGTTACTTCATTAAAGATAACGACTTCTCAAATGCGCCTGAAAATGGTCAGCATTCAACGTCTCACCAGTCGCTGCCTTAACCAATTCATCGGTCGTTAGCAAGCTTCCTTTGCTCCAAATGTTCTCCGATAACCAAGAGAAAATAGGGGAGAGGTCGCCGCTTTGAATCACAGAATCTACGTCTACAGTTTTCCTCATCGAAGCCATAAATTGAGCCGCGTACATAGCGCCTAGCGTATAGCTAGGGAAGTACCCGAAGGCCCCATCGGTCCAATGAATATCCTGCATACAACCATCTTTGAAATGACCTTGAGTAGACAAACCAAGATAGGCATTCATTTTATGGTCCCAAAGTTCTGGTATGTCTGTATACGAGATCTTGCCGTTCATAAGATCTCTTTCAATTTCATAACGCAAGATGACGTGAGCAGGGTAAGTGAGTTCATCCGCGTCAACACGAATAAACCCTTTGTCCACGCGAGTGTATAGCTTTTGAAAATTGCTGCTTTCAAATACCGGATCTGTCTTGGCGTCAAAGGCATTCGCAGACATTTTAGATAGATGCTCAATAAAAGCATCATTTCGGCCTACCTGCATTTCAAAAAATAGAGACTGTGATTCGTGAATACCCATAGAACGTGCTTCACCAACGGGCAGTCCGGATAACAACGTAGGTAAACCCTGTTCATAACGCGCGTGACCTGTCTCGTGTACGGTTCCCATTAAGGATTGAATAAAATCACTTTCGTCATATCGAGTGGTTAAACGTACGTCCGTTGGAACACCACCACAAAATGGATGGACACTTTCATCTAATCGACCGTGATTAAAATCAAACTGAAGCAACCTCATTACCTCAAGCCCGAGTTGCTTTTGGCTATGACGACTATAGGTGCCATTAGGTAAGATAAGCGTGTCTGACTTCTGTTTTTCTAATGCGTTATCGATGAGATCGGGTAACCAGCTACTGACATCACTAAACAGCGTATCTAAAGACGCGGTTGTCGTACCAGGCTCATATAGATCGAGCATCGCGTCATAAGGTGACAGGCCGGTAGCTTCAGAACGTATTTGTGCTTCTTGCTGCGATAGGGAAACAACTTCTTTCCAGTTCTTCATAAAACCTTGCCAATCGTCTTCGCCGCGCTGAGTACGCCATGCATGCTCGCATTTGGAGCCTGCTAATGATTTTTGTTGTACAAGCTTTTCAGGTAATACATTTGCTTGCATCCAGTGTCTTTTAAGCTCCCGTAAACTGGATTGTTGTTCGCCACTTAGCGTTTCGTTTTCTGCTTTGTCGAACAGTTCTGCCAACTGTGGTTCAGTCATTAATTTGTGGATATGGACAGACAGTTCTGCCATGGCTTCTGAACGCGCTTGATTGCCGCCTGATGGCATTACCGAAGCTTGATCCCAGCCACATATCGCCGCAAGATGATTAAAGTGTGATATTTTTTTTGAGTGTTCTTTGAGTTGGTTATATGCAGACATTGTTTTTTCCATCGCCAAAAAAACAAGTTTACCATTGATCTAAACAAGTCGAGAAGCCTTGGGTTTACTCTAATTACCTGATATAACAAAATAACAGATAGTTTTTGACGGTGACAAGGATGCATATACTAAATATCGAGGCTTTTTTGATAGCCATTACCATACTGACACTAACACCCGGTTTGGATACCGCTGTCGTGATTAGAAATACGAGTCGTGCAGGGATTAAAGACGGCTGCGTAACCAGTTTTGGTATCTGCATGGGCCTATTTGTTCACGCGACGTTTTCGGCTATTGGAATTTCTGCCATTTTACTTCAATCAGCAGAAGCGTTTCAAATGATGAAGTGGGTAGGGGCCGCATACCTTATTTATCTGGGTATCAACGGATTACGTTCTACCTTCAAGGGGAAAAGTAGCCTTAAAATTGGTGATTCTGAGCATGACGTATTCCAGCTCAAACGTTCGTTAAGAGAAGGTTTTCTGTCAAACGTGCTGAATCCAAAAACAGCAGTATTCTATCTTGCATTTTTACCGCAGTTTATTGATCCAGCGTACTCACCATTTCTTCAATCATTGTTGATGGCAACCATTCATTTTGTTATCTCTATGGTGTGGCAATGTGGGCTCGTAGGTGCAATAAACTATGCCAAGCGTTTGGTGCAAAACGGCTCGATAATGACATGGATGGAAGGCTTAACCGGGGTTGTTTTGATTGGCTTAGGTATTAAGTTGTTGCTGGAAGATCCACCAACATTAAATAACCGATAAGTTTAGACAAAAAGGCTTGCTTATCTGCAGGCCTTTTTATTGGTCGTCACGGATGTTTACCACCGGTCAAACTCGAAAACAGCGTTGCTATACTTGCAATGCGAGTTTGTGGTTATCTTTGTTGTTTGCGTCGAAATAAGCCTTTGTTTCGGCAATAACGATATGGCGCAATGCAATTAAACCAATCAGGTTCGGAACCGCCATCAAACCGTTGACGATGTCAGCGATTATCCAGATCATATCTAGATGTAAG
Organism: Vibrio sp. DW001; assembly: GCF_029016285.1. Taxonomy (NCBI): domain Bacteria; kingdom Pseudomonadati; phylum Pseudomonadota; class Gammaproteobacteria; order Vibrionales; family Vibrionaceae; genus Vibrio; species Vibrio sp. DW001. The sequence goes on along the minus strand of NZ_CP091975.1, from coordinate 1,919,953 downwards.
AAGGCGCCAGATGCCACTAAACCCAAGAAGATGACCTTGTAAGGAAGCACAGCTTTCGTCCCCATCAGGAAAACAACACACCGTTCACCGTAATAGTTCCAGCCCAATATGGTAGTAAAAGCAAAGAAAATAAGTCCAATTGACACCAACATAGGGCCCAACGTATCGGAGCTTAATCCAACAGCAAAGGCATGCGTTGTCATTTCTGCACCGGAAAAATCGCTCTGCCAAGCGCCAGTTAAGATTAGGGCGAGTCCAGTCATTGTGCAGATAATGATGGTATCGAAAAACGTACCAGTCATGGATATAAGACCTTGTCGAACACACGAATCTGTCTTTGCGGCGGCGGCAGCCATTGGTGCGCTGCCTAAACCTGATTCATTAGAGAACACCCCACGAGCGATACCTGACTGAATAGCGAGCATCATGCCTGCGCCTAAGAATCCACCGGAAGCGGCTGTCGTAGTGAATGCAGACACAACCACTAACTCAATAGCGGTAAACAATTGGTCGGCGTTAGTTACCAGTACAAACAAACACGCAGCAACATAGAAAACAGCCATCACAGGTACAACTCGTCCTGCCACTTTCGCAATCGATTTGATCCCGCCAATGGTGACAACCGCAACCAACACGGTAAGCACTATGGTCGAGATCTCCCTAGAGATACCAAAAGAGAGTCGTGAAGCGTCTAATATCGCGTTAACCTGTGGAAAGGTGCCGATGCCAAAACAGGCAACACCCAGAGCAAATATGGCGAAAAGTGTCGCTAAAAGCTTAGACCCTACACCATATTGAAGATAGTACATCGGTCCGCCAACCATCTGTCCGTTGTCATCGACCTTGCGATACTTAACCGCGAGCAAACACTCTGCATATTTTGTTGCCATGCCAAATAATGCTGCAAGCCACATCCAAAACAAAGCACCAGGTCCGCCAATTTTGATTGCAGTAGCAACACCCACAATATTACCAGTGCCAATGGTAGCTGATAATGCTGTACATAAAGCGGCGAAGCTGGATACATCACCCGCAGCTTTGTTATTCTCTGAGCGAGAAAAAACAAGCCTTAGTGCGGTTGGTAAATGCCTAAACTGCAGCAAACCCAATCGAAGAGTAAAATACGCGCCGGTGCCAACGAGAAGAATTAATAATGGTGGTCCCCAAACAAAGCTGTCGATTGTTTGAAGTGAAGATTGAAAGTTGTTCATGGTTCCCCTTAATAAAACAAAAATTTAAGGAGAAGAGTGAAAGGTTAATTATCTTTTTTTTGACAAAAATACGCCAAAAACACCCAATATTCGGGTGTAAAATGTACCTAGCTTTCCACTCCTCTGTCCTTTTGCCTGAGAGTTTCGTCCAATATAAAACTGGATTTGCTCCTTCGGCGGCCGAATCAATACCTTATAAAACTGGGGTATATCGGCTCTCTCCAGAGGTTCCTCCAACGACAGTCCTCACGACCATTAGTGTTTTTATGCACTCATTGTCGCACCTGAAAGATTTACTTCTTCGGTGGGGTTTAAAAGCCAATTTAAAACAAAATATTGGCGGTAAACCCTCTCTCCTGCCGTCTTCTTCGGAACAAATGTCTGCTGTTAAGTAAACAACAAGCATTCTGCCCGGCGGATATTACATAAAACTTTTCCTTGTGTCAGTAGTGAAATATTTGATTGCTCAAAAATGTTTCATTAGTTAACCTAAACAACGAAATATTAACGTAAAATAGAGTAGATAATGCTATATATAAGAGTAACAAGGAGCGCATATGACAAGACTAATTGCTATCGCAGCTTTTATTGCACTTTCGATATTTCTTATTCGGTATAGAACGAACAAAAAGGTACAACATGGCGTGATCATTGCGTTTGTATCCGGACTGGCTATGTATGCAGTTTCCATGGTGATGAGTGAACTGTTTCGATGAATAGGAGCGTTAGAACGTGAGTAACATGGTTGATCCGAGGGATCAAGATGATGTTGTGGTTATCGAGGAAAGGGACAAACACACCCTAGTTTATATCGCTGTAGCGACCGTACTTGGTATTGCGATTGGTGGACTTATTGGATCGATTGTGACAAAAAGTGAATGGGAACCCGCCTATCAAGCGTTAGAAATGAAATTGGTACAGGCAAAACAAGCTCAAACCGACGTTATAGTGAAAAAATCGGAAGCTGTTGAAAAGAAAGAGGCAGAGCTAGAAACAGAAATTGTGTCGAGAGTTACCGTAGAAGTAGACACCATTGCCTTGCAAAGCAAACAAGAAATTGACAAAGCGCAAGCGATGGTCACCGAGCTTGAAAAAGTAAATATTGAAATGGATGCGCGTATTCAATCTCAACTTGAAGAGATTGAGCAACGAAAACTGACCATTTCAGACTTAGAAAAACAGGTTACGATGCAAGCGAATATATTTGAACGTTCTCGCGAGCTGTTTCAACGCGAATTGTTGATTAAACAAGACCTAACCAAGTTACAAAAAGAACGTGACTTATTAGAGCCAAGATTAAAGCGCTTTAAAAAAGAGTGTGATGTCTATCTGGATGGGGCATCATTTGAGGCTAATTCTTCAGCGTGTGACAAACACGATGAGATTAACTCAAATATCAGTCAAATTGATCAGATGATTGAAGTGCACAAACTGGATCTACGAGATATCGAAAGCATTTCGGATAGAATTGGGCTGTAATTGGTAATACTCGCCATCAATGGACATACGTGCTCATTGATGACGGTTTATCGTGTACTTAGTTACTGAATATCTTGCCGATACTTCCTGTCTGCAACGAAGGCTAGCATGCCCCATACCGCACATTGAATCCACAACAACGACCATTGAGGCACCACTTGGTCGAAATCGGCACCAAGTTGATTTATCTTAAGAAACGCTTGTATAGCGGGCGTACTGGGCACGAGATTTGAAAGCCATATCATTGGCTGAGGAACACTTTCTAATGGCCAAATGAATCCTGCGCTGAATATAAGTGGCATTGAACTTATCAATACAACCACGGTTACGAGTTCTCGTCTAGGTAGAATCGCCCCCAAAATGGACCCAATAAAGCAGCTAGTAAATAAAAATGGTGCTAATAGGGCAAGTAATGAAAGCGGGTCGGCCAAGCGATGAATATCGTAAAAGTCGAAACTGAGCCCAAAATAGTACATCGATAAAAAGTAATAGATTACGACAAATATAGAGGCGCGAGTTAAGAGCAAGGTTGTCGTGCTCGGCTTGGTCCAGTAACCCTGACCATGTTTTTGTGTCCCGCCTACCATACCTACACCCATAATTAACGTTTGCTGCAATATTAATACGAAGACGGCAGGAACCACATAGTTGATATACCCCATTTCTGGGTTAAACGTGGGTTTCATGTTAACGACGGATGAAGCGTAATGCTTTGATGCGGCCTCTAAAGGCTGGCCTTCTATGAGCATGCGATTAACACGAGCTTTTGCTGCAAGGGTACCACTCGCCCCCGCAATACCTTCCACAATCGTACCGTAAACCAAAAAATAGGAAGCGTCACCGGCAAACGAAAGGGTCGGGCTCTTTCCTAATAACAAGTCTTTATGGAAATGTTCGGGTATAACAAGAATGCCCGTGACCTTTCCTTCGATAAACTGTTGCTTCGCTTCTTCGATAGAATGAGAACGCACCGCGATTTTTATCTGAGAGGTGGCATCGACCATCCTTTCTAGCTGAAAACTTATCAGGCTATTATCGAGATTCACAACGGTGATGGTTTGTTCTCGTGGTGTCTGGTGAGAGTAGGGTAAAGGGTACAAAAACGAGTAGAATACGACACCACCAAACACGGTGATCAATATAATAGGATTAGTAAAAATAGACCTTAACTCATGCTTCACTAATTGGAAGAGTGTCATGATTGTTGCTCCAATTTAGCGAGGTGTTTTTTACACAAAGGGTATATCAAGACAAGTGGTACAATGTATCCAGCCATATGACCAGATACTAAACTGATGGTTTCAAATTGAGTGACGCCGTAACTAATTTGGCTTATCTGTGCCTCTATATAGTGGCTTACAGGGAGGAGAGAACGCCAAGTTGATGCGAGAAAACCCATATCGGATGCTGGAAAAGTTACCCCCATAAAGGCAAAGCTTGGTGCGGTAAATGCGCCTGCGAAACTCATCGCTCTGGCCGGATCCAATGTAAGGAAGAAGAAAAATGCTCCCATAATTAGACAAGCAACAACAGTGAGAAGTTGCGCAAATAGGATAGGAAGTAGGCTTCCTTCCATTGGCCATTTGAAACCAATGTAAAACCAACTCAAAAATCCAAACCCTAGCAGTAAAAAAAATGGAAGATAGAAAGCTAATATATTGACGGCGCCTCTCAACGGATTTTCGCCAAGCATTCCTCTAAGTCCATAGATTCTGTGATTAGCCGTAAGTGCTAATATTGTCGCGACGATAATTATAATTTGCCACAGTGCCGGAACAATTGCGCTGACTAAGAACTGGGCGTAATTGGTGTTTCGGTTAAACAGAGCGGTAATCTGATTTTGAATGGTGATTGTTTTCCCCGCCGCACTCGCAACCGATGTATCTCCTTTGGCAAGCTGTTTAACGACACCCAATTTTGCATTGAAGGTCCCGTGAGCCTGCACTATCGCAGAGTTAATTAATCGACCAATAAGAATATATTGGCTGTTATAAAACACCGATACCTGCGGAGTATTACCGAGATAAATGTCTCTGCTGTAGTGTTTTGGAATAATAGCGTAAGCGTAAACATCCCCATTAATTAGGGCATGCTTCGCTTCACTCGCACTTTGATAACTGCGGGTAACTTTTAAGGTTGCTGTGGCATCGAATTCCCTGACTAGCTCCCGAGACAAGGTACTATTTTCTAAGTCCACCACGCCAAAATTAACATCTCTGGCGACACCTTCGGAGAATATCCACCAAACAGACACGGCTAATAGGATAGGGATCCACGTGATACACGATAACAACCATTTGTCATTACGTAACACATGCCATTGGGCGATCGGCATATTGGTATGCATTTTATTTCTCTGACTCTAACGTAACAGAAACGCTCATACCTACACGCAATTTTTCTTTTTGATTGACAGGCTTCGCTTCTACTTCAAAGGTTCTTAAATCAAAACCTTGAGAAGAATCCGTAGAACGCCAGGTTGCAAAATTGCCCATTACCGATATATGGGTGACTTCAAATTCCATCTCTTTATCAAGAGCAGGAAGATAGCCGTTAAAGTGCGTGCCTTTATCGAAATACTTAAGTCTGTCTTCGCGAACACTGAACACCGCCCAAGAATCCGTCATATCAATTACAGTAACAACCGGAAACCCTTGGGGAGCGAGCTCTCCGCTGTTAAGCAATACCTGAGAAACTTCGCCGTCAAACCAACTGTTGATCTTGGTATCCTGAGCATAGGCTTCGACTTCAGCTACGGCACCAGCGGCCATGCGTTCTTTTTCAAAAGCAGCCTGTTTTGTTTCATTTCTGGCACCTTCTTTCGCCATTTGATACATCTGGTAGGCAGCACTTTGAGTATATTTTGAAGCTTGCCATTGTGTTAATGCCTCGTCTCTTTTCTGTTCTGCAACTACACCATCTTTATATAAATTGTCGACGCGCTTATAGGTCTTTTCCGCCAATGACGACGCCGCCTTTGCCTTCTGCCATTGATCATTAGACGCCGCTATTTGCTGCGAACGAGCGCCATTTTCAGCCTGTAATACCATGGCTCCTGCGGCTTTTTGTCCTGCGAGCGCTTGGTCTAGTTTGGCATCAATTTCTGGGCTAAATAATGTAAAAACAGGGTCGCCAATGGAGATCAGATCGCCTTTCTCAACCATAACCTCGTCAATCCTTCCTGGCACTTTTGAAGAGATACTATATTGCTGAGCTTCTATCTGCCCTTGAAGGCGTATAGGTTTGGGTTGATAAGCCTGATAAAAACTGTACGCGATCCACGAACCAATACCAACAGCAACTGCCGTCATAAGAATAGGTTTAACGACTTTCATTACTGATCCTCTGATTTTACGGTTTGAGACGCATTTGATACGTATTGACTAAAAGAATTCATTTCGCTACTCAGAGCTAACAACCTGTTCAGAGAAATTAGGTAGTTAAAGCTCGCTACCTGTTGTTGGGTTTTTATGCTAGCTAAATATAGCTCGGCGTCTACCACGTCGAGTGACGTTGATAGACCTTGTGTAAAGGCTTTGCTTCTTAAACTTAGATTTTCTTCTGCCAAATCTAAGCTCGAGTTTAGCCCGTTAACCTCTTCTATAGCTTGTTCCGCCTCGAAATAGGTTTTCTCTACAAGCACGGTCAGATCGCGTGTGGCTTGTTGACGCAGATGATTAACCTGTAAAACCGCGCTATGTGCAGCCTGCACAGTCTCCGAACGTCCATTGGTATCGATCAATGGAATACTGACCCCAACACCGACTAACCAGTTAGGTGCCATTTCTGACGCCAAGGTGTCATCTTCGTATAGGGTATAATTTCCGTACAAATAGACCTCTGGGTAATAGCGTCCTTTTTCGGCCACAATAAGCTGACTAGCTTGCTTGTTTTTGGCGTCTAAAATTGATAAGCCAGGGTAGGTCGTCAGTGTTTGATCGGTAAAAGCGCTCAATGGAGGCAGTTGTTCATTTATGAAAAGTGACGTCTCTGGATAGACTTTCTCGTCCTGATTTAGGATCTGAGTTAATGCTGAAATGGCGATGTCTACGTCTTTCTGTGAGCGTTTACGGTCGACCGTCGCTTTAGTTAATGAGGCTTCTGCTTGTAGTCGTTCAACCCGCGCTATCTGACCCTGAGTTTCAAGCTTTACTGCAAAATCTCGGTGTTTGGTTAATCCCTTCTCAACAGAGATTCGGGTTTTTAAAACATCATTTGCCAGTACCACACTGAAGTAATACTTGGCGAGGTCTTCGTATTGGGCCTGTGTTTCCATCTTTAAATGGGCAACAGCTTCATCAGTCTGTCCACCTGCAATCTCTTGCGCTGCTGTTATACGGCCACCGGTGAAGATAGGCCATACCGCACGAATCGAGGAGTTGAACATGTCTTTTTCAGCGATCGTTGAGGTTGGGTTAAGGTTGCCAAGCACTGAGCCCATTCCTAATCCTGCGACGATGTTTGATAATGCTGCAGCACTGGTCGAGTCGAGACTCTCGACAATCTGATTACCGGATAAAGTCACGTCATCATCCAGACGAGTATAGTTTGCGCCGAGCGTGATAGAGGGGTAGTTCAATGCTGATTTAGAACCCTCTAGTTGTCGATAACGCTCAACATTGGCTCTTTGCGCCGCGATAGCGCTGTTTTTGTCTTGTAGTAATGTCCATGCGTTTTCGAAACTAATCTCACCTGAAAAGCTGGCATTTGAGAAGAAAACAGGGGCAATTAACAACGCCAGTTTTGATTTGTAATCCATGTTTGAACAACGATAGTAAAATAAAAATAGAGCATATATTCTAATCTGGGAGATCACAATGTAAATTGCTCTAACGGTGGCCAGATTGTAGCAGAAGTTTGACAACTAACGCCCGGAGCAGCGTATCGCTCTGGGGGCCCCTGTTTCAATAGGTTAGGTCAAGAGATCCGGTTGTCACCACCACTGAAGGCGATGATCTGGCTTATCTCACTAAAACTTCGACCAGATTCTTGTTGCCAGTGTGTAAAGGCTTTGGTTGCGGCTGTCATTGCGCGTTTGGTGCCGCGCCCTGAATCAATAATACCCGTATTACGGAGGTAAGATTCGACATCGCTAGAAAGTATAAAGGTGTCAACACCCATTTGGCGCAACGTGTAAGGGCCCGTATTGCCACCAAGTCGACTGCCATTTTTTTTAAGATACAACCATAGTTCGGTGATGTCGGTTCTAGGCCAATTTGCGACCATTTCGCTAAACGATCCATGCTCAAATCTTGTTGATTGAATCATTCGAGCATTGGCAGGGATAGACATCACTTTGGTTAGGTGACGAATGATTTTTGGCTCTTTTGCTTTGGCCTCCCATTGTTCCTCTGACAGCATAAGCAATGAGTCAATTTTGAAATTGAAAAATAAAGTCTCAAAATTGGGCCACTTATTTCTAACCACATTCCATGAAATACCACACTGAAAAACTTTCATAGAGAAAGCTGAAAGCCAACGGTCTTCTGGTATATCTAACAGTTGTTGTGTCGTCAAAGGGTGACTTAAAAGTGATTCTAGTTGTGCTTCGCTGCCTTTTCGTTCGGCAGCACGTTGATAAATTGAGGCGAATTTTTCCATGTGAATTCCGTTACCGATCTGCCTAATGCAGTCTAAATATAAAAGGTCAATTTGGTTATAAATACAGTGGTTGGGGCGCAAAACGGTTAAATCAAGGAAAACCCGTGTCTTATTGCATTGGCCAACTCTTTTGTTATCGCCGTATTGCTGCTATCCGATATGTGCAGGTTGATAAAATACTCGGGTAAATTAGGTAAACCAACCGATTCATCGATGACCTCCAACGAACTGGGTACCAACCTTGACAAAAAGGGACCAATAGCGATGTCTGCTTCAACGGTTGCCAATGTGGATTCAAGGTTTCCTATATCGCTAGCGACCATCCAATCGAGGTTGCGATTGTTTAACGCGGATACGGTCGTCTCTCTGAATGCGCTCGATTTGGACCCTAATGCGATAGGCAATGGCGATTTTGCACATGCTTCTCCTGCCTTTGCACCTATCCAAACCAGCTTATCTTTTAACAGTAGGTTACCTTCTTTCTGGCTTGGTTGTCGTTCAGTTGTAATGGCGATATCGACATCCCCAGTTTTTAGTTGATTCAGTAGAACATGGGTCATTTCGCTAGACACCGACAACTGTATATTCGGATTTTCCCGGTTAAAGCGCCTTAGAATTGCAGGGGTAAACGGACGAATTAAGTCCATCGATACGCCGAGTTTTATTTCTCCGATAAATTCCGGCTCTATCATTGTGTTCCATAACTCATCATTAAGCCTAACCAAGCGATAAGCATAAGCGATGAGTTTTTCGCCGTCTGACGTCAGTGTGTTAATCTTTTTATGCCGTTCGAAAATAGTGATTTCAAACAGGTTCTCTAGTCGTTTAATCTTCTGACTTATCGCCCCTTGAGTAAGGTTGAGTACATACGCTGCTTGAGTCATACTGCCGGACTCAACGACGGCTATTAACGCTCTAAGCAGGCTGATATCAATATTTCTGGCCATAATAGTATTAGAACTCGTAATGTTTTAGATTAATATTATTCGATATGATAATAACACTCATGGCAGTATAACGAAGTTAATAGTAAACAAATTGTGATTCACCTTTATGTTTAAAAAGACAGTAACACTCTATATTGCAACGGTTCTTATCTGGGGAACGACATTTTTGGCCATTAAAATGCAGCTAGGAGACGTCGCAGTAGAAGCCTCACTTACTTACCGTTTCTCAATTGCATCTTTGATACTTATTGTTTGGTGTATTGTGCGAAAACTTCAAATGAAGTTTAGATTGGTCGACCATTTCTGGATGGCTCTACAAGGTCTATTACTGTTTGCTTTTAATTACTTGGTGGTTTATTGGGCATCATTCGACCTGACAAGCGGTCTTATCGCAGTGGTGTATTCCACTATAGTGTTAATGAATATAGCCAACAGCTTTATTTTCTTTGGTAAACGAACAAACCCGAGCCTTATTTTTAGTGCGTTGTTTGGTCTGGTCGGTATCTGCATGGTGTTTTGGTCGGAGCTCGGTAGTTTCGATTTGAGTAGTGACAAAATGAGCGCGTTGTTGCTTGCGCTGCTTTCCAGTTTTATTGCTTCACTGGGTAGCATGGTTTCAGTAAGAAATCAGAGAGCGAGACTTCCTGTGGTGCAGACCAACGCCTATGGCATGGGATATGGTTCCATCGTGTTGATGCTCATTGCTGTTGCTCAAGGCAGTCCTTTTACATTGCCGTTTTCGCTACAATACTTGGGCTCACTCTTTTATCTCGCATTATTTGGCTCGGTTATCGCGTTCGGATGTTTCTTAACTCTCGTAGGCAGAATAGGGGCAGAAAAAGCATCCTATACCATGGTTTTGTTTCCGATCGTCGCGTTGATTATCTCAACTATTTTTGAGGGTTATCAGTGGACAGAAAGTTCCCTGATAGGGGTGGCGTTCATATTATTAGGTAATGTCATCAACGGTGTTAAAACTCGACACTTGTCTACTCTTGCGCGACGGTATAGAAGCGCGGTTTTATGGTTTCGTCGAATGGAGTCAGCGAAACAGAACTAGCCCCTGAATCTTCTTGTTAATAAACGCGGTTTCTATAAGAGCAATAACGTTACATCTAGTGTCAACGTTATTGCTGTCCGTTTCTGCGTACACTTTCTTATTTATGCTCCACATTATTAGACATTAGTCTACATTGTCGACAATCTAGTTGTAATTACCCCGTTTAATGCGCTATTTTCTGTGTATAAAGTAAATATTGTTAACACAGAGAAATAACGTGAACCAGACAACCGAGTTAAAAAGCGTAAGTAATGATAAAGAAGGGACCAAGTCAGAAAATCTGACCGAGTATCTCATTGACGCCATTGTATCTGGAGATATTGAATCTGGTTCGAAGATCTCTGAACCTGAGTTAGCGAAACGATTTGGTGTAAGTCGTGGCCCTCTACGTGAAGCGATAATGCGTGTTGAGGGACTGGGCTTGATAGAGCGAATTCCTCACGTTGGCGCAAGAGTGATTTCATTTTCTCAAGAGCATTTGTCAGAACTTTACGCAGTAAGAGAATCGTTAGAAGGGATGGCAGCAAGACTTGCGGCTAGAAATATCAGTGATAACGAATTGTCTGCACTAAAACAGTTATTGTCGACACATTCAGACCATATCGATGAGGTAGAGGGTAAGTCCTATTTTCAGCAACAAGGAGATTTCGACTTTCACTACCGTATTATCAAAGCCAGTCGCAATACCAAATTGATCTCATTGCTTTGCGACGAGCTATACCACTTATTAAGAATGTATCGTGCTCAATCCCCTCAATCGCACTCGCGACCTGAAAAAGCGCTCGAAGAACATAAGTTCATACTTCAAGCTATCCAGAACCGAGATGAAGAGTTAGCGGAAATGTTGATGAGAAGACATATATCAGGTAGCCGCATGCTTATTGAAAAACAAATGCAATCTGTAAAGGAGAACCACTCATGAGTTTAAGTCAAGGCGCAAAATTCCGACTAGCCGTCAAAGAAAATGACCCGCTTCAAATCGTTGGTACGGTCAATCCATACTGCGCAATGATGGCGAAAAACGTGGGTCATCAAGCGATTTATTTATCCGGAGGCGGGATTGCGAATGCTTCTTATGGATTACCTGACCTTGGAATCACGACCTTAAATGATGTGTTGGTTGATGTAGAGCGAATTACCAATGCGTGTGACTTGCCGCTTATGGTTGACATCGATACTGGATTTGGTGGCGCTTTCAACATTGCTCGAACCATCAAAGCGATGGAAAAAGCAGGCGCAGGTGCTATTCATATGGAAGACCAAGTGGCCCAGAAACGCTGTGGCCACCGTCCAAACAAAGCCATCGTAAGCAAAGAAGAGATGGCCGACCGTGTAAAAGCGGCCGTCGATGCGAGAGTGAATGACGACTTTGTGATCATGGCTCGAACTGATGCGCTTGCTGTTGAAGGGATTGATTCCGCAATTGAAAGAGCCATTGCTTGCGTTGAAGCGGGTGCAGATATGATCTTTCCAGAAGCAATGACAGAACTTGATCAATACAAGAAATTTTCAGCGGCACTGCAATCCGCCACAGGTAAACATGTCCCGATACTGGCTAACATTACCGAGTTTGGGCAGACACCTCTTTATAGTGGAGAAGCGTTAGCAAAGGCAAGCGTTGATATGGTCCTCTACCCATTAAGTGCTTTCCGAGCAATGAATAAAGCCGCCGAAATGGTGTATCAACACCTACTTGATGTGGGTAACCAAGAAGCTATGGTCGAGCACATGCAAACGAGAAAAGAGCTCTATACACACCTTAATTACCACGATTATGAGAACACGCTAGACAAGCTGTTTTCAGGAAAATAACAATAATAATACCAACAAAAATTAAAGAATTAACCAATAACGTAAACAAGCGAAGCGATGCAGTAGGGAAGCTTCAAAACCGATGAAAGGAGTTCATTATGTCACAGAAAAAATTAGGTGGAGCGGGGTTAAGAGGTCAGAGCGCTGGAACAACATCCTTATGTACGGTTGGACAAACGGGGACAGGTTTAACCTACCGTGGTTACGACATCACTGATCTGGCAAACCACGCGCAGTTTGAAGAGGTGGCGCACTTATTGTTACAGGGTCACCTACCAAATCAAAAAGAACTCGACGATTATAAGACACGAATAGTCGGCCTACGTGGTTTACCAAATGAGCTCAAAGCCGCATTAGAACTTATCCCAAAAGATGCGCATCCGATGGATGTTATGAGAACAGGTTGTTCCATATTAGGTAATCTTGAACAAGAGATGGATTTTTCACAACAGCAAGCCAGCACAGAACGCATGCTTGCATTATTCCCAGCCATTATCTGTTACTGGTACCGCTTTAGTCATGATGGAGTCCGCATTGAAACGGAAGACACCTCTGAAGACACCATTGGTGGTTATTTCTTAAAATTACTGACCGATAAAACCCCAACAAATCTTCACAAGCAGGTTATGCATTGCTCGCTGATTGTTTACGCAGAGCACGAATTCAACGCATCGACATTTGCCGCTCGTGTTTGTGCATCAACGTTGTCTGATATCCATTCTTGCGTCACCGCCGCAATAGGCACATTAAGAGGCCCTTTGCATGGGGGGGCAAACGAAGCAGCAATGGAGATGATCGAAAACTGGACCACACCGGAGCAGGCGGAAGCAGAAATACTGAAAATGCTTGATGAAAAAGAAAAGATCATGGGCTTTGGTCACGCGGTATATACCGAATCAGACCCCCGTAATGCGTTGATCAAAAAATGGTCAAAAGCACTGTCTGAAGCGGTTGGTGACACCCAACTCTATGCGGTCTCAGAGCGCGTCGAATCGGTAATGAATAGAGAAAAAGGACTTTTCTGTAATGCGGATTTCTTCCATGCTTCCGCTTATCACTTTTTAGGTATCCCAACGAAGTTATTCACGCCTATCTTTGTGATGAGCCGTCTAACAGGTTGGACAGCTCACGTATTTGAGCAACGCGCCAATAACCGAATAATCCGCCCAAGCGCGGATTATGATGGACCAGAACATCAAGAATGGTTACCCATCGACCAACGAGATTAGTGGGGAAGAGTTAGGCTTGCATAGTTAGCACTTGGTTCGTTGCCTAACTCGTTCGTTGATGCAGTACATGGTTTGCTCGAATAGATAGATTGAAAAGTAATCGCAGGATAGACCTGCCAAAGAATATTACTGGAAGTGAAAGATGAATAGTCAATATAGAAAGTGGTTACCAAACACACAGGTTGAGTACTACGACACAAAACTAGCGGTAGATAGCCTTGTTGCGGGTGCTTATAGCAAGCTACCGTATACGTCTAGAATCTTGGCCGAGAACTTAGTCCGTCGATGCGAAGCAGACCAACTTAACGATGCTTTATTGCAGCTAATTCAACGAAAGCGAGACCTCGATTTTCCTTGGTATCCTGCTCGCGTTGTTTGCCACGATATATTAGGACAAACAGCGTTGGTTGACCTAGCAGGTTTGAGAGATGCCATCGCAGATGAAGGTGGTGACCCGGCAAAGGTAAATCCCGTTGTAGAAACTCAGTTGATAGTTGACCATTCACTTGCGGTAGAACATGCCGGATTCGATAAAGACGCGTTTCAAAAAAATCGGGATATTGAAGACCGACGAAATGAAGACAGGTTTCACTTTATAGAGTGGTGCAAAACGGCGTTTAAAAACGTGAATGTCATTCCTGCGGGTAACGGGATCATGCATCAGATAAACCTAGAAAAAATGTCTCCGGTTGTTCAGGTTAAGAATGGTGTTGCCTTTCCTGATACATGTGTTGGGACCGACAGTCATACCCCACATGTTGATGCATTAGGTGTTCTTGCCATCGGTGTTGGTGGGTTAGAGGCTGAAACAGTGATGCTTGGTAGGCCGTCAATGATGAGATTACCTCACATTGTGGGTGTGAAATTAACTGGTATTCGACAACCGGGTATTACTGCCACAGATATCGTACTGGCTATCACAGAATTTTTACGCCAACAGAAGGTGGTTTCTTCCTACCTAGAGTTTTTTGGCGAGGGGGCTAGAAAGCTTACCATCGGCGATAGAGCAACCATTTCAAACATGACGCCAGAATATGGTGCAACGGCTGGTATGTTTTATATCGATGAACAGACGATTAACTACCTAAAATTGACGGGACGCGACGATAAGCAAGTGGCCTTAGTAGAACAGTACGCTAAGCAGACAGGTTTATGGGCTGACGACATGGTAGAGGCGGAATATGAACGAGTTTTAGAGTTCGATCTCTCTTTTGTCCAACGTAACCTTGCGGGCCCATCCAATCCTCATCGTCGTTTGCCCACTTCGGAGCTGACGCAACGCGGAATCGCTAAAGCGTGGAAAAAGGAAGAAGGCTTACTTCCCGATGGTGCCGTTATTATTGCCGCGATTACCTCATGCACGAATACCAGCAATCCTAGAAATGTTATCGCGGCAGCTTTGTTGGCTAAAAAGGCAAACGAACTAGGGTTGGTTCGTCAACCTTGGGTTAAAACGTCGTTTGCACCGGGTTCGAAAGTGGCCAAACTGTATCTTGAAGAGTCCGGTCTGCTACCTGAATTGGAGAAGTTAGGCTTTGGTATCGTTGGCTATGCATGTACAACCTGTAACGGCATGAGTGGCGCGTTGGATCCAAAGATACAAAAAGAGATAATTGACAGGGACCTCTACTCAACGGCAGTTCTCTCCGGAAATCGAAATTTTGACGGCCGAATCCATCCCTACGCTAAGCAGGCATTCTTAGCGTCGCCACCACTTGTTGTTGCTTACGCTCTCGCGGGTACGATGCGTTTTGATATAGAAAAGGACGTGATCGGCACCGATAGCGATGGACAAGCTATATATCTGAGCGACCTGTGGCCAAGCGACGAAGAGATAGATGACGTCGTAAGTCGTTTTGTTAAACCTGAACAGTTTAATCAGGTTTACATCCAGATGTTTAAGATGGTGGACGAGGATCAAAACAATGATCCTTTATATGATTGGCGTCCACAAAGTACCTATATTCGCCGACCACCTTACTGGGAAGGAGCGTTAGCCGGTAAGAGAAGTCTCTCTGCTATGCGCCCACTAGCCATCTTGCCTGACAATATCACGACTGATCATCTATCCCCCTCTAATGCCATATTGGCATCGAGTGCTGCGGGCGAGTATTTGATCAAAATGAAGGTGCCAGAGGAAGATTTTAACTCCTATGCTACCCACCGGGGTGATCACTTAACGGCGCAACGCGCGACCTTTGCAAATCCTAAATTATTCAATGAAATGGTTAAAGAGAATGGTGAAGTGGTTCAAGGCTCATTTGCTCGTATCGAGCCGGAAGGGAAGGTTACTCGTATGTGGGAAGCGATAGAGACCTATATGGACCGAAAACAGCCGCTAATCATCATCGCAGGAGCAGACTATGGACAAGGTTCATCACGAGATTGGGCGGCAAAAGGGGTTCGATTAGCGGGTGTTGAAGTCATCGTAGCAGAAGGATTCGAACGTATACACCGCACAAACTTAGTGGGTATGGGGGTTTTGCCGTTACAGTTTAAACATGGTCAAAACCGCCATACATTGGCTCTCGATGGTACTGAACTTTATGATGTTAAAGGCGAAATTCAACCAGGTGTCGATTTAGATGTTGTCATCACTCGTCAAAATGGTCAGAAGGTAGATGTGGTCGTTACCTGTCGAATAGATACGGCGGATGAGGTTTCGGTGTATAACGCTGGCGGTGTACTTCAGCGTTTTGCTCAAGATTTTCTGGCATAGGAGTTGGAACATGAATGAACATAAACAAGTAGTTCAGTCTCAAATAAAGATTCCAGCAACCTATATGCGCGGCGGTACAAGTAAAGGCATCTTTTTTAATCTTGACGATCTACCTGAAGCGGCCCAACAACCGGGCGAGTTGAGAGACAGATTATTGCTAAGAGTGATAGGCAGCCCAGATCCGTATACCAAACAGATTGACGGGATGGGTGGGGCGACATCAAGTACGAGCAAGACAGTCATTGTTTCAAAGAGTAATCGAGCCGCTCACGATGTCGATTACCTTTTTGGGCAAGTTTCTATCGATAAGCCTTTTGTCGATTGGAGTGGAAATTGCGGAAACTTGTCTGCTGCTGTAGGCCCATTTGCAATCCATAGTGGTCTTCTCGATCCATCCTGCATACCGAAAAATGGCGTTTTGACGGTTAGAGTCTGGCAAGTGAATATCGAGAAAACCATTCTAATCCATGTTCCAATCAGCAATGGTTGCGTACAAGAAACCGGTGACTTTGAACTCGATGGTGTGACATTTCCTGCCGCTGAAATTCAAGTTGATTTCATGAATCCTTCTGCCGGGACCGGGTCGATGTTTCCAACAGGAAACCTTGTGGACGACCTTGATGTACCCGATGTCGGTGTGCTTAAAGCGACGATGATTAACGCCGGTATTCCGACCATTTTTATTGATGCCGCAGCGATCAATTATCACGGTGCGGAGCTTCAGGATGACATCAACAATGACGAGAAAGCGTTAAGTATGTTTGAGTCAATTCGGGCCCATGGTGCCGTTAAAATGGGATTGATTAACCATTTATCTGAAGCGTCGACGAGGCAACATACGCCTAAAGTCGCGTTTATATCAACACCTAAAACATACTATTCTTCAAGTCGTAAAGAGGTAAGCTCATCTGAGATTGATGTATTGGTTCGTGCCTTATCGATGGGGAAGTTACATCACGCCATGATGGGGACTGCTGCGGTCGCTATTGCCGCCGCCGCTTGTGTACCGAATACATTAGTTAACATTGCCGCTGGCGGTGGAGAAAAGAATGCGGTCACATTTGGACACCCATCGGGAACCCTGAAGGTTGGCGCAAAAGCCAGAAAAACCGAATACGGCTGGGTAGTAGAAAAGGCAGTAATGAGCAGAAGCGCTCGAGTATTAATGGAAGGGTGGGTACGTGTACCCGTCGATACAATTAATTAAACATTAAGACACATTGGAGGAAGCAATATGTCTGCTTATTTGAAAGAATATCAGTGGTCTCAAACACAACCAGAAAGCTTCTGGAAAGAACAGTCGAAAAGTATAGACTGGTTTGAAGCGCCGAATACAATACTTGAAAAAGATGAAAATGGTATCGAGCGTTGGTTCCCTGACGGAAAGTTAAATACAGCTTGGCTAGCCTTAGACTACCACTGTGAACATGGCCGAGGGGAAAAAATCGCCCTTATTTATGATTCTCCAGTAACCCTTACTAAACGTAAATACACCTATAATCAACTGCGCGACCAAGTGGCTAAGGTCGCCGGTATGCTCGCTGAAAATGGAGTGAGTAAAGGTGACCGCGTTGTCATATACATGCCGATGATACCTGAAGCGGCAATGGCGATGTTGGCTTGTGCCAGACTTGGTGCGATACACTCGGTTGTTTTTGGTGGTTTTGCACCTAATGAACTTGCAGTAAGGATTGAAGACGCAGAACCAAAAGTTATCATGACGGCATCATGTGGTATCGAAATTGCCAAGATCATCCCATACAAGCCACTGGTCGATAAAGCGATTATGGACAGCCGTTGGAAACCGGACAAAGTGTTGGTTTTTCAAAGAAGTGAAGCGCTCGCAGAACTCAACCACGAAAGAGATGTCGATTGGCAATCGGCTGCCGAGAAAGCAACACCACACGGCTGCGTACCTGTACTATCAACGGACCCGCTATATATTCTTTATACATCGGGAACGACAGGCAAACCCAAAGGAGTGGTACGTGATAATGGTGGGCATGCAGTCGCGATGAAATACAGCATGAGAACCATTTATAATATTGAGCAAGACGACGTCTTTTGGGCTGCATCAGATGTGGGTTGGGTTGTCGGACACTCTTATATTGTTTATGCGCCATTAATCCACGGCTGCACAACGATATTGTTTGAAGGTAAGCCCGTTAGAACGCCAGATCCCGGTGCTTTTTGGCGTGTTTGCGACGAGTACAATGTAACGGCGCTGTTTTCGGCACCAACGGCTTTCCGTGCCATCAAGAAAGAAGATCCCGACGCTTTATTATTAGAAAAATACGACTTGTCCGCACTAAAAACCATCTTTATGGCAGGAGAACGCCTTGACCCTCCGACATTGGAATGGGTGGTAGAAAAAACAGCTAAGCCTGTTATTGACCATTGGTGGCAAACTGAGACGGGTTGGGCCATCGCCAGTAACCTGACTGGTATCGAAATGATGACGGTAAAACCCGGCTCAGCGACAATGCCAGTGCCTGGCTACAATGTTGTGGTACTGAATGAAGTGGGCGAGGAAGTGCCAGCGAATCAACAAGGATTTGTAGCGCTGAAACGTCCATTACCTCCAAGTTGTCTTCCTACGGTCTGGCGTAATCACGACCGTTTCGAGACTGGCTATCTCAGTCAGTTTGAAGGCTATTACGTTTCAGGCGACGGCGGTTACATTGATGAAGACGGATACCTTTTTATTATGGGTCGTATTGACGATGTAATAAACGTAGCTGGACACCGTTTATCGACAGGTGAAATGGAAGAGATCGTTGGCGGACATCCCGCCGTTGCCGAATGTGCGGTAATTGGGATTCATGATGATCTGAAAGGGCAACTTCCTCTCGGTCTCGTGGTGCTTAAAGATGGTGTTAAGTTGGATGAGCATGATCTAGAAGGGGAGCTCATTGGTAAAGTTCGGACCGAAATTGGTGCGGTTGCTTGCTTTAAACACGCGCTGGTTGTTGACCGCTTGCCTAAAACGCGTTCAGGCAAGATATTGCGTCGAATTATAAGACAGATTGCAGATGGGGAAGCATACACAATCCCTTCAACTATCGATGATCCGAGCAGCCTGACAGAGATAGAAAGAGTACTCAAACACTAAAATTAAACCTTAATAAAGACACCGACCCTTGTTGGTGTCTTTTGCTTTGTGTAACATGAAAAACTGCTTATAATGCGATCAATAACGTCTCTATTTTTTCGGTGTAAAAGTGACCAATATTAAAATTCGACCAGCGTGTTTAGACGACCTAGGGCAGCTCAATTCGTTGATGTTTGATCTTCATGACTATCATCATCAATCTATGCCAACGGATATAAAAACGCCTGAAGAAATAGAGAAACAGAAGTCTATTGCGCGATATATGCATGATCCTGAATGCCTTGTGTATGTGGCAATCGACCCAATTCAAGACAACGTGGTCGGGTTTATTACCGGGCATTTCTGTGAACTCATCTCAGTGGTCAGTCAGCCGACCCAAATGGGTAGCGTTGATGAAGTGTTTGTTTCACCGGAATACAGGAACCAATCCGTCGCTAACCAGTTGATGCAACGATTAGAAAAAACCTTTGAAGAATATGGCGTTAAGAAGATATTTGTAGAGGTGTGGCAGTTTAACCAACATGCCCTTAAATTCTATGAGAAGAGTGGTTTTAACCACCATATTCATTGGCTTTGTAAGTCGATTGAATGAGGTACACTCTACACAGTCTGACCCAATCAAATCCGGTACCTGTCTGCGTAGAGTATGTTGATAACTAGAAACTCGATTTAGGATGAGGAGCTTATTAGACGTTGAGAATAAACCTTTCGATAACCTCAGCAACACCAGAGTTTTCATGAGTGTCGGTGATATGATCAGCTAAGGCTTTGGTCTCTTCCGTTGCATTACCCATGGCCACACCAAGTCCCGCGTACTTTATCATATGGTGGTCGTTTTGAGCATCACCAATGCTGATCACTTCTGTAGGTTTAATCCCTAGGCAGTCTGCCACCACGGCAACACCAATACCTTTGTTGCTTCCTAGGTGTAGAAATTCTAAAAAGATATGCGCGCTTCTAACGATGGTGTAATCAGCATGGAGATCGTCAGTTAAAAGGGGGGTTACTCTATCGAGCGCTTCCGATGAATCTGCAAACATCGCCTTAACAATCGGATGGTCATCTTCTAATTGTGAAAAATCAAACTCGTTGAAACTAAGGCCATTAATAATGGCTTCACGCTCGGTATATTGGTTACTTTTTGGTGTAATTAGGCCATGTTCAACACTAAATGCATGCATATGCACGCCTAATTCCTCAGCCACCCTTGCCACGCGTTTTGCATCTTTACCTGTGATAATTTGACCGTGTACCTGTTTCAGATCTGAAACACGATGTACGTAAGAACCATTAGAAGAGACCACAAAATCTTTGTCAGACGTTAGTTCCAGTTCGTTAAGTTTATCGACCATACCTGCAAGCGGTCGACCGGAAGCCAGAATAACCGTTACACCTTGCGCTCTTGCTTGAGCTATAGCTTGTCTATTGCGTGTCGTGATCTCTTTTTTGCTGTTTAGCAGCGTACCATCCATGTCTAAAGCGACGAGTTTATACATAACCTACCCAAAAGAATAAAATTGAAAAACGAAAGGAAGAATACACTAGTTCTAATTGACCTTAAATAGGTTGTGAACTAATGTCAGCGGATGCGTTTTAACAGAGATAGTGAAGTGAAGAAAGCCGTTGTTGTTTTTAGTGGAGGTCAAGACTCGACTACTTGTTTAGTAAAAGCGATTCGAGAGTTTGACGAAGTACATGCGATTACCTTCGATTATGGTCAAAGGCACAAGTTAGAAATAGAGGTGGCCAAAAAGCTGGCAAAAGATCTTGGTATCACGGCTCATAAGGTTATGGATGTCGGGTTATTAAACGAACTTGCTATCAGTTCGCTCACTCGTGATGATATTCCTGTGTCACATGCGCTTCAAGAAAACGGGTTACCCAATTCATTTGTGCCTGGAAGAAACATACTTTTCTTAACCTTAGCGGGTATTTATGCCTATCAAATCGGTGCGGATACTATTATAACTGGTGTGTGTGAAACGGATTTTTCTGGGTATCCAGATTGTCGCGATGAATTTGTTAAGTCAATAAATGACGCACTGGTAAAAGGCATGGATAAAAAACTGACTATTCAAACGCCTCTAATGTGGTTAAACAAAGCAGAAACATGGGCGTTATCAGACCATTATGATGCTTTATCACTCGTTAGAAACAATACCTTGACCTGTTATAACGGTATCATAGGTGATGGTTGCGGTAATTGTCCGTCCTGCGAATTAAGAAGAGCAGGCTTGGACGAGTACCTTTCTAATCAGGATGGCGTGAAGGCGGCGTTACGAAGCAAAACTCATACAGGGTTGTAAAACCTAGATCAAAACAGCCCAACCTAAATTGGTAATGATGTTCACTTAAGATATCTAACTCTGTCATCCTTACGAAAACCGACGTCATCCCCATGAAAACCGACGTCATCCCCATGAAAATGGGGATCTAAACTCACCAAGATTCCCGTTTTCACGGGAATGACGAAGTATTTAGCACTAACCGAACAGCATTACGTTTTCACGGGAATGACGATGATTGCTTTCTCTTAAATGATCAGCATTAAATCTAAGGGCTTTTTAAGTCTATTATTCAGTTTTGCTTAGAGGCTTAAAGAAATAACTTCGCGAGATCTGAAGGTTCTAATTCTTTGCCTTCTAATGATGCATTCCAGTTAATTCCTGCTAACACGCCATCTTCAGCTAAGGTGATAAGCCAATCTTCAACAAAAACGTCTAATGGAATTTCGCAAATTTCAAATTCAGCCCATTCTTCAACGTTATGTATTGCCGCGTCTTCTTTGTTGGACCAGAATGGCATGACTTCACTATTTTCAAACTCAGAAGAGTCGCAGGCTAGCCAATCTTCTTCGCTATTTCTTAACCCCCAAACTATTTTAGTCTTCTTAGTATCAGTTATAAATAACTGTAAGTTTGCTTCTATGTCTGATGTTAGCTTTGTCATTAATATGGTCTCTGTAATCGATAGACGACAAGGTTACCATTAATAACGTTATTTAATAATATTTTATTGTTTATTGCTTCAGATGGGATGATATACTGTAAAGATATTGTGCAGATTTTACATTTAATTAATATTCTACAATGATCTTTCGGTCGTGTTGACTCGTATCTTAAAGAAATCATTTCGCACTAAATTCCATAGTAGTAGATATCCGTGTTGGGGAACCTCCGTATGAACGAACAAATTTTAAATCAAAATGCCATTATTGAATCCAGTACTGGTGGCGCAATTTTGATTAGACCAGGTGAAGCGGCGAAGTTGGCCGAA
This sequence comes from Vibrio sp. DW001, assembly GCF_029016285.1. Lineage (NCBI taxonomy): Bacteria > Pseudomonadati > Pseudomonadota > Gammaproteobacteria > Vibrionales > Vibrionaceae > Vibrio > Vibrio sp. DW001. The sequence goes on along the minus strand of NZ_CP091975.1, from coordinate 1,897,507 downwards.
TCTGGTATGCAGTTAATCCCCCAAGACATATTAATTACACCTAAAAACGCCGAAGTTATTGTGCAAATCAACGGTCAACAGGTCATTGTAGACAGAAACTGTGTTTCTTGCCTAGCACCTGATGCCCTTAATAATGGTCAAAACCTCGCTATTGCGCCAGTATCCGGTGACATAAACGTTGACCCCACAGCGGTAGCGAGTGAACTTGCTACACTTGAGCTTGACGATATTGCTGATATCCAAGCCGCTATATTGGACGGGATTGACCCGACACTTGCATTAGAAGCAACAGCTGCTGGTGGGCAGGGTGCAACAAGTGCAAATGCCGGCTTTGTCACTATCGACTATACCTATATGGAAACGTTGGCTTCCACGTTTTTCGAAACGCAAGGATTTGAGCGAACACAAGCTACCGAAGATAATGATATTCCTCTCATTCGACCCGCTGAGGGCGGACAAGTAGGCTCGGCCTCTATTACTGAGGGTATCATCGATTCATCGAGTGCGTTACAAACGTCAACCGTTAACAGTACCGTTACGGCGGGAAACCGACCTCTCGATCCGCTAACGTTCACTTTTGAGGACGTTCAACTTGAGACACTGCTTTTAGAGCTAAATAGTGAAGTTACTTCATCAGGTGAGCCCGTTGTATTCCGGTTCGACGAGGCAACAAACAGCATTGTTGGTGTACAAGGTGGCGAGACAGTCATCACGTTTGCTTTAGTGACCACATCCGTTGGCGCTAATGTAGAATTGTCCCTTACCACTACTTTAGAACAGCCTATCGATCACAACGCATCGATTGGTAGCACAGGATTGGTTCGATTTACGGACAATAATCTGTCAATTGATATCGCTATTCAAGGTCAAGACACTAGTAACAATAGTCTTGTATCTCCAGTAGTGCTCACGTCAACCATCCTCGATGGGCAAGACCAAACGACCGTTGACGTTGATATTGATTATACAGAGACGAAAGAACTGACGCCTGAAAACCCAACCATTTTTGAAGGCGCAGCCATCAATATTGGTTCTGATTACCTTCAAGATATTCGTTTTGATGAAGCAAGCACGGCATTATTTGATGATGTACTTACAAATAATCAACCGCTAGAAGCGGTATTATCTGACGATGGACGAACACTATCGGTATACGTTGTTGGTGAGCCCAATAATCTTGTGCTAGAGGCGACTATTGCTCTTGATGGAACCTATTCGATTACACAATATCAGGTACTTGAACAGTTAAATTCTGACAGTGACGTTATTAATTTCCCACTACCGATCACGTCCGTAGATTTTGATGGAGACGTTGCTACTAACGAGCTTAATTATTCGGTTAATGACGGTGCCGGACCAACGTCCAATGGTGACCCTGACGATATAACTTTGACCGATGCTACATCATTTGACGGTAGTTTAGCTAACGCAGCGGTACAAGTAGAGAGTGTAGGCTTTGTCGCAGGAACGGATGATGTAGAAAGTGTTCAATGGGACGTGTCCGATGAACTGTCTATAATATTCGACCAAATTACGAGTAACGGCGAAGAGACGAGTTGGACTTTATCTGATGATAAAACGAAGATTGAAGTTAGAACGGTAGGTAACAATACTCCAGTACTTACGTTAGAAATTAATTCAGATTTAAGTGGTGAGTATACCGTAACTCAACTGAGTTCGATTGACCAAGATGCTAATGACCAACTTGAATTTGACGTGAGTATTGTCGCTACTGATACTGATGGTGATACGTCTGAACGAAATGTAAATGTATCAATAATGGATGGTGTAAACCCTAACTTCGAGCCGAGTAAAGCTGTTCTAAATGACGATGCACAGGAACCACAAACTCTCTCGTTATTCGTTAACGCGGGTAGTGATGCAGTAGCAAGCATCACCTTTAGTGAATTAGATACAGATTTAAGTTCACTGGTCGATATCACCAGTAACGGCAATGCGACCGAGATTGTGATCAGTGATGACGGCTTAACGTTAACGTTGGTTGATAAGACTGGAAATACCGACGTTGTGGTATTGACGGTCACGATCGACCCGACCAATCAGAATTACACCATTCTACAAAGCGCGGCGATAGACCAAGTGGGCGTTGACGCCAATGACCTTGGTAGCGTCTTACTGAATATACCGGTCATCGTCGAAGATACCGACGGTGACACCACGACGAACTTCATCGATGTGACCATCAACGATGGTACCGAGCCGAGTATTGCTCCCGTCAGTGCCGAACTGACAGATGGCGTTTACACCGCTCAAACACAATCATTGGTTATCGACAGTGGTGTTGATGCAGTTAAAAGCATCACCTTTAGTGAATTAGATACGGATTTAAGCTCACTGGTCGATATCACCAGTAACGGCAATGCGACCGAGATTGTGATCAGTGATGACGGCTTAACGTTAACGTTGGTTGATAAGACTGGAAATACCGACGTTGTGGTATTGACGGTCACGATCGACCCGACCAATCAGAATTACACCATTCTACAAAGCGCGGCGATAGACCAAGTGGGCGTTGACGCCAATGACCTTGGTAGCGTCTTACTGAATATACCGGTCATCGTCGAAGATACCGACGGTGACACCACGACGAACTTCATCGATGTGACCATCAACGATGGTACCGAGCCGAGTATTGCTCCCGTCAGTGCCGAACTGACAGATGGCGTTTACACCGCTCAAACACAATCATTGGTTATCGACAGTGGTGTTGATGCAGTTAAAAGCATCACCTTTAGTGAATTAGATACGGATTTAAGCTCACTGGTCGATATCACCAGTAACGGCAATGCGACCGAGATTGTGATCAGTGATGACGGCTTAACGTTAACGTTGGTTGATAAGACTGGAAATACCGACGTTGTGGTATTGACGGTCACGATCGACCCGACCAATCAGAATTACACCATTCTACAAAGCGCGGCGATAGACCAAGTGGGCGTTGACGCCAATGACCTTGGTAGCGTCTTACTGAATATACCGGTCATCGTCGAAGATACCGACGGTGACACCACGACGAACTTCATCGATGTGACCATCAACGATGGTACCGAGCCGAGTATTGCTCCCGTCAGTGCCGAACTGACAGATGGCGTTTACACCGCTCAAACACAATCATTGGTTATCGACAGTGGTGTTGATGCAGTTAAAAGCATCACCTTTAGTGAATTAGATACGGATTTAAGCTCACTGGTCGATATCACCAGTAACGGCAATGCGACCGAGATTGTGATCAGTGATGACGGCTTAACGTTAACGTTGGTTGATAAGACTGGAAATACCGACGTTGTGGTATTGACGGTCACGATCGACCCGACCAATCAGAATTACACCATTCTACAAAGCGCGGCGATAGACCAAGTGGGCGTTGACGCCAATGACCTTGGTAGCGTCTTACTGAATATACCGGTCATCGTCGAAGATACCGACGGTGACACCACGACGAACTTCATCGATGTGACCATCAACGATGGTACCGAGCCGAGTATTGCTCCCGTCAGTGCCGAACTGACAGATGGCGTTTACACCGCTCAAACACAATCATTGGTTATCGACAGTGGTGTTGATGCAGTTAAAAGCATCACCTTTAGTGAATTAGATACGGATTTAAGCTCACTGGTCGATATCACCAGTAACGGCAATGCGACCGAGATTGTGATCAGTGATGACGGCTTAACGTTAACGTTGGTTGATAAGACTGGAAATACAGACGTTGTGGTATTGACGGTCACGATCGACCCGACCAATCAGAATTACACCATTCTACAAAGCGCGGCGATAGACCAAGTAGGCGTTGACGCCAATGACCTTGGTAGCGTCTTACTCAATATACCGGTCATCGTCGAAGATACCGACGGTGACACCACGACGAACTTCATCGATGTGACCATCAACGATGGTACCGAGCCAAGCATTGCTCCCGTCAGTGCCGAGTTAACAGATGGCGTTTACACCGCTCAAACACAATCATTGGTTATCGACAGTGGTGTTGATGCAGTTAAAAGCATCACCTTTAGTGAATTAGATACGGATTTAAGCTCACTGGTCGATATCACCAGTAACGGGAATGCGACCGAGATTGTGATCAGTGATGACGGCTTAACGTTAACGTTGGTTGATAAGGCTGGAAATACCGACGTTGTGGTATTGACGGTCACGATCGACCCGACCAATCAGAATTACACCATTCTACAAAGCGCGGCGATAGACCAAGTGGGCGTTGACGCCAATGACCTTGGTAGCGTCTTACTGAATATACCGGTCATCGTCGAAGATACCGACGGTGACACCACGACGAACTTTATCGATGTGACCATCAACGATGGTACGGAGCCGAGTATTGCTCCCGTCAGTGCCGAACTGACAGATGGCGTTTACACCGCTCAAACACAATCATTGGTTATCGACAGTGGTGTTGATGCAGTTAAAAGCATCACCTTTAGTGAATTAGATACGGATTTAAGCTCACTGGTCGATATCACCAGTAACGGCAATGCGACCGAGATTGTGATCAGTGATGACGGCTTAACGTTAACGTTGGTTGATAAGACTGGAAATACCGACGTTGTGGTATTGACGGTCACGATCGACCCGACCAATCAGAATTACACCATTCTACAAAGCGCGGCGATAGACCAAGTGGGCGTTGACGCCAATGACCTTGGTAGCGTCTTACTGAATATACCGGTCATCGTCGAAGATACCGACGGTGACACCACGACGAACTTCATCGATGTGACCATCAACGATGGTACCGAGCCGAGTATTGCTCCCGTCAGTGCCGAACTGACAGATGGCGTTTACACCGCTCAAACACAATCATTGGTTATCGACAGTGGTGTTGATGCAGTTAAAAGCATCACCTTTAGTGAATTAGATACGGATTTAAGCTCACTGGTCGATATCACCAGTAACGGCAATGCGACCGAGATTGTGATCAGTGATGACGGCTTAACGTTAACGTTGGTTGATAAGACTGGAAATACCGACGTTGTGGTATTGACGGTCACGATCGACCCGACCAATCAGAATTACACCATTCTACAAAGCGCGGCGATAGACCAAGTGGGCGTTGACGCCAATGACCTTGGTAGCGTCTTACTGAATATACCGGTCATCGTCGAAGATACCGACGGTGACACCACGACGAACTTCATCGATGTGACCATCAACGATGGTACCGAGCCGAGTATTGCTCCCGTCAGTGCCGAACTGACAGATGGCGTTTACACCGCTCAAACACAATCATTGGTTATCGACAGTGGTGTTGATGCAGTTAAAAGCATCACCTTTAGTGAATTAGATACGGATTTAAGCTCACTGGTCGATATCACCAGTAACGGCAATGCGACCGAGATTGTGATCAGTGATGACGGCTTAACGTTAACGTTGGTTGATAAGACTGGAAATACAGACGTTGTGGTATTGACGGTCACGATCGACCCGACCAATCAGAATTACACCATTCTACAAAGCGCGGCGATAGACCAAGTGGGCGTTGACGCCAATGACCTTGGCAGCGTCTTACTGAATATACCGGTCATCGTCGAAGATACCGACGGTGACACCACGACGAACTTCATCGATGTGACCATCAACGATGGTACTGATCCAATAATTTCTGAGGTCCAGAATGTCCGATTAGAAGAAAGCGGCATAGACAAAACGTCAGGTCAAGTTGAAGGTAGTTCCGATTATTTGGAGACTGAGCATGATTCAACGACGATCAGTGTCACCCAAAATGTTGACAATATTGAGAAATTCGAAGTAGATTTAGCGCAACTTAATTCCCTACTAGACGTAGAACCAATCCTTTCTGGTGGCAGAGAAGTTGTATTTATAGAAGTATCTACCGGCGTTTATCAAGGTGTTACCTACAAGAATAATGGTGACATAAAAGATGTCGTCATTAATGTGACTGTAGATAACGATGACACATCGAATACTTTTGGTCAGGTTAACTTTGAGTTAGTACGAGCAATTACACACTCTATAGCTGATGGGAATGATGATGAGGTTACGTTCATCGTGCCTGTTATTGCGACAGATACAGATGGCGACGTTGCGACAAATGAGTTTAGTGTCACCATCGTCGATGACGAACCAGTAATTGAATCCAATCAAGAAATTTCATTAGCTGAAGGCAGTACTCGAAGCCATAGTATCAATATCTTCGTTGCAGTGGATGACGATAACGACGGAAAACTTGATAATCATCGAGGAGCCGATGTCGGAATAATAACAGAGACTGAGTATTCAGGTCCTGCTAACTCAGAGGTAGAACTAAGGCTGGATTCTACGAGCAACAGTGAAAGTAATTACACGATCATTTTCAAAGAGCAAGAGATTGGGACGTTAGAGGTCAAATCAGGAGGAAAAGTAACCTACACAAGCCTTGGAAATGATATCGATACTGGTGTCGATGGACTTGATATTCCTATCACGTTTACGGCGACCGATAGGGATGGTGATACGTCAACAACCCCTATAAATATCCATATCTCTGATAGTACTTCTACAATCGAAACACTTAGCGCATCAGGAACGGAAGATGCTGGTCGTAATACAGCGATAGTCGGTTCTGATAATGTCGTGAATGACAATGACAACGTCGATGCAACGAATGCCCCAATTAAAGTCGATTTTGTGGTAAACGTCGGTGACCTTGATTCCAATGAAAGTTTACATTCCATTTCGATTTCAAACAATGCAAATGGTAGTTTCTATTATCTCGATAGCAGTGGAAACTATATTGCCGTCTCCGGTGGTGAGTTAACAGCAAACCAAATAAAATCTTCTTCGCTTGATGGCGACAAATTGTCTTTAGATAACCTGTACTTTGTGCCGACGAATGATAGGTCAAGCGGAAGCAACGGATTTAAATATAACATCAGCGCTGTGATATCGAGAACAGATGATAATAGTGGTGTAGAACTAGAAACTATCTCTGGACGATTAGCGATAGACGTTTACGCTATTGCGGATACACCTACTTGGCGTAACCTAGACACCTACGAATCAGGGACGGAAGACGAAGACAATATCGTCTTAAATATTAAAGCGGTGACGCAAGATAATAATAGTGAAACGATTACTTATATTGTGGCTTTTAAAGACGGCGATTCGAACCATACCCTTGAACTAGCTGATGGTACGATTTTGGTCGCGGAATCTATCTCGTTACCGAATGGCGATGTTGTAATGGGTTACAACGTCACCTCACAACAAGTAAAAACACTGCAAGTTAATCCAGAAGACAATTTTAGTGGTGTCATCGAACTTGAAGTAACGGCAATCTCAACAGAGAACAGCAATAGATTAGTCGAGGCAGGTAAAGAACAAGCTTATATAACGGATACCGTGGTCATTGATGTACGCCCTGTTGCCGATGAGGGTGAATTAGTCGTAAGTCGTGTCAATGTTGATGAAGACACGGCATTTTTAACCCAAGATCATATCACCGTGAATTTGTTCGATGACCTCACCGATAATTCTGAACAAGCCTATATCGAGTTAATAGGACTACCCGAGGGAAGTGTCTTTAGCTATAAGGATGGCAATGAAACTATCACGCTGTTCGTTAATGCTGATGGAAAAGGATTAGAACTGGATTCTAATGGCAATATTATTGATATTGCTAAGCCTGTAGATCTCATTTTTACCTATGATGTCATACAAGATCCAAACACAACGATTACGCCACCTCAAGACAGCAATGTCGATTTTGACTTTACAGTCAGAGCTTCAATTGAAGACACTGCGGGCCTTAATAACGGAGATACAGTTGACACCAATGTAAGTATTCCAGATCAAGTTATCCATGTTGATATAAAAGGCATTGCCGATGCGCCAGTTGTCGTTGGTAACGGACAATGGGATGTGATTCAGTCTGGCGAAGAGATTACGGGCATCAAAACGACAATCGATGAGAACTCTGAAGTTACTCTTAATTTTGCTATCGAGACGGGTGAGATAGTAAGCCCTGAAGATGGTTCAGAAACGATATCTGTTGTCCTTTCTGATGCGGGCGGTGGTGACGCTGGAGAATATAAAATTATCGACCTTGCTACAGGTAATGAAGTCAGTTTAACTTACGTTGGTACTGAAAACGGTTATCCAAAATACGAAGCAAACGTGTCGAGCACAAATATTAAAATTGTACCATTAGTCAACTCTACAAATGATATACATATTATCGCGAAAATAATTGTGACTGAGAATGATGGTAATACGAGAATAGAAGAAAAAGACATCTTTATCGAAGTGACACCAGTCATAAGCAGCGCAGATAGCTATACAACTACTTCGACAGGGAATGAAGATACCGCGATAAACGTCAATTGGTATCTGAATTTACTCGATGATACAACAAGGGTAGATAATGAGTTTATAGCCTCTGTGACGTTAGATGGTGGTCCTTCTGACGTACAAGTAATAATCGATGAAAGTAACAATTATAAGGTAGAGGTTAATGGTGGTGATGCTGCGCAGTATCTTGTCAACGGAGAATACATACTCGCTGCTGATGACACGATTACAATTACCGCTTTGGATGGTACGGCATTAACTAAGGATAACTTGACTATTAGTGTCCTTGCACCCGAAGACTCAAGCGTTGATTTTAAGTTAAACACAGAACTGACGGTTAAAGAGGTCGACGTAGATAACGAAAATAACGTGGCCACAAATGTCATTAACGGCGTTGTTAACGTTGTCGTTAATCCCGTAGTTGAAGGTGATGATGAAGCCATACTTACCGTCACGACACTAAATACGGACGGCATTTCTTTTGACGATGGTGGTGATACTGATAGCAGTAATGATGTCTATAATGTTAACGGCGACAACGATAGCATTAGCTTTACTATCAATGGAGAGGAAGCGGGCGCCAACATCTCAATAGGGTTTAATGATCTTGACCCATCTTCCTTAGAACAGGTATCTGAAATCGTAATAGACTTAAATTTATCGTCGCCCTTGAGTGACGCCGATAATTATTTGATCGATCAGTTATCCATAACTGGAGCTATTGATAATGGCGATGGTACGTGGACCGTCATTGACGAAAACTCTTTTGCAATTACAGCACCTGATGGTCTATATGCTCTTGGTGAAACAGACCCTTATGAACTTAGCTTTACTGTTAGAGCTGAAGTTGTTGACTTGGGAGACGAGAATGAAGGTAGTGCGCCTAAAGAACTATCAACGGATATTAACGTTGTGTTTCTCCATCCAAACTCAAGCGTGCATACAAATGATTTAGCCACAACACTTTTACCTGACCCGGCTATTACCCCCGATACAGTTATCGTTGGTACAGAAGACAACGCTATTGATTTAATGAAGCAGCTTAAGGATCTAGGAATACTTAATTTTGAAGGTGCAAACGCTGAAAATGATGTGGTTTCAATTGTTATTGATACCTCTATTGAACCATTTACGTCATTAGGCGGTTTGTCGATTAATGGAGAAGAAAACTTCGATAATGGAAAGTTCTCAATTGACTTCGAACTCAATGAGGATGGAAGCTTCATAGCAAATGAAAGCTTAATGCTCACATTGCCTAACAATTATTCAGGTGATTTTAAACTGCCTATCACTGTTGTCATTACGGATAAGACGTCAGGTGATGAAAACATCACAACGTTGAATCTACCGGTACAAGTTACCCCTGTTGTTGACGGTATAAAGGAAACTACATTAGTCGTCGAAACTACGGACAGCTTTACCGATAACGAACCAGCATCAGTCTTGGCGGGTAAGGCTTATGAAGATGGTGTCATCCACTTAAACCTGACGTTTGATAAATTAGATGGTTCATCACTCCAGAACGAAGGCGGTATTGAGACTCTTGATACTGTGGACGTTAAACTCGTTGACCCAAGCTTAGGGTCGTTATCTTTTGAAGGCTCACTGGACAGCTACGGGGTTGGCGCGATTACTTTGGTCAATGGAGGTGTCAGTATTGATGCGTCTAAATTGAACAATGGCGTTAGTGC